>JAHHHL010000062.1 GCA_019359375.1 Lyngbya sp. HA4199-MV5
CAGTTCAAGTGCCCTTGGAGGACTTGCTTTAATTCGCTATATTGGCTCATAGGGTTTCTCAAGAGTGTGGTAATTCTGATGAAACCCTACCCTCCTCATCTTTTCAAGCTTTTTGTCCCGTACTTAGAGTGCTTACATAAATTTAGACAAATCAAACTCTTCTATGTCTACATTCTCTTTAGCTCGCTCAGTTTTTAAGATCAACAAAAGTTGCTCCGAGTAATCGACAACTCCCTGTAGTTCAGTTTGCAGAATTTCTAGACCACCGTTTACATATTCCTGAAAGATCTGAGCACGCAGGGCATCACATTCTTCTGTAGGAAGGAGAATTTTTAATTCCTCAGTGGAAATTGCCGCAACCAGGCTAATCAATGCTCCCGTGTGCCTGAACTGATCTTGTGGCACTGGATCGGGATCTTTCCTGGAAAATTTTCCGAGGGGCGATCGTTTTGCTCTGCTCATTCCTAACATGCCAGCAAATGTCAAAACTTCAGCATAGGTTTGAAACGGTCCAGTGCCTCCGTCCTCGTCTCTCAGTGCTTTGACGAGTTCTGCTTTATCCTCTGAAATTTGAACCCTGGCTAGAGCCATTTTTTTAAGTGAAACTAATGGTTTTTAACAAGCATTTTCAGGCATGACAACTGGAATTGCTTGATTGAGTTCTGGTTTTATCCATTAAACACCTGCAACAACCAGCGGTTGATGTCTCCATCGTCCTGAGTTTGGCTGTGCTTCAGAGCCTCCTCAATGAGGGTAATGTCCAATCCTGGCAGCACCTTCGACTCACGGATTTGCTTGCTGCCTCCATCCGCCACCTCAAATGCCACAACCTCACCTGCAACGACATCCACGATCCAATATTCCTGTACTCCCAAACGTTCATACAGCAGTCGTTTACGTCCAAGATCGTCATTTAGAGTGGTCGAGGCAATTTCAATCACCAAATGAGGCGCGCCAAACTCATTGACATCAACTGGTTGTGATGTTTTAGGCGGAAAATCGAAATCAGCACCAACGTAAAATGCAATGTCCGGTTGACATTCTCTTACACCCTTCTTTCGAAAGCTTGTATTTGTAAAACCTTTAATCCGAATGGTTTTGACGGTGCCGTAGAGACTAATAGACTGAGCAAGTAGGGTATTATCTTGACCGTGTCCAGATCCGATCGGCATCGTCTCAATCCTCATGGAGCCATTGTCATAGTAAAATCTGGCTTTCTCCAACTCTGGTCTGTCTCCCAGAGCTAAAAATTCCTCCCAACTGGCTTTTACCCAGGTGTCTGTCACCAAATTTTGCGGCACAGGCAACGTATTTACCATCTCTCTATCCCCTCTCTAACCTCGATTTCTTCTCTAATCTCAACTCTCTCAACCCCCTCAACTCCCTTACCCCCTCTACTCTCGCCGCTCAACCTCCATCATCTCCGTATATTCAAACTCATTCTGGCTCTGCCTGACCAAAGGGTAGACTTGTCCATACCGCTGAATCGATGCTTCTTCACAATCAACTTTCGGTGAATTAAACGTCAGCACATACTCCCTGCCAATCCGAGGCTGCATCTCCTGCTCCACCTCTCCGCGCCACTGGGTTTGGGATGCCATTACCACCAACTGATTTGCCAGAAGCGGCACCAGCCTTGCCACCTGCCGTCGATAAATCTCATCCAGGTTGCCAAACGGCGAATCCATCACGACCGGAAAGGTACTGCTATCGGGTCCCATAATTAGTCCTGTCTTGCTCCAGTGTCGCACCCGCTCGATTACACTGCCAATAAACGACAGACTGAGGATCTGATTTTCTCCAGTGGAAGCACCCACCAGCACATCTTGTCCCCCAGCTACTTCGACCAGGCTCAGTTCATAGCGATCGCTCAACCGGGGGACATATGCCTTGAACGAAATCTGCCCATATAACTCCTCGATCTGCTGCTCTAACTGCTTGCGGAAGACCACATCCCGGTTTTCCTTCACCTGCTTCAAGCGATCGATCGCCTCCTGTGCTGCCTCAATGCGTTTCAGAACCAGCTTCTGCCGCTTCTCATTGGTGCGGCTTTCCTTCAGTTGTTTCCCTAAGCGGCCTGCTTGCAGTTCCAGATTGGCAATCTTTTCCTGGTTGACTCCCTTTTCCGTCGTCAGGCGATCGATCGCCGTATCCACCTCATCCAATCGGTTCTGAAGCTCGCGGATGTCTTCCCTCGGACTATGCCGCAATTGCTCGCGGATGTCCTCTAACTCATCCTGAATGCGCTCTAATTTACCCTTGTTGTCGTTAATGCTGGCTTGCTCCCGGTCAATCTCCTGCCAGAAGTCATCCAGTTGGCTTTCCAGTTCATTGACCTGCGCTTCGATGCGGTATGTAGCGGATTCGACTTCTGAAAGCCCCGATCGCTCCAGCCAGGACTTAACAGCGCTACAGGCAGCCGTTCCTTCATGTAATGCCGTGCCGCAAATACAAGTCTGCCGCTCCAGTAAGTCTTGTACAAACGTCTGTTTGATGTCCGCTGGCAGTTCGCCCCGTTCTTCTCGCTCTCGGATCAGTGAACGGAACTGCATCGCAACTTTAGGCAAGAAAACAATGTAACCCCGCTGCGAGATCGCCCGCTTGAGCGTCTTTTTGCTCTGCTGAATGCGCTCTCGGATTTCTCTCTCGTCCTCTTCCAGGGTGTCGAACTGTAGCTGCAGACCCTCCATATCGGACAACTCCAGTTGCTTTTGCCGTAACTTTTGTCGTCGAGTGGTCTGGTGTTCTAGTTCCTGAGCCAATTCCAGTTGGCGAGTTTCTAGCTGTTCCGCTTCCTGCTCTAGCTGGCGTTTCTGTGATACCAGCTTCTGCGTTTCGGCATCGCCAATCCCTTCTAGTTCCTCTTCCAGGGTTTTGCGAGCGGTCGTCAGGTGCTTGATGGCTCGATCCAGCACCTCGACACCCAGGAGTTTTTTCGTTGCCTCGGCAATTTCGGAACGATTATCAGTCCGGGTAATATTCTCAATCCGCTCCCCGTCGAAGAAGAAATACTGGTGCAAGCTCCTTGGCAGGACGCGGCTAATTACATCCTCTGGCATCTGCGAGGCTGGGAGAAACATCCAGCGACCATCATCCCCCACGAACTGCATGATGATCTCACTCTTTGCCTGTTCGATCGAGCCATCTTTTTTCCGGTAAGCACAGCATTCCCGCTTCACCCGATACTGCTTGCCGTCATGGTCAAAAGATACTTCCACCCAGCAAGGGATGGGCTGATCCACGTTTGCTTCTGCGATCGCCCGTCGATTGACTAACTGCTCAGGCGATGCCAGGGCAGCGGTAAATTTCTCATACAGTGCCCAGGTAAAAGCATTCAGCAAAGCCGTCTTCCCGGAACCATTGTTGCCATGAATGACGGTAATGTTGCGTTCCTCTGACTTGGCAAGCGTGAGGCTGTGTTCGCCGTAGAAGGGGCGGAAGTTACAGATACGAAGGGAAAGGAGTTTCATGGGAGGCAGGAGGCAAGGGAGGCAGGAGGCAAGGGAGAGGGAAGGCGAGGGAGGCAGGAGGCGGGGGAGAGGGAGTCAAGGGAGTCAAAGGAGGCAGAAGTCAAGGGGGTCGAGGGGCAGGAAAAATTAGATCAGTGCTCCGCTTTCTACCCTCGATTCCCTCAATTCCCCTAACTCCCTTGATCCCCTTGACTCCTGCCTCCTTACCTCACTGCACCGCTTCCTTGATAATTTTCAAGATTTCATCATTAACCGGGCTGCGCTCATTTTTATCCAACCGCTCTTTTTCGATTTCAAGCACGCGCTGAATGATCTGACGAACTTCAGAGGAGGCATTGTTGATGGGGGCATGAACGTCAGTAGAGATGGAGGGTTTGGACATAAGGGAGAGTCAGGGGTCGAGGGAGTCGAGGAGGGCAAGGGGGTGAGGGGGGCGTAGGAGTTGAGGGAGTCAGGGGTCGGGGGAGGGTTTTGCTGGTAAGCCTTGAACTGATTTAGCGTAGGCTGTTAGCAATCTGCTGACTTCTTCTAGCTGAAAGGTCAACTTTGTACTATCACCATATTGAAGGTCTTTTGCCAAAATCAAGTAGTATCGGCATTCTTCTAGAGAGGTTTGAGCAATATTGATAAACCTTGCTCTATCTGCCCGCCCCTTTCTCCTGAAGCCTTCTGCAATATTAGCGGCAACGGAAACAGATGCTCGTCTGAACTGAGAAGTCAATCCAAAGACTTCCGTTTTTGGAAAACCATTACTGAATCGGTAAGCAGCTAAAACAAACTGATGCGCCTTTTGCCAAACCAACAAATCCTGAAAACTTCTCGCTGCAACCCCTCTCATATACCTTTTGCCCCCCCCTTGACTCCCTCGACTCCCCTGACTCCCTCAACTCCCCCAACGCCCTCGACTCCCCCAACGCCCTCACCCCCTGACTCCCTCGACTCCCTACTCCCCCTTTCCCTTCCCCTCCTACCTTTCCCAAAACTTCCAACCCATTCACATATCCAACAAATCGTACTGCTGCTGAAGCCCCAAAAGTTTGGCCCTGGCTTCGCCCTGATTGTCTGCCAAATCAGCAAATTCAATGACTCGTCTCAGTTCTCTACGAAGTAAGTTTCGTTCGACGGTTAGCGTTTCTCGATCGAGCGCAGGTGGCAACACAATCATGTCAAACAGGGTCGCTCGTTGTTTATTGGGATGTCGGCGCAAAATTCGTCCCCGTCTCTGAATAAACTGGCGCGGATTGCTGCTGCTTGCCAGAATGACAGCCGTTTCTACATTGGGAATATCTACCCCCTCATCCAGGCAGCGAATTGCCACTAAGCCCTGAAGTTCTCCCGCTTCAAATTGTTGACGCAAGGTTTCCCGTTCCTCTAAAGGCGTATCGGCAGTGTAAATGTTGATGCGGTAGCCTAGCTCTTTACCCAGAAGCCGAGATACTGCCTCAAGTTGGGTTTGCGTTTCCTGACTCACCTCATCTTCGACAGAACCATCACCGCAATAAAAAAGTGTGTGGTGGCTCTGCAAGCGTGGTTTCATGAGTTCTCGCAAAACGTGCAATTTGTTGGTGGCGGTACTGAGTAAACGGGCACGTTGCATTGAGAGGGTTGCAACCGCAGAATCCTGTTCGTCGCCGTCTGCGATCGCCAATGCCCGTCCAATTTTGGTACTCAACTCTGAGTAAGCCTGTGCTTCTTGCTCTGTCAGTTCCACAAACAAGGGATAGTAGAGGTAAGGCACCAGGGCACCCTGCTCGATCGCGTCTCTCAGCGTGAACTCTGGCTCCAACACGGAACCAAAATAATCGAACAGAGATTGCGTGCCACGATCGTCGAAATACCGTTCGGGTGTAGCAGAAAGCGCCAACCGTAGACCCACATTACGGGGCAGACTGGCTTCTAGCCGCTTCGCTCCTAGATTGTGTGCCTCATCCCCCACAATTAAGGTCTTCTCTGGAAGATAGGGTAACTGCGACTGCAAGCCCTGACTCATAAGGGTCGCATTGGTCGTGATGATGGTCAAAAACGGCTGATTGCCCGCCCGCACGTTATAAAGCTGTGTGGAAAGTTTGCTCTGCCAGGTACGCACATTTTCAAATGCCAGAATAGGCTCCAGCCCAAACTTTTGACATTCTCTTGCCCACTGCGTCACAAGATGACGATAAGGACAAACCACCAGCAGCACTTGAAGCCCAATTTTTTGGTAGAGTTCGGCAGCGAGCGCCAGTGCCGTAATGGTCTTCCCGCTCCCGGTTGCCATTTTGAGGGTGCCTCTGCCCCGATTGGCAAACCAATTGTCGATCGCTTGCCTCTGATAGGAACGAATTGTAAGCCAAAGCGGTAAGGTTGGAACATGAGAGGGAATCAAGGGCGTAGAGGGAACAGAAAAAGCGGAGGCATCAGAAGGATCGAGGGCATCAAAGGAATAGTTTTCACCCGATTCTTTCGCTCCCTGCCCCCCTTGCCTCTGGTTCCCCCAGATCCCTCGCCCCCCTTGATCCCCTTGATTCCCTCGCTCCCCTCGACTCCCCAACCCCTCCACCGACAGTTCACCCGGACAATGCCTCAGGAGCGATCGACGTGCAGCTTCAGGAAACTCTAGCACTTCCAGCCTCGGAGTCTGGTTCTCCCACAGGCGTTGGAAGTTATCCAGCTTCTCAGCAATCCGCTCGTCGTCGCCCGATCGCCAGGAACGAAACACATCCACACACTCAAAATTGTCAATCAGTCCACTGACACTTTCATTTGCTGACCCCGTAAAGACAACCACGTTATCAGCCACGTCTCTGAAAATGCCCAGTTTTTCGTGGTAAAGCCCGCGTTGATAAGGGTCTCGATGCACCGCCAACTTAATTTCCAGCCGTCCCTTACTCAACAGCCATGCCAGATAAGCCAGCCGATCGTGCGCCAGTTGGTCTAGCTGCTCCAGTTCTTGTACCAGTACGGCTGTGATGACTTCCTCTCGCTGCTTGAGTCCTTGAGCGATCGCGTCAGCATCGGCTTGAGACAAATAAGGTGAAGCAATCAACCGCATCCTGCCACCGACTCGAATCAGCGTTGCGATGCCTTTGGCGGCGGCAGCGAGTGATGTGCTCGAAAAGAACCCAACCGCGCGATCGTAAGTCAGTGAGCGCTCCAGGCAGGGGATGTAGAAATCCTCCAGTAGATGATGGCGTTCACGCAATGTTTCCCCAGGAGAATCGCTGCGGTACTGATGGCGAAGATCGAGGTCTCTCAGACTCAAGGAGGCTACCCCTAATAGTGCTGTCTCTAGTCTGCCCTACTCCACAGCAAGCGGCGGCGCTGGTTTTCATCAGAACCTCTGTAGCATCACCTCAACAATGCTTACAAGGATGGTCATAGCGATCGGATTTTTACGTTGCCGTTATTCTCGTCATTTCTGCATGGTTGTGACAGTCAAGTGCGGTAACAATTTATCAAGTGCGATCACGACTCCTCGCCTCTGCTAAAGGCTCACGAACAATAAAGTTGGAAACTGAAAAAAGGCTACAAGGTCGATTCCGCTGCAGCACATTTACATTTTGTAGCAAGCTAAAGTTGGAAACTGAGTCGCGACTTAGCTCTCGTTTACGACAAGCCGCAAACAATAAAGTTGGAAACTGTCACACAGCATAAATATTTGGTTGAACCATTTTGTGTTTATGAGCGCCTCCGAAACAGGAAATGACTATCCTGGAGCCTTTACTTTGCTAATAGATACGATCTGCATCGAAACTGCCCTGTTCTCTATTTCCTTATTAATCATGGTCAGACTCAACATTCCACTTGCATCAGTGGACGGGGAGGGTGATTGCGCGTGTAGGTGTCCCACGCTGAGGGACAAGGACTGATATTGTCCTCTCCGTACTAAAGAGTGCTCAATGAGCTTAGCTAGAGTTTTACTAGATCACCAGGCTGATTTTCTGTGGTGCAGCATGGCTGGATTTCTTTCTGTGCAAACTTTTCCAATCCTTTACTATTTCTCATGAATAGCTCCCAGGATCTCTGGAAATCAATTCTGGATGGTGATTGACGACGGGCACTGGCTAGACTATTCAGCACGTCATACCAGACAAAATCTTGCCCAGTAACTGTTCCAGGTTCATTGGGTACTCGCTGAATCCAGCCGTTAACGCTAGGGTTGCGCGAAGGTCGATCGAGGTCACAGATCACAGAAAAGTACCAAAAGTAGGATTTACCAACTTGTAAAGATGTTTGTGGCGGCAAGCTAACGCTAATAATGCCGGAATTCTCAGTAAGGGAAAGAGCGAGCGGGTTTTTAAAGACTGGCTTTTTAGATTCATCAAGCAACATAAAACGGGCAGTGCCCTCACTTTTAGAGCGCGTATAGGGAACATAGAACCAGAACGTTGGCGAAGCTTCGGTTGTCTCGCCACCTATGTAATTTAGACGGCTCGTTTCAGGCAAATCGTTCTGAGATTGGTCTGCAAGCGGCTCGATCGCCAGTGCCGTTAATGGCATATCGACATCAACAGGACAGATGCTGCCGCGCCCAAAACCACCAGCTCTTCGATTGGGAGAGGGACCTTTAGGAGGCTTAAAGCGCAGTACAATCTGTCTTCCAACATACTGAAGAAAGTTGCCACCTGCTTGAGCCGGAGCAGAGAAGAATAAGCAAGAAGAGACGATAAAAACCAGAGTGAGAAGGTAAATAAGAAACCGTTTAGCCAGGGTAGATGGAGAATAGCTCATGAAACAGCACTCCAGATTACTTACTTTCAACAAGCGCTTTACGCAGGATTTGGAATGGATTGTTAGTACCAAATTTAAGCCGGAAATTGAGATAAGCAACGCTGCTTGCTGAAGCCAGTAATGTAAGCAGAGAAGGAATCAGGGGTAGCCACAACTGCGATAGCCAAAAACTTAAACCGCATCCCAAATACAGAACAATGACAGCAGCAGTCAGCGATAGTAACCACGGTTTCCAGAAACGAAGATGCCAGCCCACAAAGCCTCCCAGCACAGACCAACCCAGAATCCATAAAAAATCAGCCCATTGAGGCATGACCCAAATGAGACGTTGCTCACCTAAAACTGTATCGATGATTTGACTAACTGTAAGTGCCTGAATCATTGCTCCCTCCTTTTCACCTACTGGTGTGAGCCACATATCATGACGACTACGAGCGGCGGATCCAATGACAACAATTTTGGGTTTAGGGTTTAACTGGTCGAGGGCATTCTTATTTTTATCTTTATTCAATAGAGCAGTGAGTTCAATCTTATTAACTTTCTTTTTTCCATAGTTCAAAATTATTTTACATCCACCATACCAATCGCTTTCCTCTGCTCCACCTTGATAGCCACCAGTAAAGGTCTCAAAGTATGGAAACGTAAAATTTCGTTTGGAATCCGAATGCAAAAAATGAGGGCACTGTTTATTTTCAGGATTCGCATTGACCTTAGTGTACCCACGTTCTCTCGAGAGAAATTGATTGGCAATCCGAGTACTAAAAGAAAGCGTCGTTTTACATTTCTCAGCATTCGGAGGAATTTCTTGAGCAAGAATTTGACGACGAAATATCTCCCGACTTCCTATACCAATGACAAAATCAACAAACCCAATTTGAGCAGCAGAAATTTCAGGAGGAGGAGGAATTTCAGTTCCCTCGATTGGGACTGGTCTCCCATCGTTGCCTTCTTTCGTCTCCAGTGCTTTGCATCCTCCAACCAGATTAAGGATTTCTGGTTTGGTAGAAACGTTTGCGGTAAGTAATGGAGTAATTTTCTTACGTTGGGCAGGTTGATTCTGTTTAGAAATAACTTTCTTCGTCACAACCTTCTTGGTGGAAACGTTTCTGGTGGAGATCTTGGGATACTGTACTACTGCACTTGATATTTGTTGAGTAGTAGAATTAGGACTTAAGAGTTGGGCTAGCTTTCCCTTAGCTTTGAACGGACGCTGAAGATCTAACCCGATTACGAGAGGATGAAATGTTCGAATCTTCTCCAGTACCTCAGCAAGTTTATCATCTGTAAAAGAAACTCCCTTCTCGTAAACCTCTTGACCTTGCTGCTGAACTTCTTCATCATTGGGTGCAATCACCAAAATGCGGTTATCTTCCTGGGCAAATGGTGCCTGTGCAGCCATCAATCCATCCAGCGCCGGAAGCTCTAGACTTGATAGCCCTACAAAAAAGCGTACTATCCCAATAAAGACTCCAATCCCTACACTAGTGATTAGCAGAGTTTGCATCTTGCAACGAATCGGACGCTGATGGGCTTTTTCCGCTTCGGTGATTCTCTCGTCGAGCCATTTCAGCAGCTCTCTAATATCGGTACCTTGATTAATTACAAATTGAGTGCTGTTATTGTCTCCAACGGTAATCACAGATTGCTTTACATCTCCGCTGACTTTAACGGAATTGCTACTCTGCAATTGCTCCAATTTACTCCTTACATCCTGTACCTCAATTGCTGGGGAGGTATCGCTGAGCGTTGTTGTAACTTGATCTATGCCCTCTGCCATTAACTGAACTCCTGATCACGAGAACTAATTGAGAATTAATATTAAGGTGCTGGTATTAAGCTGCTGGGAAGAGTTCCACCATTCTTAGTGGGCTGACCTAGCTGTACCATATTGATAGCATCACAACCAATTGCCAACAAAGATATACGGTGCCCAATAGCGGGGATGCTGGTAACCAGCCACTCGCGCCAGTTCAAGTTGGGCTTCTCTCAATGCCTGGACTTTTGTAAGTTTGGGATCAATGAGCTTTTCATACAGGATTTTTGTAAAGTCAGCACTTACTTTGTCATCTAACGTCCAGAGAGACGCGATCGCCCCTCGTGCTCCTGCTCGGACTGCGACACCAGAGATTCCCAGAGTTGCCCGTTGATCGCTGGTTGCGGTTTCACAGGCGCTGAGAACGAGCAAATCAATAGTCCTTGCCTGATTCTGATTCCGTTCACGGAAGATGCGCTCCAGTTCCGTCACGTTGATGACATGCTTATCGGCAGATAGGAGAAAGGTTCTCTCCGGTCTAGAGCTGAATTCACCATGGGTTGCCAGGTGCAGAATTTGAATAGAGGTCGTATTAATTGCCTGTTGAAACTGATCTTGAGTGAACTGCTCGTTGAGTAGTGAAAGTACCGACAGTCTGCCCTGACCAGATAGTTCAATAGTTTTTAATTCCTTTTCTACATAAGGAAGTTTTGGAAAAAATCGCCCTTTTAACCGTCCCTGAAATTCCACGGCAGGCTTGTCACTCAGCCCAACTGCCAGTACATTCAGCTTTTTAGCTGGAAAACGCTCAGCCGCTTGCAGGCGTAATCTGGGCGCGATCGCAACAGCATATTTTTCAATCAAGTAACCCTGGCGATCGCCGCTGTCCAGGTTTGGATCGTATACCAGGGCGGCTAAGGGAATGTTCCGTAGCCGTGTGTCTAACGCAAAGACGAGCGTATGGATGCGGTTGAGATCGCCACTCTTCTCTGCCTCTTCAATCAGCCATTGATAAACCTTATGCGCTTCCTGTTTGACGCTCAGAAACGTATAGTCCTCTTCTAATTGATGCTGTAGCTTTTTGATGGTTTGGGTGAACTCGGCGCGATCGATGGTTTTGCGATAGTGCTTAAGCAATGGCTCTTGATTGAGTTTGATACCATTATCTTGAGTGTCGTTGGTTGGAGTGCTGATTTTTCTAACGGTGCCAGAATCCTCTGGAAGCGCCTTCTGCTGCGGTTGGGACTGAGCAGCAAGGGCATTACCAGGTAATTTGAGAATCACCTCTAATCGTACGGTTTGTCCATCCTCATTATCAAGAACGATCGGGTAGAAAGATGCTGTACTCTTATCCGCTTCGGTATCAATGATGCGATCGATGCGCTCCAGACTATTTTCTGGACACCCTTGACGCAAAAAGTTTTCCAACTCCACTGCCTGGAGTGCTGCAATCACTTCACGGGCTTCCACTAAATCGGCTGGATTGGGTTCTGCATCTTGTGGCAGTAGTATGCCTGCATATTCTCGGTAAATGGTTTCAATATTTTGTTGAAATGTAAGTTGGGTATCAGGGTTACTCGCTGCCAACTCATGACGCAGGGATTCCAACGTTTCATAGGCACCCTGGTAGAACTTTCGGGCAACGAGTAACGGAGTCTTCAAGTCCTTGGGCTCGGTTTGTGCTTTCGCTTTGAGCTGCTTTTGTGCTTGAGTTTTGTAAAGCTGCGCTAGCTGCCACTGCCACTGATAGGCAATTTCTTGAGCAGGGATGGACTGAGCTTGAAGTAACGCTTCACGCGTGAAACGCTCAGCAGACTCCCACTGGTTTGTGTTTTGATACCATTTACCCAGGTAGCCCAATGCGTAAGAATGTTCACGGCTGTCAAGTTTGGTTAGCGCCACAGTTGTTTTCAGCCAGGGTTCAAGCTGCTTCTGCCATTGAGAAAGCTCGATGCCAGGTAGATCGATCGTGCTGAGGGCAATCAAACTTTGAGCCAGATTGAGGCGTAAATGCAACGTTGAGTGATTAGCGGGCAATTGTTCAATTTGAGCAAACAGCGCTGCTAAGGAGTTGGATGAGTCAGTACCGGTGAGGAATTGGATGAGCTGACCCTGAACCTTACCCAGTAGTTGCTGGATGGTTTGACGCTCGCTAGTCCTGGTCACTTGTCGCAGTTGGTTGAGTTGGCAACCGGGTCCACGCCAATGGTTGAGTAAACAGCTTAACTCTCGCTGCTGCTCTAGCAAGAAACTAAATTGGTTTAGTTGGGCTTGCAGTAAGTCAATGCTCGTATTGCCTGCCGTTGATGCAGCTAACGCATTAACAGCGGCATATTGCTGCATCGCTTCTGTGGCTTTCTGAATGGTCTCTTTCAAGTCGTTCGGTTCACCCGATCGTAGATAGAGATCCCAGGACTGTTCGGTTAAGGCTCGTTTGGTATTGCCCTGATCTAGCCAGAGCGCTGCTTTGTTGGGCAAGCGTGTCAAAATGTCGAGTGACAATACTGCTTCAGAAAGCTCTAGCTCACCGATGCCTCGCAAAAGGTTGCCTAAACTGCGTAAGCCAGCGATTTTATCGAAGGTGTCTGCTCGTTTTTTCAGCTGATCAAAAAACTGTTGTATACACCGATCAGCCTGATCGATATCGCCTTTTGGTAGGACTTTACAGTCGGATGTGGTAGGGCTGTAGTAGAGGGGGAGTAAGGTCTTGTAGGCAAGTGGATAGAGTCCCAGTGCCTGCTCTGCCTGCGCCTGGTTAATTTGGTCGGCGATCGCGGCTCTCCCCCGATGCAGGGTGCGTGCTCTGCGCCAGCAATCCCTTGCCTCCCCAAATTGCCCAGCCTGGTACTTTTCCATGCCCAGGCGTGACAAGTTATCTCCATTCAATGACGGTGTTTGTAGGCACGTGTTTGAAGATGAAACTGCCACTGGAGCCGTGTTCTTCTCGGCTGCGATCGCGTGAATCGTTATAGTGCTAACAAACGCGACCACCATCAGGATGAAGACAATACGGTAATGCCGTTTTTGCCGACAAGCGAAGGTGTAGAAACTGGAACAGTGCTTTAGTAACGGTTTCATCTCAAAAGAGTTTCCATAGTAGGGAAAAGTACAGCCCTTGCTCTTGAAGGCTGTTTTTGCCAGACTCGGCTGTCACTAGGGGAATGCCCCAATCGAAACGGAAATCGACGCGATCGCCGACCTGAAGCCGTAAGCCCAACCCGGTCGATACCAGGGTGTTGGTCGTTAGGTTTGAATTTTCAGAGTTGCTCCACACGGTGCCCACGTCGATAAACGGCACCAGTTGTATCAGCGTTTGTGATTCAGGAAAACGAAAGAGGGGCAACCGCACTTCGACGGAACCAAAGGCACCATTGTCTGAGAGCAGAAAATCCTGGCGGTAGCCTCTGACGCTGAACTGTCCGCCGACCGCAAACTGCTCGATCGCCACTAACGGTCGATCGGCGACCTGCACATTACCGCGCAGCACCAGAGGCGTGTCGGGTCCGAGGAGAAATACTTTTTGAGCCTGCCCCCGCCAGACAAAAAACTCGCTATCCGGTGGGATTTCGTTGATGGTTGCATTGAATAGGTTCAGACCAACACTGAATTCGGAGCGTAAGGCTAAAACAGAATAGGGTTTACGCTGGGTGTATTCCTGGAAAAAGCGGAGAATCGAGAGACGTGTGCGCCCAGCCGGATCAGCACCCGGTGAGAGTGGAAAGGGCCCGATATTTTCAAAGCCCAGAGCGGTGTCTGTTTCTGCGCGGGAGAAGGTAATGCCAGCCGCTAGCTCTTCGTTGGACGATCGAATGAATGGGTGGCGTAGCGTGAGTTCATAGGTGCGATACTTGGAAGAGATATCCAGGGCATTGAACGGCGCTTCAATGACGTTACTGAGGGTAGCGTTATATCTGAATTGAAGGGTGGCGTTATGAGGGCTGACGGGTACAACATAGCTGAGATCAATCGCGTTGCTGCCCTCGGTGTTGGCATAGGCAACGGTGAGACTGTCGCCAAAACCCAGCAGATTATCGTCCGAAAGTGTCACGCCGCGCCGAAAGCTGCCCACTGCCGGGGATCGATCGTTGTCCAGGTTAATTTCACCATGAAACACACGCGCTTCTTTGACGGTGACTTCCAGCAGGTTGCTGCCAAACTGTGAGCCAGCGGTTAGTTCTGCCGAGATTTTTTCAATCAGGGGCGATTGGGACAACAGTTGCAGCGCATCCAGCAGACGGGGCTGATTGAGCGGCTTTCGCGTGGCGATCGCTAAACGACTGCTAATGTAACCAGATTGCAAGCGTCGATTGCCTGTGACTTTAATGTCTTCTAAACCGCCTTCCACAATTTGAATGGTGACCGCTCCCCCTTCTTTTGGAATGATCTGCTCAGCAGGAATCAAGGCTCCTGAAGTGATGTAGCCCTTGTCGATATAGAGCTTTGTGATGGCTGAGCGCGCTTCTAGCAGTTCGGCAAAGGTAAACACTCGTGGTAGCGGTTTGGCTGGATCAAGCTTTAGCGCTTCGACGATCGCTGCCAGCAATGCATCATCTTTAAAGACGGTGCTGCCTTCAAATTTGAACGCGGTGATCTGGAACTGAAAGGGTCGATCGGGCGCTGTTTCTTCGGGTTGTTGAAGCGATGGCTCCTGGAGCAAATTGCCAGGGGAGGGTTGAGGAGAAGGGATCTGAGGCAGTTGAGGAGAGGGTGTTGGACGAGGGGTGATATCTTGCGGTCGCAAGGGCGGTACGTTGGGTGCAGGCACCTGAGTAATGTTGGTTTGAGCGCTACCAATTAAGGGCAGGCTGAGGCAGAAGGCGGTGAAAGAGACAGCAATTGGTAGCTGAGCCAGCAGACGCAATGCACTGTGACCCACTGGTTTGAGGCGAGGTTTGGGGGGTGGTTTGAGGTGGCTCGCGCGATCGCGTTTAAGGTGTGCCATCACTTCTAGAGGCTCTGAATGGGTTGTTAATGAGTAAAAAATTGCAATCACAAAATCGCTGCTGCAACCTGCTTTATGGTTGGTTGCAGCGTTGGAATGGTTGCCAGGATGGATGCGGATCTTCGCTGGAAGCGTGGGCAGTGAGGATGAAGGCTCCGTTTGCCCCCAGTTCAACGCCCTGTGCTTCAATGCCAGATGGAATTTCTGTAGTGCTGGCAGTAGGGTTAGATGTGGCGTTGGGTTGAGTGGTGTCAGGCTGAGTAGCAACCGTGGCTTGCTCGCCAACCAGAACGTTGCTGCTGAGGGTGCTGGCGGGTGTTTCGGGTAGACCACCACGACCAGACACTACAAACTGATTGCTTGCGCCCTGTTGTCCCGCGATCGGGCAAATGGGGGTGATTTTTTTGGAGGCATCTGCAAGGTCGATCGACAGTTGATTCAACCCCCGCGCCGGGTTCACATCGGGGATCGCAATACTGACAATGCCGCTAGACCCAGCCAGTGAAGTTGCTGTGATGTCATTGAGAGTGACTGTACCGGATGCACGAAACTCGATGTTATAAATTCCTAGCGGTTTCGCAACAATAAATACGTTTCCACCTCTACCCTGCCCTGCGTCAGCTGTAATCTTATTAGCAGATCCGGTTGCCAATATCAATTCAGAGTTAATGAAAATATTGCCACCAGTCGCGTCACTGCTCGGATCTGCATTCGCAGTAATTTGGCTACCGTTACGCATTAACAGAAAATTTAGAGCAGGTGAGGCTTCTAACTCTTCACGGATGCGCTGAGAATTTAGCGGAGAAGTTAGTAGACTATTTGGATTAAATGCTCCATTACCCAGCAGAAAGATGTTGGCTCCTGTAGTTCCTTTATTTTGCCCGGTGGTAGCGGAGAGGGTTCCTTGATTTAAAGTGACGCTATCAGCAAAAACAAACAAGTTGCCTGCGTTTCCTTGTCGGCTACTGACATTAATTTCTGCTCCATCGGCTACTCTCAATTGAGACGTGGTGACTGATATATTGCCAGCAGTGCCATTCCCATCAGTTGCTTGAGCAACTAAGCCAGCACGGTTAGGCGAATTAGACTGAAATCTGCCTGCTAGTGCAACGGAATCACTAGTATTTACGGTTATATCGCCAGCTGTTCCACCATTTCCACTGGTAGAGGTAGAAATCAAGCTATCAGTTACTTGTAACTTACTTAACCCCTGTAGAGTAATTCCATTACTTGTACCAGCTACATTAGACGCAGAAATCACTGCTCCTTGCTGCAAAGTTAATTGTGCTGTTCCACTACCATTGATTGTAATGCTTCCAGCAGCACCAACTGGAGCCGTACTTTGAGCAAATAAACCGCTGCTTATTCCCTGACTGGGATTGCGACTAGTGAGCGGATCAAAATCAGGAGGTAGCAGTTTTCCTTGAATTTGTTGAGAAACTTGAAGGGTATAAGTGTCGTCCGCTTGCAGTGGTGCACCACCAGGGTTACCAGAACGAAAGCGCCCAACTGCCAAAACATATTTGCCACGCTCTGGAAAGTGGAAGGAAAGGTAAGAGTCAAGAGAACTACTACTTCCGGTCCTTCCTTCTCCGGTCCTTCCTTCGATTTTTTTTTCACCACTACCACCTATGGTCACAGGTGAATCATCGTTACTTGCTAGGAGTTGACCTGTGCGCTGATCAAACAGAGAGATCTGCGTATCAGGCACAATGCCGGAGCTTTGAGTACCCTTATTGGTAGTATTGGTCGGATCATTATCGATATCAAAGACAACACGGCTTCCAGCCTCTTTTACATCGAATGAGTAATAGACAAAAGCTGTACTACTCACTTTCTGTTGTATGGAAGCGTATCGTGCTTCAATACCTAAATCCTCAATATTATCTTTTTGATTAACATCTTGAGTAATTAGACTGAGATCGTCGCTCGTTTTCAAAGGAGGGAAAGAAAGTAGAGTGGAGGAGAGAAAGGGAGAGGCGAAAATTCCCTGAGCAGGTCTACTACCCTCAATACTGACGCTGTTAGCAGCGTTAACCTCAATCGCACCTGCCTTACCGCTTCCAGAGCTGGTTGTGATCACTTGCCCCCCTGACTGCACAATCAAATCTTGAACATTGATCTGCACGTTACCACCGGGGCTAGAACTATCAGTGCGAGCACTCAAAAAGCCACCCGCAGTTAGAGTCAATTTTCCTATTTGATTATCAAGATGATTGATAGTGATGCTGCCCCCGGGACCGCTGACTATTTTTTCACGTCTTCCATTGACTATTTTTTCAGATTCTTCAGAGGAGGTTACTATGCCACTGAGAATTGGAGGCAAAGCAGCATTAGAAAGCGCTGCGGGGGAAGTACTGGTGATGGTCGCAGCGTTAGTAAAATTAAGCTGAATATCCCCTGCCTCACCTATGCCGTAGGTTCTCGTTTGTATTCTCGATCCGTTTGCTCCTCCCTCTAGGGAGAATGAGCCAGTATTGATCGTAATATCTCCGCCTTTCTCCGCCTTTGAGCTACTGAGGACAGCAGTATTGATGAAACTGCCATTCCTTAAAGTGACTGAGCCATTAAGTGCAGTAATGGAAATATCTCCACCATTGACATCCTTAGAAATGGTTGGTGATTGATTGGCATCGCTAGAAGTAGTTGCTGATAGAGTAGAATTATCCAGGATAAAGGTGTTAGCTGAGATGGCGATGGGACGACCTGGAATATTTCCGCCCGTTGTTGCCGTCGTAATTTGGCTGTTGGATTCAAGTTTGATACTACCTTTAGCATCTGTAGCGTTTAAGGTTACGCCTTCAGCAGGGTTTATATTCCCATCTGGGAAGAAGCTACGAATACTTGAATCAATTATAGATTGAGTTAGATTGATTGAATCAATTGCTTCTCCTTCAGATGATAATGCTGATGGTAATGTAGCTGTAAGATTAATTTTGCCAGGATTTGCCCGCCCAGAAGATTGAGTAGTGAGAAAGGAATTCTTGATTGAAATTCTTCCAGCTTTAAGATCAATAACTCCGCCATCTCTACTTTGTTGATTTGTAGCAATGAGGGAACTCTTGCTATCAATAGTAAGCTTGTCAACAGCACTATTTTGACCTATGATAATTCGTCCAAACCTGCCTTTGCTCTCAAGGCTGCTATTGCTGATGTCTACATTCTGGGCAGCATCAATAAATATATCTCCTGCTATACCTTCTGGGTCTATGTTCGTTACATTTAACTCTCCACCAGTTGCTGAGTTTCCAAGGATTGAAACCGAGCCTGCATTAGATTTAATCCTGATTATGCTGTAGTCGCCCGGTATACTGCTTGCAGCATTTATACTTTTAATAGAGATGTCACCAGAGAACTGTCCTCGAGCTTCAAGCGTCACATCTCCTGCACGATCAGTAATGGTGGGTACTGGTAAATTAGTGATAGGATCAACTGCTGTTGATACAGTATAGATGTTACCGACCTTGATGCTGCCTGCTGGTAAAGCCAGTGGAGGTGTTGGAGATTGAAACTGAGTTGGAGGTGTTCCTTGGTTGAATGGGAAGTCCACATTTGCAGTGATTAAATCTGCCGCAACTCCTGCACGCAAAGTTAGGGTGCGATAGCGGGTTGGGTCAGATCTGCTAGCTCTGTCAGGGTCGTTTATTGGAAAACCAACGATATCAGGCGAATTAATAGTAATGTTTCCACCCTGAATACTACCTGTTGCCTCTACCTTGAGTGATGCACCTGTGTAATCACCAAAACTAACATCTCCAATTGCTCGAATAACTGGATCGTTGAGACTAACAAAACTGCCAACTCCACCGGATGAGTTGAGAATTGTAAGGCTGGCACCGCTAGCGAAGTGAGCATCACCAGAAACGTTTCCATCGCTGACCAAAGTGAGATTGCCACTGCTAACAAAGGGCATGATAGTTGGGTGATTAAGCGCCAGAATGTCAACATACTGATTCCCCTGAATCAGCATATTCCCACCCGATCGCGCCACAAATGGTTCTGTCACCGTATCGCGAATCTTCACCGTATCCGTCGCCTTTAGCGTCAGGTTGCCTCCTGCCTGCAACTGCCCCTGCAAATCTAGATTGCCAGCTTCCAGTGTCAGGTCTTGTCCAGCCGTCAAATTACCCCGGTTCGTGATTGTTGCCCTGGGTTGATCTTTGCCAAACTGCACGCCCAGCGGCACACTTACCGTTAGTAACGAAGCTGCCGTCGGGTTCGTCGCACTATACACCGTGCCATCTGCCATCAGTAGATCCCGCGCCGTACTCGCCATAAACGATCCCGCCACATCCAGGCTGGCATTGGGTCCAAAAATAATGCCATTTGGGTTCAGCAAAAACAGATTGGCACCACCCAACACGCCCAGCCGTCCGGCAATATTTGATGCATTGCTACCCGTCACCCGACTCAAAATATTGTTTACACCTGTCGGGTTGGCGAAGTAAACCCCTCGCTGAGCGGCAACATTAAAATCTAGAAAGCTGTGAAACAGATTTGCCCCACGCCTCGCACCGCCCTCAATGCGATCGCTCGGCAATCCCTTGATGATCACATCCCGATTCACAACCGAGCTTTCCGTTCCCAACGTGCGATCGGGCGTGACTTGAGCCAATGCTCGTCCTGAGACCAGACCACTAACGGCGATCGCCAGCCCAAAGCCGCAGACCAACGTCGTCTTGAGACAATTTTCCATGATAGAAGGCACCTTGACTGAGCTTACAAGATTTCACGAGAGAGCTTGAGTCGTTACAGAAATTTTAGTCTGCTAACGGAAAATGGCACTAATTTTTATATCACTTACAGAAAGTTGGCTGCTTCAAGCGTTAAAGGTCATGGATTCAGTAGCATCAATCACCATTTCGATCGTTCAGCAGTGGGTGAAAGACCCAACGGATGCCTTTCAGCAGTCACTAGATTCGTTTGGGAACGCTTTGGCAAGACACCGCAGCTAAATGCCCGCCCCTAGTCTGACTACGCTAAGGAGCTTGTACCAGTTATCTCCCAGCCATGCAACAACCTTCGTCATCCGGGGCTGTAACTTTTCGATCGCTGCCGAAAAACCCTCTGCCTTTTGGGCATAGTTCAACGCTCGTTCCAACGCCTGTCCCACTTCCGCTTTATCGGGCTGCGGCTTTTTGAGTTCGTCCTCAACATCAGCCAATGCATGATCAATCTTGCGTCGATCGGGGCTATCGATCTGCGCTAAGAGATCCTGTAAAGCTTTGAGTTCTGCTTGAATGTCTACACTCTTGGCTGGCGGCAGCGTGGTTTGGTGGAATTGCACCGAAGCCGTATTGCGATCGCCCGTCTGAATCACACTGCCCGTCATATTGCCGCCAATTGAAACCGATCGATTTTGGTGCATTGGGCTACGCTCTTCGTTCTCTTTCACCTGAGGGACTGGCTGGCTAAGCGGTGGGCTGTCTCTAAAGCGCTTCCGGTTCTTCAGCACAGGCTTTGAAGCTTCTGGAATCCCCTTGAGATCGATCGCATTGCGCCCAAACTCAAACGCTTCCTCATAAGGTCTGCCTGCACCCAGCGATCCATAAAACCCACGGGCAAAATTAATCGCGGCTTTATCCCCCACCGCTTGATTCATCCCTACCACGCAGTCAATATGCTGATGAATGGCACCTGCCTGAGCTTCCGAATAGCAGGCATTGAGAAAGACACATTCAACATCTGTTTGAAACAACTGAAATAACCCTGCCAGTGCCTCAGTGCCAACAAGCTGTGCCTGCCCCGCTTCGTTCTCCAACACTAAACCCTGACTTCCTGCGCCGTGCCCAGAAAAGTGAACCACTTGAGGATGTTGATCCAAAAGAATGGCTTGTAAATCATCAATTCGCACTGCCCATCGAGTCACGATCTCAAATTGATCACGGGTTCGGGAGTGGTCTAAAGCAGCTTGAATTTCTCGCACTTCTTCATCCAAACGCAGTTTGTCTGTATTTTTAGGATTGGCTGATAGGATCAAGATTCGTTGCATGAGATGCTTTCCTGAATGAGATGAATCACGAAATGTGGAGAAGACTGGATCGAGAAACTGGACAGTGCGATTGTCCGCTATTGAATCACAACCTCAATCTGGTATTCCTTACGCGGCGGTTGGTTCTGTTCCCACGATCGCGCTTGCTTAAAGTGAAGCATTGCCTGCCCCGCTTTCAGCGCTTGAATCTCAAACGCCTCGTTGCGGCTAGCACCAATCACCGATTGAACGGTCTCTGAGTCTCTATCGCATTGCTCTCAAGATTCTCAAACGTCTCGTTGTGGCTAGAACCGATCACCGATTGAGCAGACTCATGGCTACTTGCTGACGATAGTACGGCTGTTACAGCAACCACGGAATCACCCGCGTGAGTCGTTTCATACGTCCACTGGTAGCCGTTGTCGCAAGCCTAACAGGAGTCGGTTTAAAACTGAGTAATGCTGGAATTATCCTGATTGATTGGCTCATTGTCGAGGAACCATTCTGGCTAGAAGTTACAGCGGTTGAAGCCATTAAAGGCTAGTGTTGGGATAATCTCCCAGATCGATTTGTCCTCCAATATATAGCGACTTCTTGAATTGATACCGCTTACCAGGCTGTAAACTCATTGTTCTTAGCTGCCCGCAACTCTGGCAGGGCAAAAAGCTGAGGCTTAAAGAGGTTCCAGTAACCATTCTGCTCTCGCCAGGAGATAATCTCTCTATTTGACCGTTTAAAGTAAAGGTCATGCTTTTACTGCTCTGATTAGCGATAAGCGTAGAGATTTCAGAAATATTCGGTTCAAGCTTTGACTCAATCACTTTGCCGTCAGGACATTTGAGTTCCATACGGTTTCGAATATCTGCACATAAATTGAGCGCTACTTGAGAGTTCATGCAAACCTTATTAGTGCTGAGAATAGCCTTTCGTTCGCGAGCATCCTGATTCAGGTTGATTGTGGCGGTGAATGTGCCAGAATCGATCACCTGGTTCCCTTGCCGGATATCATACTCGAAGCTGTTTTCACCTTGTAAAACGATCAGATGCTTGCCGTTATGTCTAGTACCAAAGATCATCTGTGTCGATTCTGACGATCGTCCTTTGTCATACTCCCGATCGGTATAAGGATAGGGATCACTAGCAAGCCCTCTAGTGACGTTCCTTACCGTCACCCGTCGTCCGGGAGCGGGGGGCGTTTTACTTGAGGTAAACTTTGCTTCTGTAGAAGGGGTATCTTTCCCTGGACAGTTTCCGTGATACTCAATTTCGGTAACTTCTGTTTGATTGAGATCACGGCTACCCAAAAACTCCCAACCCATTTCAGCATCGGTTGCTGTGGTTGATGGTTGGGTTGTTTGTGCGGGTAAAGCAGTGCAGAGAAGAGACGTTGCAATGCCACAGCCTATGGTAGAAAGCAAAACAAGACTACGCTGTTTTGAGACCAGATGATACAGTTTGCCACGGAGATGAGTAAATTTCAGCATAAGAGATGATTGTGAGAATTGGAAAGAAGTGTTGAGAGGATGACTGATACAAGGCGTTATAAAACACACCTGTTTGCGGGATAGTTACTAATTGAGCTTTGGGCTGTTGTTAGGGGATGGATTAATGATGGGGGACGGTTTAGTTTGAGGAGCAGGCTTTCTTGCAGGTGGAGATTCCGGAGATTTTTGCGGTGGATTATTAGTACCGGGCTTATTGGGATCGGGGAAAGAAGTTGGAGAAGTTGTGGGAACGGGAATTGGGCGTTCCCTTGCCTCATCCACTGCCTTCTGAAACTCCTGGACTTGAAAGCGAATGTCTGAAGACCAGGTATTCGGATCTAAGAAGATTTGCAGCGGGCGTGAATTGTAGGTTTCTTCAGGCATATCGCTACGCTCTCCTCGCTTACCGTCTCCAAAGTCGGTATATCGGATACCTGCACCAACCGTTGTGATGGTATTTCCACTTTTGACCCTGGCAGCACCCGTCAAAACATTGATCACGGTGTTTCCACCATTCTCGTGAATATAAACCAGGGTCAAAGCATTCACAGGTCGAACGGTCAGTTCAGAAGCGTCCTCTTGGGCAATCAATATTCTGTGGGCATTTTTAGCCATGGCTGGCTTCTGAGCCATGTTTTTGTGTTTGTTTCGCCATCCTCGCGATTGAACCCCAATGTGCTCACAGCCATTATTGTTAGTTTGTCTCAATCCCCACAGTCCCGTACCTTTGCTGTACTGACAAGGGAAACGGTACTCGGTGTAGTTGGGGTCAGTTCCTGCCTGCACTAATGCAGATTTACGCACACCTCGAAAGCGCAGGTGAACCCAATGTTCTGTTCCGCCTTTACTTCCCGGCACTTCTAAAATATTGCTGGGCAGCAGTTCATCGGAGCGATCGAGTCGGATAGACTGACCTGTCTCATCGGAGCGTTTACTTACTGCTCCACTCAAGGCATCTACGACAGCGTTGCTGGGTCCTTTCGTTTGGCTGCTAACAGCACTTTTTTGGACAATTGCCCAGCCAGACATTGCTACCAGGATGACGGCTAATGCATACAAGGAAAAGATAATTGGTTTTATCGAGGTAGTGTTGCTCATAGCAGTATCTACTTCTGTGAAGGTTTAAAGGCAGTAATGCCACAGGTATTCAATCGAGTCGTGACAAGCTCTGTAATGGCTCCAAACGTCGATCGCGTTAATGTAGGAGCGTTGGGATCTAGAAACTGACAATTGGGGTCTTCATGTTCTGAGGTCGGACCATACCAACCGCACTGCCGATGAGTTCCTTCACGCCACAGCTTTTCAATCTCTAACAGAACCTTGCAGGGCATTTGGTTTGCTTCCTGAGCATCTCGGAGTAATCCATCATTGTTGAGATCAGCTCCTGCACCAGAGCTTTGCATCAAAATCTCATAAGTTGTTCGGAGTGCGCCCTTGGTATATTGGTTCTCGAAGTCAGTTTTTTTAGTTGTCTGTAAAAGTTCCCCGATCTGGGGTTTTGGTTGCATAGAAAGGTATTTCTTAAGTTCAGGAATTCTATATTTAAGAAGCATATCTGCCATTGATTGCTCTGCTTCTTGCCAAATGTCATTGAGCGTCTGTAAAGTGCTCTGGAGCGTCTTTCCTTCTTTCAAAGTTTTTGCAAAGTCCTCATTGTTCTTCACTTGCTGTTGCAGCCTACCTGTTGCTCTCAGGATCTGGCGATAATAGGCGAATGCTTGGTTAAGATCACTTCTATGGCTTTGGTAGTAAGCGATCGCCTGGTCGTTGTTGTCTATATTTCCAAGCTGATCGACCTGCTTCCTGTAATTACGAGCTTGCTGTAAGACGCTTGGTAAGGCGTTTAAAATTTCTGCTGTATCAGTGTCTAAGAAAACAGCCTCAAGCCGCTTTTGAGCTTGCTGTTGTTGCACTGCAAAAATGAGGACAGCAATTGCAATGATTGATGGAAAGGTCATCGCGATTCCAAGCCGCCGTCGCCGTGCGCGATCGCGCAAACCCAGGCTAGCATCGATAAACTGGTTCGCTGCTGAGCTAAATCCGCCTAAAACTTGATTAAACGTTGGCTCCTGCCTCAGTTCTAGAATTTGCTCTAACTTTGAACCGCCCCAAAGCTCATCTTCTGGCTTCTTGCTTTGCCATCGTGCCACATCATCATTCAATCGATTGCGGAGAGCGATCGCCAGTCGATTTTCTCGAATCCACGTACTCAAGGTTGTCCAGGAGGTGAGTAAGACTTCATGGGCAATTTCAACGGTGGATTCTTGTGATTGCGTTTCGCGGTTGCTCACCAGCAGGTTTTCATTAATCAACCGAACCGCTACCCTTTGCTCTAACGGATCATCAAACTCAGTTCGACTTGCCCGCCGCCGCACTGGTTTCCATTCTGTTTCTGATTCGACATTGCCACCAATACCAATTAACTTCAGAAAAATCCGCTGAGCGGCTAACTGTTCTGCTTTTGAGAGACGCTGATAAACCTCTTCGATGTGTTTCTGTAAGGCACCTCTCACGCCACCTAAATTTCGATAGTTGCTAATATTCAATGTCCGATCGCGAATACTCCCTGTTTGTACTTCTGTTTCCCACAGTAAATTCAATGTGTACTGCAACAAAGGCAAATAGCCTGCCTGCCCCTGCACATCTTTGATGATCTGCTCTACCAACCCCGTTTCAAAGACCACCCCGTGATGTGCTGCTGGTTGTTCGATCGCCAACCGCAGCTCATCTAACTGCATCTCTGCAATCATCGGTCGATGCTGATTCGTCGCTTTAATCAACCCTGGGTAAGGGCTTAATCGATCTAGAAAATCAGCCCGCATGGTTGCCACAATTTTGACCGAATCATTTTGAGTGTGATTTAAGGTGTGAATCATATGTACCAAACTACTGATGAAGCGATCGCGTTGATCTGCTTGGCTAAGGGTGAATAACTCCTCGAACTGATCAATAAAGATGAACCAGAAATCTTTCGGTGGTTGCAGCCTCTTCATGGTTTGTGTCAGTGTGTCTGCTTTCCCTTCCAGGACAAACTGAGCATCCGCTTGTTGGTAGCGATCGTGCAGTCGTTGATAGAACGAGTTGAATGGCTCTACATTTGGTGTAAACGTCAGATCCGTGAACGTTGAACCCCGCTTCTGTGACAACCAGGGAATCAATCCTGCCCGTACAACGGATGACTTACCGCTACCGGATGCCCCTAGTAATAAAATGAAATTCGCTTTGGTAAGCTCATCGACTAATCCCGTAAGGAACTGATCGCGACCAAAAAAGAGGTTTTTATCAACTGATTCAAATCGTCTCAATCCTTTGTATGGCGAACCTTCTTTGAATTCCCGTGTCTTAATTTCATCAACTGAAATCTGAATAATCTTTGTTTCGTTAAATGTCACAACTACATCATTTCCCTGAATGACGTTGATGACATTATCATCGCCTTGAGAGTTGATATTGCCAATGGATTGCTGCTGACTTGGCTGATTGACTAATGGTTCTTGGTTCATCTCAAATCACCCACGCTTTTGCTACCAGAGCTGCAACTTTTGCCACAGGTTCTGCCAGCACTGCTACGCCCTCCAAACCCTGCTTCAGTGCCGCAACTGCTTGACCAATCACAGTGTTGTTTGATGGTGACTTCTGTAGTTCTGCTTCAAGAATTTTGATGGGTGTCTCAACCATGCTTTTCTGAATCGGATTAAGTGCATCTGTTGTTTCAACGTCCTGTCTTAGCCTCGCCAATGCTTCCAATACCGCTTGCAGGTCAGTAGTGTCAACAGAGGCTTGACTGGTATTTTGAGACACATTCACATTGCCATCGGACTGAATAATGGAAAAAGCATTGTTGCTACCAACGGTCGAGATATTTCCTATCGACTGCGTTTTAGAAGGTTTCATCGAAAGATCTGCCCCGATAGGAGCAGAAGGCAGTGAATGAGGCTGTTGAGAATGGTTGCTGTTGTTAGAAAGAGAACTGTTGGCTCTTTTTCTAATTTTGAGCACAGGAGTTAAGTACTCGGAGATGCCTTCCAGATCGATCGCGCTGCATCCTAACTTATAAGCTTCCTCATAAGTGCTTCCAGCTCCCAGCGCATCATAAAACCCTTCAGCAAACTGAATGGCTGCTTTGTCTCCAATCGGTTGATGCATCCCAATTACACAGTCTACATACTGGTGAATAGCTGCTGCTTGCACTTCTGAATAGCAAGCATTGAGTAGAACGCATTCAATCTCACCAAACTCAAACGCTCCAAATAGCCTTGCGAGTGCTTCTGTACTGACAAGTTGGATTTTACCCGCATCATTTTCCAGTACTAATCCTTGAGTTGCTGCCCCATGCCCCGAAAAATGAACGATTCGAGGTCTGATATCTAACAAAGCGCGACGTAAATCGATTGTACGAACGGCTGACTTGGCGAAAACTTTGAAGCGATCGCGGCTTGTGGCTCGTTCTAGAGCTTCCTCAATCTTTCGCACCTCAACCCCTAGACTTAGCGGATCGGTTCCCTTGGGATTTGCAGTCAGAATTAGAATCTTGAGCGATTGATCTTTCACAGCAGTGCCAGCTCCAAGTTGACTGTAGAGGTTGTTTATATCATTGGGCAAACAAATCAAGTGGCAACTGTTGATTACTCAATGCGGATTATAAAGGGACAAAATGACCTAACATAGTACCCTTAAGGGTTATTTTATCTGTGGGAGAATAGCGCTCTTTAGAAATTTCACTTCTCTACTCGACCCTGGAGCCAGTAAATTTCAGTTAATCAGTACGCCTCTAGGGGCTGTCATCAATTAATACTACACATTGCTTGCAGTAAGGGTTCCAGCCCCTAGCCTGATGTGTTGGGACGGGCGTGACACTGCTGATATCGCAAGGTTTCGGAGCTAATTGATGACACGCCCTAACATTCTCCGGCTTGATCAAGAACGGCTTCTTGCTTAGCATGAATGTTCTTGAGGTGTTTTTTAACGGTATTGAGGGAAATGTAAAGCTGAGTGGTGATGTCCTTGTATGTATGACCTAACCGACGTAGGAGCCAGATCTCTGCTTCGCGCGGTGTAAGTTTATACTTGATGGCTTCTGCGATCGCTAGATTTTGCAGCGACTGATTGTAGTCCTCTAATGTGACTAATAAATAGGAATCGCTCTCCTTCAAATCCAGCCAGCGAGCTCGAATACGAAGCAGACTGGCTTTGCGATCTCTAACTTCAGTCTCAACTACAGAAGGCGACTGTGAAATAGTCCTGCAACGATCGACCAGCCTCTCCCACACTTCCCAAACTCTTGAGGCTCCCAGTATTGAAAAGGAGTTATCGCCTAAATGGGCGCACATTTGACGAGCACAACGGTTGGCATAAACTAGTTCTCCTCTTGCCGTCAAGAGCAACACCCCATCTGCTAAACCGTCAAGGATGGCTTTTAGAAAGACTCGATACTCCTGTTGACAAGGAGAATGGTACATTCCTGGAATGTCTCCAAGTGGCACAAGATGATGATGGGGAGACGTTTGAGTTAGCATTTTTAAGTTCTTTCTCTAAACTGCTACCTCCATCAAGCGTTAGAGTTGACTGAGTTCGAGTCTGAGAAAACCTGACTTGTCATGACTTGTGACCGCTTTTATTTCCGCCTAGAATTTGAGCACTCCTTACTGGACGGTCAATGTCAACCAGGTCACTCAGGGTACGTCAAGATTGGATTGAGCCAGCGAAATTAGCGGTCAGACGCAATGGGTTTCTGAATCAGCGCGCCTTGGCGGAAGAGGCAGGCTTGGCGATCGCCACGGTCAGTAATTTTCTGACGGGCAAACCCGTTGATCGTGCCACCTTCGTGGAACTGTGCCAGCGGCTGTCGCTCAATCCGGAAGACATTGCCGACCTGAAACCTGTGGAGGCGCAGGAGCAGCAACGGGAGCAAAGGGAAGCGCGGACTCTGACCCCACACCGCACTCAAACTCTCGATCCGCCTCTAGCATCCGTGACCGACTGGGGTGAAGCACTGGATGTTTCCTTGTTCTATGGTCGTGCAGCGGAACTTGCCACGTTGGAGCAGTGGATCTGCCACGATCGGTGCCGATTGGTGATGCTGTTGGGCATGGGTGGCATTGGCAAAACGGCACTCTCTGTCCGACTGGCAGAACAACTCCAGGATGGGTTTGAGTTTGTGATTTGGCGATCGCTCCGCAATGCACCACCCGTGCAAGAAGTCCTGGCAGACTGGTTAAGCGTGCTGTCCCGGCAACGGCAGCTTGATCTACCAGAGAGCTTCAGTGGCAGGATTAATGCGCTGCTGGGCTACTTGCGGCATTCACGCTGTTTGTTGGTCTTGGATAATGTTGAATCGATTTTGATCGCAGAGGGGCGTGCTGGTGCCTATCGAGAAGGCTATGAAGGCTACGGACCATTGTTGGAAAGCATCGGACAGACACGCCATCAAAGTTGTCTGGTGCTGACCAGTCGCGAACCACCGCGAGGATTGAAGAGCAAAGCGGGCAATGATTTACTCATCCGATCGCTCCGATTAGCTGGCTTACCTGAGGCGGACGGGCAGAAGTTGATCGCTGAGAAGGGCTTTACCCTGACAGACTTAGCGGGGAGAGCGCTCATAGAACACTACGGCGGCAATCCATTGGCACTCAAGATTGTTGCTACTACCATTCAAGAACTGTTTGAGGGCGATATTGCTGCCTTTCTGGAGCACAGCACCATTGTGTTTGGTGACATCGCCGACCTTTTAGCCCAGCAGTTCGATCGGCTGTCAGACTCGGAACAGCAGGTGATGTACTGGCTAGCCATCAACCGGGAAGGCGTTTCGCTGACTGAGTTAAGACAAGACATTGTGCCTGCGATCGCGCCACGGTCACTCTTGGAAGCAATGGAATCCCTGCAACAGCGATCGCTGGTGGAAAAAGTAGCACTGGCTGAGAAGATGCGATTCACTCAACAGCCTGTGGTGATGGAATATATCACGGGACGCTTAATCACACAGGCTAGTGAGGAGTTAGTGAACGGCGAGTTGGCGTTGTGCGATCAATACGCATTCAGTAAAGCGCAAACCGAGGATTATTTGCGGCAGACCCAAATACGCCTGTTGCTTCAACCATTGTTAGCTCAGTTACTGGTGCGACTGGGAAGTCAAGCAGCCGTAAAACAGTGTCTGGATCAGGCGTTAGCAACACTCAAAGCTCAAACTTTCTCACAACCGGGCTATGCCGCAGGCAATCTACTCAAGCTCTTCAGTCAGCTAGACATCAATTTGAGTGGCTATGACTTTTCAAACTTGCCGCTCTGGCAGGTGTACTTGCAGGGTGTGCCGTTACATCACGTCAACTTTGCGGGTGCGGATTTCACCAAATCAGTATTTACGCAAACGCGCGGCGATATTTTAGCCGTTGTGTTTAGTCCGCAGGGCAACTTGCTGGCAACTGGAATCGATCGCACCATTCAACTCTGGCAACTGGACGACAAGCGACAAAGCGCTACTCTGGAAGGACACTCTGCCTGGGTGCTATGTCTCGCGTTTAGCCCTGATGGCAATCTGCTGGCAAGTGGCAGTCATGATCAAACGATTCGGCTCTGGAATGTGGCAACGGGGCAATGTTTGCAAACGCTGCGTGGGCATGCCAGCGGTGTGCAATCCCTGGCGTTTAGTGTCGATGGACGGCTGTTAGCCAGCGGCAGCCATGATCACACGATTCGCATATGGTCTGTAACAACTAAGCAATGTCTGCAAGTGCTGCACGAGCACATCGATCGCGTGTTGACCGTTATTTTCCATCCAGACAAGCAAACATTGATCAGTAGCAGCGATGATCGCACTATTCGCTTGTGGAATATTCCGTCTGGACAATGTGTGCAAACCATCGCCACCCATATCAACTGGGTTTTAGCCACAGCCTTGAGTCCCGATGGTAAAACGTTGGTGACGGGGAGTGACCATCAAACGGTGGCATTCTGGAATCTCCACACGGGAGACAATCTGGGAACATTATCGGCATACAAGGCGAAAGTGTGGGCAGTGGCGTTTAGTCCTGATGGTCGCATCCTGGCTACGGGCAGCGAAGACAAAACAGTGCGCCTGTGGGATGTGCAGACCCGACAATGCCTGAAAACATTTCAGGATCATACCCATCAAGTTTGGCTCGTTAACTTTAGCCCGGATGGACAAACCCTCGTGAGTAGTGGCGATGATCAAACCGTGCGGTTGTGGAATGTGCGATCGGGGCAATGTCTGACCACGTTGGAATCCCATAGTAATTGGGTGTCGTCGATCGCCTTCAGTCCCGATGATCGCACCCTGGCAAGTAGTAGCAAAGATCAGCAGGTCAGGCTCTGGAATGTGGCGACAGGTGAGTCTACGCAGGTGCTCAAAGGGCATACCGATATTGTGACCTCGGTTAGCTTTAACCTTGATGGACAAACGCTTGCCAGTGGCAGTGATGATCACACTATCAAGCTTTGGGATACCAGGACGGGAGAATGTCTGCAAACGCTGTGGGGGCACACAGATTGGGTGCATACACTCGCTTTTGTGCCCAGTCATGAAGCGTCTCTAGACAACTTTAGTCACAGGCTAGTGAGTGGCAGTTGCGATCACACCATCAAGCTTTGGGATGTACGATCGGGTGAATGCCTGCAAACCTTAGAGGGACATACCCATCGCGTCAAAGCCATCGCTGTTGCGCCTCAAGCAACCCTGTTGGCAAGCGGTAGCGATGACCAGACGGTGAGGCTGTGGGATGCTAGCACAGGCACCTGTTTGCGAGTGCTCACGGGACATACTGATTGGGTGTTGTCCGTCGCGCTCCATCCTGCAGGCAAGTGGTTAGCCAGTGGCAGTGGAGACCGGACGATCAAGCTCTGGGATGTACAATCGGCAAGCTGTTTGCGGACGTTGGCAGGACATAGCCATCGCGTGCGATCGGTCGCGTTTAGCCCGGATGGTAGACTCTTGGCGAGTGGCAGTGAAGATCATACCGTTAAACTTTGGGATGTTGAAACTGGAAACTGTTTGAAGACCCTCTTGGGTCACAGTCAGATTGTTTGGGCAGTTGTCTTCAATCATCAGGGACAAACAATCGCCAGTTGCAGTGAGGACGGCACCATCAGCATGTGGAATGTTAGCACTGGCACCTGTTTGCAAAGGCTCCGAGTCGATCGTCCCTATGAAGGCATGAACATCACAGGCGCGATCGGCTTAACCTCAGCTCAACGAGCGACCCTAAAAGCACTGGGAGCGATCGAGTACGCTGCCTCCATTTAGGAACAAGAATTAAATAACATCGACTTTTGTAGTCGGGGTGTTGGGTTTCATGCTTCAACCCAACCTACGCAAGTTATTTAATCCACTATCCTTAGTGACTTTACCCCTCACCCCTCACCTCAAGGAGATTCACCATGAGCGAAGAGACGCAACAGCCCGACTCGGAAAACCCAGATGTCGTCCGTTCACCCAAAAATACAGAGCGGGATCTGGAGGCAGAAAGGACTGGCAACACGGCCGATGGCGCTGAAACGGTGCGAGAGCTTATTATCATCGACGCTGAGGCGACTGATTCTCCGAAGAACGATCGACCGCTTGATCTGACAACGCTAGCTCAGACGGTCGAAACACCTGAAGTCGTGAGAAAGTTGGTTGTCATTGAAGATCAAGCTGACACTGATGGAGACGATCGCTCTCCTAAAAATGACCGAGACTTCAAACGCTGACTGACCACATTCAGAGGCACAACAAGGACTATGGGACAACTCACGCCGATCGCTTTGGAAGACGGCACCACAATTTACATCGAAGCCACAGACGACACTCCTACGCCTCGTAGTGAGGTTGTACGTGGCACGCCCTATGACGATAATGCCCCCACGCCCCCTTTCCCCTCCTCCTAACTCCCATGCTCCCACTGCCTATCCGCGTCCTGATTGCTGATGATCATCCCGTGATCCGCAATGGCTTGACCACCATCATGCATTACAAACCTGAGATGGAAATTATTGCTGAAGCCACAACGGGTCTTGAAGCGATCGAGCAATTTCGCCACCATCAGCCCGATGTCACGCTCATGGATCTGCGAATGCCTGAAATGGGTGGAGTGGATGCGATCGTCACCATCCGGCAAGAATTTCCGGCGGCGCGGATCATCATTTTAACGACCT
>JAHHHL010000063.1 GCA_019359375.1 Lyngbya sp. HA4199-MV5
AGATTGCCGCAGTGGGTTCTGGTATAGTAAACACAACTTTTCAGGGGTGAGATGGACTTTGTTCCGCTCACCCCATTCTTCTATACCTTGTCCCTCTTCCTCCAAATGGCTAAAGTCGAGCTTAGGGCGTGTCATCAATTAGCTCCGAAACCTTGTAGTATCAGCAGTGTCACGCCCGTCCCAACACATCATGCTAGGGGCTGGAACCCTTGCTGTAAGTAATGTGTAGTCGTAATTGATAACAGCCCCTAGCGAATCGCACTGCGCTCAGGTCAACAAAGGCTCAGGTCAACAAAGGCTCAGATCAACAAAGGCTCAGGTCAACAAAGCCGATCGCCTGTGGTTAAGGTGATGGTACGGGCGAAGCGCTTGGGGCTGGGCTCGGTGTCGTTGTCGGAACGGTTGCTCCGGGTGATGGGGCACTTGCCAGCTTGTTAATCTGATCTTTGTACTGTGCGGGAGCCAACTCAGCCGCGCTCGTAAACAATGGCTTGGCGGCTTCTGCTTTGCCCTGTTCTTTGAGAATCAGCGCTTTACCCAGTACGGGGCGAAAATCTTGCTTATTGACCTTAGCTGCTTCATCAAACACGGCGATCGCTTCATCAAACCGCTTTTGTGAGGCATATACTTGCCCTAAAATCACCTGAACAGAGCTAACATCCACGCTGTTCGGCTGAATTTTGTTCACCTGTGGAGCCGTTTTAATCGTGTCTTGCAGTAAGCCAACAGCGGCTTCTGGACGGTTTTGTTGGAGGAGCAAATTGGTCAATCCTTGCAGCGCGTTGCGATCGCCCGGTTTCGTTTTCAAGATATCGCGGTAGGTTTGGGCTGCCCCTTCGGCATCATTGGTCTGCTGCTTTGCCTGCGCCAGCAGAATGGCATACTCTGTTTCGTTGGGGTTGAGCTTTGCCAACTTCTCCAGCGGGGCGATCGCGCCCTTCACATCGCCTAGCCCCAACCGTGCTTCTAGCAAGCCACGCAAGGCTGTCGGGTTTTCTGGTTCCCGCTGTAGCACCAGCTCATAGCCTTTTGCCTGCGCTTCCAGTTCTTCTTTTTTCGGCGCAGCGCTCGCAGACTGCACGGGACTGGGACTAACAGCCGTCTGTGTCTGGTTGCCTTTAAAAGCCGCTTCAATCAATGGGATCAACGAGAACCCCACGAAAGCAACGACAGCTAAAATAAGCACGACATTAATAAGCCAGCGATTGCGCTTGTTCGTCACAAATCTGCCCCGAAACTCTACTGCCATTATCGACGACAAATGCCATTTGCGATAACGGATGCCTGAGGAAGGCTTCAAACGTGAGCCGATCGAGATTTGTTTTCTGCTAGAAGACAGGCTGGGTAGCGCTTAGCATGCAGCGATGACCAGGCACATAGGCATCATATGAAGACGCAAGGTTCAGACCAGGGCTCGGTGTCTGCTGAAAATTTCGTCATTTAGGTACGTCAAAACCCGTCCGTGATATGATGGTTAATTCGAGCTATAGGTCAAATTTTGCATCAACGACTGGCAAGCTGACCAAAATTAAGCTCATCCAAATGATACGAATGATACGAATCTGTTCAGCGATAGAGAGAACCCGCACAGCACCATGATCAAACTGCGATTGAAGCGTTACGGCAAAAAACGTGAAGTAAGCTACCGGATTGTGGCGATGAATAGCCGCGATCGCCGCGATGGTCGTCCTCTAGAAGAGTTGGGCTTTTACAACCCTAGAACGGACGAAACCCGGTTAGATGTCCCCGCGATCGTAAAGCGGCTGCAAGACGGGGCACAGCCAACCGATACAGTTCGTAGCATTTTGCAAAAAGCTAACGTTTTTGAACAGGTCAATGCCTGAGACGCACACAAAGCCCACTGCCTCTGAAGCAACCGAGCCAGACTATGCCGGACTGGTCAAGTTTCTGGTTGAGCCGTTTTTAGAACTGCCTGAGTCTCTCAAGGTAGACTGTGAGGTGTCGCCCAGCAGAGGCAAAGTCTGGGTGCGTGTTGCCTTTGAGGGTGCCGATAAGGGGCGTGTGTTTGGTCGCGGTGGACGCAACATCCAAGCCATTCGCTCTGTTTTGGAAGCAGCAGCCCGCTTAGCTGGCTATTCTGCCTATTTGGATGTGTTTGGCAGTTCTGCTCAGGGCAATGATGGGGATCACGATCGCGAAGAGATCGGCGACAAACCACCGCCACGTCGGGCTTCAGGGGTTAAAGAGCCACCCAAGCTGCGATCGCGCACTGCGCCTCCAGAGGTTCAATGACTGCCTGCCTGCTGCGTTGAAAGTAGATTACCGAACGAGATGCTTAGCGATAGAGCGCCTGCCAGATCCAATTGGTGAAGGAATCAGGCGTTTTTGCCTATAGTAATGGAACTGACGTGATTGGCTAACTCACAAGTGATTGCATGGTAGACGCTGTTACCGTCGCATTGCCGAGTATTGCAAGCGCGATCGCCCTGGCGGGTGAGCGTGAAGAAAATTTGAAAACCCTGGCTCGACAGACGGGAGCTACCCTCGTCTTGCGCGGACAAGAGCTACGCATTTCTGGTACAGAGCCTCAAATCGATCTGGCAACCCGTCTGATCAAAGCACTTGAAGAGCTGTGGGGCAGCGGTACGGCAATTTCTGGAGTCGATATACTGACCGCTCGCCATGCGTTAGATACTCACCAACAGGATGAACTGCATGAGCTGCGGGAAGATGTGCTAGCACAAACCCGTCGTGGTGAGGTCATTCGCGCCAAAACGTTTCGGCAACGCCAGTACATTCAGGCTGTGCGGACTCACGATCTAACCTTCTGCATTGGTCCAGCCGGAACAGGGAAAACTTTTCTGGCGGCTGTACTGGCGGTGCAAGCGCTCTTAGCCAATCAGTACGAACGCCTGATCTTGACGCGTCCAGCGGTAGAAGCGGGCGAGAAATTGGGCTTTTTGCCAGGAGATTTGCAGCAAAAGGTGAATCCCTATTTGCGTCCACTTTATGACGCGCTGTATGAATTTATTGACGCAGAAAAAATTCCGGCACTGATGGAGCGTGGTGTGATTGAGGTAGCACCGATCGCCTACATGCGGGGTCGCACCCTGAACAATGCCTTCGTCATTCTCGATGAGGCGCAGAACACAACGCCCTCGCAGATGAAAATGCTGCTCACGCGCCTGGGCTTCCGCGCTCGTATGGTAGTCACAGGCGACCTGACTCAAACGGATCTCCCCAACTACCAGTCATCAGGATTAGCTGTCGCCGAAAAAATTCTGCGATCGGTTGAAGGGGTTGCCTTCTGTCACCTTTCTAAAGCCGATGTCGTTCGTCATCCTCTGGTTCAGCGGATTGTCGCCGCTTATGAACAGCACGAGCAGCCATGAACGACTAGGAAGTTGTTAGTTGTTGGAAGGAGGCAGAGGAAGTTGTTGGTTGTACAGCCCGTAAAGCCTTTCAGTCACATAAGAAGGGGCATTCAGGAAAAGTTTTTAGTTGTTGAGTAGGCATGTTCTTGTACATACGGTGTCGTGGTAGTTATGCGGCATTTCTCCGTGCCCCCCGGCATGTCTGTCCGTAACATCATTGACAAAAAACAAAATGAACTCTATAAGTATCATGTTAATGATACTTTAGTGACTTGTGACAGCATTACCGCTTAACGAAGTACTGCTTGGTGACTGCCGTGAAGTGATGGGGAACATTCCCAGTGACTACATATCGGCTTGTATAACTGATCCTCCCTATAACTATGAGTTTATAGGGCATAAGTGGGACGACTCAGAGATACAAAGGCGAATAGATAGAGTCAGCACCAAGGATAGTAAAACCTTGGTGAAAAATATTCCTTACGGCAGTGGGTTAGCTGGCGGAGTTAGAAACGAAAGATGGTATCAGCGAAATCGTGAAAATATTCTGGATTATGAAAAGTGGTGCTTTGATTGGGGCACAGAACTTTTTCGCATTTGTAAGCCAGGTGCAACAGTTCTTGTTTTCAATAGCACACGTACAGTCGCACACGTACAGGTAGCTCTTGAAAGTGCTGGCTTTTATGCGAGAGACATAGTTGTTTATAGAAGATCAAGTGGCATTCCAAAAGGTGTAAATATTAAAAAGCAACTTGAGAAAAGGGGGTATGAGAATCCTGAATCATGGGATGGTTGGCATAGCTGCTTGAGAAATGAGTGGGAAGCTATTTGTGTATTACAAAAACCTCTTGTTAATAATTACTTGGAAACTTTAATGGAGCATGGAACAGGACTCTTCTTTACCAAGAACGACTTAGGGGGATTTCAGTCAAATATTCTAGAGAATATTTCGAGAGAAAAGAACGAAGACTTCAATATTCATTGTACTGTCAAGCCTTTGGCACTTATGAGAAAGTTGATTGAAATATTTGTTCCTAGAACTGGGAGTTCGATTCTACTAGATCCCTTTGCAGGTTCAGGAACTACTTTAGTTGCAGCAAAAGAACTGAGTATTAACTACATTGGCATTGAAGTAGTGTCAGATTATGTTGAGATTATTAAGTCACGACTCAATGATGTTAGCGGTTTACAGGGTAAGCTCCCGCTCTCTCTGTAAGAAAAGCTTTAAGATCAAACCCAGTTAAATTCCTCAAGAATTCAAACGAGTCATCGCCAGTGTAAACACCCCAAGTTCCTACTTGACATGCCGTGATGGCAGCAGCAAGATTATCTTTTCTGAGAATCAGGAAAATCGGCTCATATCCATTTTCCCTAAGCAAGGAACCATAAAATTTAAACTTTTTCAAAGTTCCTGAATCGCCAGAACCGATTCTGTACTTGGTATCAATCGCACGATTCCCCACTACCAAGTCGCAAGGTTCGTCATTCTCAAATCTGAGAGCTGGTCGAAAATTATTACAATGAGTTCGACACACCTCAATGGCTAACAATTGCCAGCACATACCGAGTTCTCGCCCCCAGTATTGTCTATTCTCTCTCTTTAATTGAGGTGACAAACTGAATACATCCATCAAGGGGTCGTGGTCATCATTCTCGTCAAGATAAACTTTTTCAGCAAAAGAATTTTGATATTTTATTAAAACACTTTCCAAAGATTGTTCAGTCATTATTCTTAACTAAGTCACACAAACTTACTGAAAGAGCATGAGCTATTTTTTCCGCATTAACTAGGGTGATATTTCTTTCACCCCGCTCAACAGAACCGACATAGGTTCGATGCAGCCCACAAAGTTCAGCCAGTTCATCCTGTGAAAGCTGCCTAAGTTTACGAAAGTGTCTGACCTTGCTTCCAAAGAGTTCTACGATGTCCATGCACAAGGCAATGTCAAACAATGATGACTATAAGTAGACAGACTATAGGTGTCAACAGACTATTAGTAGCGAAAATTGAAGAGTTTGTACTCTTATACAATGCGTAACCCGCATAACGGGAACGTTATCCAAGAGCAATACGCCATGACTGAGAAGTCTCTTCGTCTTGCGCTGCTCACCTATTCAACGAAGTTGAGGGGCAGCGTCGTGCATACGCTGGAGTTGGCAGAGGCACTGCACGCGATCGGGCATACGGTTTGCGTCTATGCGCTGGATAAGGATAGTTCGGGCTTCGATCGTCGCCTTTCCTGCGAGGTCAAGCTGATCCCTGCCCAACCCGCACCAAATAGCATTGATACTCTGATTCAGCAGCGCATTCAAGAGTTTGTCGCGTATTTTAGCAAGTCGGGCGATCGCTACGACTGCTACCATGCCCAGGATTGTATCGGCGCGAATGCCTTGGCGATTTTACGCCAGCGTGAGCAGATTCCCCATTACGTCCGTACCGTGCATCACATTGAGGCTTACAACAGCCCTTATCTGCATGAGTGCCAGGAGCGATCGATTCGTGATCCCGATTTGTGCCTCTGTGTGAGTACCCGCTGGCAACGTGAACTCCAGCAGCAGTACCAGATCCATGCGCCGAGGGTGATCAATGGGGTGAATACCCAACGCTTTTCGGCAACGCTGAATGGGTCAGAACAGTTACTTAGAGAACAGCTTGGGGTACAGGGAAACCCTGTCTATTTGACCGTTGGCGGCATTGAACCGCGCAAAAACTCGATCGCCTTGCTATACGCCTTCAGCCAAATTTTAGAGATCTATCCGCACGCTCAATTGATGATTGCAGGCGGCGCGACGCTCTTTGATTACCAGGCATACCGCAACGAGTTTTTTGTGCTGGCAGACAAGCTGAGTGTCATCGTCGGTAAACATCTTTTGCTGCCCGGTGTGATCCCCGATGTTGCCTTACCCGCACTCTACCGTCTCGCAGATGCCTTTGTGTTTCCTTCGGTGAAAGAAGGCTGGGGCTTAGTGGTGCTGGAAGCGATCGCCAGTGGCATTCCCGTCATCACCGCAAACCAGGCACCTTTTACCGAGTTTCTTAACCCTAACCAGGCGCTACTCGTTGATCCCACGTCACCAGAAGCGATCGCGCAGTCCATGCAAGCCATTCTGTCTCCCGATCTTGCTCACACGCTGGTTCAAAACAGCCAGCCCATTCTGCCCCATTACTCCTGGGAAGCCTCAGCGAGACTGCATCTGGTTCATTATGATGAGTTGCTGAGGGGTGAAGGATAAAGGATGAAGGCTAAAAGGATGAGGGGTGAAGGATAAAGGCTAAAAGGATGAGGGGTGAAGGATAAAGGATAAAGGATAAAAGTTTTGATTGCTCCCTTCGCTTTTACCCATAAATCTCCGCTTTTAGTTTCTGCCTTCTTCTAACGTCACTGTCTCCTGCTTCGCTTGTGGAGTCATTGGCGTTACCTCCTGCCCTCTGCCTCCTGCCTTCTGCCCTCTGCCTCCTACCTCCTGCCCTCTCTCTAGCAGACAGCTTTTTAGCCTTTATCCCTTATCCTTTATCCTTTTCCTAACAACTACCAACCAACAACCAACAACTCCACCTATGCCCGAAATCCATTTCCAAATTGAACTACCCGATGGTTCGCAAGCGACGTGCTACTCACCGTCTTTAATCGTGAAGGAGTATTTTACGCCGGGTGATGAGTATGGGCTGGCAGATTTTATTGAACGATCGCGCACTGCATTGAACATTGCCAGCGATCGAGTACGGGCAAAGTACGGCAGTCCGTGCGGGTTGGCGCTGGGTCAACTTGCCGAGATCGAGGCAATGGCAGAGCAATATAGCGAGCTAGAGGAACCCAAAGTCCGGTTGCTCAGGTTTATTGAGTGATGGATTGATAGGGTAAGGCTCTAGATCTGTGGTTCAGCCTTCTGTAGGGATGTTACATGTAACGTCTCTACGAATTTGCAACAACCGCTTGGAAGCACCACGATTGATAGGAGGGTTAGGGGTAAATCAGGATCTTGTAGGTATCAGGACCGGGTGAAACAGCCTGGTCAACGGCGGCGGACAGGTCTTTGAGGGGGTAGCGATCGCTTACCAACGCGTCCACATCAATGCGTTTGTTGAAGACAATATCGGCTGAGAGTGCCTGCACTCGGAAGGAGGAACTATAGCTGCCCATCAGGTCAATTTCGCGTCGATAAAGAATATTAGGATTGATGGGAATTTCTAGCTCATCGGGAAACTCGGCGAAGAAGAGGATTTTGCCACCTTTGCGGGTGCAGTCGAGTGCCTGAAAAAAGGCTTTATCGCTTGGAACTGCCAGAATGCTGGTATCGACACCCATGCCGTTCGTGGTGGCATGAATTTTGGCAACCAGGTCGGGATCGCGAGCATCGAAAGCATTGTCAGCACCCACACTCAGGGCTTTTTCGATGCGGGTGGGCAGTAGGTCAGTGGCGATCGCCCGCGCACCAAAGTACTTCACCAGCATGATAAACATCAGACCGATCGGACCTGCGCCAGTAATCAACACCGTTTGCCCAGGAGCAATTTGGGCTTTTTTCACCGCTTTCAGGCAGCAATTGGTTGGCTCGACAAAGCTGGCTTGCTCAAACGTCACGTCGTCGGGAATGGGGATCAACCCACCGCTGCGGACGATATGCCCTGGCACCTTCACGTACTCGGCAAACCCACCACCGCTCGGCGCAAACCCTGCGGTCGTCGTGATGTTCTTATAGACATCGCACATCGAAAAGTTGTCATTCAGGCAATACGCGCAGTGCATACAGGGGATGTGGTGAAGTACCACCACACGATCGCCCACCTGCCAGTCCCGCACATCAACTCCGAGCGCTGCGATCGTCCCAGCGGTTTCATGCCCAAAAATGCGGGGCGGATTATAGAGGGGGTAGCGAATTTTCTTGATGTCTGACTGACAGAGACCGACGACACGCACCTGCACCAATATTTCATCGGGCGCAATCTCTGGTGTGGGAATGTCTTCGTAGCTCAGATGATTCACGCCTCGAAAAACTTGCGCTTTCATATCCTGATTCCTCAAAACCCTCTCATGCAGACTCTATCACTGCGGACGCGCTTTCGGTGTTTAATCGGCTCTACAAATGTGGTAACGCAGATGGCTACGCACTCATACAATATCAGCTTGTCAAAGAAAACTTGTTAACAACAAAAGTAGAGGCGCATCGGACAACGCCTCTACCGGATAGAGCGTGAGGATTTTTGCTCTTTCCTCACCATACGAAATCGACATGTCCTATACATGAAGCTGAGGTCACGACGTTGCTAGAGACAAAGTACTACCCTCTACCGGGACTTAGGTAATAGCACCAGGGTATCAAAATGTTCTAAAAGGTAAAAAGTTCTGAAAGGGTTAGCCAGCAACCGTATCGATCAAACGCCACTGACGATTATCGGCGATCGCCTGACTCACCAGTTCATACATACGGCGACAGTGATTGTTGATCTGAAGCGGCAATTCCTCATTTTTGATCACAAAGCTCATCCGCACTTCGCGATCGGTTGCTAGCGTTTTATCCACTAACACTTCAACGGTGACAAGCTTGGAGAACGCAACGTTGCCGGGTACTTCACGCGCCATCAAATAATCATCTGTTTCGTAGATGATATCAAAGTTGCAGGATTCCAACGTCTCGCTTAACAGGCTTTGGACGTTTCCTACAGATGCTGCAACGGTAAAGAGGCAAGTATAACGAGCCATAGCAAACCCCGGACGCGTGACATTGAGACTTCGCTATCATATCGCTCATTCAGCATAACAAGCCTTGTCATTTAATCTGCCCAGATGGTACTACCTTTAGGGCGCGTCATCAATTAAGCCCAGAAACCTTGCGGTATCTGCATGATCACGCCCGTCCCAACATGCCAGACTAGGGGCTGGAACCCTTGCTGCAACTAATGTGTAGTTGTAATTGGTTACAGCTCCTAGTGTGGGTGTACACAGGTTGTTACAGCCAACTTAAAATAGAATTAAGAATTCAACATAGAATTATGCCTTCGAGAATCAGCACTGGGAGGATGTCTGAGAAGTATGATCAGCATAGGCTTGGCTAATCGCTGATCACGTCATCCACTGCTTGTAAGGGAACGGGATCAGGTTTGTTCTAGAGAAACTATGCGCGGAAAGCTGATTGTCTTTGAGGGGGTAGAAGGCTGTGGCAAAACAACTCAACTAAAACGATCGCAGCAATGGTTCATCGACAGCGGTTGGCAGTCGGTGTTACAAGCAAAGGGCTATGTGTCACAGCTCGTAACAACCCGCGAACCTGGTGGCACAGAGGTGGGCGTAAAGGTTCGTCAATTGTTGCTAGAACAATCCACAACAGAAGCCATACAGAGCCGTGCTGAATTACTCCTTTACGCCGCCGATCGCGCTCAGCATGTGGATGGCTACCTCATCCCGCAGTTGCACCAGGGCGCGATGATTCTGTGCGATCGCTACACCGATTCCACGATCGCCTACCAGGGCTACGGGCGCGGCATCGATCTCTCCCTCATCGCTCAACTCAATGACATCGCTACGGGTGGATTGGCAAGCGATCTGACTCTCTGGCTTGATCTGGATGCTGAAATAGGACTGGCAAGAACCCGTCAGCGCGGCACTCTCGATCGCATTGAGCAGGCTGATGTTTCCTTCCATCACCGCGTGCAGCAAGGCTTTACCGCACTCGCCCAACGCTATCCTCAACGCATCACCCGCATTGATGCCGCCCTCCCCGAAGCTGAAGTCGCTGCACAAATTCAGACAGTCTTAGACCAGAAATTTGCTGAGTGGTATGGGGTAGAAAGGATGAAGGATAAAGGCTAAAGGTTAAAAAGCTGGGTGATAGAGAGAAGGCAGAAGGTAAGGGAGTTGTTGGTTGTATAGCCCTTTGGGCATTCAAGAAAAGTTGTTGGTAGAAGGCAGAAGGCAGAAGGCAGGAGACAGAAGGCAGAAGGCAGGAGGCAGAAGATAACGCCAATAACTCCACAAACGAAGCAGGAGACAGCGCCGTTAGAAGGAGTCAGGAGCTAAGAGTGGCGATTTGTGGGTGAAAGCGAAGGGAGCAATCAAAACTTTTATCCTTCATCCTTTAGCTTCACTCTTCATCCCTCATCCCTCATCCCTTCTATCTAGCGGTCAGCGGTCAGCTACCAGCTATCAACTGTCCAGCTTCACTCTAAAAACCAACAACCAACAACTAACAACTCCCCATGTCTCCCTTCGTCTCTCTCATCGACCAACCCCAGGCAGTCGAACTGCTAACCCAGGCAGTTGCGAAAAATCGTGTTGCTCCTGCTTACCTGTTTGCGGGCAGCCCTGGTGTAGGAAAGCGGTTGGCGGCTGAGTGTTTTCTGTCACTGCTGTTCAGCACGGCAACGCCTGCGATCGCCCCTTCCAAAGCGCTTCAACGTCGAATTCACGAGCGCAACCACCCCGATTTGCTGTGGGTCGAACCGACGTACTTGCATCAGGGCAAGCGGCTCTCGATCGCAGAAGCAGCCGACGCGGGACTAAAACCAAAGTCACCACCCGTCGTGCGGCTTGAGCAAGTGCGCGACATTGCCCGGTTTCTCTCGCGTGCCCCATTAGAAGCGGCACGATCGGTCGTGGTGATCGATCGTGCTGAAACGATGGCAGAAGCGGCGGCTAATGGGTTGCTAAAGACGCTGGAAGAACCCGGGCAGGCAACGTTGATTCTGCTTGCTCCTGGCGTTGAGTCGCTGTTGCCCACACTCGTTTCTCGGTGTCAGCGCATTCCGTTTTATGGATTAACGGCAGAGGGTATAGTGGAAGTGCTTCAGCAAACGGGACATGCCGAAATTCTCCAACAGCCTGATGTGTTGCAGTTGGCTCAGGGGAGTCCTGGAGCGGCGATCGACCACTGGCAACAGCTTCAAGCGGTACCAGCAGCGCTCTTACAAGCCGTCACCACCGCACCGCGCACGGTTAGAGAAGCCCTGAGCTTTGCCCGTGACATCGACAAAGCGCTGGAGCCAGAGTCGCAGCGCTGGCTCATCGGCTATCTGCAACAGATCTACTGGCAGCAAAGCTGCATAGCTCAACAGCCGAACGCACGGTTGGTCAGTTTGCTAGAGCAGGCACGTCAACATCTCCTCCGTAATGTGCAGCCTCGTCTGGTGTGGGAGGTCACGCTGCTCAATCTGGTGCGTGCGAACGATCGACGCTAACCTGCGATCGCACTAAGGCGTAATCTGCGGATAGGTAATCTGTGGATAAACAATAATTGGCTGTACTGACTGAGTGGAGGGTGATCGATAGCGCACGCCATACTGGGGATCGATGTAGACTTCCGGTTCCGGTCGCGTCGTGGTCGTCACCGTTTGAATATTATAGAAAGGCGCAGGATAGTAAGGGGTCGTCACGATCGTCGGGTTGACCAGCGTTGAATTGCGAATGGGGCTGTTAATCACTGTGGGGTTAATCAGCACCGAGTTGTTCACGCTCCCTCGATATTGTCCATTGCGCGGCTGACGGTAGTATCCAGCATTGCCCGATGGGTAATAGTCAGGAGTGCCGATCTGCACCGAAAGACCGCTGCCAAAACCGGGCTGCACGATCGTCTGCACAGGTCGATAAACTGAACCACCAAACGGCACAACGGAGGGAAAATTGATGACTGACCCTGAACTTGGGTAGCTGTTGTTCTGCACCCGAACATACGGTCTGGCACTGGCAGCAGGCATCCACGCAGCAAAAAAGGAAGCCATCAGCAAAAGGGATGCGCCAGCCGCAAAACCAGACGGCGATCGAGACAGTCGTTGAGGTTGCAGGGCGTTATGCGGTTGCAGGGGAAGCTTAGTCATCGGTTTTACTACTTAAAGAAGGAACGCTTAAAGAAGGAACGATTAATGGATCGACGCAACCTTCAATACCTGACGCGTCGCAGCGAACAAGCCTCGTTTCACACTACGACCCCTCATTCTCAGGACTGCTTTCTAGCCTAGCGTGTTCCGATAGAATGGAGGAAACTTGGCAACAGTTCACTACCGTCTTGTGCAATTGTGAGTTCAGATTCCATCGATACCGCTAGAGCGGATTACCAGGCTGGCAGAACCGCTTTTGAGCGGGGCGAATACCGCAAAGCCGTGCAGTCTTTGGAGTCTGCAAATGCCTCAGTACAACCGATGACTCGCTTTGGTGGCGAAGTGCAAATCTGGTTGGTGACGGCGTATGAAGCGCTGGGACAGCGATCGGATGCCTTAGCCCTTTGCCGCGAGGTGAGCCGCCATCCCGATTTACAAATCCGCAAACAGGGTCGTCGTCTACTTTACATTTTGGAAGCACCCCGCCTGACGACGCGTCCTGAGTGGCTCACCCAAATTCCTGATCTAACGACGTTGAGCGATCGAGATGGGCGCGATCGCACGGCTGCTGGGACTATTCCACCGCCGAAGCCGCCTGAAAAACCCGCCTTTCAGCTAGAGACGGTGGTTGATCCCGCTCAAGTCAAGACGCAAGATAACCGCTTTGTTTGGGTGGCACTGATGGCGGCAACCCTCTTACTGGGTGGACTGCTGTGGTTCATGTAGTAACCCCACATTTTTGAGCATCTTCGCGTATGCTGAATGCTCATAAGCTGTTGCGACCCTTTAACTTCCATGACGTTAACAAGCGGTCTTACGCCACCATCCTCGCTGCTGCGCCGGATTCGTTCAACCCTGATCCGCGCTTTCCGTCGATCGCGCCACGTCTGGTTTGTCATACTTCTGTCGCTGTTGCTGTCTGGCTGTATGCGCTACGACGTGGGTGTGCGGTTTGACAGCCCCAATCAGGGCACCTTCACTCAGCACATTCGGCTAGAAGAACGGTTGCAACAATTGAGTGGTACGACGGCTCAGCAGTGGTTGAAGCTCATTGAGCAGCGGAGTCAGCAGTTGGGGGGACGGATCGATCGCCTGCCAGACAACGATCTGCTGGTGACGATTCCGTTTACCAGCAGCGGTGATTTGCAACGAAAGTTCAACCAGTTTTTTAGCCCGTTAGAGAAGGTCAGCCCCGTTCCTGCTAGTGCGCTGCCCCCGATCGCCTCTCGCTTCACCCTGGCTACCAGTAATCTGCTGCTTGTCGAGCGTAATCATCTCCGCTACGAGTTAGATTTGCGATCGCTGGGGGTGCGATCGTCCAGCGGTAGTGTGTTGCTGAGTCCCGCCTCCCTGATCGACCTGGAGTTTCGCTTGCAAACTCCCTGGGGTGCGAAGAGCCTGACTGCCGCAAATCTCACTTCACCAGCCGGAGCGTTGTCTGGGAAAACGCTGGTTTGGCAGTTGGTTCCGGGTACGTTGAATCAGCTCGAAGTGGTATTTTGGCTACCCAGCCCGCTGGGGATTGGTACAGTGGCGATCGTCCTTCTCGTCCTGGTAGGTCGCTTCTTAAAGTATCCGCGCGCACAAACAGTCCCTGAAAATCGTCCAGCCGTGTGACGGTTTGTGCCAGGGCGCTTATACTCAAGAACTGTTCGTGTCCGGCACTTTCAGAGCAATCCTGGTGGTTTGCCAGATGAAAGACTGTCTCGCCCTTATTCCAGAAAGAGCCGTTTTGTGGCAAGTTGGGTTGTACACTTCTGCTAAGGGCTGTCATCAATTACGATACACAGTACTATCAGCAGGGGTTCCAGCCCTTAGCTGATTTGTGAGGGCGGGCGCGGCAATGCTGATACCGCAAGGTTTCGGAGCTGAATTGCAGACGCGCCCTAGAAAACCTTTGCGACAGGTTTTGCGATGCACCGTTCAGCCAAACTCCAGCGTTTATTCATTTTCGGTCTGAGCGGCCCGATCGTGGCGCTAAACGTTTGGCTGGTGACGCAGGTGTTTCGCTATTTTGAACACCTGATCACGCTGCTGACGATCGCGGCGATTCTAGCCTTCTTGTTGAACTATTCTGTTCAGTTCTTCGAGCGTGCCCGCATGACGAGAACGCAAGCCGTTATCGTGGTGCTCATCATCACGTTCACACTGCTCATTGTTGCGATCGTTACATTGGTGCCGTTTTTAGACCAGCAGACCGAACTCCTGCGAGACTCGATTCCAAAGTGGCTAGACGCAAGCAGCAAAAATTTACAGGCGTTTGACAGTTGGGCGAAAGCGCGTAATTTATCACTCGATCTCAAAGGAATTACCGATCGCATTAATGCCCAAATTGGCAGTCAGAGCCAGTTGCTTGCGGCACAAGCGTTAGGTTTTGCCTTGGGCACCGTCACGGGCATCATTGACAGCATTCTCGTGCTGGTGCTGGCATTCTACATGCTGCTGTATGGCGATCGCCTGTGGCACGGACTCATTCATCTGTTACCGCCCCATATCGGCATTCCACTCGGCGTTTCGCTGCGACTAAATTTTCAAAACTTTTTTATTAGCCAACTGCTGTTAGCCATCTTTATGACCGTCGTGTTGATTCCTATCTTTTGGGTACTCAAGGTGCCGTTTGCTGAGCTGTTTGCCCTCGTCATCGGCATTGCCGAATTGATCCCCTTTATCGGAGCAACGCTGGGGATTGGCTTAGTCACCCTGCTGATTATGCTGCAAGACTTTGGCTTAGCGGTTTGGGTGGGCACTGCGGCGACGATTATTCAGCAGATCCGCGATAACGTTTTGGCTCCCCGCATGATGGGCAACTTCACCGGGCTGAATCCGATCGTCATCTTTATTGCGCTGCTCGTTGGGCTTCAGGTGGCAGGCTTTTTGGGCGTGCTGGTGGCAGTGCCGATCGCGGGTACGATTAAAGGCACCCTGGATGCGATGTACGGCAAGCAAGTTCAGGTCGTTACCAGAAGCGTCCTCACAAAAGAGCCACCCCTTCGAGATTGATCAGGCACAGGGTATGCGTTGACAGCCACTTTCATTTGCCTTCCCTACACCCCACACCCTACACCCATACCCGATCAGTAACCGCTGTCACAGGCTCTCTAGAACGCAAGCATCGATCGAACCGCCAAACCTTCAAACAATTGATCCACATTTCCCTATTTTCTGCGTTCGTCTGCTACAAATTTGATTAGCCGTTCAAGCGTGAGCGGGTAGAGCAGTTATGCTTAGCTAGAGTTTTGCTAGTGGATGCGATGGACGAGAGCCGTCTACAGCAGTTGGATAGCCATCTAACCGCCATCCATAGTGATTCGACTAGCGTTCGCTCTCCAGAGCAACGGCAATTTATCGCAAGCGTAGGAAGTTCAATATGCGGCAAATTAACTTTGTCATTATCTTCGTCATTTGTCTCGCTCTTGTGCTGTTTGGTATTGAAAATACCGACCCAGCCGTGATTCGGGTTGCTCAAGGCATTGAGCTACAAGCACCCCTTGCGATCGAACTCATCATGGCAATGGGGATTGGGGCTGTGATGGCATGGGTGTTTAGCGTCTGGACTCAACTTCAGCGGGTCATCGACACCCGCAAAGATTTGAAGGTAAAAGATACTCGCATTCAAGAGTTAGAAGAAAACGTTGAGCGCTACAAAGCGGAAATTGAAGAGCAGCAGCGTTTACTGCCAGCCGCTAAGTCTCATCAAGGCGCTGAGCAAGAAGCTGAAGCTGAAGTCTATGCTCAGTAAAAAGTTGAAAGTTTTGAGTTTTGAGTTTTGAGTTGGGGAGTCAGGAGTCAGGAGTTAGTTCAGGAGTTGTTAGTTGTTAGTTGTTAGTACGTGAACCGTTCTGGACGCTTTCTAAAAACTAAAGACGCTTTCTAAAAACCAAAAACTTCTTACCTTTAGCCTTCATCCTTTATCCCCCCTTCCGTCTCAACAACTCATCATGCATACGCTTCTTCTCGCTTTTTCTGACTCTGGGTTAGCATACAAAAAATGGCGATCGCCGATTTGATTACACCGCTTAATCTCTGGAGTCTTTGGGTTCCATTGCTGTTGTTGGGTTTGATTGTCATGGCAGCAATCTGGTTTGCTCGGATTCCTCTTCGGTAGGTTCATGCATGCCCCTTTCTCTCGCGCAAGATGCGATCGCGTTTCTCATTGACTTGGCAGAACGGGGCGAAATCGATCCGTGGGATGTCAAAGTCATTGAAGTGATCGATCGCTTCTTAAGCACCCTGGCACCGCTCAGCAGCGGACATGAACCCTATGAAGCCACCCTGTCTCAATCGGGACAGGCGTTTTTGTATGCATCCATGCTGGTGTTGCTCAAAGCAGATAGCTTATCTCAGCCAGAGCCAGTCGCAGCAACAGAGCTTGAAGAGGACCTGACGTTACTTGATCCTGATGACCCATCTGGCTCATCCTTGCCAGCCAATCTGGAGCGTCAGATTCGTCGTCGTGCTGTAGCTCAACCACCCCAGCGACGGCGCGTCACCCTGAAAGAATTGATTGATCAGCTACGGACGATCGCCACGGCGTTGGATGATCCCACGCCACGATCGCGGGCACGTCGTCCCCGGCAGCAGTCGCGTGGTCAGGCTGTACGGGCGATCGCTCAACTAGCTCATCAAGAAAACTTATCGGAAATGGCGGTCGCGCTAGAGCAATTTTTTATCGACCACTGGGAGACGATCGCAAAGGGCAAAGACTGGGTTGATTTTGACCTGCTCCTGGAGCTATGGTCACAGGCAAGCGACTACAAAGCAACGATTCCCCATGATCCCCATGCGGGTGACGCGACTCACGATCGCGTGGGCATTTTTTGGGCGTTGCTGCTGCTATCGGCTCAATCGAAAGTCGAACTGGCGCAAGAGTCGTTTTACCAGGATCTCAAGATTCAACTGCTCTCAGAGCAAGCCCTGTCTGAACTCACAGACTGGTCAGCGCGTGCTTCACTCGATTAAGTTTGTTAACATTGCGGTTGACATAAACTTGATGTCGCAAAAACGTGCGATCGCCCATGAGGACTACTATCCGTGTATTTGCAATAAAACTTAACTATAGATGTGATAAAGCATTCGTCTTACTTCGCTAGGACTTTACGAAGAGTCACCCGTTTGATGAGGACTCAGCTTCAAGATCACCTAGCATCAGCATAGAGCTATCCTTAAAGGCATTACATTTCAGGCGTTGAACAGTTAATCACTATTGCGTGACGAAGGTTTGGGGAGATGAACGATCTATGAAAGCCATGATTTTAGCCGCTGGTAAGGGCACCCGCGTACGTCCCATCACGTACACCATTCCAAAGCCCATGATTCCGATTTTGCAGAAGCCCGTCATGGAGTTTTTGCTTGAACTGCTGCGGCAGCATGGGTTTAACGAAATCATGGTCAACGTGAGCCATCTGGCGAGTGAAATTGAAAGCTATTTCCGCGATGGGCAGCATTTTGGCGTGCAGATTGCCTACTCGTTTGAAGGGCGCATTGTAGATGGTGAACTGGTGGGTGAGGCGATCGGCTCGGCGGGTGGCATGCGTCGCATTCAGGATTTCTCCCCCTTCTTTGACGATACGTTTGTCGTGCTGTGTGGCGATGCGCTCATTGACCTGGATCTGACGGCGGCTGTGAAGTGGCACCGCGAAAAAGGATCGATCGCCACGATCGTCATGAAAACAGTGCCCGAAGAGGAAGTACCCAGCTACGGGGTGGTAGTGACCGATGATGAAGGTCGGGTCAAAGCCTTCCAGGAAAAACCATCCGTGGAAGAGGCACTGAGCAACTGCATCAATACCGGGATTTACATTTTTGAGCCTGAAATTTTTGACTATATTCCCCCTGGCGTAGAATTTGACATTGGTGGTCAGCTTTTTCCCAAACTGGTTGAGAAGGGCGCACCGTTCTATGGCGTACCGATGGACTTTGAATGGGTGGACATTGGCAAAACGCCGGACTACTGGCGCGCTATCCGCAGCGTGCTCAATGGCGAAGTCAAAAACGTCGAAATTCCTGGACATGAAGTGGCACCCGGCATTTACACTGGGCTGAATGTATCGGTGAACTGGGACAAAGTAGACATCCAGGGTCCTGTTTACATTGGCGGCATGACCCACATTGAAGACGGAGCCACCATTATTGGTCCCACGATGATTGGTCCTAACTGCTGGATTTGCAGTGGAGCCACCGTCGATAACAGCGTCATTTTTGAATACGCGCGGCTAGGTCCGGGTGTGCGTCTGGTCGATAAGCTGGTCTTCGGTCGCTATTGCGTGGATAAAACGGGAGCGACGATCGACGTGCAGGCCGCTTCTCTAGATTGGCTGATTACGGATGCGCGTCAGGTATTACCGTCTCATCCCCCTGCCGAACGACAGGCGATCGCAGAATTACTCAACGCAGACATCAAGAGCATTGGCGTTTAAGCATCAGGTGCGCTGTCACGCTTTCCATCGACGTGGTCTTTGCCCAGCGTTCTGATGGTGCCGTTCGCCGTGGCAAGGTAGCGTCGAAAAAGTTTATACCCACAGCTATATCGTTTATATACTCTGTTTAAGCCCTTCTTGCTGTCAGGATAGAGATGGGGTAGTCACACATTTGCCCCTTTACAGCATTGGTGAAAGCAGAGCTATGGCGCTAATTGTTCAAAAGTACGGTGGTACATCGGTTGGGTCGGTCGAACGGATTCAAGCCGTGGCGCAGCGGGTAGTACAGACCGTTGAGGCAGGCAATTCGGTGGTGGTGGTGGTGTCGGCGATGGGCAAAACAACCGATGGACTGGTGAAATTAGCAAACGAAATTTCGCCTCACCCCAATCGGCGCGAAATGGATATGCTGCTTTCTACGGGAGAGCAGGTGTCGATCGCTCTCCTCAGCATGGCGCTACAGACCTTAGGGCAACCTGCTATTTCACTCACCGGGGCACAGGTGGGTATTGTCACCGAAGCAGAGCATACGCGTGCCCGCATTCTACGCATCAAAACAGAGCGGCTAGAACGTCACCTCAAAGAAGGCAAAGTGGTGGTGGTGGCTGGGTTTCAGGGCATCAGCGCTACCGATGATCTGGAAATTACAACACTGGGGCGCGGTGGGTCTGATACATCTGCGGTGGCGATCGCGACGGCGTTGCAAGCCAGCTTTTGCGAAATTTATACCGATGTTTCTGGCATTTTGACCACCGATCCACGACTGGTGCCCGACGCGCAGCTAATGGCAGAAATCACCTGCGACGAAATGCTGGAGCTTGCCAGCCTGGGTGCCAAAGTGTTGCATCCCCGTGCGGTGGAAATTGCCCGCAATTATGGGATGCCTCTGGTGGTGCGATCGAGCTGGACAGACGAACCGGGTACCTGGGTCGTCTCGCCTGCGCCGCAGGTGCGATCGCTCGAAGGGCTAGAACTGGTGCATCCCGTCGATGGGGTTGAATTTGATACCGATCAGGCAAAGGTGTCGCTGCTACGCGTGCCCGATCGCCCTGGGGTAGCAGCGCGTCTCTTTGGCGAAATTGCGGCTCAACGTTTAAATGTCGATTTGATTATCCAGTCCATCCACGAAAGCAATACGAACGATATCGCGTTTACCGTCACCAAACAGTCACTCAAGCAAGCAGAAGCCGTTGCGAGTGCCATTCTGCCTGCTCTCAGTACAGGCATAACCCATCCCGACGGTGAGGCGGAAGTGATGGTCGAGCAACAAATTGCCAAAGTGGCGATCGCGGGTGCGGGCATGATTGGTCGTCCTGGCGTGGCAGCGCAAATGTTTTCGACCCTTGCCACTGCGGGGGTGAATATCCGCATGATCTCCACCTCTGAGGTTAAGGTAAGTTGCGTGATCGATGAAGCAGATTGCGATCGAGCGATCGCCGCCCTTTGTGCCACATTCAATGTCAGCAAATCAACCGTCAGCGATCAGCCTTCCCCACACCCCACACCCCACACCCTACACCCCACACCCCACACCCCACACCCTGCCCCCCACACCCCTCCCGTCCGAGGCGTTGCCCTTGATCTCAACCAGGCACGTCTCGCCATTCGTCACATTCCCGATCGCCCTGGGATGGCAGCAGAACTCTTTCAACTATTGGCAGCGCAGCAGATTAGCGTCGATATGATCATTCAGTCACAACGATGCCGGGTGATTAATGGCATCACCACACGCGATATTGCGTTTACAGTGGGTCAAATGGATGCAGAAGTTGCCTGCGAGGTGTTAAAACAAGCCGCCCCAAAACTAGGCTGTGGTGAAATTGTGGTCGATCGTGAAATCGCCAAGGTGAGCATTGTGGGGTCTGGTATGGTGCATCAGCCCGGAACCGCCGCACGCATGTTTGAAGCGCTAGCAGACCACCAGATCAACATTCAAATGATCGCCACCTCTGAAATTAAAGTAAGCTGTGTGGTCGCTAAAGCTGACGGCATTCAAGCCTTGCAGTTGATCCATGCCGCGTTTAACCTTGCTGGCAAGCCGGAACCTTAGCTCAACCTTCATGCCCCTCAATCTGCTGAATCTCCTGAATCACGCGCTTTTTGCTTGCTGTGAGATGGTTTTGCATGGCTTGTACAGCAGCCGGAGCGTTGCGATCGCGGATGGCTTGGTAAATGCGGCGATGCTCTGTGCAAATTTCGAGCACACGAGGATTGTGTTGCATTGTGCGCAGCCGGAGCAGCATCATTTTGTCAAAGACTTGATCAAGCAGTGACACTAACCAGGGGTTGCCGGAGCTTTCAGCCAGCAGTCGATGAAACTGATAGTCCAGGTGCAGCAGTTGATAATTGGACAACTGATGCGATTCTTGTTCGGTTGCTTTCTCTGCTTGTTGGATGGCAAGGTCAATGTGTTCCAATTGCACTGCCGTAGTATGAGAACAAGCGGCAGCAACCGATACCTGCTCTAACGCGATACGGCAATCGTAAAGATGCCCAGCATCGGCGATCGAAAGCCAAGCGACCCGTAAAGCACCATTGTCATCGGCAACAATCAAACTCTCTCGCTGCAATTGCCGAATCGCCTCACGAATGGGTGTGCGACTGACTTTAAGGCTATCTGCGAGCTGAGTTTCGACCAGTCGATCGCCAGCCGCCAACTCACCAGACAAAATCGCTGTGCGAAGAGTTTGGTACGTTTGTTCGTGGAGCGACTGAGCACGTTGAAGTGGGCGAGAGGAGAGAGTCAAAACGGGTGAGGTTGCCAAGATAGCGCTACTCCTTGAGTGTCGGAGAAAGAGGCAAGATAAGCAAGCGCAGGGCTACGATCGCGGCTACAACAATGGTCGCGGCTACAACATCGCGGCTGCAAAGTGGTCGCAGCTACAGCAGTGCAGTGAGAATGGGATTGCAGGTAGGTTTACACACTTACAGTTTAGACCCTGGTTGCAACGCTTACGTCCAGCGCACAGTCCTCTTGCACCCTGACTCTTGAAGGCGTAGTGATTAGCCAACCAGTCCCGATCGCAGCGCTCTCACAGCAGCTTGGGTGCGGTCATCAGCACACAGTTTGTTGAGAATATTGCGGACGTGCGTCTTCACAGTGCCAACAGTGATGTAGAGCTTTTCGGCGATCGCCGCATTACTGCATCCATCGACAATCAGTTGCAAGACCTCAAGTTCGCGTTCTGTGAGGGGATACGCCTCAATAATCTGGTTATACTCTGGCTCGGCGGCATGGATTGCCACTGTTTTAGATTCTGGTGTATCTCCATCTGGGGCACCCTGGCGTGCCTGATGAAGCACCACACGAGCGATCGCGGGATCAATCCACGAGTTGCCGCTGTTCGTCACCCGTAGCGCTTCAGCAAGGCTGTCAAGGCTCACATCTTTCATGCAGTAGGAATCGGCACCTGCCGCAAACGCCGCCAGCACAATGTCGTCGTTATCTTGCAGGGTCAAAATTAAGACCTTTGTTTCGGCAACGGGTGCTTCTTCTACATCTGCCTGAGCTTGTTTAAAGCGACGGGTCAGTTCGATTCCATCCATATCAGGCAGCCCAATATCGACGATCGCCACATCGGGTTTAGCCGTTTCCAACAGTTTCAGCCCATCGGCAGCATTAGCGGCTTCACCAATGACATTGAATCCGCGCTGCTGCAATGCCGTGCGCATCCCAACTCTCGTGAGATCGTGGTCTTCAATGAGGGTAATCCGAATATCTTCCATACTTCAGTTTCCTCAGTTTTAAACAAATAGCTAGTAAGAGAGTGAGGGATTAATCATACTCTAAACAATTAGTGATGTGGATGATGTCTGCCTAACAAGCCGTAGTCCAAACCGTGCTTAACCCGATGTACCCACAGATGGTTACAATCGGATTACCTTAACCTCAGTATGTGAGCATTGCAGGAAGTACGAGTGTCGTACATCTGCCTAAAGTCAGAATCATCGAGCACCAGAAAACTCAATTGTTTGTAGGCGTATCGTCAGTTTGGCGCTGGTACGTGCAAAAGCTTGGAGCCAACGCTCGCTTCTCGCCGCCCTTACTACTCCTTGCAAGCTGGCTTCAACCTATCGCTAGATTGAGGACAAATTAGACACATTCCTTAATCATGAGAATACTGATTACCGATTAGTCAGGTACGTGCCGCTTTTAAAGTAGCCGCCTTTGCAAAGAGAGGAGATGCAAAGAAGGAAGAGCGGCTGCAAGCGTAGGAGGGCGCTATGGCTATTGATTTCTGGTCTTCAGTCTTTGGTTACGCGTTATGGAAGAAATCCTGAGAATCTTGCTGGTCGATCGTGGCGCATCTGCACGTTCAATGGTTCGTCAATCGCTCAGCGAGGCAGACGTTGCGGCAGACGTTCGAGGAGCAGAAACGTGTGCGGCGGCGATCGAGCTTTTGCAGCAGCAGTCATTTGATTGTGTTTTGCTAGCCTATCGGTTGCCAGATGGGGATGGGTTGCAGTTGGTCAGTCAAGCAAGGCAATTGGGGATCACAGTTCCGTTTGTGGGTCTCATCGAGCAGAGCGACGAACAAATAGCCGTAGAGCTGATGAAAGCTGGCGCAGTAGACTGCCTTTTTAAGCATGAGCTAGAAGTTGGGATTTTGGTGCGGAGCCTGTTTAACGCTGTGCGGGTGCATCGGGCAGAGGTGCAGGCATTAGAGGTTACCAAGCAACTGCGCGAAAGTGAAGAGCGCTATCGGCTCGTGTTGGAAGGTTCCTACGATGGCGTTTGGGATTGGTACATTTGCGAAAACGAGGTCTTTTGCAACGATCGCTTGCTGGAGATTGTAGGGATCGATCGAGCGGCACTGGGCACGGCGCAACGTGCGTTTTACCAACTCATTCATCCAGAGGATCAACCTCATGTTTTAGAAGCCATCAAAGCTCATTTGAGGCAAAATACACCGTTTGATGTTGATTTCCGGTTGCGCCACGCCTCCGGTGACTATCGCCACTGCATTTCGCGGGGTAAAGCTCAGCGTGATGAAGCCAATCAACCGTTTCGGATGTCGGGCATTGTCAGCGACATTACCGCACGCAAGCAAGCAGAAGCCAAGATTGTGCAGCTCAATCGTGCGTTAGAACATCGGGTCGTCGAGTTGCAAACGCTGCTGGATGTGATTCCGATCGGCATTGTCATTGCTAACGATCCAGACTGCCGAGACATTCGTGTCAATCCTACCTACGCGGCGATGCTGGGACTCACGGCTGATCCCAATGCATCGCTTGCTGTGCAGACGGGCGAACCCCTCCCTTACAGATTGCAGCAGCGGGGGCAACCGCTGACATCACAAGTCTTTCCGATGCAACTGGTGACAACACTGGGGCGATCGGTACTGGATGCAGAGTTCGACATTCTACGCGACGACGGCACCCTCATTAACGTGATTAGCTATGCAACCCCCCTGTTTGACGAACAGCGTCAGCCAAGAGGCTGTGTGGGTGCTTTTTTAGATATCACCTCGCTCAAACAGGCAGAAGCAACACAGCGATTTCTAGCCGATGCCAGCTCGGTACTGTCAGCATCGCTTGACTATCAAACCATTTTGAACCATCTGGCTCAGCTTGCAGTGCCCGCATTGGCTGACTTCTGCTTTTTTGACATTTTGAATAAGCAGCAGTTTCAGCTTCTTGCATGGCAGCATGTAGACCCTGCGAAACAGGAATGGATGAGTCGCGCACAGCAACATACGCCTACCGCAGCCCAGGAGCGACATCCAGTCGTGCAATGTCTGAAGACGGGGCATACGGTCTTCTTGCCACATGTAACAGAGGCATGGATTGAGTCGATCGCGACTAATGACGAGCATCTCCAGTTTTTGCGCGATCTCGAAATCGGCTCTTTGATGACCCTGCCGCTGGTCGTCCACGATCGCAAATTGGGGGCGATTACTCTTTGTGTGTCTCAGTCTTCTGGACGACGCTACACCCCAATGGATCAGCAATTAGCTGCCGATCTGGCACAGCGAGCCATTCTGGCGATTGACAATGCACAGCTTTACCGTTCGACGCAGGAAGCCGAGCGAGACCTCCGACACGCACTCGTGATTCTGGGTCAGCATCAGCAACAATTGCGCACGCTGCAACGGCTGACCGACTTACTGAACCAACGGCTAACCAACTTGCCGGAACTATTGCAGGTCATGGTTGCTGCCGTCTGCGACGTGATCCCCAACGTTGAGTTTGGGCTCATTGTGCTGCAAAACCCGTATACAGGCATGTTAGAACTGACGGCAGCAACTGGAGTGGGCACAGAGCGCTTTCGGCTTGAGAATGCTTTTGCCCCTGGTGAGGGGTTATTGGGTGAGATCTTTCTCAGCGGTGGGTCGCGACTCATCCAGACAGCCGATAGGAGCGGGGTTGCGCCTATCAGGGAGCCAACAACTAACGACGCGGTACGGGACGACTCCCACGAAGCTACAGAGCGCTGGCAACAAGACATTCCCGATCGCCTTGCTTCAGATTCCAGCGCGCCTCTACCACCCTCCCTGTGTATTGTGGCGATCGAGTCTTCTCAGGCAGGACGGTTGGGTGTACTCACGATCGGCAATTGGACAAACCCAGCCGCCTTTAACGACGAGAACCTGCAATTGCTCGTTGCCTTTGGGGAGCAAGCCGCGATCGCCCTGACCAACGCCCAACTCATCAACGCGCTAGAAGAACGGGAAGAACGGCTAGAAATTCAAAACCGCATTCTGGGTGAGCAAAACCAGGAACTAGAAGAACAGCGTCAGCAAATTCAATTCCAAAACTTGCGACTTCAGGAAGCCGCCAAGCTTAAATCACAGTTCCTGGCAACGATGTCTCACGAGCTACGAACCCCAATGAACGCCATCATTGGGTTTTCTCAACTGCTGCTGCGCCAACAAATGACACCGCAACAGCAAGACATGATCGATCGCATCCTCAGCAATGGCAGAAATTTGCTGACGCTCATCAATGACATTTTGGATCTATCCAAGATTGAAGCAGGGCGGCTGGATCTGGCACTCGAACCCGTTCATCTCCCCCAGCTTGTGACCTTGACGGTTGAAGAGCTACGATCGCTGGTGGATCAAAAACAACTCACGCTCGACGTACAGATCACACTTCAAAACCCGCTCATTGTGAATGACAGCACCCGCTTACGGCAAGTGCTCGTTAACCTACTTTCCAACGCCATTAAATTTACCGAGGTCGGTAGCGTGCGCGTCGAAGTCAATGAGGTTGAACCAGACGCGATCGCCATCGCTGTGACAGATACCGGCGTGGGCATTGCACAATCGCATCTCAACTACATCTTTGAAGCGTTTTACCAGCTTGATCAATCACTTGCCAAACGCTTTTCTGGTACAGGCCTGGGCTTAGCCATCACCGATTTAATTGTCCGCCGGATGAATGGCACCATTACCGTGGAAAGCGAGCTTGGCGTTGGGTCAACCTTTTGCGTAACGGTGCCTCGCCAGGTAAACGGCGTGGGCAATAGCATTGAATGAGGGTTTATAGCAAAAGGCAGAAGGCAGAGGGCAGAAGGCAGAAGGCAAAACTACGCGTATCAATGCTTTGAGCAGTGCTATTTATCCTAACCAACCTTTCAATTGCTATAGGCTTAGAGTCTAGCTGTTTCGAGAGTGCTTAGAGAGGGTTAGAGGACAAACCTCTCCCCCACTCCCTACTCCCCTTCGCCCAAAAACTCCCGCATCAACTGATTCACCACCTGCGGCTGCTCTTGTTGCACCCAATGACTGCAATGGGGAACATAGCGAATCCGAAAATCCTGCACGTATTGCTCGGTGCCGTTGGTGAGTTCTTTCCCCAATGCGGCATCATCTTCACCCCAAATCATTAAGGTCGGAACGGTCAAAATGCCCCACGATCGCTCCACCGAAAGCTGGGCAAACAGGTTGCGGTAATAGTTAAGGGCGCTCGTGAGGACACTCCGTTTGGCAAAGGCATTTTTGTATGCCTCAATGTCCTCGTCGGTGAACGCGCTTTGGTCGATCGCCATGCCGCGAAACGCCTGTTCCAACAACCTGAAATCATCAAACTGAATTAGCAGTTCGGGCAGGATGGGCAGTTGAAAGAAGGCAATGTACCAGCTTTTGAGAAGTTGCTGAGGTGTACGCAAGCCTGCCGCAAAGTTGGCGGGATGGGGAAAATTTAGCACAATCAGGCGATCGACCCATTCAGGATAGGCATAGGCAAACGACCAGGCGATCGCGCCGCCCCAATCGTGACCCACCAGGATACAGCGATCGTATCCCAAGCCATCAATGACCCCTTTCACATCCTTGACAAACTCTGCCATGACGTATGCAGATTGGGCTTCTGGCTTGTCGCTATCGTTGTAGCCACGGAGATCGATCGCAACAACCTTATAATCCGTTGCAAACGCTGGAATTTGATGCCGCCAGGAATACCAGAACTCTGGAAAGCCGTGCAATAGCAGCAGCAGTGGTCCTTCGCCCTGAGTCACATAGTGTAGGTTAATACCGTTGGTATGAATCGTGTCATGCTGCCAGGACGCTTCAGACATAGATAATGCAGTGTTCATTGTGGTCTGCACGCGCAGTCTAACGCTCCCGTTCGTCTACTGCAAGTGGACTAATAGGGGCGACCATCTTTATGCGTTAACGTCCATACGCCCTGCGCTAATTGGGTCGCTTTGAGATCATCGTCTGGGTATGTGACTTCATCCCCTGGGGTGCGATCGCCCATTTCAAGGTACGTTACGGTCTCTTCGGAACGGTTGATCAGTTGATGGGCAATGCCTGTACCCGCTTTCAAGCCGTAGCAATCGCCAGGTTTTAACGTGAATTCCTCATCGCCAAGCATCAGTGTTGGGGTTCCTTCCAGTACAAAGATGAATTCGTCCTGCTTTGAGTGATGGTGGGCAAGAGAAGAGATTGCACCTGGTAGAAGATGAGTTAAATTGACCCCAAAATTGGTCAGCCCAAAGAAATCGCCAAGTTTGCGTTTTAAGCGCCCTTTCACGCGTGAAGCATAGGGTTCTGGATAGATCGTTTTGCCTGCTGGCGCTGGAATCGATGTTGCTGCCATTGGTAATTGCCCCACGATAGCCTCCCATTCACTGCATGACGTGCTTGTTTACCTGCTGTCAGTTGGTCGTAGCGCTCAGACCGATCAGCGTCCTCTGTAGCGAGATGATCAACCTGGTGAAGCAATCAACCTGGCGAAGCGATCAACTTCGGCTTACAAACGAGCATAAAGCATCGCCATGCCTTGAGGTTCATGGGTGTATTTACCACTGCGAGACGGCTGATACGTCTCATTGTATAAGCACAGGCTCTTGGGCTGTTTGGCTGCGAATTGCATCATCTGCCGATGCGCTTCTCCTCTAAAAAAGGCTTTGAGGTCGTTTTCCGATCGCCAATAGCTCGTCATCATCACTTCTGTGGGACCGCAGATCCCGGCTTTGACCTGCACACAGCCTGGAGCCTGAGCCGTAGACTTCTTGATCCAAAAGAGGTTTTGCCACAGCCAGAGGAAGCCAGCGCGATCGCGTGCTACAAAACCATTCACAAAGACGACGGCTTCTGGATGCTCTGGGAGTTCGATCTGATAAAGAGAATAACTCATACGTTGGTGTTCCTAAGGATTGTGGATTTAATAACCTGGGTAGGTTGGGTTGAAGCATGAAACCCAACAACGGCTGGGTTCTGTTGGGTTTCGTTAGACTCAACCCAACCTACAAGTCGATCGCTTACTGGTCGTGAATACAACAATTAATTGACTAATCGTTTTTACGATTAGTCAATTAATTGAATATATGGAATAAGATATAGTCAATTAATTGATTAGTCAAGTTATTTTTATGTCTCTCTCTCACGCCATTTTGGCTATTTTGCTCGACCAACCATGCAGCGGCTACGACCTGCGGAAGCGGTTTGAAAGCTCTGTAGGATTCTTTTGGCAGGCAAGTTTTCAGCAGATCTATCGAGAACTCAGCAAGTTAGAAGACCAGGGCTTCCTGAGTGCCGAAACCATTCATCAACAAAATCGCCCCGACAAGCGCCTCTTTCACATGACCGAAGCGGGCGAAGCATATTTGCAGGACTGGATCGCCAAACCTTGCGACGTTGCGCCATTGCGGGATGACCTGCTGGTGAAAACGTTCTCTGGTTATGCCGTGCCCATCGCCACGTTTCTAGCTGAACTCAAGCAGCACCGATCGCAGCATCAAGAACGACTGGCGGTCTATCAACATATTGAGCAACAGTTCTTTTCGGAGCCAAAAACTCTACCAACCAAGGCAAAATTTCATTACCTGACGCTGCTTAATGGCATTCGGTTTGAAACTGCATGGCTGGGCTGGTGCGAGGAGTCGATCGCGCTTTTAGAGGAGTCCTCAGCACCTGAAAAAATCGAATAATCATATCGTCCAGTCGGCATTCAGCACGTTGCCTGCATCTGGCGATCAGCTATAACCTTTTCAGCGCTCGTTGATAAGCAAGGTTGGAAGGAGTGAGCGCGATCGCTTGTCGATATGCCACTACTGCTGCCTGCCGCTGCCCCTGACGCTCTAGGGCGAGTCCTAGATTGTAGTGCGTACTGGCGCTCTTTGGATTCAACTGGAGGGCTTTGCGGTAGTTGGCGATCGCGTCAGCCAATTTTCCCTGTATTGCAAAAAGGCTTCCCAGTTCTCGATAGGCGGCAGTATAGTCCGAGTCAAGCTGAATGACTTGGCGATGGGCAGCGATCGCTCCTGTAAGGTTGCCCTGCTGCTTCAGCGCTAGCCCTAAATGGCTGTAGGCGAGTATATGCTTTGGATCTGCCTGAATCGCCTGACGATAGGCTACGATCGCCGCTGCAACCTTCTGCTGCTTGATAAGCAAATCGCCCATGCAGGTATAGGCAAAGGCATAGCCAGGATTGAACGCAACAGCCTTCTGGTAAGCGGCGATCGCGTCATCGTTTTTTCCTTGTTTCTCCAGCGCAAACCCAATGCTGTTATAGGCAAAGGTGTAGCGTTCATCCAGTTGAATGGCTTTGCGATAGGACGCGATCGCCTCGGTTAGCTGCCCCTGTTTCTCGAAAGCAGACCCAAGATTAAAGGCGGTAAACGCATCAGTTGGATTGATTCGTAATGCTTTTTGGTAAACCGCGATCGCTTCTCCTAACTTGCCCTGCTGCTCCAGTTCCACACCGCGATCAATGAAGGCATTGTAAGCCGCACGACCAGCGAATAGCGCGACTGCGATCGCCCCCAGACCACCCAGCAAAAGCGTCTGTTTCCCGGTAAGGCGCATGGAAGCACGATCAAAGGTAGGCGCACGCTTTGTAACCAGACCACATTGCTTGATGTAGCGCTGCAAGCTGAGAGGAAATTTCATGCGATCGAGCCAACAAGTGCCCTGATTCTAGCCGAACCCACTCAGCAGAGCATCCCCACCATTACGCAGTCCCGACTCCCCACACCCCACACCCCACACCCTACACCCCACACCCTACACCCCACACCCATCACGCCTGCGATTGACGAGCCGTTTTCCAGACTTGCCAGCCAATGAAACCCAAGAGTACGGTGGCACCGATCGCGTAACCTAAACCGCTTGGCATCCCAGAAACAGCCAGTGCGAGAGAGCCTGCCCACAGGGTTAGCGAGTAGATAAACAAGACGGTCAACCGTTGCGACAATCCCGCTTGCAGCAAACGATGATGCAGATGGCGTTTGTCCGCCACAAAAGGAGATTTGCCGCGCCGCAGCCGATCCAAAATGACTGCCGACATATCTAAAATAGGCACGGCTAGAATCAGGTAAGGCAGAACCACAGCCACCGTTAAGGCAACGGTCGTAACCCCCTTCACCAGCCCAATAATGCCAATCCCCGCCAGGGAAAACCCCATAAAGTAAGCGCCCCCATCCCCCATAAAAATTTGGGCAGGGTTGAAGTTATAGCGCAAAAAGCCCAGCGCTCCACCCGCCAGAGCAGCAGCAATGAGCGCGGCGGCTGGCTGCTTCATAAACAGGCAAACGATAAACATGACGACTGCCGCAATGCCGCTAACCCCTGCTGCAAGACCGTCCAGCCCATCAATCCAGTTAATGGCGTTTGCCATGCCCACCAGCCAGACGATCGTAATCGGCAAACTGACCAAATCAGGCAGAGACACTAGCCCGATCGTGGGAATGGTTAAAAAGTCAATTTGCACGCCTACTTTCCATGCCAACCCTGCTACAAGCGCCTGCAAAATCAAGCGGGTGATAGGAGACAGGCTGAAGAGATCGTCTGCCAGCCCAATCAAGAAGAAGGCTAAACCACCGATCGTCACGCCCCACACTTCGTACTCTTTTTCGGGTGGTAACACGCCAAAGCCACCTGTCCACCAGACAATTAAGAGACCAGCAAGCGTGCCTAAAAAAATCGAAACGCCGCCTAGACGCACCATCGGGCGTTTATGAATTTTTCTACCGCCTGGTTTGTCAAAATGTCCACTTTTAAGCCCAATTTTCTTGACGATCGGAGTTGCCAGAAGGACAACCAGTGAAGAAACCAGAAATGCAGTGAGATTATACAAAGGATCAGGCATTTGGAGGTCTGGGTCGAGGACAAGCGACAGGCAGAGTGTACTACACTTCAGATGATAGTTAGCAAAGAATTGCTAATCTCATGGCAGGAGCGGGTCAAGCCTCTTAAGGGTATACGCTTAATTTGAGATTGAACTGAGTTAAATTATTGACAGTAGAGCGCGGCTAGGTGACACCAATCTGGCTGATGGCTCGAAGCATTCAGACGTGAGACTTTGATGAGGACTGGCTTCTATCTATATCTCGCTTCATAACCCTATCTTCTTCGTGAGCATGCGTTTAGGGCTGGGGAGATGGCGCTGATAGTTGTGGCAGTGTACAGATTGACTGAACCAGGCGTTGCAGCACGTTGGACAATCACGATCGCCGTTAGATGCTCCTCTCTTGTCTTATACACCCTCAAGTCTTGCCTCCCGGAATGGACTTGCCATGACATTCTTGTAGGGGCTTACGGTCGTCACTGGCTTCACCTTAAGGCAGGGATACCCCAAATTTCCTCAAACTGGGTGTCTCGTTTGCGCTGTCGCTTGCGAACGGTTTTGACTAGAGCGAACAGACGGTG
>JAHHHL010000064.1 GCA_019359375.1 Lyngbya sp. HA4199-MV5
TGTGGGCTGCCAGATTTTTTGAATGGTCGGTTGAAACCCCTACAGCTCAAAAAATTCCTTCAGAATTGCTAGACCTTTGGTCTGACCTACTCTGCTATGCTGCGTGATTGGCTAAAGTCGAGCTAAGTCAATCGGGTCGTTAATCAGACTGGCGTTTTGGATGTGATGTTTGTTTGCAGAACGCTGTGTCTTTGCGATCGTACCAGCAACATAACGTCTGAAAAGGTTGTAGCGCACTTCTGAGGGGTGTTGCCCCTATTTCCTGTGACCAGTAAGTTTGGTTTGATAAGTCCCAGCAGTCGTGTTTCTACCTGGAAAGCGAAGAGCCGTTGATACCCGTGTGGTGGCTCAAGCGTTCATTGCTGTTTTCTGGCTTGTCGTGTGTTCTGTATGCTCCTGGTTTTCACCAAACATTCGTTACTCTCAGAACATCATGCTTAATGGTCAAACGATTGCTAAACGAGTCGCGCTTTTAATTGAGCAAAACGTCGAAGATAGCGAGTTTCACATTCCTTACAACGCCTTGAAACAAGCTGGGGCAGATGTCATCATCCTTGGCTCTCGCATGAATGAGCGGTATCAAGGAAAACAAGGTAGCCTTTCTGTGCAAGCAGATGCCACTACCACAGAAGTGCTGGCAAAAGATTTTGATGCGGTGATCATTCCGGGTGGTATGGCTCCTGATGCCATGCGCGCCAATCGAAATACGGTGCGCTTTGTCCGAGAGGCGATCGCGCTGAATAAATGGGTTGCAGCCATCTGTCACGGACCACAAGTGCTGATTGAAGGCGGTTTAGTGCAAGGCAAACGGATGACGGGTTTCAAAGCCATTCGCAAAGATCTCCACAATGCAGGCGCAGTTGTCCTGGATGCACCGCTGGTTGTTGATGGAAACCTGATGACATCGCGTCGTCCCGGTGATTTGCCCATTTTCACAACAGCCATTCTCAAACGCCTGGGGTTGACCGTTCCCGGCATCACACTACCCGATGAAAACGATCTGAATGCTGACTGGTGGAAACTGGGCGCAGTCTGGGGTGGTTCGAGTCAACGCGAGATTGTGCAAGGGTTACAAACGGCGATCGCGGGTGAACGTTATGGACTGGACGTTTTTGAACACTATGCCGAAAATGCCACTGATGCTGAAATGAGTCGCGTCTTCCTAGCCATTTGTGACACCCGACAGCACCACATAGCCCTACTGGAAAAGCGTTTAAACCTTCTGGGTGAACAATCGCTTCAAACCTCTACGAGTGACCCTTACAACCATTTGAAGACGTGGCTACAGTTTAGCCGAGGGGATGCTAGCCTTTTGCGGCGCGCTCTAGGTGATCTCCAGACGGGAGTGATTGATATGTATAAGCTGCGCAATAAGTTGACTGACCCTACCACAGTCGAGATTTTTGACAAGATGGAGATTAATCTTGCCAGAGAGGAGCCGCAAGTGGCTGACCTCTATCACACCCGGTTAGTAGCAGAGACGATCGAGCCTCCACAACCGACGAGCCAACCAGCGATGATTGGGTGAGGAAGGCAGAGGGCAGAGGGCAGAAGGCAGAAGGCAGAGGGCAGAGTTAAAGTAATAAGTTCATGACGCTCCATACGGTCGTGGGTAGGGTTTGAGCAGGGTTTTGCACTGATAGACTGCAATGACCTGAACGATCGCACCACCCCGTTGAATGGGAATCTCGGCAACTTTCTGAATCGTTTGAAAATACGCTCGATATTGCTTCATCGCCAGTGCCGCTTGTGCGGTGGACGTAACCAACAGCCCATCTTGCCCCACCCACTGATCACGCGTTGACCAGAAGGCAAAACCCCGCAAATCCTTGTCAAAGCAGGTGATGGGTTTGGGCTTGAGCGGCGCGATCGCCATCCCCAACTGTCCCGCCAGGTACAAATCATTGGTAAACAAAAAGTCTGACTCTTTCATCGCTTCCGTGAGGGCGATCGAGTCGGCAAAACCGCGTCGCAATTGATGGATGTCGATGAGTTGTGTAGAAGCATCATTACTGGGTGTTAGAAAGCCTCCAAACAACGCATAGCGGCTCGGTTTTTGTAGGGTGCCGATCGTCACATGCAGGAGCGCGACCAACAGCAGACTGCCAATGACCAAGCCCGATCCCCACAACCAGCGTTTGATCGCTCGTCGCTGCCAGTTTGCTGCCTGCTGTCCCAATAAGAGCGTTGCCCCCCAAAAACCTGGCATTGCCCACGTCGGCAGAATCGATCGATAGCCGCCCATCAGCGTGAAGGTCAGCATCAAAGGGAGGGAAAGCCAGAGGATAAAGGGGGTGAGGGGTAAGGGGTGAGGAGTAAGGAGGAGACGTTTTGATTGCATTGCTCCCTCTACCCGCTCCGCCCATTCACCGCGTCTCTGCGTCTTTGCGGTTCTTTCTCTCCACAGTTCACCTATCGCCCTTCCACTCGCCCACCACAATGGAAAGCCAAACGTTGGAAACAGGTAAGCAACCCCAACAAGAAAAGTAACCAGCAGATCCAACAGGCTATAGCCCCGATCGGGCACGGCGCGACTGGATTGAAACCGCAGCGACACCCAATCGTGTTGAACATTCCAGATGACGATCGGTAAAACTGCTAGCGCAAATAATCCCAGACTTGCCAGCGTCCAGGGCGAAACCAACGCCACCCGATGACGTGGGCTGGTCAGACAGAAGCCGATCAACCCAAACCCCAACGCCAGCCCGTGATATTTACCCAGGCAGGCAAGCCCAACGAGGAGACCCACGATCGCCAGTCGGTAGGTGGGCTGGTACGGAGGAGAGGAAGCGGATGGAGCAGGGGAAGCGGGGGAAGAAGTCATAACGCTCTCACGTTCTGGCTCTCTTATGCCAAAGAATTCAGAGGCGGCTACGTAAAGAGTTGCTGTCCAGAAAAAGATGAGTGGGCTATCGGGCAGGGTAAGCACACCGAAGCCAAGTTGAAAGATGGGAATCAGTGAGGCGATCGCCAGCGTCACGATCGCGGCAGGCTTCGAGAATAGCCGTACAGCCGTCAGATATAAAAGCAACAGCGATCCGGTATGCAGCAGGAGGGCACCCAGGCGAATGGTAAATGCTGAAACATCGCCCGTGAGCCAGACCCCAAAGCCCGTAGTCAGCGCGACCAATAATGGATGATCAAAATAACTCCAGTCTGGATGCAGCGTGTAGAGGTAGTAGTAGCCTTCATCAAAACCTGGTGGCAGCCAGAATGCGATCGCGCCTCGCATCAGCAATCCATAAACCAGAAGGTAGAGCAGTGGACGATTTTCTGGCTGAGTCAACCATTTTTTTGCGACTTCCATCCGAATCCTCGTAGTGCGTGGTGCGATCGCCCGTTTTTTCACTAACGGCTTTCATACGCTATCAACTTTCAGCCATGTACTCTCGGCGACGGAGGGAGAAAGCAGAGTGTTATGATTTCAGGGTTCGCTTGATCTCCAACGCTGATTGATGACTGTGGGCTTTTTAACCAACCGCTGCGAGTTTGCCGAACCAAAGCGATTTAACGGCAAGGGCGAGTTGATGATGGCAGCGATCGGCTGCATTCTCTGGTTTAGCGCGATCATCGTGCGGCTCAGTTTTAGCAGCAAGCCCTGGACGGTCACTGAACGATTGGTAGAAGCCACGTCTTTTGTCATCTTTGCCGCTGTCCCGATCTTTTTTTTGGCAACCCCGGTTGGTGCTGAGTTTGCAAAGCGGGTGTTGCTCCGAAACAATGGTCTCTGGTTTCAAACGCTAACGTGCTTACTCCTCGGACTTTACATCAGCCTTGTTAAGCTGCTGGCATTGAATCCAGCGCGGTTTAGTTGGCTTAAGCAATTTGACAGCTTGATTGTTAGAAATTATTTTTGGCTAAATGTTATTTTCTTTCTAGCTGGAGTCTTTGTCGTTCTGCGGCTCACTTTTTTGCTGTTAGAGTTGCGCGATCGCAGAATTTATACGAAAAAGCACCAAACGATCGTGACCTTTATTCGCCGCAATGGACAACTGATTAGTTTTCTCATTGCTAATTTTCTTTACGTTAGCCTGGTCAATACATCCTTGCTTGCAACGGCGTTTGAGGCGGAATACTCAGGTTACTTTATTGGCTTGAGCTACGTCTTAATCGTCTTTTTAATGCAGTTGCCAATTGTTAGAACAACATCACCCGATCGCATGATGGTGTTTGATTTACTGTTAGCAGCAGCCTGTTTGCTCAGCCTTTTCTGGTTTTCGAGACCTGCGTTTAGCTTTGGTCCGTTTATCAGCCTCACCCTGTTTGCACTTGTCTTAATCTATGGCACTGGCTTAGGTCGAGCGCATTTTGGCTACAGCTTTGCGGTGCGTAAAGCCGATGTTTTCTACGCTGCCAAACTGATTTGGTTAGCGATCGTGCTTTTAGTGCCGCTGGCGTTTTTGCTTAAGTTTGCACCAGCCAAAGCCGCTTCTACGTTTGATTTAAAGGCTCTTGGCAGCAACGCACTGTTTTTTCTCAGCTATGCCATTCTCTTTAGCTTTCGAGTGGGCATCTTTGAAGAAATGCTGTTTCGATCGGGTCTCATGGTGTTCATCCGCGATCAATTGCAGGCACGATCGGCTCAGCTTTGGGATCGTCGCCAGCTTGTGCTTGTCTCGGCGATCGTATGCTCCATCATTTTTGGTCTTTGCCACATTGGCAATAATCCCGGCACAGGCATTGCACTCTCGCCTTTGCAGTACAAAGCCATTTACGCCATTCTGGCAACGCTAGCGTCAATGTTTTACTCCCTTGCCTTTGGCGAAACCAATCGTCTCTGGGCTTCCATCACGATTCACGGCATTGTGGATACAACAGCGGTGCTGCTGCTGGGAGCGTCCCTGGTGGTGCCGTTTTAGTTTCTAATCTGAGTTCGGGATAAGCTGAAACCCTTAGGTCATCATCATCTACGTCAAGCTCTCGCCAGCGTGTTTGTGGTGTTTCAGCCGATTAGCACCGCCTAAGCGTTCTGAACCCGAACTGACGTTAAATTACGGATGCCTCCTTTGGCGATGGGTATGATGGAGACTGCATTGAGCTGTGAGGCGATCGCCCCTGCCCCCCATCCCCTACCCCCGCTACCCTTCTAAAACCCGATGAAATCCCTCTTTTGCAGCCAGGGGCACGATAATCCTGAGAGTAATCGCTTTTGTCGTTTATGCGGTGAGATGCTGCCAACGGTACCGCGATCGCCAGCGGGTGGCATCGCAGGACAAAATCTGGGCTTGCGCTACCGGGTGATGCGCGAGTTGGGGCATGGCGGCTTTGGGCGCACGTATCTGGCAGAAGATGCTCATCGGTTTCATGAGTATTGCGTGCTGAAGGAGTTCGCACCCCAGGTACAGGGGACGGAGGCGCTGCACAAAGCAGAGGAACTGTTTGAGCGAGAGGCGGGCATTCTCTACAAGCTGCAACATCCACAGATTCCGCGCTTTCGAGAACTGTTTCAGGCAGAGTGGCAGGGCAAAGGGCGACTGTTTTTGGTGCAGGATTATGTGGAGGGCGAAACCTATCAGGCGTTGCTGCGATCGCGCCAGACTCAGCGCTATGGGTTTACAGAAGCAGAGGTAACGCAATTATTAGTGCAACTTCTGCCTGTGCTGGATCACATTCACGGGTGCGGCGTGATCCATCGGGACATTTCACCCGACAACCTGATCTTGCGTAGCGCGGATGGCTTGCCAGTCCTCATTGATTTTGGTGGGGTGAAGCAGGCGGCGGCTGAGGTCAATTCTCAACTGCGACGGGCGATCGCGGCTACACCTGTGAACGTGACTCGCCTGGGTAAAGTGGGCTATGCTCCCAGCGAGCAAATGGATCACGGTGAGGTGTTTCCACATAGCGATTTGTATGCCCTGGCTGCAACGGTATTGGTCTTGCTGACGGGTAAGGAACCGCAGGATCTACTTGTTGGCAATCGTCGTCAGTGGCAGCGGCAGGTCAAAGTGGGTCCAAAGCTGGTCAACATCCTGAATCGGATGCTAGATCCGTATCCATCGAAGCGCTACCAGTCGGCGCAGGAGGTGATGCAGGCGTTGGGTGTCAGCCCAGACTACAGCCCATCATTGAACGGTCAACCATCATCGTCAGAACTGTATCCCGCTACTCTAGCTGTTTCACCTGCCCAATCGGGATCGTTTACCCAGGGCGCAACGGTCTATCCGCCTGCTCGTGCCAGACGACCTGTGGATGGGTGGGGTCGGGTTGTGGGGACGATCGCGCTGCTTCTCCTCACAGGTGCTTCCATCTGGGGTGCCTGGTGGGTTGCCCACGATTGGCAACCAACACTACCGAAACCGAAACCTGCCAAACCTGCCACCTCCAACACGAACAATAGCGCGTCTCCTCCGTTTTCAAAGGCAGAACAAGACCGCAAGCAGGCGCTTAACAACCGTCGTGAAGCGTTGGACATTGATGCCGGGTTTCTCACCAGCCTGGTGAATGCAACGTTCTATGCCAAACATCCCGATCGCGTGGGGCGACAACTCACCGCCAACTCCGCCGATGCCAACCTTCGCGCCGAGTGGGATCGGCTCGCCAATGACTGGTTAGACCAACTCAAGCCGCTCAACGCCGATGCTCGATCGCGCCTGGGCAGCTATACCGATGCAGATGTAGACGCGCGACAGGCAGCCGTAAACCAACTTCACCTCAGCGGTCGAGCGCTTAATGACCTGACAGACGTGAAGTTCTTCTACCTGTTTCCCAATCAGCCGCGCAATCAGAATTTGTTGCAGCAGCCGATCGGTCAGGTATGGCAGGCGATCGCCTCTGAAGAACTCAGTGCGGTTAAGAATGGCACAGCCTTAGAAACCATCAAATTTCCCGACGGTCGCTCCAGCCAGCAGGTCAGTGGCACCCTCAAACCCGGTGAAGGCAAAGCATACATCGCTCAGTTGACGAAAGATCAGGTCATTCAAATCACGTTGCAGGCGAGTCGGGCAACGCGGCTCTCGATCTATCCACCCACCAGTAAAGCTGCTGCTTTGCTCGAAGATTCATCGAAAACAAGCTGGTCGGGAAAGCTGACCGATTCTGGTTTTTACGAGGTGGTGGTGGTCTCGGATGCATCTGGTTCGCTTAACTACGATCTAAGCCTTGCCGCTGCGGACAACATCACATCGCCTGACGCAGCACAGTAATTCTAGAAACTTAGGATATGGTTTTGCAGCCGTAGCTTAAGAGCTTTTCACAGCCATCTCAGTTTAGAGACATTAATCATAGTGCGTCCACATACGCAAGATTTTCACCGTTTGCTTGGATTCAATTATCTCGTACACTAAACGATGCTGAATGTTAATTCGCCGTGAATATGCACCTTCGAGATCCCCCACCAACTTCTCATAGGGTGGCGGATTCTGAAATGGATTGGTCTGAATAATGTCGAGTAGCGTTTGCGCTTTATTTCGTAAATGATGAGCAGTCAGCTTTTTGGCATCTTTCTGTGCTTGTTTGGTGTAAACCAGACTCCATTTCACCACTCCAGCTCCTGATCGCACTCGTCGATCGGTGTAGCGAGTCCTTCTCGAATGGATTCCCGCATCCCTGGAATCGAGAGCAGAAATAGCGTCTCCTGCACGGATAGCCAATCTGCTTCAGAGACTAACACGGCATTGCTACCCTGCCCTGCAATCACAATCGGCTCATGGGACTGGCTCACCGAATCAATCAACGTCTGTAACTGCTGTTGCGCTTCATCGACTGGAATCATCGTCCTTTCACCATCGAGATATGCTTGTCCAAGCAAGATCTGCTGTTGCTGGCGCTATTTCATTATGAAGGATCTTCTCAGGTTCACTCGTTACACAAGTTGATATGACAGCGCTATAGCGCGATCGATCCGTTCTATACTATATATTCCTTCTTAGCAGCACGATCTATGGTCAGTGAAGTCAAAGCGGTTTCGGGGCGCGGCATTCCAGTCGTTGGCAATGATATTGATACCGATCGCATTATTCCCGCACGGTTTTTGCGCTGCGTGACGTTTGATGGACTGGGTGCCGAAGTCTTTGCCGACGATCGCAAGCAGGCAAACGGAAACCATCCCTTTGATTTACCCCAGTATCGGGGCGTAACCATCCTGGTGGTGAATAACAACTTTGGCTGTGGCTCCTCGCGGGAACATGCACCGCAAGCGATCGCCAAGTGGGGCATTCAGGCGATCGTGGGTGAAAGCTTTGCCGAAATCTTTTTTGGCAATTGTGTGGCAATGGGCATTCCCTGTGTAACGGCAACTCCCGAAGCCGTGAAGCAGTTGCAAGAGGCGATCGCGGCAACCCCCGATCTTTCTGTCACCATTAATCTGGAAACCTTAACGGTCGAGTACGGCACTACGTCAATTCCCGTCACGCTAGGAGAAGGGGTACGCCAGATGATGCTCAGTGGCACCTGGGATGCGTGTGGGCAACTGGTGGCACAGGCAGAGCAAGTCAAAGCAACGGCATCACATTTGCCCTACGTCGCCTGGAGCAAACTGGCAAGCTGAACGAATATAGCGTATCAAAACTCGCGGCGGGAGAAGACGAACGTGGCGATCGCCAGCAGCACAATAATATAAAGAATCCCGTAAACCGCGTTTTCTAGCAGCAGGCTTGGGCTGGGCAGTTGACCATACACGGCTGGATTTTTGAGATCCAATCTTGCGAGATCGGGCAGCACAAGATAGATACTGCGCGTCAGATTTTCGACGGCTGGATTTTTGCTCAATGCGCCGAGTGTCACCAGATCGCGGCTGAAGTTGCCCATAAAGTAGACTGCAAACGTGAGCAGCGTTGCCAGCAGTGAACTGGTAAACACACCAAACACGATCGCCACCGCCGTCACCAGCGAAAGCTGAAGAAAGAGATAGAGCGACGAGACGAGAATGCTGCCGATGGGAAACGAGACGCGATCGACCACTAAGATTGCCATATAGATCGCCGTCATCGCCGCAATCAGCACTGCCAGCACAGCCGATAAGCCTAAATGTTTACCCACAATAAATTCGGTGCGGCTAATGGGTTTTGCCATCAGCACCAGCACCGTACGCTTCTCAATTTCTTTGTTGATTAGCCCGGTGCCCACAAACACGGCAATCACCAAGCCGAGCAGACTCATGGCTGCCAGACCCACATCCAGCAGGATTTTATTCTCTGTTGTGGCGGCAATTTCGGGCAGCAGGCGCACGCATGCAATGAGAAACAGCGCAAACAAGCCAATAAGGTAGAGGACGCGATCGCGCATGACCTCCCGAAACACGTTTGTTGTGATGACTAACGTTCTAGCAGCATTCATAGATAGAGTTCACGTATAAGAAAGCTCATCATATCCCCACATCTGGCTGCCCCGCTTTTGGATCTGTCGCCACATCACAGGTCACTTGAGTAATTTGGGTGGATGCCATTGTGCGGGCGATCGCGCGACGCGTATCCGGGATGCGGGTAATCTGGCACGGCTTCATCAGATAATACCCAGATCCGTCAGCCGATGGTCCCTTCCATACCGCCATGAGTTGAAGCTGGTATTCGGTTCTTGGCACTACCACTCCATCCAGATGCCAGAGTTCATTTTCTTTCAGCGGCGGCAACCGACTTCTCACGGTCGTTTCAAGCTGCTGCATTTGCGGTTTTAGTTCAAAGAGCCACCGTTCCACCTGCGACCACGATCGACCCTCTAACTGTTCCCTTAACGCCATCTCCGCCTGATCTAAAACCAAAACCCCACGAGACGGAGGGCGATTGCTGACCACTTTCACCACAAAGGCGCTTCTGCTTAAATCCTGCGTCAGGAGACTCGGATAATTCACCAACCAGGATTGAGTTAAGAACAAAAGCTGAAACCAGCAGCTAAACAGAAGATTTGTCAGCAACAAAATGACCAATTCTTGTCGCGCTGGCGGATCAGGAATTTTGTACTTGGGACCCATTGCAATAAACTTGGGCAAGGCTGCAATGATTGCCGAAATTGGAGGCCACAAAAGAAAGCCAGTTGAGAGACGGTTTTCTGGAAAACCCGAAAATAGCAGCATACAAACTAATGCACCCGTAATCCAGGGTGCCAGCCAAATGCCATTTACCGTCAAGCCTTTTTTCACGTTGATGGTGAGGTCAAACACCTTGAATTTTTCCTCATGCATAAACCAATGAATGCCTGGAATGAGAAAAAACCAGGCACAGGTTGCAATAAACCCTTGAAGAAAAAGGCTCTCTGGTAACAGAGACATCGCCCAGGAAAAAATGCTAATCCAAAGCAGCGATTGCCAGGAATCTGGCTTGGGTGGCGTTAAAGTTTTGCGTAACTGCTTGAAGATTTCATCAATGCTTAGAACGGAGAAAACAATATTCCTAACGGCAGCATTCAGCCCTAAATTACCCACAATAAAAAGTAGCACCGCAAACCAAAAGAGCGCTTGCCAGGACGTAATACTGGTTGGAATTAAGACCTTGAGTGCAGACCCTAAAAAATTTAAAATATCTGCCATCGACGTGACGTTGCCTAATAGGGGACGTAAATCTGACCGAGTAATCGCAAAAACAGCAGCAGCAAAATCACGCTAAAGCTGGCAGCATTGGCGACAAGCACAGCATAAATGCGGCTGTTCGATCGAAACCTGATTAGCTGTGTTTGTTTACTCCGAAAGCGTATCGGTTTTTCCGCGATCGCCCCCGTCGGCTCCTGTTTTCGTTCTAAAAGACGATCTAAGAGCGCTAACCCCTGTAGCTTGATCAGAAACGTGCCAAGAAACATCCCTAGCGTCAGCACGACCAAAACGGGCGCGACATTGAGGAGCAAGGAGTCAGCATGAAACTGTTCAAAAAAAATAAAGCTAATCAGTTGCACCTGCCACTCAATGGGTAAAAACGGCTGACCAAGAAAGAAACAGATCCAACCAATAAACGTTGAAAGCAAATTCACGCTAATCGTAGACTGCATACTGGCTTTGTAGTCTAGCTCCAGCGTGCGGTGAAAAATGGGCGCTTCGAGCGCGATCGCAATCAACAAAAACAGCGTTTGAAAAACCACTGCCCGGAGGGGCAAAACCTCAAAAAACATTGCTCCTTTCCTTACAAAACACAGATAGGTGGCTGATGCACGATGGATTAGTACCAGTATTCTATCTGTGCCGACCGTCTTTACTTGCGGTTAGAACATTAATTTTGCTGCCATCTGAATGCGATCGCAGGGCGCGATCGAGCGTGGTAAGCCCGGTAAGTGGACGATCGTCTGCTCTGAGAACAATCCTTCTGCCAGTTTTTGCTCTGGCTCAAAGCGATTATGCACGATGTAGCGCTGCGCCACACCCATTGTTTTCAGCGTTTCCGCGAGACGGTGCGCTTCGGCAGTAATCGCAGCCTGTGCCTGAATCACGCCGATGAATTCCGTATACTTAGGGTCTTTCAGCTTCTTTTGTGCCTGCATGACCCGTTGCCGCAGGGTTCGCAGCCGTCCCATCAGCTCCGCGCGTCCCAACACGTCTTGATACTTAATCCACAGCTTAAAGATCCAGGCAAGCCAGTCACCCATCGCGGTTGGCATTTCCAAAAACCGCAGCAAATGTCCGGTGGGAGCGGTATCCAGCACAATGAGATCCTGCGCTTTGGATTCCAACAACTCCATCACGGTGACGAGCGACAGCATTTCATCAATGCCCGGTAGCGCCTGTGCGACGATTTTACGCCACGCTTCAGGACCGTAAGCGAGTTTCAGCGTGGTATCTCCCTCCCTGTCCCCACTCATCATCTCTGCCAGTTCCCACAGATACTCTTGCCGAAAGCGATCGAGCACCCGTTCCGCATCAATTTCTTGACCACTGAGATTAGCCGTCAGCGCGATCGGATCATGTCCCAGCGATCGCGCAAACGCATCCCCCAGCGAATGAGCCGGATCGATAGAAATCACTCGCACCTTGCGATCGCCATACCGCTCTGCCATCCCCCACGCGATCGCTGCTGCTACCGTTGTTTTGCCTACACCGCCCTTACCGCCAACGAGAATCAGTTGCCGTCCTTCTGCGATAAAATCCCCGAATCCTGGCAAAATCTTGTCTGGTGTCTGAAGATGGGGTGCTGTAATGATAGCTGTTTCTACCGTAGCTTGCTGAATCTGAGTGAAGAGACCATCTAGCGCGATCGCCCCCGTTGGTTCCTGCTCTTGCTGAGGCACCCCAAAAACAGGCTTCTGACCCGCCAACGTAAGGAATTTGCTGAGAAGCTGTTGCTGTTCTGCGAGGCGATCGAGGAGGGCGGGTATAGGGTGTAGGGTGTGGGGTGTAGGGTGTGTAGGAGAGTTTTGAGTTTTGAGTTTTGAGTTTTGAGTTGTGAATTGCGATGCTCCCTCTGCTTCCCCTGCTCCCTCTGCTTCCTGCCTTCTGCCCTCTGCCTCCTGCCCTCTGCCTTCTACTTCCACCATCCGATTCACAAACACCCCACCCACCGGAATCTTCAACGCTTCCAACGTCTCCACAAAGCGCTGAGTTTCCAACAGGCTCATGGGTTCGGCGATCGCCACCACCAAACAAGCCGTAAAGTCTCGATCTTGCAATAATTGCCGTCCGCCTGCGAGATCGGCTTTCATGTCCCGTAAAAAGGCATCGGCAGCATCGGCAGTGTAGCGTCCGGTGAAGGATTGGCTGATGACGCGATGCTTTTCCTGGAAGAGTTCAAGTGCGCTCAGAAATTCGTCCAGAAAGTCCATTAAGCCGAACAGGTTGAGCGTATGCCCACTGGGAGCCATATCCACCACGACGCGATCGGCTTCATGGTCACGCAAGAGTCGCTGGATTTCTAGAATGCCCATCAGTTCATCGAGCCCGGGCCAGCTTAAATCCCACACGGGTGTGAGGTCTTCGTTTTCCACAAAACTGCCACGCTCGACCAATAGTTCTAAGACCTTGCCGTAATCGTTTTTGAAGGTTTGTAGGAGCGATTCTGCGTCGAGCGATCGTACCTGCAAATTGGGCAAAGCTGCGATCGGCTGCGGCTCGTCCTTCACGTCCATTTGCAGCACATCACCGAGGGAATGGGCAGGGTCAGTGGATAGCAGCAAAATCGTTTCGTTGGGAAACTGCTGCGCCCACCGTCGTGCAAACCCGCAAGAGAGCGTCGTTTTGCCCACGCCTCCCTTGCCGCTAAACATTGCCAAATGGAGAGAGTCGAACTGGTTCATTGTTTTGGGCATACTGGGGCAGCGTCGATAGCATTCGTTCAGCGGCGCTACCCACAGACTACCCATATCGAGACAGCAGCTATCCTGCATCGGTCAGGAGGATCGAATGAGCGACTTATTTAAAGGCTTTGAGCAACTGTTAGAACTGGCGAAAGCTTTAGAAGAAAAGGCAGAGTCAGGTGAATTGAAAACCAACATTCAAGTGAATGCTCGCAGCATGAGTAGCATTCCTCGCCAGGGCAATATTCCCAGTGGCATAGGGGTGAGCCGGATGCGGACGGATGCGGGGGCAGGGGGAGCAGGGGGGGATGATGTGATTGTGACTCCGCCACCAGCGCAAGAAAGCGAAACCAGCGCACCGCTTAGTGATGTGGGTGGACTTTCTGAAGTGCTGCAAGAACTGCGAGAACTGGTGGAAATCCCCCTCAAGCGTCCTGATTTGCTGGCAAAGCTGGGTTTGGAGCCGCCGCGTGGGGTGTTGCTGGTAGGTCCACCGGGCACAGGCAAAACGCTGACGGCACGAGGCTTAGCGCAAGAATTGGGCGTGAACTACATTGCGATCGTCGGTCCTGAAGTGATGGGCAAATACTACGGTGAAGCCGAAGCCCGTCTGCGCGGCATTTTTGAGAAGGCGGCAAAAGCGGCTCCCTGCATTGTGTTTATTGATGAGATTGACAGTCTCGCGCCCGATCGCAGCAAGGTAGAAGGCGAGGTAGAAAAGCGTCTGGTGGCGCAACTGCTGGGCTTGATGGATGGCTTTGCCAAAACCAATGGCGTGATCATTCTGGCAGCGACCAATCGCCCCGACCATCTTGATCCCGCGTTGCGTCGTCCGGGACGGTTCGATCGCGAAGTGCAGTTCCGTGTGCCCGATCGCAACGGTCGCCTGGAAATTCTCACCATTCTCACCCGCACGATGCCACTGGATGCCTCGGTTGATCGGGCGATCGTGGCAGATTTAACGGTGGGCATGGTGGGTGCCGACCTAAAAGCCGTTTGCCAGAAAGCCGCTTATAGCGCTCTGCGTCGCCAGGTTCCCTCACTCCAGGGTGCAATTCCCGACGACATGACGCTGACTCAGGCAGACTTTCTCCAGGCGCTCAAAGAGGTGAAGCCTTCGGTGTTGCGATCGGTCGAGGTGGAAGCGCCCAACGTCCCGTGGGATCACATCGGCGGACTGGAGGATATCAAGCGCACGCTGCAAGAATCGGTGGAAGGTGCTCTGCTGTATCCCGAACTTTATGAGCGCACGGGAGCCAAAGCGCCACGGGGCATTCTGCTGTGGGGACCACCCGGCACGGGTAAAACGCTGCTGGCAAAAGCGGTCGCATCCCAGGCAAGGGCTAACTTTATTGCGGTGAATGGTCCCGAATTGTTGAGCCGCTGGGTGGGTGCGGCAGAACAGGAAGTGCGTGAACTCTTCGCTAAGGCGAGGCAAGCGGCTCCCTGTGTGGTCTTTATCGACGAAATCGATACGCTGGTGCCTGTGCGCGGTAAGTTCAACGGCGATTCGGGGGTGAGCGATCGCGTGGTGGGGCAACTCTTGACTGAACTGGATGGGCTTCAGGGGTGTCTCAATGTGTTGCTAGTCGGTGCCACCAATCGACCGGATGCGATCGATCCCGCTTTGCTTCGTGCCGGACGGTTAGACCTGCAACTCAAAGTTGATCTGCCCGATCTGCAAACGCGACTGGCAATTCTTAAGGTTCATAACGACGATCGACCCCTGGCATCCGTAGATCTAATGAACTTTGCAACCCAAACTGAAGGCTGGAATGGGGCAGATCTGGCGCTTTTGAGCAACCAAGCCGCTCTGGAAGCCGTTCGACGGTACCGAGCCACAGGTTCTACCGATCCGTCCAGTATCCACATATTTACGGATGACTTTCTGGCAGCATACCAATTACTGTCAAAACAACGTCAGTCCGTTTAGTGTTCTCTGTTGATGATTTCTGTTGATGATTCTCAACGATTCCCCTTGATGCTGTCTTTGCCAGATCGAGGGGAATCCTTTTTCAGACGACGTTCCCTCTACATGGCGACCCTTTACACTGATGCTTTCTGAACAGACACCCGATCCGGTTCGTCAACATGCGCTTGCTGCGTTAACCGCCACATTCATCACGCAAGGGCATCCCACACAATACGCCACCCACATGGCGACTGCAGCAATTTTTCAAACAGACCTGGAACTACGCAATGCTCAGTTAACTCATCTCCTGGGCTGGCTCAAGCAAGAGCATGGTGACATTTATCCAGATGCGATCGCGCTTTTAGAACGATCGCGTGAAGCCTTTGAGCAGCGGCTACAAACAGGTGGTTAATCATTTACGTCCATCTTTACTGGGCAAATCATACAGGGTGGGCAGCGCGTCTCTGGGCGATCGTAATGGATCGTAATTGAGCGACTATGACTGAACGAACACCGCTGAAAGTGGTTTCTTACCTGGCTCCGAACTGGTTTGACTTCTACCAAGCCGTGGTGGAGTGTTTGAGTCGGTCGCTGTCACGAGAAGCGCAGTTGGTTCAGGCACAGTCTGATCCACTGGAAGATCCAGACCTGTTGCAAGATCAATTGGATCTTGCCTTCATTTGTGGGTTGCCGTTCGGTCGCCATTGCAAGGCTGCGCCCCATCAACTGCAAGCATTCGTTGCTCCGGTCATGCAAGCGTCTCGCTATCGCAATCAACCCATCTACTTTGCGGATGTGATTGTGAAAGCTGCGAGTGGCTTCATCAAGTGGGAGGATCTGAAAGGGTCAACGTTTTGCTACAACGATCGTGGTTCTAACAGCGGCTATCACCTGGTACAGCAGCGCTTGCTGCGTGATGAATCGCTACCACCGTTTGCGAACGCGATCGCGTCAGGTTCCCATCAGCAATCCATACGTTGGGTGCTGGCAGGACAGGCAGATTGGGCGGCGATCGACAGCACCGTGTTAGAACAAGCGCTGCGGGATGCTCCTGCACTCGTGCATCAGCTTCGGGTGATCGAGTCTATTGGTCCATCGCCCATGCCACCGCTTGTTGCAGCAACGCATTTAGGGCAGGTGGTGATCGATCGCATGCAAGCGTCCTTGCTTCACCCTGATGCGGTGTTACAGGCGGCAATGCAACGCATGATGGTACAACGCTACGCTGCGGTTAAGTCGGCAGACTACACCTTTTTAACGATCGCTTGAGCGTTGTTAAAGAACGAGTATAGCGATCAGAACCACCTGTCTTACGTGGGGCGTTTTGGTAAAGCTGCTTGAATAGCACGCGCTGGGTAGAGTTGCCGTCGATATTCAACGCTTTGCGAATCGCAGTAGTGAACCAGTGACTTACATCAGGAGCTGCATGAGTGTAGTATTATGCTAAGAAACGTAACCCTATCAAGTTACCGTAGTTTGGAAAACGCTACTGGGGCGATCGCGCCGCTGTCATCTCATCCAGCGCTGTATCCTTTCTTCTTCTGCTACCCTTTCCTCTTCTCCCAAATGATGTCTTATGACTGAGCCATACCGCTTTGAAACCTTGCAAGTGCATGCTGGACAGGAACCTGCTCCTGGTACGAATGCCCGTGCCGTTCCCATCTATCAAACAACCTCCTTCACCTTTGACAGCTCAGACCATGGTGCCAATCTCTTCGCCTTAAAAGAGTTTGGGAACATCTACACGCGGATTATGAATCCGACGACGGATGTGTTTGAGAAACGAGTGGCAGCACTGGAAGGAGGTGTGGCGGCGTTGGCAACCAGTAGCGGTCAGGCAGCACAACTGTTGGCGATTACCAATCTTGCGGCGGCGGGTGATAACATTGTGTCTACCAGCTACCTCTATGGCGGCACCTACAACCAGTTCAAGGTGACGTTTCCCCGGTTAGGCATTCACGTCAAGTTTGTGGATGGCGACAATGCAGAGGACTTTCGGCAGGCGATCGACGATCGTACCAAAGCGCTGTATGTGGAAACGATCGGCAATCCCCAATTCAACGTGCCTGATTTTGCGGCACTCGCCCACATTGCCCATGAGAACGGCATTCCCTTAATTGTGGATAACACGTTTGGGGCAGCGGGCTATCTGGCTCGTCCCATTGATCATGGAGCAGATATTGTGGTGCAGTCTGCCACAAAATGGATTGGCGGACATGGGAATTCGATCGGGGGTGTAATTGTCGATTCTGGCAAATTTGACTGGGGCAGCGGCAAATTTCCGGTCTTCACCGATCCGGCTCGGGCTATCATGGGCTGATTTTCAATGATGTGTTTGGCGCTCAGGGTCCCTTTGGCAATATTGCCTTTATCATTCGCGCCAGAGTGGAAGGGCTGCGCGATTTAGGACCTGCGTTGAGTCCCTTTAACGCGTTCTTGCTCTTACAAGGGTTAGAAACGCTTTCTTTGCGAGTTCAGCGGCATGTGGATAATGCGCTGGCACTCGCGCAATGGCTTCAGCAACAGCCCCAGGTGGAATGGGTCAACTACCTCGGCTTGCCTGATCATCCGTATCATGGACGTGCCAAAAAATACTTGCAGCATGGCTTTGGTGGCGTGTTGAATTTTGGCATCAAAGGTGGATTGAATGCGGGTAAGGCATTTATCGATCGCGTTAAACTTGCCAGTCACTTAGCAAATGTGGGCGATGCCAAAACGCTGGTGATCCATCCCGCTTCCACCACCCATCAGCAGTTAAACGATACGGAACAGATTTCAGCCGGTGTCAAGCCTGATCTGGTGCGGGTATCAGTGGGTATTGAACATATTGATGACATCAAAGCCGATTTTGAGCAAGCGTTTCAACACGTATGAGCGATCGCCCCTTTGTCTCACCGCAAACCCATTACCATACCCTTACAGAGCCATTTTGCTTGGAGTCAGGTGTGGTACTGGTGGGGGTGCAAATTGCTTACCGCATGTGGGGGCAATTGAATGCAAAGCGGGATAATGCCCTTGTGGTTTGTCATGCGCTGACTGGATCGGCAGATGTTGATGACTGGTGGAAACCGCTCTTTGGCGCTGGTCAAGCCTTTGACCCAGAAACCGATTTTATTCTATGTACAAATGTTTTGGGTAGCTGCTACGGCACAACGGGACCCACGAGCCTCAATCCTATCACCCAAACGCTCTATGGTGCAGACTTTCCATCGATTACCATCCGGGATATGGTGCATTTACAAGCAGCGTTGCTGCAAGCGCTGGCTGTTGATCGGATCAAGCTTGTGATCGGTGGCTCAATGGGTGGCATGCAGGCGTTGGAATGGGCACTGCTCTATCCCCATTGGGTAGAGGCGATCGCGCTCATTGCCGCTTCTGGTAAGCATTCTGCCTGGTGCATTGGCATTAGTGAAGCCCAGCGACAGGCAATCTATGCCGATCCTAACTGGCAAGGAGGTCGTTATTTACCAGAACGCAAACCCAATGCTGGATTAGCAGCAGCACGCATGATGGCAATGCTGACCTACCGTTCGTGGGCAAGCTTTGAGGCGAAGTTTAGCCGTCAGCAGCAGGACACCCCCGATCGCCCCTATGAAATGGTTCATTATCTGCACTATCAGGGGCAAAAGCTGGTGGAACGCTTTGATGCCAATACTTACATCACGTTGACTCACGCGATGGATACCCATGATTTGGCTCGCGATCGGGGCGACTATGCGGCAGTTCTCAATCAAGTACAGCAGCCTGCATTAGTGGTGGCGATCGACTCAGACATCCTCTATCCGCCAGTAGAGCAGCAAACCTTAGCAACCTATCTCCCTAACGCAGAGTTCGCGTGGCTTCACTCACCGCATGGTCACGATGCCTTTTTGATTGATATGGACGCGTTGAACCAGATCATCAGCACCTTTCGCCATCGCATTCAACCAGCAGGCAGCCGTGTGAGTGAGCCAACCTCTACCTGTTCTGCTTAGGAACGCGAATTTAATAAAATAGACCTCCTGCATAAATCATTGCGCTTGTGCCCGTTCGTAGTTCAGTAAGCCAGCAATCAGGTTTAGGCGCAAGCCAAACCGCTTTCTGCGATTGCGATAGCGCCCTGAGAAGAGACGGAAGCTCTTGAAGCGGCGAATGACGTGTTCCACGCTGATGCGCAAGCGTGCTAGAGCCCGATTATGTTGCTTCTCTACCTTTGACAACGGTTGGTTGCGAGGCTTGTACGTTCGCACAGTAGATGTCGCGATTCGCGAATCATTTTCGCAAGACAGAAGTAACTTCAAACACCTACCTACCAAGCGATCAAGACTTTTTGTTCAGGAAAGCGACATTTAACTGAATTTGCAGATTATACGTCGCAAAGTCAACTTCGCAAATTAGATGTCGGTTTTTTAAGATAACTTGCTTCGCAAATTGAGTGTCGTTTTTCAAGGAATAACATTCGTCTGGCTTATGTATCTGATTGCGTGATGGCGGGTAGGATTACTGCCTAGCCTGAAGTGGCTCTAAGTTGATTTGGAGGTTCTGCATGACTTGCTCTGCTTCAGCTAGAGGCAGACGATCAAGCAGGTAAGCAAGCAGATCCTCCTGGCGACTTTGCCCGAAGACCATCCTGTAAACTGCCAGTGATCGGCGTAGAACGACCAAGCGCTCAGCATCGTGGCTAAGAGGCAAATTGGGAACGTAACGCTCAATTTGGGCACCGTCTGTTAAGGGATAAAGCCAGAACGGTATTAAGTCAGAAGACTCTTGTGGACGATCGCGCTTACCGGCAGCAAACAAACTCTCCCAGGGATCAACATCAGCATTGGCAATTTCGCCCAGACCATATTTGAGAGCTAAATTTTTGCGAACGGCGTGTCCCTTATAACGATGGATTCGCCCCTCACGCTGTTCGAGATCGACAGGATTGGAGGGTAAGTTCCAGTGAACGATCGCATGACAGTAGGGGTGAAAGTCAAGCCCTTCCTGTCCAACTGAAGTGGTTGCTAGAACGAAAGGGCGAAAGGGTGAATTAAACGCTTCGCGAACCTGTTCTGCACGGTTAATCACTTTCTCGTCATCCGATTGTGCTTCACCAAAGCGAAGCGCAAAATGCCCACGCATTCTATAACTACTTGTTGTAATCTCACTCCGTTTTGTATCTGTTTGAATTTCATCAACACTCATTACGGAAGTACGTAGTGTTAGAGCTTTAGAGATAGCGCTGGAAACTTTGACTGCGACTTGGCTAGGTGGTTCATGAAGCAAGCCCGGCGAATCGTGCAGAAAATGAGCATACTCATCTAGAACAGCTTGCAAGCAACCATCTACGCAGTAGTTCAAGACGCTGCGCCAGTAAGGTTCATCTGAGTTCATGCCTCTAATCAGAGCAGTGGCTTCTGGTGAGTTGAACAGAGTCCGAAAGGACCAAGCCATTCGGGCAGCACTATTTCTGATAGCAGGCTGTGTGAGCATCGTGCCGCCACCCGTAATGCGCGTCAGTGCACGCAGGGCAACATTACCGGGACCAGAAATCGCCATTTGAGCCAGAACCAAAGAGAGGTCACTGGGGGGCTTGCCAAGGCGAGGGAATGGCGCATCCACCACATCCTTAGCTCTTTTAACATGCTCCGCCCATAAGGACTCATCTGGTTCATCTTCCTGCTGCTCAAATTCCTCACCGGCCCAGAACTTGGCTAAATCAGGAGTCGCAAACCAATGGTGGGTCGCTTCGGCATCAAAGTGGCGATCAAGCAAAATGGGAGCCACCCAATACCATGACTCATCTTCGCTTCCAGACTCAAGGACTTCCAGCGTAAGAGCTTGCAGCAAGATATCAATCTTTTGTTGCATACGTGGCAGCAACTCTGAAAGAGCAAGCGGTACTGAATTGTGGGGATTGGTAGCAAAGGTAAGAGGGTTACCTTCTCTTGCGAGCACCGAACTGGGATAAAGTAACCCTAATACAGGCATGCCTGTGAGCGTCCCATCCGTAGTGCGAGCAAAGCGTAGTAAAGGGCGACACCGCTTACGCGCTTCGGGAGTGTTTTCTGGTGCCACCTTAAAAGAGCAGAACATCTGGCGTTCTGCTTCATAACTGAGCAAGGTGGCAATCACTTTAGGCACGACTCGCCAAGATGAAAAAACGAGCCGTTTAGTGAATTTGGCCAGAGCGGCATCAGCAAAGACTCCACCTAATTGGTAGTAGGTGAGAGACGGTGGCAGCCAGAGTAATTTCCAGGAACCAACGCCAACCGTGTCAGCCAGCAGCCCACGTAGACGTGCATTGCAAGGATCAATTTTGGCGTAGGCAGAAGACTCTTGCCGTGACAGAAGGAGGCTAGAACTGGTGGCAAGGGTATTAGCAAGATGAGTTGCCTGTTGCGGGTCTTTGATTGCGTCTGTAAATGAACGCTTCAACTCATAGTTGTCCATGAAATTCAGCAGATAAGGTGCTGACTTCCAATATTCCAGTGTGTCTTGTTGTCCCAGAAGACGAGCAATCGCTTGCAAGCTCAAGTATGCTTCCAGGTCTTGTGGCTCTAGTTTTGTATTGTGGCAGGGGATTTCAGTCAGCATGCCATCTCGATCGGGAGAAGCGGCTAGCCGTTCTGTGCGAACCATGACACGGCGCAACTGGTATTCCAATTTGGCTTTGAGTTCCAGAAGGTTGTCATCATTCCCCTTACCCAATCGTAATAATTCACGACGGTATGCGCCTAATAGTTGCTCAAAGGCTGTTGTCTGTGTCTGATTCGCTTGCAGAAATTGGATTGTTCGGAGGAAGTCTTCGTAGTGGTTATCCTCTGCTGCTTCGTGAGCCAACGTATACATTTTGTAGGGTGTGGCAGAAAGAAGGAGAACTTTGACAGGCGCTTGGGTACTTGAGAAATTAAATAACTCGTGGGCGATTTCATTGAAATCGTTCTCAGGTTGCAGTAAGTGCTTGAACCGTTGAAATTCGTCCAGGATGATTAAGTCAGGTTCTAAAGCAGAAATACAAGCTTTTGCCAATAGCAACCGCAGTTCGCCAATAAAGTGATTCCGCTCCCATTTCTCCTCTGCCGGAATGCTACCTAAATCACGGACACGACTGAAAGACTCACTGAGTGCAATGAACCGACTGTAGAGGTCACGCTTGCCTGCTTGTTGTTCAGCTGCAATCTGCTGCTCCAAGCGTTGTCGAAATCGAACCGCTAGAGCGTCGTCAATTTGTCGATGCCACCGAAACCACTTGAGGTATTCTCGAAAACGATCTTTGCCAGCACCTCCTTGAAAAATATTTTTGGGGGCAGCTTTATCCTGTAAATCCCAGACTTGATGCAATAGCCAATACAGAATTGCCCGCTCTTCAACGGTCCCTAGACTAGATTTCAAGTCAAAGGACGTACCAGGAGTGAAAGAGACAAAGTTAATGCGATTGCTCTGAAGGTTATGCAGTTGCAACGGCAGGAGAGTTATACGGGAAGCAAGGCTGAAGTCCGCTGCTCCTGTGATATTGAGTCGTTGAATATTTTGACGGGCAATGTCGGCATTGGAGCAGATGTAAACAATATCAAGGCGATCGACCTGATCCCAGAGATGCTCGATCGTCTTGGCAATCAGCCCGCGTGCCACTAATGTTTTGCCCAAGCCAACTTCGTCGGCAACCAGGAAGCGATCGCTAGCATCGGTGTCGAGGTAAAGGCGACGAAACACGTACTCAACCGTATTGCGCTGAAAATCCTTCAAACCGTCCAGAATAGGTGTTGGATCGGGGCAATTGGCTTTGTTGGTCATGGGTTTAGTCGTTGCTGTGCGGTATAGATCGGTTGCCAGATCGATTCAAAGTCATCGGGTAGCAGTTGTGTCTCGGGGGGCAGTTGCCGCAAATCATCCACTAGACGGGCAATATGGTCTAACTTCATCGGGTTACGATCAAGCGTTCTAACCAAGGCTTCCAAAAGGGGGAAAGGCGGTGGACTGCTACGACTGGCATGATTGATTGCACCATCCACTACGGTCGTGCTGACAATAGCTTCCAGCAGTTCACGCGCATCAGCTTTACTCTCCGCTAGTAGAAAGAGCAGCAGTTTGAGGACTTGATTTTTGTCTTGTAGGAGCGAGCATAAGATCTGCTGTCGGCGGTTGGCTGGAACACCTTCAAGCGGCACATTGAGCAGAAAGGCACTGAGTTTCTGTACCCCATCGCTTGTCCAAATCTCGAAGGCGAAGAAGGAGGTCAATGCCTGACAAGTGAGGGGCTTGAACTCGATCATGCCTTCAGTTTGGGCATTCAGTGTCGTAGCAAGGTCGTGGCGCGTCATCGGGTAGCAGCGCACCGCAAGATCGGGCGTGAAATCCAGTGGTCCGTTCCCTTCAAACCGCAGTTGTAGGCAATACAGGTCAGAGGCTTCGGTTGGCAAGACATGAGCGGTCATAAAAAATTTCAGCAGCTTGGACTCCGCGAGTTGAGCCAGGTCTTGCAGCGAGTCGTCAATCAGGATCGGTTCAGACGGTGGGATAAACGGTTCTAGCAAGCTTCTGAACGAGACTTCGTGATCATGCAGCGCTAGGAGCGTGTCGATACCGAACTGCTGCTTACTTCCAACCAGTTCCACCAGAAATTCCACGTTGCGCTCGAAGGCTGCATCCGTTGCGTTGGCGGAACCAGTCCAGATACGGGCGGTTTGCCCTGCCTCTGCAACATAGAGTTTGGCATGAAGACCCACTAGAGGAGCCTGGGTAGGAGTGCTAGGCGCTGCATCAGCATCCTCAGGATTGGCAGCAGGGCTAATTTGATAACACTGAGCAAAAGTGCCTAACGTCGTCGGGGGAATTTGTTCTAGCGCTTCAGGACGAGCAATCAGAATATTGCGTTTCCCTTGTTGACCCAGTTGCTGTAAACGCTTCTCGCTAACAAAAGGAGAGACAACTAGTAGGCGATCGATTTGCCCAGCAATAGGTGACTTGGAATTTCCCTGTAGTCCTAACGGGTGGAAGAGCAGTTGCTCAAAGCCAGCAGGCAGTTCAAACTGTACGCGCTGCAATTCTGTCGCAATGAGATCGACCTGCGTTTGTACCCGTTCCACAAGCGATGGATTACGAGCTAACCGAGGCAGGGAAGCAACGAAATCACTGAGAGGACGGTTTGTTGCGACTTCCTTGCTGTTCTTTATAAGCTGACCATCCAACACCAGCATGGTGTCCCAGGAGCGATCGAAAGTAAGGTTACGGCTGAGACAAAGGCAGCGATACAAAATCGGTTGGTTAGGTGCCGTGAAGCGCAGTACCCAGACTTTAGGATGGAAGATACCGCCCGGACGGGAAGCATTGACTTCAACGACAGAACCTTCCAAGTAGCTGTAGAGCAAGCTGTGATTTTTAGGAATGGCAATTTTGCCCGTTTGACAAAAGATGGTGATGCGATCGGCATATTGCTGCATCGTTGCCAATAATGCTTGCGGGCTGCGCGTCAGGTGTCCATCTTCATCAGCCCAATCGAAGGTCGTAAAGGCAAGCGGTGCTGTGAGGAGTGCTAGTAGCTCCAACGTGAAGGTTGTGCCGATCGCATAGTCAAGAGCGTAACCCTCTGGAGGACGCAAGGACTCGAACAGGTGACGGCGATCATTAGGCTGCAACATCAGCATCCTCCTGAGCAAAGCCGTCGAGGATATCGGTCAGGAGGCGCTGAGCACTGCCCCAACGGTAATCCAATGGAGCTGTACCCGATTCTCCCTGCCATAGCTCTAGGGCACGAGGATTACTAAGGCGTGCTTGTCCTCGCTTAAGTGCAACTTCGCGTGACTGAATGTGACTACGCGCTTTAGGATACGTGGCGATCGTCTGGGCAATCTCTGGATTCAGCGCAAGATCAAGCCAACGTTGAATAAACAGCTGAGTCGGTAAAGATATTTGAGCGCCAACTGTTGTCACTGTTCGCCAAAATTCCTGCCGATTCCATTGTTTCAGGTCGTGCTGTCGTGCAATCAGTCGTTCTGCCCAGTTCTGAAGCGACTGCCGATACTCTTCTGCTAATTCTTCTGCTTGCTTTTGCTCTGCCAACATCAAGTTGTAGAGTAAAGCCGCTCCCTGGATGATTTCAGAAAAGTTACGGGCATGCTGCAACTGCTCTTGGATGTGAGAAGGAAATTGATCAAACAGAGGATGTTCCCAGGCAAAAGCAGCAGAGGCGTTAACTTGACGGCGCTCAACCAGAAACGCTAACAGGCTATTGGAGCACTTGGTAATAATGCGTTCTGCTAAATACTCTGCCTCAGCAGAAGTGAGACGAAAGGTGACCTTGTGAGGGAAGTTGGGTGGAGGTGGCGGCAGTTCTTGATGCCAGTTGTAAGTGATCTTGCCATCAATGGGTTCACCATCATCGTTGCGCTGAGAACGGCTGGTGAAATGGTATAGATTACTGTGGTAATCTTCCTGGGAGCCTTGGAACAGGCGGACATGCCAGGTTCTTAACCCAGACCAGTAGACATTGCTGGGTAGCCGCTTTAAGCCTGCTCGTGCCTGAATACCAATGACTCCCTTCGTTTCACCTGATTCGACTAGAGCGTTAATGAGTTCAACTTCTCGCTGTCGCAATTTGGCTGCAATCTGGTTGGAAGGTGTTTTGCGGTTGATCAGATCCAGATAGATCCAGGGGACGAAGAGAAAGTAGCGTGCACGGGTCTGGATGGTGCTGGTACCAGGGAAAAATAGCTCAGCGAAAGCATCGCGTAAAGAACCTATGCCCAGATCGTCGCGAGTAGTCTTTTCACTAAACAAGCTGATGACATCAAGCATTTTACGCTTGTCTTGCTCAGAGTAGTCCAGCCAAGTAAAGGATGATGCCATTTTGACGGGGAGATATTAATCAATCTTTCTTGAGAGTGCCCTTAAATTCAATTTTCATCGCCATGTAACGTTGATTGATGACGATAGTGTTGCCAACAGATTTCATCTCGATCGCATTTCATCTCGATCGCACAGCTTGTTCACAAATTTCTAGATACGCACAACTACTACAACTTGCCTGAGAGGGTTGGGGTAGGTATTGCCCTTTAGCGATCGCGTTTGCTACTGCCTCAGCTTCGTCTTGCAGTCCAGTTAAGTCTTGAGCGGTGAAGGTATGCACCTGGCTATGACGGAGATACGCGATATGAGCAGTTGTACGCTCAGTGGCTTTTGCGTATGCCCACAACTGCAAGCGATGGTGATGGGGATTTGGTTCCTGATCGGTCTTAAAATCCAATACACACTCTGGAGTGAGCCAATCAATGATCCCATTGAACGTAATTTGACCCAGATTTAGCGTCATGGCATGTTCTGCTAATCCTTCTGGATGGCGATACGGTGCGTAAAGCTCTAGCTGATGAAATTGCTGCGCCAGTGTCAGTGCCTCTTGCAAAACATTGAGCGACAGATGTGAAAAGTTTGCTGACAGGGGCTGAAGCGCCTGAATCTGATGTTGTAATGCCCAATGAGTGACCGTGCCAATCTCAGTGCCGCGATTCCCATTTGCTTCACGGTAGCCCAGATGTCCGTCAAGGTAATGATAGCGAAACCGTTGGGGGCACTGAGCATACTCGGTAAGCGCGGTAACGGGTAACTCCCATAGCCCTGATCCCGCAGCGCCAGTCAGAATGCGCGTAGGAACACTGGGTGGAGGCGAGTCTTCAATATCTACAGGGTGAAGGCTATCTCGTTCCATTGAAATTTCCTCAACGGGCACAGACCCTTCTCGTCCAGGTTGAAGAATATCTAAACCACCTCCTTTGCTACCTGCGGCGGTGAGAATGAGTTGATCCCGCGCACGAGTCAGAGCAACATAGAGAACCCGCTTGTTCTCTTCCTTTTCAGCCTTGCGTTTGCGGTGTTCCAGCAGCGTATAAAGGGCAGATTTTTGCTTATCACCCTCTTCATCGGCTAGCTGGAAAGCTAAACCAAGGTCTGGATCAAACCGAACTTGCGATGAATCTGCTGGCGATCGTCGTGTTAAATCAGCAATCACAACTACTGACCATTCCAATCCTTTAGAAGCGTGAATGGTCATCAACTGAACGGCATTGCCTGCTTCCAGGGCTGGGCGAGGCACTTCAACCTCACCCGTGGATAACACCTTCAGTCGTCGCACAACGCTCAACACATCATTGCTTCCCTGTTCCAACTCTCGAACAAACGCCAAAAAGCCATTCCAATCAGCTTCTCGACGGGGAGCATTCGGGAGATTGGCGATGACTGCCGTGTAGCCAGTAGCGCGATCGGCTAATTGCAGGAGACGCGTGGGAGCTTCACTACGCCGTTCGATCAACAGTTTTTCGAGCACTTGAATGACAGTGTGGCTTGCAGCGCTTGGCTGGTGTTTCAGATGCTTCCACCAGGAGCCTTGGTCGGGTAAGGTTTGAGCTAATTGAAAGAGCGTACGATCGCTCACAGCAAAGAAGGGGCTTCGCAGCACTGCCATTAAGGCAATGTCATCCGTAGGGTCTGCCAAGAAGCGCAACAGCGCCCAGCCATCCTTCGCTTCACGGGTCTCCAGAAGGCTGCCACCGCCAGCTTGAAAAATTGGGATGCTCTGGCTCTCTAATGCCTGACCGTATCGCTCTAAAGGACTCCAGGTGCGAGACAGAATGGCGATATCGCGATATTTGATCGAGCGTAAGGTTCCAGTGGATTTGTCATACACCATCACCTGATCGTCCAGCAGTTGTTTGATCAAATCAGCAATCTGTTGGGCTTCAATTTGCCGACAGTGATCGATCGACAGCCCCTTCGCATCTTGAATCGCCAACACGCGCAAATGGGGAGCAGCATGGGGTTCCTCCTGACGATGAGCATCCAGGTTTTGATGCAATCCATTCAATACCGGCTCAAAAATGGTATTGACGCTTTGCATTAAGGTGTGATGCGTCCGAAAACTGAGGCTCAGTTCTCTGGGCGGATTGTCGGCACTGTGAATGCGATCGCTCCAGGACTCAAAGACGCTGACATCGGCTCGGCGAAAACCATAAATGGATTGCTTCACATCTCCAACAATGGTTAGCAACTGATTCGCCGTTAACAGTTCTAGAAGCTCCCCTTGAATGGGATTCGTATCTTGAAATTCGTCAATTAAGAAGACTTGCCAGCGTTGCGCGTAGTAGTCCCGTACTGCTTGATGGTTTAAGGCTTGCAGTGCATGAATTTCCAAATCATTAAAATCCAATACTCGCTGACGCTGCTTCGCCTGCTGGAGCTGCGATCGCACCTGTTCAAATGCCTCTCGCAGAACGGGTAAGATGGCTTCTGCGTGATCATCCCAGGTATTCGGTTCCAGAGTGATTAAACCTTGCTTTTGATGCTCCTGAGCCAACTCACGTAGGCATTTAATGGCCTCTTTGACCGTATCGAAATTTTCTTTGCTACCCCATGCTTTATGGCTTCTAACATTAATTTTCAAATCACATAATGCTTGCAACGATTCAGTAAGGGCATGGTTTTGCTCTATGTTCGAGATCGCCTCTAAAGCAGACTCGCGCACATCATTGAGCTTGTCTCCAGGCGCAGCGTAGCTCTGCAAGATGGCCTTAGTATTGAGCCAATCCTTATGATGCACGAACGCTTCCAGCGCTTCTTGCCTCACTTGTTGAAGTGTCGGTAGCCAATTTTCCCGACTTCTCGCAAGTGCCTTTGCTGCCGTTAATGGATCATCTAAAAGCGCACGGATAATTGATCGCATTGAGGCATAGGGCACTTGCTCGTAAAGGTGCATCGGAATCTGCTCAAGCGCCTCTGCAAACGCTTCTGTCAACCAAACCTTGTCAGCCAAATCATCTAGCACAGCGAAGTCGGGTGGCACTCCTGCGGCATCGGGATGTTCTCGACAAATTCGCGCTGCCAACGCATGAAAGGTACTAATCTGAGCGGCTTCCAACTCTGCCACAAAATCAGGATTGGGAAAATCAGGACTGGGTAAACGATCGCCAATGGTGTGACGGATGCGCGATCGCAACTCAGCCGCTGCTTTTTCAGTGAACGTGAGAGCGACAATTGTCAGCGGTGAATAACCTGACTTCAGATGGTACAAATACCGCTCCGCCAGCATATGGGTTTTGCCTGTTCCTGCACCTGCTGTAACCGCAACACTCTGGGCTGCATAGGCGGCAGCGGCTTGCTGTTCAGTCAGCCTCATGGGTCTTCTCCTTGCGTGATTTGCGGTTCAAGCGGCTTCCCTGACGGCACACCAGATCAAAGGTACAGTATTGACAGGCAGCGCCTCCCACATCTGGTTGCACTGGAAAATGACCGTGATTCAGGTGCGCTTTACAACGATCGGCAACGTCTGCTAAAGCTTGCTCCGAAGGCAACGCCTTGGATAGCTTTTTCGTTTTAGTCAGTGAATAGTAATACGCTGTTGCCACCGTCTCCTCTGGAAAGAGAGCAGGGGCAGCAATCTGTTGATAAAGGGGGAGTTGGAGGTCAATACAGGCTTTGCCATTCGCGTCGCTAACACCTTTTGGAGGTGAGGCACCCGTCTTGTAATCAATCAGCACCAATCCCTGGGATGTACGATCGATGCGATCAACCCGTCCCGTTAATTTCAGGTCATGCCAGATCCCTTCAAATTTTGCTTCTAGCGCGATCGCCGCTGCTCCGTCTGGGAAGAAGTCAGGCTCGTTGAGAACTCGCTGCAACGTCTGTAGATGCTCGCTGCGCCGCACCTCCCAAAGGGGCAGGTCTGTGAGCTTCATAGCTTGCTCAACGCTTTGAAATTGCGCTTCTAGCAGTGCTGGATCTTGCAGCGATCGTTGTGGGTTGTTTTGTAGTTCCTTAAAGACCAGTTCCAGCACTTTGTGATACAAATTGCCTCGACGACTGGGGCTGAGATCATCCTCGCTTTCTTCAGGTTCACCCAGTTTCAGCACTTTATCGGCAAACCACTTAAAGGGACAAAGTCCTAAGTTGGTTAATTGGGAAACGCTAAAGATGCGATCGCGATAATCAATGGGCAGTCCAGTGACACCGTCATACTCATCCTGTGGTGCACTACTTTCGCGATGACGTTCCACAGTCCAAGCATGAAGGGCACTTTGAAGGACCGCATTTTCAGGATGTGTTGTCCTACGCAAGTAAACTTTTCGCAGTTCTTCCTCGCTGGCGATCGGCAGTTCAGGCGGCGCGATCGCCTTCAACCCCAATTGAGCGAGATATGGACTGGGCAACTGCTCCTGACGACCGTTTAAGCTTGCATACGAAAAGACAACGGCTGCGGTGACGGTTTGCAGCAGGTAATGAAAGAGCAGTGCTTCTTGACGAGCCGCTTCAGATGCCAGTTCGAGTTGAATGCCAACCTTCCGTAGTGCCTTGCGCTCATGAAAGTCCAGGACGCAATCGTTACGCACCGGCGCAGGCAAAATTCCTTCTGCCATGCCAATGACAAACAGATAGGAATAGCGCGCTCCAATCACAGAGCCTGGACTATGTAGCTCTACACCGCCGCGACCGGGTTGGGCAGGCACGCCTGCGATCGCCAGTACCTCTAGCAGTTCTTGAGCAAAAGCACTCCAGGTTAGTTTTTCGTCCTCTGGCTTAGAGAGATTAACCAGCGCGTGATTTAACGCATTGAATGCCAAAATCTCCCGTGCCCAACGAGAGCAACGTCGTCGTAAATCAAACGTCTTGAGAATGCTTTGAAAGCGTTCAACCCAGAAATCCCGACGTGTTTGATGCCCAACCTTCAGCACTGACAAGTCAAGGTTCAGGATACGTTGGCAAATCTCCTGCCATGCCGTAAAGCCAACCGGATGACGACTCCGGACCGTGCCCCAAAATTCGGCATCTGGGTTTGTGCAAAGTGGATGACTGAGGAGTTTTGCGGTTGCCTCAAAGGGAAATTGCTGTTCGATCACCTCTAGCAGCAGGTTGATCCACGCTCCAAAGCGTGTTGTACCCAAGGGTGTAGCATACAGCGCTCTCAACGGAATGCCATACTCCCAGGCAACCTCCAACAGTTGAGGACCATAGGACATTTCATCTCTGGCAATGATGGCAAGATCGCGGGCAGAAACCCCCTCATGCAATAATTGCTTGACCTGAGCCAGCGTGCCTCGAGCTTCCGCCTCAAGGGTGCTGTAGGCATAGGTTGAAGGTTTTACGATCGCGTCAGCGGTCACAAGAAACTGCCGTCCAAGCTGTTCACCAATTGTCTGGGGCACTGATTCAATTTCATGAATCTCCCAGCCTCTTTGCTGTAACCACTCAATCGCCAGACGACTCTCACAGAAAAGATTACCAGTCCCAATAGGCAAGATGAGGACGCTACCAGTAGCAGCGATCGTATCCATCAACGTCAATTCATCCAATCGTGGTTGAAAGTAGCCGTAAATGAGGACTGGCTGCGGCTCCGGTTGTTGTTCGACAGCCCTCCACAAGACTTCTGCCGCGTCAACCTGGTTCTGCTGTCGCAGGATGTCCACATACCGCTGCGTCACCTGCAACAGTTGCGTTGCCCGTTCTGAAGAACCTTCTAAGCTCGACTTTAGCCAATCACGCAGCATAGCAGAGTAGGTCAGACCAAAGGTCTAGCAATTCTGAAGGAATTTTTTGAGCTGTAGGGGTTTCAACCGACCATTCAAAAAATCTGGCAGCCCAC
>JAHHHL010000065.1 GCA_019359375.1 Lyngbya sp. HA4199-MV5
TCGTTCGCCGATCAATTGTTTTGTCAACATCCTGGGCGGTTTGATTGCTTACTGCCATCAACCGAAGAAGCCGTCGATTGCACTCAACCACAATCTGCTGCTGCCTGCTTAACCCGAACTCACGTTATATTAAGTCGTGATGAGGCTTTAGCCCTATTAGAGAAACTCCATTCGCAGTGTCAATAAAGAACGGTCAGCAACGTTTTGGTCATAACGTACCCAACAGAGGCAATGGCACTACGTAGCTACACGAGTTTGGGAAGTTGATAAGATTAAAGCCATCAGTTCAGGGTTAGAAGTTCTTTGCGCTACATCTTTGAGTGGAACCCTAACAAAGCCAAGGAAAATCTGAGGAAACATCGCGTTAGTTTCGATCGAGCGGCTACCGTGTTCCTCGACCCAAATATCCTTTCCATTTTCGACACAGACCACAGTGAGGAGGAAGACCGTTGGGATACTCTTGGCATAGACAGTAGCGGGATCGTGCTGATTGTGGTTCACACCTTTGAGCAAATTGACAACACACGGTGCAAAATCCGCATCATCTCTGCTCGTAGAGCGACCAATAAAGAGAATGAACAGTATCTGGAGGGATTGCTATGAAAGACGAATATGACTTTTCGGGCGGAGAACGCGGCAAGTTCTATCATCCTCAGGCAGCGTTAGAGTTGCCGATCTATCTCGATCCTGATAGCGCTAAATTTCTGCAGAAACTAGCAGCAGAAAAGGGGGTTGATGTAGAAACGATTGTCAATGACTGGATCAGGAAAAATATTGCTCTGGTTGAGACAGTGATCCAACCATAATCGCTGTTAAAGCGATCGAATTTGTCTGTAGGGACGTTACGTGTAACGTCCCTACAGGCGGTTTTTAGGGCAGCAGTCGTTGATCGCATGTTGCCTGGTGCTTCAACTGGGGAATTCTACGGAAGAACAAATTCCGTCAGGAGATTCTACTGTGCCCTATCAAGACATCAACACTACCTTTCCGATGCCGATCTTCAGGACATTCAGCAGGCGATCGACACCATTCAGCAAAAGCTACCCTTCCTTATTTCCCTCACCCTTGATGAGCGCAAACGGCTTTACAAGATGGGCGATAAGCGCCTCGCTTTTGTGCAAAACAGCCTCAACGCTGCCCAGAGCAATCGCAACATTTTGCCCGCCAGCTTTGACCTGGAAGGTTTCGCCAACGACTACCGCCTTGCTACCAGTCTTGCTGACCTGCTGATGCGCCTCAATCAGCTTACCGAACAGGTGGACGATACCCTGCTGGCAGTGGGCAGCGAAGCCATGAGCAGCAGCCTCACGGTGTATGACTATGTGAAGACAGCCGCGAAGAAAACACCAGGACTGAAAGCGATCGCCGGGCAATTGGGCAACTTGTTCAAAGCGATTAAAAACAAATCTGCCAAAGCCGCCGCTGAGCAGCCTGTGATTTCGGGCTAGGACGATCGCCGTGGCAGGGTTCAGCCGCAGGGTCAAGCGATTGGTGTCAAACCTCAAACATTCGTCGTTGAATGATCAAACATCGCGCATGAACAATCACCATACTCCTACGGAAAAGCAAACTACAGCGTCGAATGATCAAGATTCGCCGCTGAACCTCAGAGCATCGTCGTTGAATGATCACAATTCGTCGCTGAACCTCGAAGTATTGTGCGTGTCTGATCATCATTCATTGCTGAACGATCGACCTTCATCGTCGAACCTCAAGGCATCGTCGTTGAACGATCACAATTCGTCGTTGAATGATCAAGATTCGTCGTTGAACCTTAAAGCATCGTCGTTGAATGATCAAGATTCGTCGTTGAATGATCAAGCATCACTGTTGAATGATCACAATACTTCTACAGAGGCGCAGGCAACATCCTTGACCCTCAAAGCATCGGGCGTGACTGATTACGATACTTTGATAAAATAGCAAGCTACAGCATTGCACCTTGGGGCGCGTCATCCCTTAACGAGCAAGTGCTTACCGTATCAGCACGATCGCGCCTACCCCAACAGATGGCTAGGAACTAGAACGCTTGCTGTCAGTGATATGTAGTTGTCATTGATGACAGCCCCTAGCGCTTCGTCTCTCTAGAGTTAGACGAGAACACTGAGCGGAATCGCCCTTCTAACAGAGATAACGGGTAGCTTGATTCTCTACCGTTATAGGAGCCTTTAGCGCTGGTTGTTGGGGCGATCGCACGCGATGATCGTCCAGCACATCGGCACTGCTGGCACGGCGAGCATTCAAAGGAGCGTTATCGTGACTCAATCACTCAACCAAAAGAAGATCGCCATCCTCGTCGCTGATGGTTTCGAGCAAGTAGAAATGACTGAACCCAGACAGGCACTGGATCATGCAGGCGCACAGACCTTTATCATTTCACCGAACGGCGATACGGTTCAGGGATGGAACCATTTTGACAAAGGTGATACCTTTCCGGTCGATGTGCCCCTTAGCAGTGCCAATCCGGCTGAATACGATGCCCTGCTCTTACCGGGCGGTGTTGCCAATCCTGACCAGTTGCGCGTGAACGAGAAAGCCGTCCAGTTCGTCCAGTCCTTCTTTGCGGCTGGTAAACCCGTAGCAGCCATCTGTCATGCCCCCTGGACACTCATTGAAGCGGATGTCGTGAACGAGCGTCAACTCACATCCTGGTCGTCGTTGCGAAAAGATTTGCAGAACGCAGGGGCGCGTTGGGTCGATCGAGAAGTGGTCGTCGATGACGGGCTAGTAACTAGCCGGAAGCCACAGGATATTCCAGCGTTTAACCGGGCGATCGTAGAAGCGTTTGCAGCAGGGCACCCACAAGAAAAACCGCTTTCGGGCGTTCGTTAGGTTGCGGGCAAGGGAGAACAGCCGTTCGTCACTACTTCATCTCGCCAAAGCGTTTGAAGGGTGGTCTAGGAAACGGGTCTAGTCTCTACACCCCACATCCTACACTCTACACCCCTTACTCCTCACCGCTACGACGACACCGCATAATGCACCAACTGAGCCAGTTTGCGACGCAGCGTTTCCAACCCTAGTCGCTCACTCGCTGAGATAAAGATTGCCTGAGGGTTCTCTTCTCGCGCTAACTCCAGGCGATCGCCATCCACCTGATCAATTTTGTTAAACGCCACTAGCGCGGGACCGGGCGAAATTGGCATCTCTGACAGAATTTTCATGACCGATCGAATCTGGCTCTGCCATGCGGGATGGGAGAGATCCACCACATGCAAGAGCGCTTCGGCTTCCGTGACTTCCTCCAGCGTGGCGCGAAAGGCATCCAGCAGCGACGGTGGCAGGTCGTGGATGAAGCCGACTGTATCGGTGAGGAGCAGGGCGATCGGTTCTTCGGTCACAGCATCGGGCACTACTAGGCGGCGCGTTGTCGGGTCTAGCGTGGCGAATAGCTGATCTGCCGCATACACCTCGGCATTGGTCAGCACGTTTAGCAGCGTCGATTTTCCAGCATTGGTGTACCCCACAACGGCTACTGAGGGCACTTCCTCATGCTGTCGTCGTTGGCGCATCCGTGCCCGGTGTGCCTGGAGTTGATTTACTTCTTGCTGCAACCGCGTAATGCGTCGTTGAATTGATCGTCGCTCGGTTTCCAGCTTCGTTTCCCCCGGTCCTCGCGTGCCAATGCCGCCGCCTAACCGGGACATTGCCTGCCCGCGTCCCGCCAGTCGTGGCAGCATATATTCCAACTGTGCGAGTTCCACCTGAAGCTTCCCGGCTCCCGATTGGGCGCGTTGGGCAAAGATATCGAGGATCACTTCGGTACGATCGACCACTCGAATGCCAATCAGGGTCTCCAGATTTCGCACCTGGGCTGGCGACAGATCGCGATCGAACACGACCAGGTTCGCGCCTACAGACTGGGCTGCCAGCGCAATTTCCTGCACCTTTCCTTCGCCGACTACCGTTTGATGGTGAGGATGGGGGCGCTTTTGCTGAAGCGTTTGCAGCACGGTGCCACCCGCCGCTTCGACCAATCGCTCTAATTCCGTCAGACCATCCTTAAAGTGTTGAGAAGCCCGGTTGTCGGTCATCAAGCCAACTAAGAGTACCTGATCGTGATCGCGATCGACCTGCCGCGCCGTATAGTCTCGCCGAAACTCTTCTTCCAGCCCTTCGACTAGATTGAGAAAGTCCTGATTGGTCAGCACATCCAGGCTCAGCGGTGGTGATACCGTCCAGGCAGTTTCAGGATGCGGCACCAGATGCGCCAGGTAGGTTTCTTTTACGTACCCGGTTGCGCCCCCTCCTCGGCGTTCAAACCCGCCACCCGTTAGAGTTAGGGTAACTAAGGCATCCAACCGTTGCATTGCCATTGCCGTCAACGCTGAATCACTGGGCGGCTCAAATTTTAACTGGGTCGAAAGGCAGCGGATGCCGCAAAGCCGCTCGGCACCGTAACGGGGCAGTTCCAGTGGCGGAATCTGGGTTTGACGAGGCGTACCCACCCCCACGCGCATCACCTGACCGCGCCGATTGACATACGCACACACGGGTTGGTTCAGCTCTGTGCTGACCGCTGCTAACCGTTGGGCAAATTCGGGCGTGGTGATGCGATCGCCCGGTAGCCGCTGGTGATACAACCGCTGCAACTGCTTGACCTGGCTGGTCTTTAAGCCCTGAAGATTTCCATAAACCGTTTCGATAAACGCAACTCGCCAAATGCAACTATGTTCATTTTAGTCAATTGCGGGACAGAGTTTTGCTTTTTGGAGGAGAGGAGTGAGGAGTGAAGAGCAAGAAGGAAGCTTTAATTTTGAGTTTTGAGTCGATTGAGCAATTAGCTTCTTAGCCTTTAGCCTTCATCCCTCATCCCTCATCCTTCTACCCTACTCCCTACTCCCGACTCCCCACTCCCTCTCAAACAGCGACGGCATTCTCGGCATTAGCGCGATCGTCGTCTGCCTGATCCTCCTCATCTTCAACACTTTTAACGTTGTCGAGATCAATATCAAGCACGGTCATCGTCAGTCCGGCTCTGGGGGTGTTGCCATTGCTAGACATGTAGGGGTTCGGTTCAACTTTGCCAGTGCAGATGATGAGTGACCCTTTTTTGAGAAAGGGAAGTGTTCTCCAGGCAGACGATTTCTCCCAAATGCTCAGCGAGATGGTGAACGATTCGTCGCGATTCCGTACTCCACGCACGTACAACGTGGCTTTGGCGACTTTTGCCTTTTCGCCACTGCGGAGATCGACCGTTTTGATTTCTGCGTCTGCTGCCAGATTGCCGCTCACAATCCATTTATTTAAGCCTACACTTGACATGATTATTTCCCAGTAAATGACCTTTAAAGAGAATTCCCTAGCCAATAAAGATAGAACGAACAGCTTAACGGTTTGCAATATTAGCGATTGCCTCCCTGCCGATCGCCTCGAAGCGCATAATCGGCAATTAGATTGATGGCTGATTTTGCAGCATCATTTACCGTAGGCTTGATAGAGGTAGAACCACCGGAGCCACTGGGATGCAGGAATACGATGTCATTGTTATTGGTGCGGGGCATAACGGGCTGGTGTGTGCAGCTTATTTGCTGAAAGCCGGGTATCGGGTGCTGCTGCTGGAGAAGCGATCGGTGCCGGGTGGAGCTGCCACGACTGAGGCGGTCATTCCAGAGTTGCCTGATTTTAAGTTCAACCTGTGCGCGATCGACCACGAGTTTATTCATCTGGGTCCTGTGGTCGAAGAACTGGAACTCACGAAATATGGCTTAGAGTACTTGTTTTGTGATCCAGTCGTCTTTTGTCCTCATCCCGACGGTAAGTACTTTTTGGGGCATCGATCGGTCGAGAAAACCTGTGCTGAAATTGAGCAGTTCAGTCCACGCGATGCGAAGAAATACGCGGAGTTTACAAACTACTGGCAGCGGGCGATCGGGGCAATGATTCCCATGTTCAACGCGCCGCCCAAGTCCTTGATTGATATTGCAGGCAATTACGATATTGCCAAGATTAAGGATTTGTTTTCGGTCATCGGTTCGACCGATAAAACGCTGGACTTCGTTCGCACCATGTTGACAAGTGCCGAAGATATTCTCAACGAATGGTTTGATTCTGAATTTCTCAAAGCGCCTCTCGCCCGCCTGTCGTCGGAACTGGGTGCGCCCCCATCCCAAAAAATGCTGGGTATTGGAGCCATTATGATGGCAATGCGGCATAACCCAGGCATGGCAAGACCCAAGGGCGGTACGGGTGCTCTGGTAAATGCTTTACTCCGCTTGGTGAAAGCGTTGGGAGGCGATATCTTGACAGAGCAGCACGTCTCGAAAATTTTGGTCGATGATGGTCGAGCCGTCGGTGTTCGAGTAGCCAATGGGACGGAGTATCGCGCAACGAAAGGCGTGATTTCTAACATCGACGCGCAACGCCTGATAGTACACATGATCGATCCTGCCGATTTATATGCGGCTGATCCTGACTTGCGAGAACGGTTACAGCGGCGCATTGTCAATAACAACGAAACCATTCTCAAAATTGACCTGGCAATGGACGAGCCGCTGCGGTTTGAGCATCATCACCATCGGGATGAATACCTCATTGGCTCGGTGCTGATTGCCGATTCGGTACGACAGGTGGAAATTGCCCACAGTGAGCCGTCGATCGGCAAGATTCCTGATGCAGATCCATCGTTCTATCTGGTGCAGCCGACGATGCTTGACCCGACGATGGCTCCTGATGGCAAACACACCGTCTGGATTGAGTTCTTCGCGCCATACAAAATTGCCGGATTGGAAGGCACCGGGCAACATGGGACGGGCTGGACGGATGAACTCAAAAACAAAGTCGCCGATCGCGTCATCGACAAACTGGCAGACTATGCGCCGAATGTGAAAACAGCCACGATCGGGCGACGAGTGGAAAGTCCCGCTGAGTTGGGCGAACGGTTGGGTGCGGTCAATGGCAACTACTACCACATTGACATGACCCTCGACCAGATGGTCTTTTTCCGTCCCCTGCCTGAAATTGCGAACTACAAAACGCCGATCGACGGACTCTTTCTCACCGGAGCTGGAACCCATCCTGGTGGCTCGATTTCAGGGATGCCGGGACGCAACTGTGCCCGTGTGTTTCTGCAAACGCAGCAGCCCTTTGCCCAAACGCTGCGTGATGCAAAAGAGTCGATTAAATCAACGGTACAGTCCGTGTTTCGCCTTTCTTAAGCTGACGGGACGGGTTAGAGGCAGTCTTCTATCTCAACGATCGGCGTGCCGCTACTCATTGCTCCCATCATTGTCTGGAGCCAGAGCCAGCGACCGCGACTATCCTTTTCCAGTAAGGGATCGGGCACGGGGAACGATCGTTCTTCTAGGGGAATAAATAAGCCTGCCCCAGAATGATACGCAAAGATGGCACCCAACTCAATCGAGTAAATCCAGGCGTGAAGGTTAAGCGTTCCACCATACGTCTTCGAGCGGATGATGGGATAGGTCTTTAAGTTTTCAATTTGGGTGAGGACGTTTTGTTTAATAGCAATTTTCAAGAGGTCTTCTGCGGTGTACCCCTTGTCTTGGCAGTTATCAACAATAATGCGGCGAGTCGCTTCAGCATGATGTTTGAGCCAACCATAAACCAGAGGCATTTCTTCGGCGAGGCTACCCAGTTGCAGCAATCCTTTCATTGCGCCGCAGTGGGAATGACCGCACACAATGATGTCTTTAATCCCAAGAGCATGCACTGCATATTCGATCGCGGCACCCTCCGCATGATTCGTCGCCCCGTAGGTTGGAATAATATTGCCCACGTTACGGACGATAAACAAATCTCCAGGCTGAGCCTGCGTGATCAAAAACGGATCAATCCGCGAATCAGAACAGGTGATGAACAACACTTCTGGCGTTTGACCATGAGACAGTTGCTGAAAGAGATCCTGATGGGTGCTGAAATAGGTATTCTGGAACTCATTGAGTCCATTGATAATGCCTGCCATCGACATGACTGTAATCCTTTTTTGCTGGGTTTCACTCTAGGCACAAGCCACCCCACTAAACTGCTCACAGGCTAAAGCATGCATGTGGTGTTCACCTCTTTTTGCAGCCACTTTACAGATCTCCACAATCAAAATACAGGTTCGATCAATGGCGAAATAGCAGTCGTCGTTTAACCCAGAAAATTATCTATTCAAGGCAATTGCCACGCCACTCTTTTATAACGGATGAAGAATTTTGTGAGACCGTAAATACCTTTATTAAACGATCAATGACAAAGCGAGTATTAATTTTAGGCGGACAGGGGCGCATTGGTAGTCAGGTAGCTGCCGATCTTGCTGCCCATACAGATGCTGAAATCACCATCACAGGACGTAGCGAACATGCCAAACAGAATCCTGTTCTGGGCACACAGATGCAATTTCTAGAGCTGGATTTGGACGATCGCGCCACGCTCACGACTGCCATTCATGCGCTGCAAACAGACGATCGCCAACCGCGCAATGTCGTCGTCCACTGTGCAGGTCCCTTTCACCACCGGGACGGCAGAGTGTTGGAAGCCTGCATCGCGGCGGGTGTGAACTACGTGGATGTGAGCGATCATCCCTCCTACACGCGTACCGCGATCGCTTATCGGGACGCAGCAGCAGCGGCAGGGGTAACGGCGATCGTCAACACAGGCATTTTTCCCGGCATCTCCAACAGCATGGTGCGGCAAAGCATCGAGCAACTGGATACGGCTGATACGGTGCATCTCAGCTATGTGGTGGCTGGCTCTGGTGGTGCAGGCGTGACGGTGATGCGAACGACCTTTCTGGGCTTACAGCGTCCGTTTCAGGCATGGCTTAAGGGGCAATGGCAACAGGTGAAGCCCTATAGCGATCGTGAAGTCGTCGATTTTCCCCCGCCCTATGGTCGTGTAGGCGTGTACTGGTTCGACGTACCAGAGGCATTCACCATTCCCAGCACGTTTCCCGTCAAAACGGTGATCACCAAGTTTGGCACCGTACCGGACTTCTACAACTTTCTCACTTGGAGCGTGGCGCGTTGGTGGCACCCTCACCTGCTGCAAACCCGCGCCGTGATCGAGTTTCTATCTTACGTCAGCCACTTTATGACCGATGTGACCGATCGCTTTAGCGGCATTGGGGTTGCCATTCGGGTCGAGGTGACAGGTCAGAAAGATCAGAAGCCAGCTAAAAGCTATGCCACGCTGGTACACGACAATACGGCGATCGCCGCTGGCTATGGCACAGGTAGCGTCACCGAGTTGCTGTTATCAGGAGCGTTAAAGAAGCCAGGTGTGTGGGCGATCGAACAGGCACTCCCCACTGATTTGTTTGAGCAAACCATGCAAAGTCGTGGCGTGAACATTGAGCGGGCTTTACGCTGATACCGTTAAGGCAGAAGGCTAGAGAGTTTTTGGTTTTTAGTTTTTAGTTTTTAGAAGAAGTCGGAAAGTTCTCCTGCGCTAACAACCAGCAACTAACAACTAACAACTTCTTTAAACTCTTCACTCAAAACTCTCTCCCCATTCCCCACACCCCACACCCTCCCAAACAAAACGCTGGAATCTCCCGGCATTGGGTGTCAAAATGGACGGTACGAATTTAACTTGAAAAAAGCACCATGACGATTCATCCCTCACTACAGAATGCTCTGGACAACGGACGTGCCCTCAAGATTATTAGCGGTCTGCATAATTTCGATGCCGATCGCGTGGCTGCAACGGTTAAGGCAGCCGATCGGGGTGGTGCTACTTTCGTAGACATCGCTGCCGATCCCAACCTGGTGCGATTGGCAAAACAACTGACCGCTCTACCCATTTGCGTCTCTGCGGTCGAACCAGAAAAATTTGTCATCGCCGTGGATGCCGGAGCCGACCTGATTGAAATCGGTAACTTCGACAGCTTCTACGCTCAAGGTCGTCGTTTTGAAGCGGATGAGGTCCTGGCGCTAACCCATGAAACGCGCTCACTGCTGCCCACCATCACGCTCTCCGTTACTGTGCCCCACATCCTGACTCTCGACCAACAGGTGCAACTGGCAGAAGCACTCGTTACCGCTGGGGCAGACATCATCCAGACCGAAGGCGGCACCAGTAGCCAACCCACTCACTCCGGCACACTGGGACTCATCGAAAAAGCCGCTCCCACCCTAGCCGCTGCCTACGAAATCTCCCGCGCAGTGAAGGTTCCAGTCCTCTGTGCGTCTGGTCTGTCGAATGTGACGGCTCCATTAGCGATCGCCGCTGGTGCATCCGGCATCGGTGTGGGTTCCGCCATCAACCAACTCAACAGCGAAATCGCCGCGATCGCCGCTGTACGTAGTCTGGTTGAAGCCCTGGCTACAGTAAGCCGTTTTAATGTTTACGCATAGCGCGATCGGGTTATAGGTATCGAACGTTTCTGTCTATCACTCCAAATTGGATACATGGACAGAAACGTTCAGCTTAGGGGGCGTGTCATCAATTAGCTCCGAACCCTTGCAGTATCAGCAGTGTCACGCCCGTTCCAACACATCAGGCTAGGGGTTGAAACCCTTGCTGCAACTTATGTGTAGTAGTAATTGATGACAGCCCCTAGTAATCGTTGAGTGTTTTCTATGACTGTGAAAAAGATTGAAAAGCTACTAAAGCAGGCTTTGCTCCAAGAAGGCAAAATGGAGTACGCGCTGTATGAGCATGAGCTTATAGAAGTCCTAAATGACTTAAAGCTGTCTATGAAAAGAGGTAAAGATGACTATATCTTCACTGTGACAGAAAATCGTGGACATGTAGCAATGCTGCTTGTTGAAAAGTCAGGAAGTGTCTATATCAATGAGCAAGCTAGAGAAAGACTGAAAGTTTTATGGTCCGTTGCTTACGAAAGTAACATGAAACTGTTCATTCCAGATTTTGCTCAACAGCTTCACGAAGGTGAGTTACCGATTAATGGTGTAAAAGTCGCTAGAATTTAGAACGTGCGATCACAGAACGATTTTCTCCAATAAAATATCAGATACTCCAATAAAATATCAGATAAACGTTGCAAGCATCCAGGCAGAGTAAGGGGTGGCAGCCAGATAAAGACCGCTAAACACTAAACGCCATCCCATAAAGTCTTTACCATTTTTGAGTGAGAAGAACAGGCTGAGTAAGATAGTACCGATGCCGCTTAGTGCCAGCGAATTAACCACCGCATAATTCAGGCTCCAACCCATGCTGACGAAAGCTCCTGCGATAATCGTTGCGTAGGCAAAAATCAAACCGCAGCAAAGGGTAAATGGTACGCCTTTCATCTGTAGCTCAGACGATTTGAGCGCGATAAATTCACTAATCGCCTGTAGTTTACTCATCTCTCCTGTCTCCAGAATCAGGGTATCCTCAAACGTTAATTGAACATAAATCTCAACGCCGTTGAAGGCTGGCTTAAGCATTACTTTGCCAGAAAAGGCATGGTTTAGAAAATGGTGAACTGGTTTCTTGACAGACTTTTGAAACTGAATCATCTGCTCCTCACCATCCGTGCTGGAGGCATTAGAAACGTCTGTCTGAAATCCTAAACAGTTCAATTTCTGCTCGATCGCGTGAGTGCATCCTTTAATCGAACCCTGAGCGCGATTTCTATATTCTACTGAAGGCTTGACAACCCAAAACTTAAAGCTGGTTTTACCCTTAATGATTCTGCTGTAGAGCATTTCTAGTAGAATCACGATCGCAATATTGGCAAACATCCCTATGATGATGACTTGCTTAAATATGATGGCTTGCTTGAATAGAAATAGCCCAACGAATGGGTTAAGCGCCATTTTGGCTAAAGAATAGAGAATCCAGGGCGATATGAACATCAAAAATAAGCTGATGCGCCAGTAAAACGCTTCTCGTTCCTGTTCAAGCATGGTCAGGTTCTCGCGGCTTTTGCGGAGTTGTCAGGGTTAGTGTTCCCCAGAACGATGACACGATCGCCGCTCTTGTAGAGTGCGTTGCTGCATAGCAAACGCACCACACAAAAACGTAGGGATGCAGGAACAAAATCAATCCAAGACCCCAAACTTCCGTTCTGGCTCCTGACTTCTAAACACAACGCTTTACCCGCTCTGCTCCGTCGAAGAGAACCGTTCTGCTACAAAGCTTTCTGCTTCAGAACGGGTCTGAATCACACCGTCCGCGATCGCAGCCAAGAGGGCATCCAGGATCGCTTTAAACTGTGGGCTGGGTTTGTAGCCCATTGCTTTAAGGTCGTTCCCGTCTAAAAGCGGCTTGAGTTTGCTCCAGTAAGTGAGGTATTGCCAAATTTTGCGATGAGGGGATGCATCCTTGACGGTGTTTGGAGCCGATCGCCCAAGACGCACCGCAATCAGCGCTAAGAGTAGCGGATCATAAGGCTTCAGCAATTGAATAACTTCGCTGGGACGCTGGCAGTCTGGCAGGGCATCCCGCAGTCTGGTTTGAGCGGTTTCTAGCTGCTGCAACCGATCGATACTCTCCAGCGGTAACTGAAGCCGTTCTGCCACAAGACCACGATACTCGTCTGCCAAGTGAGCAAGCAGCACTTCCAGCAGCACCAGCCACGAAGGAGGAAGGATAAAGGATAAAGGATAAAGGATAAAAGCTGCCCTCCGCCCTCCGCCCTCTGCCTTCTGCCTTCTGCCCTCTACCCCCTGCCTCCTGCCTTCTGCCTCCTCCGCTTCCCTTGCTTCCTCTGCTTCCCTTTCTCCCCCTGCTTCCCCACCTCCTACCTCCTGCCTTCTGCCTTCTGCCTTCTGCCCTCTGCCTTTTTCTGCCTCCTGCCTCCTCACCCCTCGATCGACCAACCGCAGTTGCCGCCATAAAGTCGCATCCATCGCCAGGGTTGGGTGAATGCATTGCAGTGCGCCCAGGTCAGACAGGCACTTTAGCGCGGGTTTCCAGTAGGGCGATTGCAGAATGTACTTGAGTTCTGCTTTAAGGCGAGTTTGCAAGGCAGGAGCCGTAAGAGGAGCTTTACCCGGTGTGCGATCGTGGCTTTGGTAGGCTTGCGCGTAAACCCCAGTGGCGATCGCATAGCGAATGTACCCTTCTGTTTGAGGATCTAACTGGAAGCCCAGACGCACGGCAAACCGCACGGCTCGGTAAATGCGCGTGGGATCTTCAATGAAACTGTTGGCATGAAGGACGCGCACCTGTTTGGCTTGCAGGTCGAGGGTGCCGCCAAAGAAATCGAGCAGGGTGCCTGCATGAGGAGTGGTCAGGCGGATTGCCATCGCATTAATCGTAAAATCGCGGCGATACAAATCCTGCTGGATCGAGCTGGCTTCCACCTCTGGATTGGCAGCGGGGTAGGGGTAGAACTCAGTGCGTGCCGTCGCAAAATCGACCCAAAGTGACTTGAGCGCTGGATCGTTATGCCATAGCAATGCCGCTGTTTGAAATTTACCGTGAATTTCTAGCCGCGCCTTGGGATAAAGGGTTTGGAGCGATCGCGCCATTTCAACGCCTGCACCAACCTCCGCTGCCCGATGAAACCCATCCACCACCAGATCGATATCTTCTAACAGGAGTGTACCTGTGGTAGCGGTGCCAGCCGCGATCGCCAGCAACAGATCTCGCACAGCCCCTCCCACCAGATACAGATGCCAGCCTCGCCGTTCCGCTTCTGCTGCCGCTGCGACCAGCACTTGCCACAGGTCAGGTGTAAGGCACTGCTGGAGGATTGTGAGGAGTGAGGAGTGAGGAGTGAGGAGCGTGGGGTGTGGAGTGTGGGGTGTGGAGTGTGGAGTGCTGCTGTTTTGCGGCAGGAAGGATTTTTGCGGCAGGAAGGATGAGCCAGAGTCTTTTATCCCCTCTCTCCTCACCTGCTCTCCCCTCACCTGCTCTCTCCTCACTTCCTGATGCAACTGACGCAATACATCCGTGCGGGTGACGATTCCCACAAGCTGATCTTGATCCAGCACAGGCAGGCGACCGATATCGTAGGTCACCATCAGCGCTTCGATGTCGGGCAGCGTGGTATCGGGCGTAATGGTTTTGAGATTGGTAGCCATATAGCCTTTAACGGGGGCATGGCTAAACCCATGATGGAGCGCAATATCCAGGTCGCGGCGAGAAATCATCCCCACAAGTTGACCATCCGCCTCCACGACCGATAAGCCAGAGTGCCCGTAGCGCAAAAGCAACCGTTGAGCTTCGTCGATCGTCGTTTCGGGACGAATGGTACGCACAGGCGATGACATTAAATCCCTTGCAGTGGGAGGTTTGGGAATTTGCGCTTTGAATTGAGCGATCAGTTGCGTGAGGGTTTCTTCTGGGTCAACGTCATGAAGATTGACAGAAGCCGCAAGGGGATGCCCACCGCCGCCAAGTTCGCTGAATAGGGCATTTAAATCCGTGCCGTCGATGCGCGATCGCCCAATTACAGTTAAGGCACGATCGTCGTGATCATCACCCTCTGCACAATGGGCTGACTTTTTGCAGTAATACGCCGCCAGCAGCAACGCATCACTATCCGTCAGGCTCATCAAGTGCGATGCGAGACTGGAGAGAGAGGGAACAAAGCTATCCAGCGTCAGCATGACCCAACTGATCGCCTTGCCATGCACCGTTTCAGTTTGTACCGTGTTGAGCGCTGTTGTCAGCAATGGCTGTAGCTCTGTGGGAAGCCCCGGATCGGCATAGTGGGCGATCGTTCTCAAGCTGGCTCCCTGCTCCATCAGCCATGCCAACGCTCTGGCATCCCGTGCGGTGGTCTGGTCAAAGGTGAGCGATCCCGTATCCACATGAATGCCCAACGCCATCACGGTTGCTTCCGCGATCGTGAGCGTAACCTGTTGTGCCTGAAGCTGCTCCACCATGAGCGTCGTCGTTGCCCCCACTGCTTCAATCTGGCGTTTGCTTGCCAGAATGTCAGACTCTACGTCCAGGTGATGGTCATAAACTGAAATTTCGACATTGGGTAGATCAAGCCATGCTGCCACCTTGCCCAATCGATCGCGAAACTGCGTATCTACCACCGCGATCGCCTGGATCTGGTCTACATTCACCGATCGACGCTCCACCAGTGCATATTCATCCCGATGCAGCGCCAAAAAATCCCCTACAGCCGCATGTGCCCCACCCGCCAAAACAATTCGCGCCCCAGGCAGTAGCCGCGATAACCCAACAGCAGCACCCAGAGTGTCGAAATCAGCAGTCGTGTGGCAGAGGATGAGATGCATGGGGAAGGGAAAGAGAGTTATGAGTTTTGAGTTTTGAGTTGAATAGATAGAGAGGAGTCAGCGGTCAGCTTTTTATCCTTTAGCCTTTAGCCTTCATCCTTCTGCCCCCTGCCCTCTGCCTTCTGCCTCCTGCCCTCTGCCTTCTTTCCAATTCCAATCCCTCATGAGATCGGTACAGTTTTCTGATAGCTTACTAATTGGGGCTGCGTGCGATCGTCTGCATTAACGTCCTTTGCCTAATCTATCGCTGTATTGGAGAAGCGGAAATTATGACCATCGTCTTCCAGATTTCCCTGGCGGCTCTAGTGATTTTGTCGTTTGTGATGGTTGTTGGTGCGCCAGTCGCTCTCGCAACGCCCCAAAACTGGGATCAGTCCAAGCGTCTCATCTTTCTCGGTTCGGTTGTGTGGACAGTGCTGGTTCTGCTGGTAGGGGGGCTGAATTACCTGGTTGTTTAATCCTATCTGGTCTACAGATCACTCCGCGATAAGAACACTCGCTTAAGATCAACATATGCCCCATCAGCAAGAGACCCTTATTCCATACGTCCTGCGCTGGTGGGGAAGGTCTTTAAATTTAGAAACACATGGCAGTTTTTGAAGGAACGTTCACGCAAACAGACCGGATGCGATTTGCGATCGTCATCGGTCGGTTTAACGATCTGGTCACGACGAAGCTTTTAGAAGGCTGCCAGGATTGTCTCAAGCGTCACGGTGTCAATACAGATCTAAACGGGACGCAAGTTGATTACGTTTGGGTGCCTGGTAGTTTTGAGGTGCCATTGGTCGCTCGACAGCTTGCTTTAACGAATCGGTATGATGCCATCATCTGCCTGGGTGCCATTATCAAAGGTCAAACGCCCCATTTTGACTATGTGGCAGCAGAAGTCTCCAAAGGGGTCGCGGCAGTCGGCTTTCAGACTGGAGTACCTGTGATTTTTGGCGTGCTGACGACCGACACAATGCAGCAAGCGCTGGAACGGGCAGGCATCAAGAGCAATTTGGGCTGGAACTATGCCATGAGCGCGTTAGAAATGGCAAGCCTGATGCAACAGGTGAAGGGAATCAGTGCGGAACCGCAAGGCAATCACTTAACCGCAGGGACAAATCCAACGCTCCCCGCCGCCACAATGAAAAGTGCCGCCATTGATGAGCCGATCGCCCAAGAAAAATAGCGATACATCTTGGGCAGTGGGTATAGTTTGGTGAACATTTGCTAGTAATGATGCCCGCCATCCCTCAAAGGCTCTAGCCGATCGCCCTAGAATAAAGGGATGCAGTTGAAACGAGTTCAAGACTATGACAGCACGCCAACGACGCTATAGCAAAGAAGAGTTAGCCCAACGTGGGCAAGCACTCTATGAATCTGGTATTCGGCAACAAGTTGAAGCGGGCAACAACGGGAAAATTGTGGCAATCGACATCGAAACTGGAGCTTTTGAGGTCGATGAAACGGTTATGGGTGCAACCGATCGACTTTTTGATCGCCAGCCCGATGCTCAACCCTGGACGCTTCGGGTTGGACACAATGCTGTCTATCACTTCGGTTCAAGAAGTCTGAACAAGCATTCATGATTCATGGGGTCTAACCATTCAAAGGCAGCAGACAGATGAAAGCCTGTGGTGATGGCGTTCAAGGTTATTTGCCGCCGAGACCGAAGAACAGATTTAATCGGGATCGATGCCCATCTCTCTCAAGCGGTTAGCTAATTGCTCGGCGCGCTGTTGGGCTTCAAGCCGTTGTAGCCGCTCCTGTTCAAGCTGTTGCTCCGTTTGCTCTAACGTTTGGCGTTCTTGCTCTGCCTGTGCTTGTGCCTGCTGTGCCAGAGTGGTTGCCTCCCTTGCGTCTCTAGCCAATTGCTCTGCCTGTGCTTGTGCCTCCTCTGCCTGAGCCGCTGCCTCTCTTGCGTCTCTAGCCATTTGTTCTGCTTGAGCGATCGCCTGTGCGGCTTCTGCCTTTGACTGCTCTGTTTCTGCCTTTGCCCGCTCTGTTTCTGCCTTTGACTGGGCGATCGCTTCCTCCAGTGTTGGCACTTTCTCACCTTGAGCGCTGAAATAGCGTAACTGGTTGGCTTCTATACCCAGATAGAGTTCCAATTCTTCACTCCAGCGCCAGCCATGCTCGTTGAGAGGGATCGCTTCATACTCGTGCCCTGTGAGCCGAAAGCCTTGAAACTCCAGTGTTTCTGGCGAAAACCAGAAATATTCGGGTGTCCGAAAGCGATTTTGGTATAGCTCTTTCTTCAGGGTGCGATCGACCTTGGCAGTCGATGTTGACAGCAGTTCGATGATCAAGTCGGGATAGCGTCCATCCTCCTCCCAAACCACCCAGGCATTGCGCGATCGCGCCTCGGTGCGTTTGACCAGAAAAAAGTCTGGACCACGAAAATCCCGGTTGCGAAGCTGCTGACGGCTGAAGTAAATAGTGAGGTTCGCGCCAATAAAAAAATCCGTTTGGTCACGCCAGAGCCACTCCAGGCAGGCAACCAGGAGCGCCAGTTGAGCATAGTGCAGGGAGCTTTCCATCTCTGGCTCGTCGCTCAAAAGCTGAGTGGCATCGGGCATCATGGCTTCTAGCTCTTGAGCAGTGAATACCATTGGTTTCGTCTCACAACGTTGATTCGGATGCGCTATTCCTATTATGGCGGTGAGATACCCGAAAGGTTGCGCGATCGCCGTTAGCGCATCGTATGTGTGTTGTAGACATGTGGCTGACCGTCCGTAGGGACGTTACATGTAACGTCTCTACAGAGAGGATTAATATCTTTGAACGATAACCCGCGATCGCCTCGGACAACCCGCTACCCTGTTTCTTATGGCGGTGAATGACCAAATTTTCTCCGTTCAAGATCTTAATATGACGATGCAATGCAACAACTAAGAGCCGATGTTTTAGTCGTGGGTGGTGGCACGGGAGGGACTGCTGCTGCCATTCAAGCTGCCCGACGGGGAGCGAAGACCATCTTGGTGAGCGAATTTAGCTGGCTGGGCGGCATGTTGACGAGTGCGGGCGTATCGGCACCTGACGGTAACGAGTTGCTTGCCTTGCAAACGGGACTTTGGGGAGCCTTTCTGCGCGAACTCAGGCAGCGACAGCCAGAAGGGTTAGATCACGGGTGGGTTAGCTTCTTCACCTACGATCCACGGGTTGGCGCTCAGATTTTTGCCGATTGGGTGGCAGCATTGCCCAATCTTCAATGGATCATTGGACAAACGCCAGAAGCAGTGCTTTGGGAGGGGGATCACATGATTGGAGTCCGTTTTCAGGAGTTTACGATCCACGCCAAGGTGACGATCGACGGTACAGAATTGGGTGATGTGTTAGCGCTTGGCGACGTGCCATATCGCTGGGGGTGGGAGTTGCAGGCAGAGTTTGACGAACCCAGCGCACCTGTCAGCACAAATCAACTGACACAGCGCTATCCGGTGCAAGCTCCAACATGGGTAGTCGTCATGCAGGACTACGGCGAGGGTGAGACAGCACCTGAGATCCCCACACCACTGATTGATGATCCCGATCGCTTTTTGGGAGCCTGGGACAACTACGGCGGCGATCGCTTTCTCAACTATGGTCGCTTGCCCGGAAACCGCTTCATGATCAACTGGCCGATTCATGGCAACGACTATGGCGAGGAGATTGAGCGCCTTCTATCTGCCGAGAAACGGGGAGAATTTCTGCAGGAAGCGCGGTGGCATACGCAAAGTTTTGCTCGTTTCATTCAGCAGCAGTTGGGGCGGCGGTATGGGCTGGCAGAAGGGGTGTTTCCTGGAGGGGACAGGGGACAGGGGATAGAGAACGGGGAGATTGGAGGTGGGGCGTATGCGCTGCATCCCTACTATCGGGAGAGTCGGCGGTTGAGGGGGCTAACGACGGTGCGCGAACAGGACATTCTCCCGGTGAGTCATGGGTGTGTGGCACCGCTGCCGATAGTCGTTTCGGGGCAAGGCTGTACGCAAGCAGAGAATGTTTGTGATGCGATCGCGCTCGGCAACTATGCCAATGACCATCACTATCCCAGCGGAGACATTACGCTCAAGCCAAAGTCGATGCGTTGGGGCGGACGCTGGACGGGTACGCCGTTTATCATTCCCTATCGATCGCTCGTCCCCAGGGACACAGATGGTTTTTTAGCCTGCGAAAAGAATATTTCCGTATCCCACATGGCGAATGGAGCCACACGCTTACAGCCACTTGTGTTGGGGATCGGTCAGGCGGCAGGGATGGCAGCAGCACTTTGCGTTGAGCAAGGGTGCCAACCGAGAGCATTGAATGTGCGATCGCTCCAGGAGGCTCTTTTGAGCGATGCGATCGCCCCGGCTGCGGTCATTCCCTTACTGAATTTATGCCCTCATGATCCCGACTGGCTCTACTGGCAGCGCTATTACCTCGATCGCCCAGAAGCCTACCCAGCGAACGGCAATTGCCCAACACGACAGTCCACAAACAATGAGTCCTATACACGGTTTGACGCTGGGAGTGTTAGTTCCGCACAACAAACGGTTACTGGGATCATTCAGCCTCTCAGCGGACACACGTATGCGATGCAGATCGCAGAACCACCAGCACTTACTGAACGAACGGTAAGCCTGGTCACGCTTGACCCAAACATTCACGCATACTTGACAACCATATCGACTGAGCAACCCTTGATCGTGTCAGGGCTGCTCAACCGATCAGGGAACTGGTTTCTCGTTGAGGCGATCGAGGCATAAGCAGACGGACGATCGAAATGGGCGATCGTGCTTTAACCAGCGAGAGAAGAAAGGACTAAAGCGCGGAAGCCAGAGAGGTTACTGAAACTGTCCACGCAGCGTACGCGCAACTCCCTGGCTAGACTTCTCCCCCAAGTCATCCCCAACTGTTAGCTTGGTGGGTTTAAACCGTTTCAACGTGACCTTAATGCCTTGAGCACCCTCTTGCTCCAAATCTTCTACATAGCCACTTTTAGAGGCAGCAGCGGCTTTAGCACTCAGAAAGGGACCAAAGTAGTAGGTACACGCAGGTGTTTCCGTGACCACTTCAACCCACCAAGCAAGTCCAAATAGATTGAACAGATTTGCCAAAAGATCTTTCATTCAGGTCTCTGCTGATTTACCAATGGTTTGCGAACAGGACACCGCTGCACAGATGACTGCCGTTGCAACGGGTCTTCTAGACGTTGTCCGTTACACTTTGTATACTACCTGCGGCTTACTTTTTCAACCGCATCGTCTTTTCCACTTTATCCAGATGCAACGTATTCGACCAGCGTTGGCGGAAGATTTCATACAACGCCATACCCGTTGCGACAGAGGCATTCAGGCTCGGAGTATTGCCGCTTAAGGGGATAGAAACCAGGCTGTCGCAGGCACGCTGAGTCAGCATGCTGAGACCATCGCCTTCGGCACCAACTACTAATACTACGGGTCCCGAAAACTGAACGGTATGCAATGCCTGACTACCGTTACTCGCCGTACCGTAGATCCAAAAACCAGCGCTCTTGAGTTCTTCCAGGGCACGCCCCAGATTCACAACGCGGGCGACAGAGAAGCTTTCTAGCGCTCCGGCTGCCACCTTAACCACGGTAGAGGTTACTCCCACTGCACGCCGTTGTGGGATTACCAGCCCCTGTGCGCCTAGTGCCTCGGCAGTACGGATGATGGCACCCAGATTATGGGGATCAGTGATACTGTCTGCCACAATTAGCACGGGCTGATCGGAAGCAGCTTTTGCCTGCTCAATTAAATCTGCTAATTCCATGTATGCGTGCGGTGCGACCTGAGCGACAACGCCCTGGTGATTTGCCCGAAAGGTTAATTGGTCTAACCGCTGCGGCTCTACTTCGTCAATGACGGTGCCATTGGCTTTTGCCTGACCCAGCAATTCGTGAAAGCGATGATCGTAGCGAAGTTTGGCAGTAATCCAAATGCGGTTGAGCGATCGCTGCCCTTCCAGAGCCGCCAACACAGGATGACGACCGTAGATCAAATCGGCTTCTTCAAACGTGGTGGGCGCTGCATGGGTGAGATCAGACCCAGCCTCTGCTAACGATCGTGCTGCTACGGGTGGGAGCGATCGCTGGGAGCGCGCTTGAGACGGGTATTCGTGTCGAGAAGAATGCCCGGATCGTCGTCTCGGTTGTGCCGCATCGCCACCTCTAGCGGGGCGTGCGCGATCAGTCCAGTCAGTTCTCGGTTCGCGTGAGGAGGATGCACCATTGGTGCGATCGCTTGTGGGGCGATCGTCCCTTGAGCGATCGCCATTGCTTCTCCTGATCCGTGGTCTGGACGTATCTCGATCAGATTTGAATTCAGAAGCTTTCAGGTCACTGCTTACCTTACGAGCTGGGCGCGGTTTCGCCACACGCAAGTCAGCACTCGCTTCATGTGAGAGTCGTGGCTTACCAGCTTTCACAGGTTGGGATCGCCCTTTTGAAGTGGCTGGCTTGATACGGGCTTTGGCAGCGCGGATTGGCAATGCGCGCTCTTGGGGATCGTCGTGATGTCGTTTGGCAGCCATGATGTTACAGAAGTAAGGCGAGTAAAAAGTTTAAGAACGCTAAGGATTGCGGCTTATATAAGATCGAACCTTTAGCCTGCTGGAGGGGCGAACGACTGTTCGCCCGTACAAAAAAGTAGCGAAATTATTTAATTCTCATTTCTAATTTAATTCTCATTCCTAAGTAGTGAACTCAAGAAGCTTCGAGCGTGCCTTGGAAAGAAAGCGGTATGGCACAAGGTGCTAGATGGGCGTGTCAAGTTCCAGTTGGGCTAACAGTTGCGCCAGTCGTTGCGGGTTGGTGAGATGCAGATAGCCGATCAGGGTTTCTAGACTGGTGGCTTGCTGATAGGTGGCGGGATCAACCCGCTTAGGGTGCCCAGTTACAGCGTTGCGTCCTCGTTTAACCAGATCCAGTTCCACGTCAGTCAACAATGGTATCAGCGATCGCAGATGCTCTGCCTGCCGTTCTGCCCTTACCTGAGACACAACCTGGCTGTGATAGGACTGGAGCCGCTTGGGGGGCAGCAGATACCAGTGGCGTACATAGAGTTCGTAAACAGCATCTCCTAAATACGCCAGAGCAGCAGGTGTCAGTTGTTGGATGGTTTCCTCGGGCAGCGGCATTGAGGACGTGCATGGTTGAAAGTCACTAGGCAATGCCATAGCCACCCTGGCATTTGAGCCACTGTTATCGTTGTCTGGTTCCGTAAGCGCTACCTCACGTCTAACGGTTGCTGCGCTACAGCCAGCGCTGCCAAGTCTGTCAAGTTCAGGTTCGGCAAGTTTAGCAAGTAGCAAGCACTCGTCAAAGGCTTTCAACAAAATTCAACATCCTTATCTTAGCGGGATTCCTGATCGCTCAACCGATGCTGAGAGAGATCTAACGCGCTATTTCCATCTCAAGGCTTGGCAAAATCTCTCTTAAGAAAGAAGTAGACAGAACTTGCAACGTATAAAATTGCACATCAGTGCGCGCCCGGAAATTAACAATTTAATGAATTGGCGTTGGCGTGCTAGCAAGTTGACATGCTAGCAAACTTTGCTGTTAGCGCGATCGTCATCTTGGGGTTCTTGCTTCACGCTTGTCTGCTTTCGATTACCAGTTCACGTTGCACCAATGAATCCCTCCCTTTCACCCCAATTGACCACTATGAGCCAGTCGCCCTTGACTCGTCCGACTAGAGTTGATCGCATCCTGGTTGTAGATGATCTACCTGACAACTGCTTTTTGATTCAAACGTTATTGCAGCAAGAAGGCTATCACATTGATGTTGCCAACAATGGCAGTGAGGCACTCAGTTTTATGGAGATCAAGCCGCCCGATTTGCTGCTTTTGGACGTAATGATGCCCGGTATGGATGGGTATGAAGTAACACGACGCATTCGCCAGAATACGGTTTTACCGTTTCTACCCATTCTATTGATTACGGCACATGACCAACCCAGTGTTGTGCGCGGCTTGGATATCGGTGCGGATGATTTTATTCGCAAACCGGTTGAGTTTGATGAGTTGGTGGCACGCGTACGATCGCTGCTGCGCCTGAAGCATAGTGTTGACGAACGAGACATGATTGCCCGCCAGCGCGAAGATTTTGTGTCTCGCTTGACGCACGATTTGCGCACGCCCCTTGTTGCCGCCGATCGCATGTTGACGCTGTTTCAACAAGGTGCCTTGGGCGAACCACCCCCCGCGATGGGCGAGGCTATCAACACGATGATCCGCAGCAATCAGAATTTGCTCACGATGGTCAACTTGCTGCTGGAGGTCTATCGCTACGAAGCTGGGCGCAAAACCCTTAACTTTACGTCAGTCAACCTACCAGAACTCGTCGAAACCGTTATGGCTGAGTTACAGCCGCTGGCAAGCGAGAAAAACCTGTCGCTGACGCTGGATCAATCAGCGCTGCAAGAGCGCCAGGGATCGGTAACGGTCATGGGCGATCGCATTGAGCTACGGCGCGTGATTACTAATTTGCTTGGCAACGCGCTCAAGTTTACGGATGCTGGCGCTATTACAGTACATCTCTCCATGAACAGCACCAATCCAACCGCCACCGCGATCGTGCTGGAGATTGAAGACACCGGACCAGGGATTCCGATCGCAGACCAGGCAAAGCTGTTTGAAAGCTTCATTACAGGTAGCCATAGACGATCTGGCAGTGGTTTGGGGCTTCACCTATCGCGCCAAATTGTCGAGGCACACCACGGTCAAATTACCGTCAAATCAGAGGTTGGCAAAGGCAGCGTGTTTACAGTCTGTCTACCAATACAGCCATAAAGCAGTACAGCCATAAAGTGCTGCCAAAGCTTTACCACGCAGCAGCATGGAGCCATTACCCAGGCAAGAAGTGTGTCAGGGCTTTACAAGGATTGATGCGTTACAGCGAAACCGCTTGCGAAACCATGCCGCAGGCTTTACACACCGTATCCATCGACTCAGCAATTCACCCCCTCTACAGCTTCCGCTGGAACTCCTCTAGCAAGTCAATCAAGTTGACCTGGCACTGCATCGGCAGTAGATCCGACAACGGCACTTCCCGCTTCCCGCCACCTAGCTTCACTGGAATCTGCTGAAGCACCTGGACGACATCATTTTCCACAATAGTTTTCGCCTCCAGCATTGGATAAAGCTTCTCAGCCAGCACGGTATGAAGATGTGCATCAGACAAATAAAGATGCCACTTCGCCACGTCAATATAAATCGCTTCACCAATCTCAGCCGCGAGTGCTTCGATCGTTTCGGTAGAACTGGTTTTAGCCATTGCAGTCATTCCCAAATTTGCTAATTATCTGCTAAACAATGGTTGCTGGATAGCGGCAACGCCATGAGATTGAAGTGATGAGATGGAACAAAGAAGTGATGAGATGGAACAAAGGGGTGGTGAAAGTTAGATGACCGAAAGCAACGGTTCACGATCGACCTACCTGGCTATTTCCCTGGTTTAGATGCTTTCGTCGAAACCGTTGGTTTAAAGCCCGTACCAGCGTTAGGAGTCGTTGGGGTTGCCTCGGCATAATTGGCGATCGCAAAAATGTACACCGCATGGATCACCAGAAGCGTTAACCAGCTCAGCGTGATCCAGGGAGTCCACGGCAAACCGCCGGGTGTACCCAGGGGTGAAGTTTTTTCACCAAGAATGCGAAAAAACCAGAGTCCAGAATTGGTCACTGCAAAAAGAGCTACATGCGTCGCAAAGTTCATGCGATCGTCCAGTTTGCGATAAGCGGGATCGTTACGATCGGGTTGACGGGGCCAACGAGGAGGCATAAGTCGTGAAAGTGGTATGGGTCACTGAAGTTGCAAGGTCTAATTCTAGAGTAACGAAGCAACTCTCTGCATTATCAAGTTTTTTGGACTTTAAACAAGAAAGTTAGCCTGCACAACAAGCGAACCCCTGACATACCCCTGCTTAATCCAGAAGCCATTGGTCTAAAGAATTGCTTAAATGCGATCTAAGCTAGGCACAGCTAGCAGATGAGTAAGGTTAAAATTCAGTAGGGTTAGGATCCAGGCAAAAAATATCGCTCTTCTCACACCGGACTACGTTTGTGACTATTGCACGCTTTTTTCGTGGTTCGAGGTTTAAGCGCCGCTTGACTCACTTGGCGATCGTGGTGCTTCCCGATGAAGCCTCCACTTTTCAAGCTTATCGGTTGCTCCATTACCACGGTATCTCCCCAGAACATTTGGCGATCGTGGGCGAGGGCTATAGCAGCCCCGAACGGGTTGGTTTAAGAACACCGCTCCAAATTTCTGTGTGCAAAGCCCGTAGGCTAGGTCTTTTTGCCATGCTTTCAGGCGTTGTCCTAAGCTTGGGTGTTTCGCTCATCATCAATCCTGGTTGGAACACAGCGCTCATTGTGCTAGCAACAGGTATGCTTAGCGGTCTTTGTGCGGCTTTGGTGGGAGCGTTAGTTGGCTTCTTAGGGGAAGGAAGTACCGCGAGTATCTATCGTCATCACCTCAACCAGGGACGATATTTATTACTCATTGAAGGACCCGAAAGACTGGTACAACGCGGGCAAGAAGTCTTAGGGCATTATTTAGCACCCAGCCCTTACTAAGGATCGTGGATTAATTAACCTGAACCACTTCCCGTCTGTAGGAACGTTTCATGGAACGTCCCTACGGGAGAATTGCACCTGATTAAATTCGCGTTGCTAAGGATCGCGGCTTAAATAGAACCGATCATCTGGCTACAGGAGCGTGGCATTATTTGGCAGAAAGATTTGCAACAGTGCCAGCAGTTTTCATCCAAACGCCGCGCCCTATACAAAGGTCGCTCTTATTGTTTCCATTTCTAACCAAAGGCAACGGCGTTAAAAACCAGGGTTAAATCCAGGCGACGTATCTTTCAAAGAATCACGTTTCCTGTAGTTATAGCTCCAATTCAAAGCGACAATCTGACATAAAAATAGCGCGTTTTGGTACAAGCGTTCTATAATTTTGTCAACCTCCAACGAAAGGTGGCAGGCAAAGGGTAAAGCATTGCTTGGCGTTAGCAAATGAGCAGTCAGCGATTAACGCATCGCTGACTGCTGCCTCATACAGAGATGATGATCTTCACCTCGCTATTTCTGAGCAGTTGAAGGCTGAACGATCAACGCTGACATGAGATTTCCTGTCTCAACGTCAGCCGCTCTAAAATTTTGCTGCCGTAGCGCCTTTCTGCTGCTATCTTTTTGTCGATCGCCCACGTTACGCCGATACTGCTATGCACTCTCCGATCGCCCCTGGTACACTGCTCCAAAACCGCTACTGTCTCATTGGTGCAGCGGGTCAAAGTAAATTTGGTCAAACCTATCTGGCGCGGGATCAAAAGCGGCTGAATGAACTCTGCGTCGTTAAAGAATTTACACCGATCGTACAAGAGGCAGCGGCGATCGAAGCTCTGCGGCAACGCTTTCATCAAGCGATCCTGGGGCTATATGAGCTTCAGCATCCCCAGCTACCACGCTTACGCATGATCTTTGCCCAGGACGATCGGCTCTACTGGGTACGGGATTACGTAGAGGGCAAAAGCTACGGTGTCTTGCTAGACGAACGCCGAGCGCAGGGACAGGTCTTTTCGGAAGCGGAGGTGATTCAACTGTTGCTCAAAGTGCTGCCAGTGCTGACCTACCTGCACAATCGCGGCATGGTGCATCGCAACCTGTCACTCGATACACTGATTTTGCGGCAGCAAGACCAGATACCCATTTTGATTAACTTTGGGCTGGTACAAGAACTGGTGGCGCAGTTGCAGTTGCATCCGATCGATCCCCGCGAAGTACTGGGGCAATGGGGCTTTACACCTCCTGAACAGTTTCATGGCAAAGCTGAACCCAGCAGTGATTTATATGCTCTGGCAGTCACCGCGATCGCCCTCCTCACAGGCAAAACGCCCGAATCACTCTACAACAGCCAGACGCAGCAGCTTGACTGGGAATCGCTTGTCACCGTGCATCCCAACTTCATGCGGTTGCTGCGCCAGATGCTTCAGCTTCAGCCCCAAAAGCGACCTGCTTCAGCCGCACAGGTGTCAAAAACCTTAGAGCCACTGTTAGCGACCGCGGCTTTCAATGCCGTACCAGGTTATGCCACGGTTGGTCACGACATGCCTGCTGAATACTCAGCAGATACGATGACAGACAGCCCTGAAACAAGCACGTCTGTTAATGTGCCTTCTCACCCATCACGCCCCCCTAAGAAGCGACCAAAACCCAAACGACGCGGTGATGGCGATCCGCGCGCTTCAGCGGCAGTGGTCGTTGGGGTCGTCATGCTGATTGCAGCCGTTGCCTGGAAGTTTCTACCGCACCAGCAGCCTCAGGTAAAGCCAGCGACTCCTACTGCTTCACCGTCTGTCACAGCCAGTCCAGCGAATTCGCCCAAAGTGTCTTCTCCCAGTGCTTCTGCAAGTCCGGCAAGCCCATCTCCCCAGGGTGGATCGGTCTCAGATGAAGCCCTGCGCGATCGCCGTCGCGAACTCAACGTTAACTTTCAGGTTTTCACAGACATGGTTGATGAGGTTTTTTACGCAAAGTATCCCCAACAGCGATCGCGCAAACTGGGCAATGCAGAGCAAGATCAGTTCAAACGCGAATGGAACACGATCGCCGGTAACGTAATGGATAAACTGGTAACCTTGAAGCCTGAAACACGCGCCAAAATGGGTAGCTATCGCCGGGTTAACTACGACGAATGGCTAAAAGTTTTGGGCGAAACGGGTGCCAAAAGTAGTCCTCGTCTTGATGCGCTGGCAGACAGTCGGTTTTTTCAGCTCTTTCCTGAGCAAAAGGGCAAAACGTTGAATCCACGCACGTTCGGGCAAGTGTGGTACGCGATCGCCGACGAGCAGCTTAGCACTGCCAAAGCCCAACCGCGCCCAACATCAGGCAGTAGCCCCAACGGCAATCGCTCGTTGTGACAGACCGACAGGTTCTTCGTGAGTAATCATCGTCTTAGCGAAGATGGGTGTGGGGTGTAGGGTATTGTAAACGCAAACGCAAACGGCTGTATGACACAGTAGAAGCAGTCTTTTCCTGCCTTAGCTCTATGCCGAATGTGCCCCATTTTCAGGAAGCAGGACGCATGAATCCTGTTAGCCCAGACGATCGGATGCCCGAAGCCACTTACAGCACAGCGCTGGATTTCCTCGTCTTTGCCTGTGTTGATCTGGTCTTTACCCACCAGCACCAAATTCTGCTGGCAAAACGCAACACCGAACCGCGATCGTCCTGGTGGCTTGTGGGCGGCAGAATGGTTGCAGGCGAAGCGCCAACAGACACCGCTAAGCGAAAAGCCCAGCAAGAGGCACAGCTAGACAATCTAAACGCCGATCGCTTTCAGTATATTGGAGTCTATTCCACCTGTTTTGCCACTCGCCGTCAAGCACCTCAGCATCACGGTTCCCATAGTCTGAACGTGACGTATCAGATCGAATTGACTGCCGAAGAAAGGGAACAAGTGAACTTGCGATCGGACGAATACGACACCTGGCAATGGATCGATTTGGAAGACGTAAGCAGTTTGCTCAAGCTCGATGATGCAATGGATCAGGCGCTTTTGAGAGTCGTGAGTGATGTGTGAGGGGGAAAGGGAGGGATGAGGGATGACTGCAAGAGAGTTTTTGGTTTTTAGTTTTTAGAAGGAATCAGGAATGCCTCAACACTAACAACCAACAACCAACAACTGGATCAACTCCCCACTCCCCATTCCCTACTCCCTACTCCCTTCCCTCTACTCATCCAAATAGGGCTGTAACTGAAGCTGTAGACGTTGACGGGCACGGGCAATTCTAGACTTCACGGTGCCGAGTGACGCTTGAGTGATTTCGGCGATTTCTTCGTAGCTCATGCCTTCGATTTCGCGGAGAACGATCGTGGTGCGGAAGACTTCGGGCAAATCGGCGATCGCCACTTTCAACTGGTCGTAAAACTCCTGACGGCTTAAGGCTTCATCGGGTTCTGGCGTATCGGCAGCGATTTCCCAATCCATCTCGCCATCACTGAAAGTCAGCGGTGCATCCAGCGACAACGGCGTGGCGTGGCGTTTGCGTTTTCGCAGTTCGTCGTAAAACAGGTTTGTGGCAATGCGGCTCAGCCAGCCCTGGAACTTTGCTGGCTCGTTTAGCCGTCTCAGGTTGCGATAGACCCGAATCCAAACTTCCTGCACCAAATCTGCCCGATCTTGCCAATCGGGCGCGAGATGATACAGAACCTTTTCTACGTGAGGCTGGTAACGTCTCAACAATTCAGCAAACGCTGCTTTATCGGGACGATGACCCGTCTGACATCGGAGAACTAGGTCAAGGTTTGGTAGGTCTTTTACTGGCACCGACACCTGTGTGGGCATTGTCGTCACTGTTGACCAGGATACAGGTAGAGATGAATTCATTCACAAACCTCACCTAAAAGATGCTGCTATCTTGTTGCGATGTGCCAGCAATCGTTCAAACGTCCGGGTCTCGCATTACTCTCAGGCTAGAAGTTACAGAGTCGATCGCCCCGTGCTCAGGTGCCACTTGTCTAACTGTCAATTTTTGTTGCCATCTGGCGTGCCATCACCGTATTTAGATCTTGGGCTGCTGGGTGCGATCGTGCTACAGCAGTTCGCATCAAGTAAACTACAGTCTTGCTCAAAGGGGTGTGGGGTGTAGGGTGTAGGGTGTGGAACCGCAAATGAAAACGGCTGTAGATTGAAGTTGTTATACATGTAAAGAGGTCGTTGCAATGCCGTAAAAGAGTGAAACGAGACAGGCTTCATCACACAGCACACCCGTTCATGGCTTTTTCGTTGTGCTTGAAAGCAAAAGCTCGGAAAGTTGGTGAGAAGTGCAGCCTCTAGAACCTGATCCTGTATAAGATTTCTAGAGCCCTCACCGTCTGCTCCCTCTACTACAGCCCTTTTCTCTACTGCTATCCAGCGTAAGCGAGTCGCCAGCATGTTCAACGCCACTGAACTTCTCATCGAAGACTTTGTGAACAAACTCAAGGAAGGCTATCGACGCACCTACGGAGGCTGGAAGTCTGACTATGAAGACATCATTGGCTGGGTTGGCTCAATGGCAATGGAGAATATCGCCAACAGCGATGCGCTTTATCACAACGTGGAGCATTCGATTCTGGTGACGCTCGTTGGTCAAGAGATTTTGCGTGGTCGGCATATTCGCATGGGCGGCGTTTCGTGTGAAGACTGGCTGCATTTCATCATTTCGCTGGTTTGTCACGATATTGGCTATGTGAAAGGTGTTTGTCGGCACGATCGCGATGGGATGTATGCAACAGGGAAAGATGGCAGCATGGTAGATCTGCCACCAGGTTCATCGGATGCGGGGCTAACTCCGTACCATGTCGATCGCGCCAAGCTGTTCATTGACGAACGGTTTGGAGGGCACAAGTTGATTGATGCTGAAATCGTTAAGCGCAACATTGAACTCACGCGCTTCCCGGTGCCTGCTGCCGAAGACCATCAAGACACCATCAATTACCCCGGTTTGATTCGCGCCTCCGACCTGATTGGGCAACTCAGCGATCCTCGCTACCTCAAGAAAATTGGTGCCTTGTTCTACGAATTTGAAGAAACAGGCGTGAACCAAGCGCTCGGTTATCGGCACCCTGGCGATCTGCGTAAGAACTACCCAAAATTTTATTGGCACGGCGTGTTTCCGTATATCAAGGACGCACTTTACTATCTATCGCTCACGCAGCAGGGAAAGCAGATTGTGGCAAATCTCTACTCCAATGTGTTTGTGGTCGAGCATGAAATGCCAGAAGACTAGGGGCTGTCATCAATTACAAATACATGTCACTTGCAGCAAGGGTTCCAGCCCCTAGCCTGATGTGTTGGGACGGGCGTGACACTGCTGATACTACAAGGTTTCGGAGCTAATTGATGACACGCCCTAAGCTCGACTTTAGCCAATCACGCAGCATAGCAGAGTAGGTCAGACCAAAGGTCTAGCAATTCTGAAGGAATTTTTTGAGCTGTAGGGGTTTCAACCGACCATTCA
>JAHHHL010000066.1 GCA_019359375.1 Lyngbya sp. HA4199-MV5
AATAATAAGCTTAAGTTGATCAAGCGGTCGGGCTATGGCTTCAGAAACTTTAACAATTTTCAGTTACGCTGCTTGATCTGCTGGCATTTAGCGGTTGGCGTTGCATAACTCATACGATAAAGCCGAATTTTGTCAAACAAGCATTGAAGTGAATGTTTCGGAAAGTTGAATTTCTTTGGATAGACGTGATCGCCCTGACTGACTTCTGACTAGCTAAAACCATTGTAAAAAAGACGTTAGCCAGGGGTAAAAGCGAGACAGTGCCGCATCGCACTTGATTAAAGTACGTTTTGCCGATCAAAATACCGTGGTTTAACTTTGTAAGAGACGAATCTACCACAGCTTATAGGATAAGACAAGCAAAATCGTGCTTAAGAGTTTTTAAGCACGGTTCTTAGCAATGCTCTTGGCATTCTTCTAAAGACTGGCAAAGCTAGTCTGGTCAGCCCAGTAAGCTGTTGTAGGATGTGTATTGCGGCAACCCAACGCGATTATTGATTAGCCGATTGCATCTCTTGTCTTAACGATTCTTTTTTCAGCGATTCTTTTCTTAGCGATCGTGGCTGTGCGGCAATACCATTTGCGCCAAGGCGGTTATACCGATGTGCCAATTTACGCACCCAATCTGTAGAGAAACCAACTGTATTCGCAACTTGTTCCACGCTTAAACAAGGGTTTTGCTGGCTGAGTAACTGAATGGCTTGCCAGTAACTTTTAATTTTCGCATTCTGACACGTTTCATAGCGTTGGGTGAGTTCTGCCCGACTCAGGTGAGGCGCAATTTGAATCCGAGGACGAGACATACGACATCGCTCTATCATCTGCATCTGAATGTTGTTCAGCAAATCTGTAATGTTGTCCAAGCGGGTCCTGGCTAAGAAGCAACCAGGTAAACCCACCTTTAGGGACGCTGCGAGACCATGTGAGAAACTTAGGAATGAGAATTAAATAACACCGACGTTTGTAGGGTGGGTTTCGCAAACTCAACCCAACACTCCCGCAGATGTTGGGTTTCATGCTTCAACCCAACCTACCCAAATTATTAAATTCACGATCCTTAGGACTGACCCAGAAACTGGGTTTCTCAACGAGAGAATGCCGTTTAAGCTTTCAATCTGTACTCAAAAACCCGGTTTCTTTCCGGGCATGCGTAAGTCCTGAAGCTTTTTAATCGTCAGCTTCGCCGACTGTTAATGTGCTGGGAATACGGGATTCAACAAACGCCTGCGAGACATCAGGAATCGACCAATTCGCGTCGCCTGCCTTAAACACGTTGGCTGGGGGAATGTTAAGAGACCATTCGGCTGTATCTGGATTCGTTTTAGCAATTAATTGCGTACCATCCAAAACCTTGTATGCCAACGGTTGAGCTACGTCTACTCCTGCAACTTTGATGCCCATTGGTAAATAGATGCCGTTGCAATCCCAGCCGTCAGGTGTGCTTTGTCCATCGGCAAGAAAATACAGCGTGTTGTCAAAGGATGACTTGGACTTTTCCCCTTTGGAACCGTAGACAGCCAGCGTTTTACCTGTTTCATTGCGGCACTGACCCCAGGTTATTCCTGCTTCCATGCCCGCTTTTTGAAGCTGCAATTCATCAATTTGACGCTGTAATTCCGGGCGATCGCCTGCCTTTTTTTCAGCCATCAAACTATCCAACGTCTTGCTGAGTTCGATGTAATCAGGGTTTTTGGTGACTTTGGGCGGATCTGCCAGAGAGGGTTGGGCGATCGCCAGATTTATAACAAACAGTAAGGCTACAAACGCAATCCTAAGCAGTGTTTTCATTGATTGTTCCTAAAGCTCTCAGTGTTACTTCAACCGTATGCATTCATCTTATTGACCGAAATTTCTAAGAGCAAATAGTCTTTTTTGTTAAAACGATAGGTTCACTTGATTAGAATACGTACTATTTGGGCTGGAAAGGCAGTCAAAAGCCTCGACTTCTACACATGTGCAACACACGCCTTAGCCAAGAAGACGCAAAACACTGCTTGACTCGATTCTGGTGTAGCGATCGAATCGCACAAGTCTACTAGGGGCTGTCATCAATTAATACTACACAGTGCTTGCAGCAAGGGTTCCAGCCCCTAGCCTGATGTGTTGGGACGGGCATGACACTGCTGATATTGCAAGGTTTCGGAGCTAATTGATGACACGCCCTAGGTTCCTACCAAACCTCAGATTTACAGATTATTTAATTCACGAGCCTAAAGAACGCAATTCGATTGTTTCAAGTTATCGTTTTAACAAAAAAGACTATTTGCTGTTATTATTTGCAACCCCTAAAGTGAAACCATAGCGAATGCAGCGCCGAGCAAATACCTGAAGACGCATTCGCGAAGAGATTGGACAGCAAAGAGATTGCACAAATTAATGACAAGTAGGTCACTTATGAACTCAACTCAATCCACTCAACTAGAGAACGATGCCAAACAGCCAGCAGTGATCATGCTGAAACCCGAACCCGCCACCATTCAACCACCGGCTAAAAAACCTCGAACATTTGGGCAACGGCTTGCAGATAAAATGGCATCTAAAGTCGGTTCTTGGGCGTTTCTCATTGGACAATCGACAGTTCTAGCAGGGTGGGTTGGCTGCAACTTGATGCCTGGAGTGCCCCACTGGGATGAGCAACCCTTCATTTTGCTCAATTTAGTTTTCTCCTTTGCGTCAGCTTACACCGCTCCCATTGTGTTGATGAGCCAAAACCGCCAGTCGGAAGAAGATCGGGAAAGTGCCAATCACAATTATCAAATTACGTTGAAAGCCGCACAAAACATTGAACTGCTGCACGAAAAATTGGATGCTGACTACACGAAAAAGCTGGATGAACTCACCACCTTAATCAAGCAACAGCAGCAAGCAGCCAGCGAAGTCAAAGTGGTCTTTGTTCCCGCTCAAACCGCGCATGAGAACGGGTTGGAGTATCAATTCAAATCGATCGTGGCTCCCTCTACACTCAGAGATCAGCCTAAGAAGATTGCCGTCAAGCCCTAAGTAGTCATTAGCTTTTAGTTGTTAGTTGTTAGTAAGCCACACGAAGCGAGCGATTAGTCTAACAACTAATAACCAACAACTAATAACTTTAGAAGCACGAACAAAGTGCTTCAGCGTTCACCAACAGCTTAGGACTGTATCAGGCTCATTTACCCATCAAGAATTTGGAGCTTCAATCGACATGAATGGATTGGTAACAGCAATCTCAACTGGCTTGACTGCCTTCACCGCCACAAACCTGGATGATATTTTGATCCTGATGTTGTTTTTTTCCCAGGTGGATGCGATCGTCCGCAAACGCCATATCGTTGCCGGACAATACCTTGGCTTTACTGCCCTTGTGCTGGCTAGTCTGCCCAGTTTCTTTGGTGGGATGTTGTTGCCACGTCCCTGCGTTGGGCTGCTGGGGTTAGTACCCATCGCGATCGGCATCAGTCGTCTGGTCAATGTCAATGATGACGATGCAGAGTCAGAAACAACGCCAACTCAGCCAACCTGGTTCAGTAGCGTGATCTCACCCCAGGCGTACAGTGTGGCAGCCGTCACGTTTGCCAATGGCGGTGATAATATCGGCATCTACATGCCGTTGTTTGCAAGTTGCACCTGGCAAAGTTTGTCCATTATTCTCGGTGTCTTTTTCTCGCTGGTCGGCGTATGGTGTTTTGCCGCATACCAGCTAACGCAAGTCCCTGCGATCGCCGATACCCTGACACGTTACGGCAATCATCTGGTGCCCTTTGTCCTGATTGGCTTGGGCGCGTTAATTTTGATGGATAGCCGCACGTTAGAAAATCCTGGCTTAGCAGTGTTGACGCTAGTGATCAGTGGGATTTATCTGTTGAAGCTGGTGAGAACAGTGAGTCAAACCCTGCAAGCACAAGCGCAAAAAATGGATGTGGTGCCAGCACCCGAAAAGCTCTAGGGGCTGTCATCAATTATTACTACACATGACTTTCAGCAAGGGTTCCAGCCCCTAGCCTGGTGTGCTGGGGCGGGCGTGACACTGCTGATATTGCAAGGTTTCGGAGCTAATTGATGACACGCCCTAGTGCAAGAAGGCAGACGTACGAAGGCAGAGGGCAGAAGGGGAAATGCAGATCTCGTTTTGCTTCTAGACTTTCCAAACAGTGAGGTTATTTTCGCCTTGATTCACTGGTTTGCACAATGTTCTAAGTTGACCTATTGAATGATCTCAATCAATCTCGCATCAAGGAGTATGCTATGCAAGTTTTCAAAGTGGTTTTAGTGGCGATCGTTCTTCTGGTCAATCTAATCATCGCTCCTCCGTCCTGGGCAGGGCAGGATCATACCAAAGGAGCCGACTATGCCGAAGTAACGCAAGCGATCAAACAACTGCTGCAAGTGAAAGATACACCCGATCAGGCAGGCTACACGCCAGAGCAGTTCCAACAGCAATTGGCGCAGTTGCAGGCTCAGAAAGATGTGATGGAAACAACAACAACGCGGGCGCAATGCCATAACGCCACCACTGGCACGCTGGCAGTGTATGCCAATAAGCCGAAGAAATCACCCACGCAGCTTTACTTCCTGGGTGCGGGTACGGAAACTGATGATGATTGGGACTGCGATGGTTTCTATCTCCCTGCTGGAACACAGGCAGTGCTTGCTCCCCATGCCGAAGTGCAGACCCTAACAGAACCCCTTGCCGTGAAGTTTACCGATGGTACTCAGTCGATCGCGAGAACCAATCCTGCTACTGGTGCCGTTGAATTCAATGTGGCTCCTGCAAAAATGTTTAAAGCGGGAGAAACCAATTGGACAGTACCAACTTTATCGCAGGCAGACATCAGTGCTACCCCCCCCACTCCCCAACTAATCGACTAAGTAATTCTTTGTATAGGGACGTTACATGTAACGTCTCTACAGACGGGGAACGGTTCAGGTTAATTAATCCACGATCCTTGAATGGAAATTAAATAACATCGGTTCGGGTTAAGAGCGTTTATGCAATGCTAATCGGCTGAAACATCACAAACATATGGGCGAGAGTTTAACGCAGGCAATGATGGCATAAGGGTTTCAGCTTATCCCAAACTCAGGTTAAATGACATTGAACAGTGGTTGGAACTATACGCCGCTTTGACGTAAAGATCTCAAGCTAGGGCGGCGTTTCAACTTGTCTTGAAATGCCGCCCCCATTTTTATCTTTGGCTTCCACCTGTGTTCAGGCTTTTTCCAGGTTTGCGTCACTTCAACCGATCGTCCCCCAATCGGTTGAAGTGACGCTGAGGAAACCCTTGAAGACCCTTGTGCCATGACGACACTTGCTGAGACCAGGAGTTGTCATCAATGACGACTACACGTTCTTTACAGCAAGGGCTCCAGCCCCTGGCTTTGTGTGTTGGGACGGGCGCGATCGTGCTGATACGCAAGGGTTTGGAGCTGAATTGGTGGCTTGCTCTAGGCAAGGTCAAAGCGATCGAGGCTCATTACCTTGTCCCATGCCGCCACAAAGTCATGCACAAATTTCGGCTGCGAACCCACACATCCGTAGACTTCCGCAAGGGCGCGGAGCTGGGAGTTTGAGCCGAAGATAAGATCAACACGGGTGCCAGTCCACTTCAGATCGCCCGTTTTGCGATCGCGCCCCTCGAAGACATATTCGTCCTCCGAGACCGCCTTCCACGTCGTGCCCAGATCGAGCAGGTTTACAAAGAAGTCATTGGTCAACGCTTCTGGGCGATCGGTGAAGACACCGTGTTTGGCTCCTTCATAGTTTGTACCCAGGACGCGCATACCGCCGACGAGAGCCGTCAGTTCAGGAGCTGACAGAGACAGCAATTGCGCCCGATCGACCAGCAGTTCTTCAAGCGATTCGCTGTGTTTGCCGCTAGCGTAGTTGCGGAACCCGTCTGCGGTTGGCTCGAGGACGGCAAAGGACTCCACATCCGTTTTCTCCTGCGATGCATCGGTGCGTCCCGGTTTGAAGGGAACCGTTACGTCGTGACCACCATTTTTCGCAGCTTGCTCAACACCAGCGCAGCCACCCAGAACGATCACGTCAGCGATCGAAACCCGCTTTCCGCCAGCCTGCGAACTGTTGAACTCCTGCTGGATTCCCTCCAGGGTTTGCAGCACCGTTGCCAACTGGGCTGGTTGGTTGACTTCCCAATCCTTCTGCGGCGCGAGGCGAAGGCGCGCTCCATTTGCCCCACCGCGCTTGTCGGAGTAGCGGAACGTTGATGCCGATGCCCAAGCGGCTGAAACGAGTTGAGAAACAGACAGTCCCGACGCGAGAATCTTGGCTTTGAGAGCGGCGATATCTTGCTCATTGATGAGTTCATGGTCAACGGCAGGGATGGGATCTTGCCACAGGAACTCTTCCGCTGGCACCTCTGCACCGAGATAGCGCACGCGAGGACCCATATCACGGTGCGTTAACTTAAACCACGCCTTGGCAAACGCATCTGCGAACACATCCGGGTGATCGTGGTAATGCCGTGCGATCGGCTCGTAGATGGGATCCATCTTCATGGACATGTCTGCTGTAGTCATCATGGGAGCGTGCCGTTTCGACGGATTGTGCGCGTCGGGCACCGTATCCGCACCAGCACCGTCCTTCGGTCTCCATTGCCACGCGCCAGCGGGGCTCTTCGTCAGCTCCCAGTCGTATTTGAACAGGGTTTCGAGATAGCTGTTGTCCCACTGGGTTGGTGTGGGAGTCCATGCGCCTTCGATACCGCTGGTGATGGCATCGACACCGACACCCGTGTTGAAGGTGCTCTTCCAGCCCAGTCCCTGGTCTACGATGGTGGCACCCCCAGGGTCAGCACCAACGTGCGTGTCTTCGCCCGCACCATGACATTTGCCGAAGGTGTGCCCACCAGCAGTGAGCGCGACCGTTTCTGCATCGTTCATCGCCATCCGCTTAAAGGTCTCACGAATATCACGCCCTGAGCCAACCGGATTAGGCTCGCCATCTGGTCCTTGCGGGTTGACGTAGATGAGACCCATCTGAACGGCGGCAAGAGGATTCGCAAGCTCCCGATCGCCACTGTACCGCTCATTGCCGAGCCAGGTTTTCTCAGATCCCCAGTAGATGTCTTGCTCAGACTCCCAGATATCCTCGCGCCCGCCAGCAAAGCCGATCGTCTTGAAGCCCATCGACTCGAGCGCGCAATTGCCTGCGAAGACCATGAGGTCAGCCCAGGAGAGTTTCTTGCCGTATTTCTGCTTGATGGGCCAAAGCAACATGCGCGCTTTGTCGAGGTTGGCATTATCGGGCCAACTGTTGAGCGGCTCAAAGCGCTGGCTACCAGAACCTGCGCCGCCACGACCATCGCCAGTCCGATAGGTGCCTGCACTATGCCAAGCCATGCGGATGAAGAGCGGTCCATAGTGCCCGTAGTCGGCTGGCCACCAGTCTTGAGAAGTAACCATCAGGTTGTAGATGTCTCTCCTGACGGCCTCTAAGTCAAGACTCTTGAACTCCTCAGGGTAGTTGAACGCCTCGCCCATTGGGTTGGCTTGGGGTGAGTGCTGGTGAAGGATATTCAGATTCAAATAATTCGGCCACCAGTCTCGGTTCGATGGCACATGCCGAGGTGCAGATTTCTGCCCTCCACCCGAAAAGGGGCATCCGCTTTCGCTGCTCATAGTGTCTCCTACGGTAGGTTGTAGTGTGTCTTTTCTTGCTTACCTGCGCCCTTTTTTACAGTGCAGAGCGCGTCACTTGTTGCTTTTGCATCAGCACAGCAGTCTGCGATCGTCAACTCGCTGTGTTCACCCATAACTATCAAGTCATACTCGTTATGAGTTTTGATAACGTAAGATTAATCGATTAAGTCCGTCTCTGTACGCTAAAAGCGAAATTGTTTTGAAAAACTTAATATCTCTACGAAACTGAATCCGTTCACCCTTGGGTGTGGGTCTAAGGTACGGCTTTTTAGCGACACGCCCATCAATGAGCCAGACCTCGCTGACCTGTTCTTTGCACTTCGGTTGGCTCTGGTCGATCGCGATTATTTTTCACAGGTATCACGACAGCGTCCGCTCATTCAGCTAACGGGCTGATGCATCTAGAGCGTGTCATCAATTAGCGCCGAAACCTTGCAGTATCAGCAGTGTCACCCCCGTCCCAACACATCAGGCTAGGGCGTGTCATCAATTAGCGCCGAAACCTTGCAATATCAGCAGTGTCACGCCCGTCCCAACACACCAGGCTAGGGGCTGGAACCCTTGCTGCAAGCAATGTGTAGTATTAATTGATGACAGCCCCTAGCGCAAGCTAAGCACAACTCGTCATTGATAGGGGTCGGAAATCAAACAGCGGGAATTGAGAAGCTTGAGTCTCTTACCCATCGCATTCCGACCCCCCTCTTACGGTGACGTGTACTTAGTCGGCGATCGCCATCAGCAAAGCTCGAAACGCCTGGGCGAGATCGTTGAGTTGGTAATGGGCATTCAAGCCGCTGGGGTTTGGCAAGACCCAGACGTTGGTGCTTTGTAGTGGCTGTTGCGGTCCGATCGTCGCTTTAGGTACGGCAAACGCAGTCCGATAAGCACCAATGCCCAACACTGCCAGCACCTTTGGACGGTAACGCTGTACTTTAGCTAAAAGCTGCTGTCCGCCAACCACTAGCTCTTGTGCGGTTAGCTGATCGGCGGTTGCTGTGGCGCGATCGACCACATTGGTAATGCCGTAGCCCAACGCCAGCAACGATTGATCTTCACTCGGCGCATACCGTCTGTCGGTAAACCCAGCCAGATGAAGTGTGGGCCAAAAGCGATTACCAGGGCGCGCGAAATGATGCCCCACAACTGCACTGTAAAGGCTGGGATTGATGCCGCAGAAGAGTATACGCAGTTCAGGCGCAATGATATCCGGTACGGTTTTGTTCAGCGCTGCCTGAATTTCAGCTTTGGTCGGCTTTGGGAGAGAGGGCATGGAAGATGGAATCCGGCGTTAGACAAAGCGGGTTAGCTGCACGCGGTAACGGTCTTTTTTCGTCACAGCGATGTCGCCGATTTCGACGCGACCTTTGCCGCGAATGGCGATCAGATCGTTGGTTTTGACGGCATGACTGGCGCTGGTGACTTCCTTCCAGTTGACGCGCACATCGCCACTGTTGATCAGATCAGCCATCTTGCTGCGCGACATGCCAAAGCCCGCAGAGGCGATCGCGTCCAGGCGCAGGGATGCTTCTACGGTGGTCAGTTCTTTCTTCTTCGGTTCACGTACTTTCAGCTCAGATAACTCAAGGCGGCGGGTTTTGACGGGCACCGATCGCACCTGGGTCAAATGCAATTCGAGAAATTCTACCAGTGGCGGCACGGCGATCGCCTGCGCCCCTCGTTCGCCCAAAACAATGATGTCGCCAACCTTTTCGCGCACGAGACCAGTGCCTAGCAGAGCACCCAAGAAGTCGCGGTGGCTTGCCGGGTCAAAGAGAAAGTTGCCTGCAATTTCGAGGGCAGCAATTTCTACGTGAGTGGTATCGAGGGGGAGTTCTGTCCGGGAGATCGCCAGACGTTGCCGTTCGGCTTGAGCATAGCCACCCCACGCGACAAGCTGCACTTCCGACAGGCGGCTAAAGGCTTGCTGGATATCTGCCATCTCTGGCGGCGAAAGAAAATCGGTCTGTACAATCTCCCAGGTCTTGATCGCCTGATCTGCCTGATCCATGACCCGCGCGATCGCGGCACGGTTTTCAACACCCTTTAACAGTTCTTCTCTGGGCACCATCACACTGCTTTGGTAACGAAGATCTATTCTAACGAGCCACGATCGACTCAAAGACGGTTATTTCTGTGCCTGAGGCAGCGTTTGTAGAGAAATTTGAGAATCTTATTGACAATTACTGCTGATAGCCCCAGAATAATTTTTACGCATACTAATAAGAATTGATTGCAATAAGGTTCTTACTGTATTCCAGTTGCTCTGACATTGAAGGCAACATTCATCCGCGAAAATGATTCAAAGAACGCTTTTTCAAGGGGTTTTGTTGCCTCTTGTCACAGCTTGATGAGTCTTGTCTTAAAACGGGCGCTGCCTCTAGCAACGCTTTGTCTGACCCCTTGTTGAAAACTTTTGGATTTAACTATGTCTTTTTTCAGGTTTTTTGCGTTGTTGCTTGCATCGATGAGTTTAACGGTGCTGATTGCGTGCAGTACACAACCGCCCGATACGGCTTCTGCACCCACAACGGCTCCTTCTCCTCAGGGCAGCATGGCGATGAACAGTATGTCTCATGGCGGCAAGCCTAAGATTAATATCAATACGGCTATCCTGTCTCAACTGGATAAGTTTGAAGGAATGCTTGGCATCCCTGCGCTGTCCAACAAAATTCAAGCCAGCCGCCCCTATGGGAAACCTGAAGAGCTGGTGTCAAAAAATGTCATCACACAGGCGCAATTTGATCAGATTAAAGACATGGTGACAGTGGAAGACATTGCCCTGACTGGAGAAGCCAAAGACGTAGACTACATGACGAAGCTGGGTTTGATGAAGGGGCATTTGCTGGTAGCAAGAGAATTGTTAGACCTGCAAAAGCCTGATCAGGCAGAACCCCACATTGGGCACCCGGTTGAAGAGATTTATGCGGATGTTGAAGACCAGCTTCAAGAGCGGAACGTCAAGGAGTTTAAGACGACGCTGATCACCTTTCAAGATTTGGTACGGGCAGGTGCGAAAGATACCGCTAAAGTAGACAGCGAGTTTAAGACTTCGATAAAGGCGGTGGATGACGCGATCGCCGCTTTGCCCGCCACTCAACGTCAGTCGCCTGCGTTTGCCTTGCAGGTGATCAATGGCTTGCTGGATACCGCTAATTCTGAGTACAGTGCCGCGATCGCCAATGGCAAAATTACTCAGGCGATTGAATATCAAGATTCACGCGGGTTTGTAGCGTATGCAAACACGCTTTACAGCGGCATTGCCCCACAGGTTGAGAAGGATACCCCTGAAACGCACAAAGCGATTCAGCAGACGATGGCTGAGCTAACAAAAGTTTGGCCTGCGCCGATTCCTCCTGCGGCGGCTGTCAAAACGCCAACTCAGGTCTCGCAGTTAATTAAGACGGTTGAGAAGGATACCCAGAAAGCGGGCAAGACTTCTTAGGCGATTTCTACACAAGAAATTAACCAACGTAGCGCGGGCATCTTGCCCGCGTCGCTAGCGAGACGCTTGCACTACGGCATCAATGGGGTAGATTCTTTAAGAGAAATCACCTTAAGCTAGAAGACATCTACGTTCATCCCCATCTTGGCAACGGGGAGAATGTAGTCAAGCCTTTTTGTCCTAACTGATCTCTTCATCCCAATCTGCTTCTATGGATTTTAGCTCTGCTTTACCGACGTTTATTATCACCCTCCGTGAAGGGGTAGAGGCGGCTCTGGTGGTTGGCATTGTGCTGGCATACCTTAAAAAAGCAAAACAATCACGCTTAAACGCTTGGGTTTATGGGGGCATTGCTGGTGGGCTGGTTGTCAGCGCGATCGTGGGGTTACTCTTCGGCTTGCTGCTGCAAACCCTGGGGTCGTCGAACCAAAAGTACGCACCTGTGTTTGAGCCATTGCTAGAGGGTGTGTTTAGCGTAGCGGCGATCGTCATGCTGAGTTGGATGCTGGTGTGGATGACCCAACAGGCACGCCTCCTGAAAGGACAGGTGGAAGGCGCGATCGGTGCCAGTTTGGAAGGTGGCAATGCAGCAGGATGGGGGATTTTTGGACTGATCTTTTTCGCGGTGCTGCGAGAAGGCTTTGAAACGGTGCTGTTCATCGCGGCGAAGTTTCAGCAGGGATTGGTGCCAGCGCTGGGTGCCACAGCGGGGATTGTTAGCGCGATCGCGATCGGCTTTCTGCTCTTTCGGTGGGGAGTTAAAATTAACCTCCGCGCCTTTTTCCTGGTAATGGGCGTGTTTTTGCTGCTGATCGTGGCGGGACTGGTGGTTTCGGCACTGGGTCATTTTGATGTTGCCATCAGCACCCTCGCGCAAATGGATCGCAAGTCCGAAGGTCTCTGCTTTTACTATGAACGGTTCACCAAGTTTCCCTCCTGTGTGCTGGGACCATTGGTCTGGAATACCAGCAAAGTGCTGCCTGACAGTCAGTTTCCGGGTGTGATTTTACATACGCTGTTTGGCTATGAAGATCAGCTCTACCTGGTACAAGCCGTGGGGTATGTGGTGTTTCTTCTCGCGATCGGCAGTGTCTACCTTAAAAGCGTCATGGGTTGGCAACCAAAGGAAGCCAAGACGGTTGGCATTGAAACCTCTGCTGGCAAGCAATCGTAACGCTCTGACGCGACGCTTCAAGGTAGCTTCATCAACATCAAACTGTAGTAAGGAATAGTTACCAAAAGGTTAAGATTGGGTTAACATAGGCGCTTCACTACTCGTTTGCACCCGTAGCGGTTGCCAGAACGCTAAGGCATGGATCGCAAAGAAGCTGCTCTCTTGGTTTAAGGGGTTACTCTTGAAAGCCGTCCTAGCGAGTCTGGCATTGCTGAAGGGCATACTGAGCAGGTTGCACCACAGGAGCGTCTTGATGGACAAAGATAATTTTTTGTATCCCCGATCGCGCTACAGAGGCGCTGTAAAGCCAGAAAACCTGGTGTTTAACGCAAACTTGCAAGAGTTTTCTCAGCGGGTCAACTATATTTGTTGCCTTGAGACGGGTGGCAAACTTTCGCCTGAAGCGTCTTACAAAGAAATCAAGGCGCTATGGAAACAGCTCAAACGGAGCAAGCAACAGCTTGGGATTGGCGAACCTGAAGCGCCACAATAATCACCTGGCTCTTTCTCAAGGCTGCGATCGTGTCTGCTGGCTTCTAAGCAGCAACCACAGCCTGATAATAACTGCGGAGTTGACGGGTGGCGGCTTCCCAACTCCAACGTTCGGCTTCACGACGGGCATTGCGGCGCATGGTTTCGCGTTCTTCGGCGTTGGCGAGCAACCGTTGGGTCGCGGCGATCGCGCCGTTTTCATCTAGAGGATCGAACAAATAGCCGTTCACACCATCCTGCACGATGTCGGGAATACCGCCCGATCGAGCGGCGACGACTGGACAACCCGCTGCCATTGCCTCTAGCAGCACTAAACCCAGTGTTTCGGTTCGCGATGGGAACACGAAAGCATCGGAGGATGCAAAGGCAGCGGCAAGTTCTCGTCCTTGCAAGTACCCTACAAAATGAGTGGGCGTACCTGCGAAGTATTGTTCTAACACCTGACGATGGGGTCCATCACCGACCAGTGCCAGCCTTGCGCCGGGAATGGATTCCAGGACTGGCTTGATGCAATCGATTTCTTTCTCAGGCGAGAGGCGACCCACGTAGAGCAAGAGGGGGCTTTCGGGATGCCCCTGGCTGAGGCGCGATCGCATCTCTGGGCTTGCCAGGTAGGGTTGAAAGGTTTCGGTATCGACACCGCGTTGCCAAACACTGACGCGCTCGATGCCATGTTCAGTTAACGCTTGTTGCATGGCAGTGGAGGTGCAGAGGTTCACCCGCGCCTGATTGTGACCTGCTTTGAGGAGTTCCCACATGAGCCCTTCTAGCATCCCCAGACCATAGTGCTGGAGGTATTCTGGTAAGTGGGTATGGTAGGACGCGAGCAATGGCAGATTCAGGGTTTTGCTATAGAACAGACCTGCCAGACCGAGAACGGCTGGGTTCACAACATGGATTAAATCGGGCTGAAAGCGCTCCACGGCATAGCCGATCGACGGGCGAGGTAGCGCCAATTTCAATTCTGGATAGAGGGGTAGTGGAAACCCAGAAACCCCATGAATTTGTGCCCCTTTGTATTCGGTTAAGCCTCCATCAGGTGAGATGACGAGCACCTGATCACCCAGTCGTTGCAGTTGTTCAACCGTGTAGCGTAGCCGCGTGACAATGCCATCTACTTTGGGCAGAAAGGTCTCGGTGAAGAGGGCAATTCGCATAGGGGCGGAGAACCAGGGTGGTGAATGGGGCAGGTTGAAAGCGGCGATCGAGACTAACTAAAGCCGCTGTTGAGGCAGAGTGCAGATGCCATGAACACCAATTGCAACCACAACAGTACCAAGCAGAACGCCCATGCCTTCCGCAAAGCAGTTGAGCCGATGCCGATTTTCTGCTGCCTGGGCAAGGCTTACGTCTCGCGCTGATGCGGTTGGCGTTTGAGCCAGCGCTTGCACATTCTGATAGCTCTTGGTCAGCGTTGCCCATTCAGGAAACAGAAAGTAAGTGCTGATGCTAACCAGAGCCGCACCTGGCAAAACAACCAGCACCAGGAGTACGAGAACGCGAATGCTCATAGGCACTTACCGCCGCCATTTCACTTTGGGAAGGATTTGAGACTCATCCACACGATCCTTATACTTCATGGCGAAGTTCAGCAAGGAGTCGAGCAATGACGTGGAGAGGAAATGGGGTTGCAGACCGAGATCCAGCAGGTTGGTATTTTTGGCGTTGAAATAGTGTTCTTCACGCTCAATGCGGGGGTTTTCGGTGTGCTGCACTTCAACTTTCAGCCCGATCGCGCTGCCTGCTTTTTGCACCATGTCAGCTAAATCACCGACGCTGAAGAGTTCGGTAAACTGGTTGAAGACACGGAATTCGCCGGGATTGGCGGGATTGGCGATCGCCAACTCGACGCACCGTACCGTATCTCGAATATCCAAAAAGCCGCGCGTTTGCCCACCTTTGCCGTAGACCGTGAGCGGATGCCCCACTGCCGCCTGAATGCAGAAGCGGTTGAGCGCTGTACCAAACACGCCATCGTAATCGAGACGATTGATGAGCAGTTCATCCATGCCCGTTTCGTCGGTCAGCACCCCGTAGACGACACCCTGATTCAAGTCGGTTGCCCGCAAGCCCCAAATTTTGCAGGCAAAGTGGATGTTATGGGAGTCATGCACCTTACTCAGGTGATACATACTGCCAGGTTGCTTGGGGTACGGCAGCGTATCTTTGCGACCGTTGTGTTCGATCGTGATGTAGCCTTCTTCAATATCAATGTTGGGGGTGCCGTATTCGCCCATTGTCCCCAGTTTCACCAAATGGCAATCGGGGAAGCTCTCTTTCATCGCATACAGCAAGTTCAGCGTACCAACGACGTTGTTAACCTGCGTTAGAACAGCATGTTCCCGATCGATCATCGAGAAGGGAGCCGATCGCTGTTCGCCAAAATGGACGATCGCACCTGGCTCAAACTGATGTAATACTTTGTCCAAAAAACTGTAATTGGTGATGTCGCCCACAAACAGGTCAATGGTTTTACCTGTAAGGTCATGCCAGCGCTGCAACCGTTGCTGGATGGGCGCGATCGGAGTTAGCGTGTCTACACACAGTTCTAAATCCCAATGCCGCCGCACGAAGCTGTCTAAGATGCCAACCTCATAGCCCTGGTTGGAAAGATACAGCGCGGTCGCCCAACCACAATAGCCATCACCACCAATAACAAGGACTTTCATCTTGCTAAATCTTGCTTGCAGATACTCCGCTAAATCTACCATCCATAGGTGCCTTTGGAGCATCAATTTGGTGAAGGTGGGATTAGCCCTGGTTGCTATTAACGCCGATCGGCAGCAAAAGGACATCTATCGATCGAGTTAATAAGGATGAGCAGGAGGAGGCAGAAGGCAGAAGGCAGAAGGCAGAAGGCAGGAGGCAGGAGGGGAAGGGGGAAGATTTGAGTTTGAAGAGCGGTCAGCGGTCAGCGGTCAGCTTTTTGAGCCTTCATCTTTTAAGTGGTCAACGGTCAGCTTTTTACCCTTTACCCCTACTCCTTACCCTTTACCCTTCATTCTCCATCCCTTCTGCCTCCTGCCCTCTGCCCTCTGCCTTCTTTTCCCGCTCGCACCTTAAAATCTAAAAGAATCCCCCACTTACTTGCCTGCATGACCTACTGCCTTGGCATCCTTTCTCACTCTGGCTTGGTGATGGCTGCGGACTCTCGCACGAATGCTGGAGTCGATTACATTTCGACGCATCAAAAGCTGTTTGACTTTTCCAATCCTGGCGATCGCGTGATTTTGATCTGCACGGCAGGCAATTTGTCGATCACGCAGGGGGCGTTGACTCTGCTGCGGCAAGATTTAATTGCGAAAGAAGAGAAAAATTTGCATACGCTGCCGACAATGTACGAAGTGGCTCGCTATGTGGGTGCCAAGGCACGCCAAATTCAAGAGCAGGATCGTTCCTGGCTGGAGAAAGACGGAATTGACTTCAAATGTACATTTTTGGTGGGTGGGCAGGTTCGCGGTGAAGAGCCAGCGCTGTTTCTGGTCTACAGTCAGGGCAACTGTATTCAAGCCTCGAAGGAAACGCCGTTTTTGCAAATTGGTGAGGCAAAGTATGGCAAGCCGATTCTCGATCGCATTCTGGACTTTGATACTCCCCTCGAAGCAGCGGCTAAGTGTGCGTTGCTGTCGATCGACTCAACGATGAAGTCCAATATTTCAGTGGGACCACCCATTAACGTCGTGATGTACGAAACGGATACGTTTAAGGTTCGGTACGAACTGAAGCTCAGCCTGGGTGCGCCTTACCTGGCACAGATTCGTAAAATGTGGGAAATTTCGCTGAAGCAAGCGTTCGATCACATGCCCAACATTGACTGGGAGCATTATCAGGATCTTCCAGACAAGCCGACGCATTCTACTGAGTAAGGAATGACTGTATTGCAGGCGGACAGCCTTTGTTGCAGGTAGTGCCTTCGCCGTTGGGTTAAGCTCTGAGTAAAAGCAGAGATTCACTAGGGCGCGTCATCAATTAGTTCCAAAACCCTGCGGTATCAGCACAATCGTGCCCGCTCCAAGACACAGCTAGGGGCTGGAACCCTTGCTGCAATTGATGTGTAGTAGTAATTGATGACAGCCCCTAGCACCGCAGAATTTCAATCACGTTATGGTTCGCCGTCCCATCCATAAGCAGTCTTCAGGTATGACACGATCGCTCACATTAGCCCTGGGGTTCGCACTCCTTTTCGGCACACAGCCTGCTTATGGACAGCGTGCAGCACTCACACCCGCACCAACGCACTTACCAGCAGCGTTGACTATCTTGCCACCGCTCCCCTCTCTCGACTCTTTACCAACCCAGCCAGAAGCATCCCAGCCAGAAGCAACGTTGAGTGTGCGAGTGGTGGTGAAACTGAGTCAGCGGCGAGTCTATTTGTATCAGGGCGATCGGGTGCTGGCAAAGTATCTGATCGCGATCGGCAAGCAGGGTTGGGAAACCCCGACGGGCAATTTTCAGGTGTTGTCGAAAGAGAAAAATCCCGTCTTTAAAAGCTTTCGCACCGGACGACTCATCTATCCTGGTCCCGACAATCCGTTAGGGGTGCGCTGGATTGGCATCTGGACGGACGGTAAGACTCAAATCGGCTTCCACGGGACAAATCAAGAAGAATTCTTGGGGCAGGCGGTTTCGCATGGATGCATTCGGATGCGAAACCGCGATGTCACCGCGATGTTTGAGCAGATTCACCTTGGCACCGTTGTGAGAGTGGAACCCTAAACCTGGGTTTCACCATAGGCTTTACAGCTTTTTCAGTTCGTTCTCTACACCTGGTAGTGAAAGCTGGTAGTGAAAGCTGGTAGTGAAAGCACGATGATGCTCAGCCGCTTAAACTCGCACAACAGCATTTCGGGTTAAATTCAGCAGAATCCGTCATCGCTTCGCTGGGTTTAACCCGACCCGTGTTCGGTTTGATGACGAGACGTTTTATGGGCTGATTGACATCGATCGCGAGAGTCCCTATTCCTCTACCACAACCTGTCCGAGGTCGCTAACAGTGATGTGAAGTGCTTGATCGATCGATGACAAGACCCGTTAGCATCAACCGCCAAACCTGCTCAAAATCAGCGTCGATCGATGGATTGCTCCATTCATCGGCATGGACAGGATGATGGAAGCGAATGGTGGCGCTAAATACAGCCTTTGCCGCCTCATCAGCATTTGTGACTAAAAATTCTTTGCTAGCGATGCCACTTTCAATGATTTGAGTGAGTTGTTGTATTAGTTCGTGAACGTGCGCTTGCACCACCTCTCGCGCCTCTTCTGCGATCGCCGCATAGGTGGCAAAGAGTTCTGGATCCTCCAGCACTTTCTGCCGTTTCAGCTTCATTAATAGCTCAAACCAGCGACGCAACCGTTCGATCGCAGACCCCTCTTCGGCTGCAATGACTGAAAGGGGTGCAGATACTCGATGCAGCCATCGTTGGGCAACCGCATCCCGCAGAGCGGCTTTGCTAGGAAAATGGCGGTATAGGGTGCCGTGACTCACCTCCAGGAAGCGAGCCACATCTACAACCGTTGTCTTCGCGGGACCATACCGCCGCAAAACGTCTTCTGCGGCATCAAGAATCCGCTCTGGTGTCAACGCTACATCACTCAAGGGTTTTCTTTACCTCTGCTTACACTTTCTCGCTGTTGAGCAGCGCCATTTGCCCTGCGTCATAGCGATCGCCCGCTGCGGCATCGGGTGGAATCGCTGCCTCGATTTGAGCCAGATCATCCTGATTCAATTGTAGATTCAGTGCGCCCAAAGCTTCTTGCAAGCGATCGCGCCGCCGTGCGCCAATCAGGGGGATAATGTCGGTTCCCTGGGACAGCACCCAGGCGATCGCCACTTGCGCGACCGTAGCATTTTTAGCTTGAGCAAGCTGCCGTAGCGCCTCTACTAAGGACAGGTTGTGATCGAGATTCTCGCCCGAAAAACGCGGTAGATGTCCCCGAAAGTCTTGTGCGGTGTCCGATCGTTCCTTCGACCAGTGACCGCTGAGCAACCCGCGTGATAACACCCCATAAGCTGTGACGGCAATCCCCAGCTCACGCACGGTTGGTAGAATCTCAGCCTCAATGCCTCGGCTCAGCAGCGAATATTCGATTTGCAACCAGGAAATGGGATGGATGGCATGTGCCCGTCGAATCACCTCTGCACCCACTTCTGATAGCCCAATATGCTTCACATAGCCAGCTTGCACCATTTCACTCACTGCCTCGATCGTGTCTTCAATGGGCACGGTTGGGTCAAGTCGCGCGGGTTGATAGAGGTCAATGTAGTCGGTTCCCAAGCGTTTTAGAGTGTAGGCAAGAAAGGTTTTCACGGCGGCTGGGCGACCATCAAAACCGATGAAGCTGCCATCGGGCGATCGTAGCGCCCCAAATTTGACTCCAATAAAGACATCTTCTCGCCGTCGTCCAGCGAGAGCTTCATGCAGGAGTAGCTCGTTGTGACCCATACCGTAAAAGTCGCCTGTATCCAGCAACGTAATCCCTGCGTCGAGTGCAGCATGAATCGTGGCGATGCTTTCTGCCCGATCGACAGTTCCGTAAAAGTCTGACATGCCCATACAGCCGAGCCCGATCGCCCCTACCGTTGCTCCATCTGTACCAATTTGACGTGACAGCATATGCGTTCTCCGCTGTTGTAATGAAACTACTGTAGCGAATTAAATGACAAAAATCAATATCTGTCATTCGATATATGTTTGAAGTTGATTGGTGAGTTGTGGGAGGAAGGCAGAAGGCAGGGGGCAGAAGGCAGAGGGCAGAGGGCAGAGGGCAAAGGGCAGAGGGCAGAGGGCAGAAGGCAGGGGGTAGTCTCCAGTGTTCCGTAAAGCATGTTGGATCCGCTGCTCACTGAATTACTGGTTACTGCTCACTGGCTACTGTTGAAACTCAAAACTTCCCTTGCTTCCCTTGCTTCCCTTGCTTCCCTTGCTTCCCTTGCTTCCCTTGCTTCCCTTGCTTCCCCTGCTTCCCCATGAAAGCGCTATAAATAGGCCATACCAACCAGAAGTAACTCTTGATAATCGGCATGAAGCCTGACGCTCAACCCGTACAAATTCTGGCGATTTCAGGGAGTCTGCGGGCGCGATCGTCCAACACGGCTCTCCTGCAAGCTGCGATCGTGCTGGCACCAGTTGATGTAGAGATACGGCTGTATGGCGGACTCGGTGTTTTGCCTCACTTCAACCCTGACCTTGAACTGCATGAACCTGCTGCTGTTACAGACTTACGGCAGCAATTGCAGGCGTGTGATGGCTTGTTGATCTCCAGCCCTGAATACGCGCATGGTGTACCGGGTGTGCTGAAGAACGCGCTGGATTGGTTGGTGAGCGGGGAAGAGTTTGTGGGTAAGCCGATCGCCCTGTTTAATGCCTCGCCTCGTGCTACCCATGCTCAAGCGTCTTTAAGCGAGATTCTAACGGTGATGTCGGGGCGAATCGTCCCTGAAGCTTCAATTGATGTGCCGCTCATGGGTAGAAACCTTGATGCAGATGGAATTGTTGCCGACCCAGAATTGGCGATCGCCATCCATACGGCGATCTCAGCCTTTGCGATTGCGATCAATTCATCCTGCTTAAATCATCGTTAGAGGCAATTTGCGCGGCGCTGCCGCAACAATCATTAGTTTGTGATTAAAAACTTAATAACAATTAAATCAACCTCTCTAGCGTGAAATTTCTGTAGCTAATAAGCTTTCTTGTAGAGTCTGTTTTCAGGATCTATTGCCACACCAACGGCAAAAGTTTGTCACTAGCAATCATAGTTGGCGAAATTGCTACCCTATCGGATGAGGTAATTTTTCAGACAATGTACGACAATCTTCCCCAACTCTGTTTTTCTAGTCAGTTCAGCTTGACTAACAGTGGTGGTAGTGGTGTATGTTCGATGGGTATAACATCTTAAGTCTCCCTTGGCTTGATTGTGCTCAAAAATATTTGTGCTCAAACGTTGAAGTTAAGTCAGTCAGGCAAGGCTCCCTACCTTTAAAAAGCTACGTTCAAATCGGTCTCAGGCATTCAGTTCACGATCGCCTCTGCGATGCTTCATCGCAAGCTAACGATTTGTCTCGATTCACAGCCCGTAAGCTTTTTCTATCTTTGGAGGTTGGAGTGCAACGATATCCATTCTTTGGTGCTTTACTCTTGCTATCTCTAGGCATTGCGTCTTGTAGCAAAAGCGAAGATTCTGCCAAAGCGAGTGGTCCACCACCCTCGCAAGTGCAGGTGCAAACCTTACGAAATGAAACCCTGCAAGACAGCATTGAGTATATTGGCACCTTACAAGCAGAAAATACGGTGCAGCTTGTGCCTCAAATTCAGGGTCGCATTGGGCAAATTCTCGTGCAACCTGGAACCAGGGTTGACAAAGGCGATCCCATCTTCATCCTCAATCCAGACGATACGCTGTCGCAGGTGAAAAGCGCGCAGTCTACGATCGGGGTTAATCTTGCGGCTCGGAATACGGCGGCAAAGCAACTCCAAGCATCGAAGTCGGCTTTAGCCTCGGCTCAAGCGCAATATGAATTGGCAAGGGTCAATAATATTCGTTATCAGCAGCTCTATCGAGAAGGCGCGATCGGTGCAGCAACCGCCGATCAATATGCCACGACTGAAAAGACGGCGCTTGCAACGGTGCGACAAAACCAGGATGAAGTGAGCGCGCAGCAGGCAGCCGTTGATCAGGCTGATGCAACCGTCAGCAAATCGCAGTCTGATTTAGACACTGCTCAAGTGAGTTTGGACTACAAACGGGTGGTTGCGCCAATTTCAGGCTCTGTTGGCAACATTACGCTCAAGCCAGGAGACTATGTAACGGCAGGGCAAACCCTCACGACCATCAACCAGAATGGCTCCTTTGACCTGCAAATTCCGGTACCGCTAAGCAAAGCAGGTCAGGTGCGAACCGGGCTAACGGTCGAGTTGTTTGACCCCAACAGTGGCAAGCAAATTGGTACCGGAAAGCTCTACTTTGTGGCTTCGCAGACCAGTGCAGCGGATCAGTCCATTCTCACACGAGCACGGTTTGCTAACGACGGCAACAAGCTGCGGGATGCACAATACGTAAGAGCAAGAGTTATTTGGTCAAGCAAGCCAGGAGTCGTAGTACCCACGACGGCTGTCACCCCGATCGGGGGGCAAAATTTTGTGTTTGTTGCTGAGGAGAAAACCGATGACAAGGGGAAGACTCAGACGGTCGCGCAGCAACTGCCCGTCACGCTGGGCAACATCCAGGGGCAATCCTATCAGGTGCTGAAAGGGTTGAAACCGGGCGATCGCGTCATTGTCTCTGGCGTGGCTAAACTGCGCGATGGAGTGCCCGTAGCGCCTCAAACTGGGGGAGCGGTTGGTGGAGCACCGACCAAGCCTGCTAGTTAATTTTTGGTGTATTTATTTCAGTTGTTAAGAGGCAGCCGCTGTGATTTTATCCATTGCGGATACGTTTATTAAGCGCCCGGTGCTGACAACCGTTTGCACGATCGTGATTTTGTTGCTAGGAGCCGTGAGTTTACCGCTCTTGCCGATTGAATATGTCCCCCAAATTGCACCGATTCAAGTGCAGGTTACGGCTAGCTATGTTGGGGCTGATCCAGAAACGATCGAGACAACCGTGACAACGCCCATTGAGCGGAAGTTGAACGGCACCCGTGACATGCAGTATTTCACATCAACCAGCGTGGCAGGCTCCAGCAATATTGCTGCGTTCTTTGGGGTCAATACAAAACCCAATGAAGACCAGGTAAACGTCCAAAACAATATTCAACAGGCAACGCCATTATTACCGTCATCGGTGCAACAGCAGGGCATTGTGGTGAAAACCGCATCTCCCAGTATTTTAGTGGTCTATGGCTTCTTTTCGCCGAATGATGAATACGATGCCACGTTTATCAGTAACTATGTTGACCTGTACATCACAGATGAAGTGGCGCGGATTCCAGGGGTGGGTCAAACGAATGTGTTTGGTCAACTGCAATATGCGATGCGGTTCTGGCTTGACCCTAATGCGCTAGCGGGTCGTAAGATTGCCATTAATGATGTGGTCAGTGCCATTCAAGCGCAAAATGTGGTGGTTGGTGGTGGTTCGATCGGGTCAGAACCCGCGCCCAAAGGTCAACAATATCAAATTCCGCTCAAGCTACAGGGGCAATTTAAGAGTGTTGCGGATGCCGAGAATATTGTCATTAAAGTCGGCAGTGATGGCACACAGACGAAGCTCAAAGATGTGGGGCGAGTTGAATTGGGGGCGCAGTCTTACAGCAGTTCTGCCAAAATCAACGGCAAACCGGGAGTCGCGCTAGGGGTGTACCAGCTACCTGGCAGTAACGCACTGGATGTTGCAAAACAGGTTGCCGCCAAAATTGAAGAGTTGAAGCAAAGCTTTCCACCAGGCATTGAAACAGAGCTGGTATATGACACGGTGAGCTTTATTGAAGAGTCAAACAAGGAAGTGATCAAGACGCTCATCGAAGCGATTTTGCTGGTGATTCTGGTCATCTTCATCTTCTTGCAAGATTGGCGGGCGACCATTATTCCCACGATCGCCATCCCGGTGTCTCTGATTGGAGCCATGATTTTTGCTAAGGTATTTGGCTTTTCCATCAACAGTTTGACGATGTTTGGGCTGGTGCTCGCAACCGGATTGGTGGTAGATGATGCCATTCTGGTGGTAGAAGCCGTCGCCGCGAAAATGCAAAATGAGGGCATGAACGCCCGACAAGCAAGTTACGAGGCGATGAATGAACTCACAGGAGCCATTCTTTCCACCTCGCTAGTATTGATGGCGGTGTTTTTACCAGTGGCATTTTTTCCCGGTGCGACAGGCTTGCTGTATCGGCAGTTTGCCTTGATTATTGCGTTCTCGATCGCGGTTTCCACCTTTAACGCTCTCAGCTTTAGCCCCAGTATTGCGGCGATTTTGCTGCGACCACCACAGGAAGCACCGGGACCGTTAGGCTGGTTCTTTAACAAATTTAATCGTGGGTTTAGCTGGAGCCGCGATCGCTACCTTCGTGTCACCGCGTTTTTGATTCGGTTGCGCTATCTGGTCATCGGCATCTTTGCGGTCGGTCTGGTTGCCACGGTCTTTATGTTCAGAGTGGTGCCAGCGGGTTTTGTGCCAGCGGAAGATCAGGGCTCTGTGTTGGGGTTTGTGCAGGGACCGAACATTGCCTCGCTGCAATACACACGCAACATCCTGGATCAGGTGCATGAATCGGTGGCGAAGATTCCAGAGATTGAATCTACCGCAGAAATCAGTGGTGCTGGCTTTAATGGAAACGCGGCAAATCAGGGCATCTTTTTTACTCACTTTAAGCCCTGGGATGAGCGCCCCAAAGCAGAACAAACGGTTGCAGCCACTCTCAAGCGCTTGAATGGCGAACTTGCAACCAAGATTACGGGTGCCACAGCAGTTGGCTCCAGTCCGCCTGCCATTCCGGGGTTTAGTCCATTGGGTGGGTTTAATATGCAACTGGAGGACACGACCAATGGTCGCCTGTCATTCCAGGAGTTTGCTGCCAACGCTCAGGATATTCTCAAAGAAGCGAATCAAAGCGGTATCTTTCAGCCACCGGGGGCGTTTACTCAATTCACTGCCAATACGCCGCAGTATGAAATTGATATCGATCGCGACCAGCTCAGCGCCCTCAACGTCGATTTCAACGATGCGTTGACGGCTATCAGCACCAGCATTGGTTCAACCTACGTCAACCAATTCGTTTTGGGACCACGCTACTATCAAGTTTACGTGCAGCTAGACGGGCAGTATCGCAGCAAGCCAGAAGATCTCAAGCAGATTTATGTGCGATCGGGCAGCGATAAGGCAGGTGTGGTGCCGCTAGATGAGGTCGTGACGCTTAAGCCGTTTACTGGACCTGCTGTCATTTCTCACTTTAATGGCTACCGTTCAATCTTGCTGCAAGGCACTCAAACATCGAACTACAGCAGCGGACAGGCGATCGATACCATCAGTAATGCTTACAAAAAAAGTGCGTTGCCAGGAGTGAAGTTTGATTGGGCAGATTTGACCCGACAGGAAGTTGCTGCTGGAAGTTTAGGGGTGTTAATCTTCCTCTTTGGCATCATCATGGTGTTTCTGGTCTTAGCCGCTCAGTATGAAAGCTATATTGACCCCATCATTATTTTGCTCACGGTACCCTTAGCCATCTTGGGTGCCCTCGGAGCCGTTGCCCTGCGGCGGTTTGTCGAACCAACCTTATCCAATGATGTTTACTGCAATATTGCGCTGGTCATGTTGATTGGTCTTGCCAGTAAAAACGCCATTCTGATTGTGGAATTTGCGAACCAGGCACGGGAAGAGGGGCAGACGATCGTTCAGGCAGCACTAACAGCGGCAGAAGAAAGATTGCGCCCCATTTTGATGACAGCGTTTGCCGCACTCGTCGGGTTCTTTCCACTGGTGGTAGCGACAGGAGCCGGAGCGAACTCTCGTCACTCCCTAGGCACGGCAGTCTTTGGTGGCTTGCTCGTCGCCACGTTTCTCAGCCTTCTCTTCGTACCAGTGCTCTATGTGGTGATTAAAACCCTGGAAGCGCAGTTCCTTGATCAAGACCGTTCCAAGAAACCACCCAGTGCATCACCCCCTCATGACGAATCTGAGGTATCACATGATGGCATGAGTGAAACACCCCAGCCAGAAACCACTCGACGGATTCAGGGTGAATCACCCGGCTAACCGAACCATTGAATGGCAACTGTTTATGAGGTGATGACTTAAAGACTGCGATCGCGGTCTTTTTTTTATTTTTGGCTAAAAATAGATTGCCTGCATCAAGCTTTTGCCTCTAGAGCGCGTCATCAATTAGCTTCAAAACCCTACGGTATCAGCATGATCGCACCCGCCCCAACATATGATGCTAGGGGCTGTAACCCTTGCTGCAACTAATGTGTAGTAGTAATTGATGACAGCCCCTAGTGCCATGAGTATTGCAAGCTCAAACAAAATATTACAGGATTTTTCACTTGCTATAGTAATTCACAAAAGCTTGGCATAATTAAAGCAAACGATAGTCTTGGCTGGAACAGGAGCGTGCGTCCGACGTTTGGTAAAACTGGTAGAACGCCACTCCATCTGGGCAAACTTTTATGACGATAGATGTCGCTAGAGCAACCTTGCCAGGAGACTTCCAATGAATACGAGACGCATTCTTTTTTCGAGTGTTGTGACTTCAGGTATTGGCGTTGGGTTAGGTTTAGTGATGCTGAGTCTGGCTCCCTGCCCCTATGCCAGCGATTTGTACCGCAACTTAAAGCGAGACTATTTGATCCTGGGCGGTGTGATCGGACTGCTCTTTGGGGCGGGTCAAGAGACGGTGCGCCAACTTAAGCGGCAATGTGATGAAGAAGACGCGATCGCCAATCAGCAGGTGCAAACGCTGAAACCGTTAACATCATTGGCATTAACCCGTCAGTTCAACAACGGAAAGATCACCTCAAGGTTACGGTAGTTGCTTAGGGCGCGTCATCAATTAGCTCCGAAACCTTGCAATATCAGCAGTGTCACGCCCGTCCCAATACACAGGCTAGGGGCTGGAACCTTGGCAGCAAGTCATGTGTAGTCGTCATTGATGACAGCCCCTAAGGTTTGGCTGGTAAGGTTGCCGCTTGGCGTGGACGCGGTTGCAAAGCGATTTTCTCATCGAGGCAGAGCGCCCTCTGGTGTGGTTTGAGCGTGCGGGTATAGAGTTGGCTAATTTCTCGAATGGCTGTGACAAAGGCTTTGTCGCGTGGCACTTTTGGGGATCACCACAGATGATGTCGCCACGGTTTCACTGATGGCTGCTCAAAATTCGGCGCACCGTAGACGCAGAAATGCTGCCCACCAACCCTGCTACTACCACCTGTCGTGCTAACTCGCGACAATCCCATTGAGACAGAGACCTACCTTGAGGTTCGGGGCAGTTCACACGCAATCTTGACCAGGTACAAGGCGACTTGAGAGGAAAAAAACCGGGACTCTGCCCGGTCGCACTCGATCGTACAAGCCCTTGACTCCCTGCTCAAGAAAGCGTCTTGCCCACTTCCTAAGATGACGTGTTCTTGTTCCTAACCCTGTTTATCGAGAGTCTCTATAGCAACGGGAGCCCGATGCGATCGAACGCTCAAAGGGCGATCGGGTTGGGGCTTCCAGACAACTGCACAGGTGCAGTTACAAAGCCAATTGACATACTGAAAGAGCTGCTGTAAGGGCATCTCAGGCAGATCTACTCAAGAAAAACCGGGCTTTGTAAACAATTATTTACAATAATACACAAAACGTTATATATTTGTCTGGAGCTGCTTCAACGACAGAAAGCAGTCCCACAACCAATAACCAAGAGATACTTAACTATGGCTATTACCATTGAGTCTGCACGCTCCATTTTTCCAGGAACCCGCGTTGCTGATGTTGTGCCCAACACGATCGAAGCCTTCAACCAACTCAGTGCTGAAGACCAACTCGCGTTGATTTGGTTTGTCTATACAGAAATGGGTAAAACAGTTACGGTTGCAGCGCCAGGGGCAACCAGTATGGTGATTGCACAGGGCATTCTTGAACAAATCAAGCAAATGCCATCCGCAGCCCAAACACAGGTGATGTGTGATTTAGTCAATCGCGTCGATACCCCGATTTGCCGTTCCTACGCTTCCTTCAGCATGAACCTGAAGCTTGGGTTTTGGAACCAGCTTGGTGAGTGGATGGAGCAAGGGTTGGTCGCACCCATCCCGACTGGTTACCAGCTTTCAGGGCAGGCAAAAGCCGTACTGCAAGCCATTAGAGAAGCAGATTCTGGTCAACAAATTACGATCCTGCGCAATACCGTTGTGGGAATGGGGTTTGATCCAAACGCTCCCGGTAGCTACAAAAAAGTAGAAGATCCCGTTTTGGTACCAACCGAAGCTTCGGCACGCACAAAGGTCACGATCGACGGCGTAACCAATGCCACCGTGCTGAGCTACATCAACAACATGAACGCCAACGACTTTGAAGCAGCGGTCAATTTGTTTGATGCCGAAGGAGCCTTACAGCCTCCTTTCCAGCGTCCCATTCTCGGTCGTGAAGCAATTCTTGCCTACATGCGTGAAGAATGTCAGGGGCTAAAAATGCTGCCAGAGCGGGGCTTGGTTGAATCGGTAGAAGACGGGTACACCCCCATTAAAGTGACAGGCAAAGTGGAGTCTCCCTGGTTTGGTGCCAGCGTTGGGATGAACATTGCGTGGCGCTTCTTGCTCGATCCTCAAGGCAAGATTTTCTTTGTAGCCGTTGATTTACTGGCTTCTCCTAAAGAGTTGCTGAATCTGGTGCGTCGGTAGGCAGGTTTGCCGCTCTGCATAAGCCCAGACGGTAGAGGATGCAGTCAGGAGTCAGAGTCAGGAGTTAGGAGTCTAACGACCGGAGGCTGGCTTCTGGCTATCCAACGATGCTTTTAGACTCACCAATCAACCTGGTATGAGGGTCTTTTAACCACGATCGCTCAAGCATCCAATGACTTGGGCGATCGTGGTTGTTAGTCTTATGCTTGCTCGTTTTACTGATGATGACTACACAAAATGGCGTAAGCCGATCGGATGGTTTGACGGGCAGGGCTTCACCTACAGAGTCATTGCTATGGGTACACCATTCGAGTCAAACTACATAAGCGATCAAGAGGAACCGCGATCGCGCTTTCAATTAAAGATCAATATCAATCGAAGGATTACGACATGGCAACTTATCAAGTCAGACTTGTCAATGAAGCAGAAGGCTTAGACACCACTATTGACGTGCCTGACGACCAATACATTCTTGATGCCGCTGAAGATCATGGGCTGGATTTGCCCTACTCCTGCCGTGCGGGTGCGTGTTCATCCTGCAATGGCAAACTGCTATCAGGCACCGTTGATCAGTCAGACCAGTCGTTTTTAGACGATGACCAGATTGCGGCAGGCAACGTCCTCACCTGTTATGCCTATCCCACCTCTAACTGCACGATTCAGACTCATGCAGAAGACGCGCTCCTTTAGGCTTTAGCGCCATACCATTTAGCACCTGGTTGACTGACAAATCTTTTTTGTAGGTTGGGTTGAACAACGTGAAACCCAACACCAGCAGCGATTGCGTTGGGTTACGCTGACGCTAACCCAACCTACGCAAGAATCAGGGTTTTAGGAGTTTTGTCAGTCAATCAGCATTTAGCACTGTTATTTATAAGGGAAAGTCACATGTGGCTTTCCCTTTCGTTCTAGAAGATGCCTTAAAAGCCCTCCTGTTCGCAGCAAAAATCTGGCTCCCCTTTTTTATGCCCACATGGCTTGGGAGGAGTTGTACAAACATTCTCTCGATCGCAACTTACTGGCAGAAGAGTGTTACTTAGTTTGGGAGGAGTTGTACAAACATTCTCTCGATCGCAACCAGCAATCACTCGTTCATTCATAATAAAAAATTAAGTGATCACAAATAAAGTATAAGCGTTACTCAATTTTCCTCTCAGGACTCACACAAAGAGAGACTGCGTGAGTCGTAACCTCTTCAAAACCTTTAAGAGAATCTCATTGTGTTAAAACCTGCACCTGCACGTTGGCCAGCTCTACTCGCACTCTTAGCGCTAGCACTGATCTGGGGATACAACTGGGTACAGATGAAGATTGCGGTGCAGTATGCCTCTCCCTTTGAGTTCGCGGCATTGCGGATTACCTTAGGAGCCGCGAGTTTATTTCTGGCATTGCTGTGGTTGCGAAAGCCCCTCTGTCCCAAAGAATTTTCGGCTACGTTTTGGGCTGGTTTCCTCCAAATTGGCGGCGTGTATGGGTTCGCAACCCTGGCACTGGTCAGCGGTGGTGCAGGCAGAACCTCTGTGTTGGTCTACACAATGCCGCTATGGACGCTGTTGCTCGCGTGGATCTTTTTGCGTGAGCGAGTGCATGGCTTGCAGTGGCTGGCGATCGCCCTGAGCGTTGCTGGATTGCTGCTCATCCTGGATCTCCCACATCTGCATGGCACGATCGCCAGTCAAGTGCTGGCGCTGCTAGCAGGCATGTGTTGGGCAGGCGGTGCCATTATTGCCAAACAAGTCCGGCAGACGGTCAAGCTCGATTTGCTGTCATTCACAGCATGGCAAACCGTTGCAGGGGCAGTTCCCTTAGTGCTGCTCGCTATTGTTACCCCCTCTACTCCGATCGTCTGGTCGCAGCCGTTTATCGTTGCACTCGTTTACAACATCATTCCGGGAACCGCTATCGCCACCTTACTCTGGCTTTTTATCTTAAACCGCCTTTCGGCTGGGACGGCAGGGTTGGGTGTGCTATTAAATCCAGTCATCGGAGTGCTGGCAGCCTGGATACAGCTTGGCGAAAAACCAACCGCTCTTGAAGCCGTAGGGGTGGGCTTAATTGCGATCGCGCTGGCTCTAAACGCACTTCAGGCGATGAAACCACGACCTTCAACCATTCCTTAGCTCGACTTTAGCCATTTGGAGGAAGAGGGACAAGGTATAGAAGAATGGGGTGAGCGGAACAAAGTCCATCTCACCCCTGAAAAGTTGTGTTTACTATACCAGAACCCACTGCGGCAATCT
>JAHHHL010000067.1 GCA_019359375.1 Lyngbya sp. HA4199-MV5
GATTTCGCAACCCTAAAGTGGATAACAAGAAGTCTGCTTAATCGCTGATGGCGTTGTTCCTGCCATCTCACTCACTTCTTGCAAGGAGTTGAGCCGTTCCCACGTGCCGTTAGTCTAAACTCCAGTCAAACCATCAAGCCCGAAGCTTAGACTATCAACGGTGAAGCTTTGAGCATCAAGCGCGAACCTCAAACCATCAACCGCGAATCTTTGAGCATCGTCATCGAGTCTCCGAGCATGAACCGCAAACCTCTATCTGACGTGCTAAGGATTGCGAATTAAATAACTTCGACAACCTCAGCCTTTTAGTTGTAGGGGCGCGGCATGCGGCAGATACCTCTGGGCGAAGGCAAGGATTTTCTACCGCATGCCACGCCCCTACGCAGAGAATGACACCTTCATCAGTCCACGATCCTAATCAAATTCTGGCGACCACAGTTCCTCAATCTTCACCTCCCAGCCGGGAAGCAAGTCAGGCACCGTCAACACATCGCCATCGTTTAGCCTCATAGGTGCTTGCCCCGTCCGACGCACTTCCACCCATCGTTGCTCTGGATGAATGAGAATCCCCACCCGCGTCCCCAGGCTGAGAAACTCATCAATCTTTTCTCTTAGCTTGACAAGACTATCAGTCGGTGACTTGACCTCTACCATCAAATCAGGAGTCAGCTCAGCAAAACTTTTGGGTGCGCGCCTCAAACGCTCCGCTTGCACAAACGATACATCAGGGGCACGAGTATCTGCATTGGGTAGCACAAAGCCAGCGCTGGAACCCGTTACACGACCTAATTTGCGCGGTCTCACCCAATTGCTTAGTTGACGAGCCGCTTCTATTGCCACTTCGTCAGACTCATAGCCAGATGGACTCATGACAATGATTTCTCCATTGACTAGCTCCATACGATAATCAGGGAGTTGCTGTTGCGCTTTCTCCAAATCTTTAATGGTGAGAGACATACCGCCTCCATGCAGCTTCGGTTAGTTCAATACTGCCACCAATGAGTGATAACAACAACAGCGCTGGTCTGGGAGCGTTTCTAACCAAATTTACCGCTCCCATTGCGGGCTTTATTGGTTTAGTCAATCTGGTCTATGGCTTCTTCAAGCTGTTTACTGAGAAAGACATCGGGCTAATCACCATAGCCTTACTGCTTGTCGGCTTTTTGGTGGCAGTTGGTTTTTGCCTCTACTACGCCCGCTTCTGGCAACCAGAAAAACAAGATAAAAGCGCCTCTGGCTTTGCATCCACGCTCAGCGATGAGCAGGTGAAGGCGCAGGCGAAGAAGGAAACCCGGCGGAAACGAGTCCGTCGCGTTGCCGTTGCAGGTCTGGTACTCGTCCCAGTGTTGACGCTTGCAGGCATCGGTGGCTGGCACTACGTCCAATCCCTACCCACGAAGGACGTAATCATTTTGGTGGCAGATTTTGAGGCACGCGACGCACAAAACTATGGTGTAAATGACGCGATTCAGGAAAGTTTGCGGAATGCCACGAAGTCATACCCCGACACAAAAATCAAACTGCTGGGTAAAGTGATCAAAAACGAGGGTGGTAAAAGTGGCAGTGAGCTTGCCCGTGAAGAAGGCATCAAGCAGAAAGCAGCGATCGTGATCTGGGGTTGGCACAACAAGCTTGAAGATACCGCGCAGATCAGCACCAACTTTGAAATTCTGAAGCCACCAGACTATCTCCCTGAACTGGGCAGAGAAGTGAGAGGGCAAGTCCAAACGGCTGCTATTGCCGAACTGAAAAGCTTCAAAGTGCAAACCCGACTCTCTAATCAAATGGCGTATCTGACTTTGATGACGCTAGGAATGTCTCGTTTTGCAGCAAAAGATTGGGATGGTGCGATCGATCGCCTGACTCATGCACTTGAACAAGTCAAGGAAGCTAATCAGAATCTGAGTGAGGCTGATGTTTACTTCACTCGCGCTACTTCCTACTACTTCAAGGGTGATGTTGATCGTGCTATTGCCGATATTAGCCAAGTTATTAAACTCAAGCCCGACTATTCTTTGGCTTATTACAATCGAGGAGTTGCTTACGGCGACAAACGGGACTACGACAAAGCCATCGCCAATTACACCCAAGCCCTCAAGCTCAAACCTGATTACGTTGATGCTTACAACAATCGAGGAGCTGCTTACAACCGTAAAAAGGACTACGACAAAGCGATCGTTGACTATACTCAAGCCCTCAAACTCAAACCTAATTATGCTGACGTTTACAACAACCGGGGCGTTGCTTATGAGAAGAAGAAAGACTATGAAAGGGCGATGGTTGATTTAAACCAAGCACTTAAGCTTCAACCCGATGGTTACTACATTTACGGTAGTCGTGGCACCGTTTACCGTTACAAGGGCGACTTTGACCGAGCACTCAGCGATTACAATCAAGCGCTCAAGCTCAAACCAGATTATGCAGAGTCTCATCTGTGGCGTGGCGTGATTTACAGTCAACGGGGCGAGAAGCAGAAGGCAATGGCTGACCTGAAAGCCGCGCTCAAGGGGTTGGATGATCCGACGCTTAAGCAGCGGGCTGAGGAGGAGTTGAGGAAGCTGGGAATGGGGAGTAGGGAGTAGGGAGTGGGGAGTGGGGAGTGGGGAGTAGGGAAATTATGGTTGGGAGGCTGTGGTGGTTGTCAGTCTCGTCTCCAGACTTTGCACACGATCGTGTAACTGCTCCAACTCATCTACCAGTTGCAGCACCGAGATGCCAATATCTGGTCTCACGTCCGGTTTTGCCGTGTTGTCAATTTGTGCCTTTGCCCACTGCTGCAATTCTTCTAGCGTCATTTTCTGATTCTCCAGTTTAACCAACGATTTGGGTCAGGGCGATATACCGTAATCAGCCTTGCGACTTGAGCAATCCGATCGTATCCCCAGACGGAATGAATTGGTTCTCCTATTGTATTGAATCCTAAGATGAGACAGGCTGGTGCTGGGTAGGCATTAAGATACTCTTCAATCATTTCGCCCCCCTCCACAACTGATAGGTAAACTTCACCCAGCACTAAATTATCTGCTGCTGCTTCTCTCAAGCTATGGCGGGACGAAACAATCCTACCTGCGTCGATGGCTGCGATAATTTCCTCAATATCCATCCAAAACGGCGCTTAAAACGACATTTGCTATCGTCCCATTCCTCAAGGACTGAAGTGCCAATGACTTGTAACAATACGTTCGCGGAGCGTCTCTGGAGAATCGGGCATCTCTGGTACCGTCAATTGATCGGTTCACTAGATTGCGGTTGCGAGAATCCAATTTGTAGGGGCGATCGCGTCCGACGCTCTTTTGATGAATCAAGCAGTTTCCCTGAGAACCGACGACAGCCTTCGTGCCGCTTCAGCTTCCAGACGTGCCAAAGTCGTTGCGGCTTCTGCTAAACAGAGCGCGATCGTGGCGCGGTTAGTGGGATCAGCTTCCTTTTGCAGTTCCTCACAATGGAAAAGCACCCGAATCCGATACGCCTGAAGAGACTCTGGATCAACGGCATAACGTTTCTGCTCAGACATCAAGCCCCCTTTCAAGTATTTCTATCTTGAGTAACTGACGCTCGGCTTCTGCGTAAACGTATCTTACGCCAACCATAACGTTTTTTATGGAGCGATCGCCTTACCGCCCTATCACGATCGACTAATTCAACGTTTCCACCAACTCTTTGATTTTGCCAACCTGTCGATCGCGCAGGTTTTCGGGGAAGCTGACTTCGATCGCGAGTTTGCTGCCAGATGCATCGCTGACGTTGCTGACCGTTTGCACCTGTGCTAGCAAGCGTTTGGGGACTGCTTCATCCACCGTTTGACTGATGAGTAAGCCTACCAGCGCTTTTGCGTGTTCCATCACATCCAAATGGGGCAGCACCGCGTTGTCTAGCTCCAGTCGCAGGCTGCGAACCCCAATTTCGGTGGCGATCGCAGTGTAAAACTGCCCATCCCAATACAGTTGGGCGACAGCACGAATGCGCTTGCGGATCGTCGTATTGCTGGTGGCAGGTTTGGGTTCCTGGAACGATCGCGACAGACTGGTCGTGATGAACCTGAAGGATTTCATCGGTTCATCTACAATGCCCCGTTGCTGCGAGTACCATTCCCTCACATCCGAATAAATCACCAGGCTGAGGGCATCCAGTTGGGTGCGGCTGGGTGCAATGAAATCGATCGCCATTTGCACCTGCGTTTCATTGATCAGCGTGACCCGAATGATGCGGGCATTCACAAAGGCGCGAGTGCCGTAGTCGCCAATCAGTTCCAACTCAATTTCATCCGGCAGGTTGAGCCAGCTATCCAACAGCAGTTGGCAGCCCGTTTCACTCACGTTGATGGTTTGTCCGCGCCATTCTTGCCCCTGGCTGTAAATGATGGCTCCTAGCTTGCGATCGAGGCGATGGGCGCGGCGTAGTTGGGGCTGCTCAAAGGCAACGAGCAGCGCAGCAATAAGCAAGACCAGATTGAAAAAGCACCAGAACATATTGGTGATGACCGCTTCCGCCACTTCGGGACGGAGGATGAGCCAAAGAGGCACCACCAGCACCGATAGCCCGACCAGGGCAGTCACGACCACCAGCACTCGCGCCGATCGCCAGTCAAAGCTGCGTTTGGTCACAGAAGCGCCCTTATCCGTCACGTTAAAGCTACCGAGTTTGGGATTGATGAGCGCCAGCAGGGTGACAATCCCCGCCTGAAAGGACATGGCAAACTCGTAAATTTCGTTCCAGAAGGAGAAACGGACGTTTTTGTAGGTGATGTGGTTGGCGTAGGTGGAAAGGAAGATGTGTGGCAGGGCGTATGCCAGCGTTTCCAGTCCCAGACCGCGAATGGGGTTGATGCCAAAGAGGAGGAAGAGGGTGGGGGCGATCGCGTACATCAAGCGCGGGAACCCATAGAAAAAATGTGAGGTGGCGCTGAAATAACAGAGTCGTTGCGGAATGGTAAGCCGCAGACGAGGATTGAGCAAGGGATTTTCCAGCCGCAGAATTTGCGCCATGCCTCGCGCCCAGCGTACCTGTTGCCCCACATAGGCAGAGAATTTCTCGGGCGCCAGCCCTGCCACCATGATTTTGTCGTAGTAGACCGACTCGTAGCCCAGGGAGTGCAGGCGAAAGGACGTGTGACAATCCTCTGTGACCGTTTCCGTCGCAATGCCGCCAATTTGCAGCACATAGTTTTTGCGAATGACCGCAGCCGACCCACAAAAGAACGCCGCGTTCCAGAAGTCATTGCCTTTTTGCAGCACTTTGTAGAACAGCTCATTGCCCACCGGGACTTTGCCTGCCGTCAGCAGGTTGCGCTCAAACGGGTCGGGATTGTAGAACCAGTGCGGGGTTTGCACGAGCGCCACTTTGGGGTTCTGGAAAAAGCCAACCGTGTTTTGCAGAAAGTCTCGCGTGGGAATATGGTCACAGTCGAGAATCAGGATCAAATCGCCAAAGGTCTTTCGCATGGCGGTATTGATGTTGCCTGCTTTGGCGTGGTCGTTGTTGTCTCGCGTCATCAGCGTGCAGCCGAGTTCTGCACACATCTGGCGCAGGGCTTCTCGACGATCGCGGTACTTCTCGGCTCGACCATCATCCAGAATGTACACGCGCTTTTTGTTGACAGGATAGTCGATCGCCAGTGCCCCCAGCGCCGTTTTCCGCACAATCTCTACATCCTCGTTGTAGGTGGGAATGTAGACATCCACAGTCGGCAACTGCTGTTCTGGAATGGTTGAAAGGTCGGGAGGATGACGATCTTTGAGCTTCAGCGTTTGAAAGAACGCGAGTGCCAGCGTCATGATGGCGTATAGCTCTGCCCCAAACAGCAGGAGACTGAACGTGCCATTGAGCCATCCATCCAAGTTCAGCGTGTAGCTGCTGCGGTAGTAGAGATAGCGGCAAGTGGTGATCAGACTGAACCACACCATAAACAGGTGCAGATATTCGCTGGTGTGTCGATCGCCATACCGTTGCTCGATGTGAATAATGACCCAACCGAGCAGGATGAGCAGCACTGCCGCGATCGTTTGTTGCCAGGTGGCTAGTGGAGTGGTGATCAGCGGAATCGACAGCAGCAAGAGCAGCCCAATGAGGAAGAGTAGCTGGAAATTGGGTGCAAAGCGTAAGGCGCGATCGAACCCGTTAGGCAGCGCTTCTGTGAGCCAGAGGGTCAACCGCTCGGCTTTTCCACGGCGACGCTCAGCCCGACCAACAACTGGACTCGTCATTTTTTCTCTCCCTCAAGGCGTTTCATGTAAAGCTGAGCGATGCCGTAAAGCAGGAGACACACCGTTACCATCCCCGTTGGCAGCAAGAACCAATGATCCTGAAGGAAGCGGGATGCCCCCGTCAGTAGATTGGTTTGCGCCAGCCGACGCTGGGGTGCTTGCTGTAGAAATTCAAGCTGGTAAGCATTGGGGTCGAAGTCTGAAGTGGCTTGCGGGTTAGCGCTAATCAACACCGTGTCTTCCTTAACCTGAAAGAACCAGGGATCCTTGTTCAAGAGGTCTTTCACGGTGCTCAAGCCGCTTGCCTGCTGACCGCTCAGCGCTAATAGCGTGCGATTCCCGTTCCAGGGCGACATCACCTCTTTAATGACTCCACCTTTATCGGGCAGCGTCTGGATTTTCTGCTGGTTCCACAGGCGCGAGAAGGCGCTGCCGAGACTGAACCCTTGCTTGGTATCAAAGGCTTCGTTGAAGGGAAACTTATCGCGGGTGCCAACGCCGACCAGGTGACGGTCTTTGCGAACGCCATCGGGCAGAGTGCCTGCGGTGTACACATCCAGCTTGACTGAGCCAGCCTGACTGAGCCGACCCAGCCGTTCGCTAAAGGCAAGCATGGTCAACAGCTCGGTCTCGGAGGGTGAATCCGGCACGACGATCGCCGTTCCCGACAAATCTTGCGGCGCGGCAAAGGGATAACCCACCTGAAGCAGCTTGAGATCGGGCAACTGGACAGCTTGATCGCGCTTGAGCTTAAAGCGTGTGTCATTCGCATGAACCGTACCCCAGAGCTGCTGATCGGCGACCACACCGCATTGCCCCTGCTCGCGGGCACTCAGCCGAAAGGCGATCGCCAGCTTTGAGGTAGGCGTAATCAGCGTCTCAGGCAGATTCACATTCACCGATTCTCTGGTCGCACCTGTATCGGAGGTCAGCCGTTTGCCGCCGATCGCCACACCATCCAGCAGCACTTCCACGGTGGAGGTACGGGGGTTCACTTGAGGACCGTAGCTGTAGACCAACTCCATCGAGCTGCCTCGCGTGAACTGGTCATCAGGAAGGGCGCGGAAGTTGACCTCGATCGGCGGCGCAGAGGAACCCCGCACGGTTGTATCTTGAAACGGTTCCTGATCGGCTCCCTTCAGCGCACTCAGCTTAAATTCGTTGGCTTCGGGTAGTGCGCGTTCCCACTGACGGGCAGAGGGACTGGGCACATCATCCAGGTTATCGACGAGAATGGCTTGCCCAGCGCTGATGCGACGATTTTGGGGCTGCACCAAGAACTGGACGGCTTTGGCGATCGCGTCTGGACCATTGCCTGTGACGACCAGAATGGGGTTGCCGCCTTTGGGCGTTGCTGCCAGCATCACGACACCGACATCACCGGGAAGTGCGGTTTTCGCGCCATCGATGATCTGGTTGCCAGAGATAGCAAACGGCAGCTTGAGGTCTTTTAAGAGGGGCTGTTCGGTGGGGGTGCCGAGAATGATCAGGCGATCGTTCCACCGCAACCCATCCAGCCCTTTCACAAAGCGCGTATTCAGTGGACGAAAATCTGCCAGTCGTCCCATTGCTGCCTGAAACCGTCCCGATGCGGTGAGCCAGGACTCATTCACCGTGGTGGGGCGCACATAGGCAAGCCGAGTTGCATCCAGACTGAGGAGGTCAAAAAAGGGATAGGGAAAGCGGCTGAGATCCAGCGGCACAGGCTGAGCTTGGTAGTTAAACAGCAGCTTGGAGTCGGGCAGCACTTCCGTCCACAGCATGGGGTCGGCTGGGTTGGAGCATTTGGGATCGGTATTCTGCTGCGCCACGATCGCAATGTCGTTGGTATCTTGAATCAAATTGGGCGGAATATCCACCAGGAATTGCCCAATTTGGGACTGCTTGCGATTGAGCGCCGTACTGCCCACGCTGGTGCCATTCACCCGCACCGTCAGGTTCGATCGCGTTGCCAAAAGAGCAGGTGAGTGCTGAAAGCGCACCAGTGCCTGAGCCGCTTTCACGTTCCAATGGCGTGGACGGGTAAACGCCAATTGGGTTTCCGCATAAATGCCTTGCAGCCGGAGACGATTGCCGACGATCGGGCTACGGTTAAACTCCAGCACGTACTGGCTAGTGGGCGTTTTACTGGCAGAGGCTCCGTCCGGTTTGGGATCAGGTTTAGCCTTTGCGTTTGCAGGTGTCGGAGTGACAGGCGCAGGGGCAGACGGAGCGGAGTCTGTTTGGGCGGGAGGGGCTTCTGCGGGCGGTGGTGCAGGCTGATACACCGGGGCTTCGCTGGGCGCTTTGGGCAGCGTGAAATCTCGAATGATCTGGTCTTCTTGCTTCTGGACGTTTGTGGATTGAGCGATCGCCGCGTCACCCCATTGACCACGCAATGAGCCATGCAGGAATGGGACATGCAGGAATGAGTCATGCAGGACTGGCAGTCCAAGACCCGTCACGAAAACGCTGCCGCAAAGTAGCAGCAACCAACCCAGGGGCAAAGGGTTGAAGGGTTGACCAGACGATCGCGGGTGGGGCGATCGAGATCGATGTCGAAGCCGCTGAAAAAAGTGTTTCATGGATGGGGGCGTGGGGTAACGTTGTCAAGGTTGCAAGAGCTTGGGCGGAAGCATGGTCGAGGGCGCTAAGCCGAACCAGACGAGATTTTGAGTGTAGTAAGCCGAGTTGTTGTCCCAGAATCCCTTGCGGTATCGGGGCAAAATTTTCTTCCGATAGAGTGCGTCACCCGTAGGTGGATCAATCAGGCGTAAGGCGGCATACAGCGCTCCATACTGTGAAGTCGCCTCATAGGTGGCAGTTGGGATACCCCGCAGATCGATCTGAGCCGGAATTTTTTGCTGCGATCGCCACAACTGCTGGAGCGGCTTGAGATGCGTTTGCAAATAGCGTTTAGCTCTCGGTTCGCCATACCACTCCGCATCCAGAGCGATCCGCCACCAGACGCGATACGCATCAAACCCATAGCGGCTATACACGGGTTCTGTGCCCAGAAGCGGTTGAAACTGCTTAGTTTCGGTATCTAGCGCTACCCAGTCGCTCGGCAACTTAAGCGTTGAGAGAGACACGGACGCTTCAAGCACGTCATAACTGCTGTTAACGAGGCTGAGCCAATCGTGAGCGCGATCGACCTGAGCAAACAGACGAAAGGCAACGGGCGAAAAATAAGAAGGGTTGAGATGGAGCTTAGTCGGTGGCTGAAACGCCTCGCGTGGACCGGGTAGCAGATAGCGCTGACTGCCAACCGGAACGATCGCCAGTGTCCACAAATCCCGTAGCTTGATTTGTGCCAGTTGCAAATAATCAGAACGATTCCAGCGGCGACTCGCCAGGATGAGCGCGGTAATAGCATCCACATCTGCATCACTGGCAAAGTTGTGATCGAGAATGCCCCATTTCTGACCGTATCGCCCCCACTTCCACGCCCAAAGGGTATCGGCAGGTGAATCGCTGCGTCGTAGATTTTTTTCAGCCCAGGTCAGCGTTAGCTCAAACGTTTTGGGGTCGTCAATGATGACCGATCGCAGCATGGCATAGGCTTGCCCCTCGGAGGTTGTGCGGGCATCAGCTTCCCAATCAATTACGCGCCCATCAGCCTGAATAAAGCGCTGACGGTACGCTGCCCAGCTTTGCTTGAGTAGCGCTGGGGCAATTGGGGTCAGGGCTGGTGCAGCCGCGATCGGGGTTCTTGTTGGTGTGGGCGATGGCGGACTCTGCGCCTGTGATGACGTATCATTGCGACACCCACTCATCCAGCTTGCTAAGAGTATGAGTAGCGTCATGGCTAATGGTCTGGCGAACTTCGATCGCATCATGCATCACCCTTCAAACTTTGCCTTTCAAACTTTGCCGTTCAAACAGTGCCGTTCAAACATGACTCGTAGCAAAAAGCAGGTCTTCATAACGGCTTTGGGTGCTCAATAGCGTTCCCAGGAAGGCTGAAAGCCCCGCCGCTGGAGAAAGTCTTCCTGAAGTTGCTGCATCCGCCGCGACAGATTCGGATCAGCATTGCCACTCGCGCTTTGTTGCAGTTGGAGTTGCTCAAATTGGCGGATCGCTTCCAGAGAGTTTCCCTGTGCAGCGGCGAGTTCTGCCAGGGACTTCCGAGCATCGAAATCATCGGGTCGAAACGTCAACACCTGCGAGTACAGACTGGATGCCGAATCAAAGCGACGTTGCTGAAAGCGGATGCCACCCAGTGCGGCGATCGCGTCGGCATTATCCGGCTGGCGTGCCAAAATCGCTTGATACGCCGCATCTGCCTGATCCAGCTTGCCCAACGCCTGAGCGAGCTGTCCCTGCAAAAAGTACAGCCCCACGTTGTCGCGATCGCCTGCTGCGGCACCCCGAACCCTTGCCAGCAGTTGATTCACCTGTGCCTGTGCCCGATACGGGTCACGCTGAGCGAGCACTTGCACCAACCGCACCTGCACCTGCACATTGCTGGGATTAGCTTCCACCAGGCGGGTATAGAGCGCTTCACGTTGCGGCAATGGCGGTAAAGCTCCCACCAGGCTATAGAGTTCAGGCGGCGCATCGCTGGGACGTGCCTGCAACCAGGCATTGAGCACCGCTTCAGCCTCCGTCGCAGAGACTCGACCCGCCTGATATGCCACGCTGGTACGTCCTAATTGCACCTGCAAATCTTGCGGATTTTTCACCACAAGTTGGTCATACAACGCCAGCGCATCACCCGCACGTCCCTGTGCCAGTCGTATGCCTGCCAGTCCTCGCAGTGCGGCAGTCTGCACGTCCAGGTCAGCGCTGTTATCAGTGGTCAGAGCTTGATAGCGCTGGGCTGCCGCGTCTAGATTTCCCTGGCGACGATCGAGCTCTGCCAGCAGCAATTGGGGTGCTCGATCGTTCGCACCCATCGGAGTCGCTTGATAGGCAGCCAGAGCGGTTTTTGCTCCAGCCAGATCATTCTGCTCAATCAGCAGTTGCGCCAGCCGAAAGTTGAGAAAGGGTTCGTTCACATTCGCTTGCAGCAGGCTCTGGTAAACGGGCAGCAAGTCTGGGTCGGGGTCGATGCGGACGAGTGCCTGGGCGATCGCCTGCTGTTCGGCAAGATTCGTTGGCAGGGGTTGCAGCAGCGATCGCAGTTGTTGGCGCAAATCGGCTCTCGAAAGCTGACCCAGTTGATTCTCTAGCGTCAGTTTTTGCAGTGCCACGACGCGATCGTTCGGCTGCTGCTGCAAAAGCTGGGTGTAGAGCTGGAGCGCTGCCTGCCGCTGCGACGCAATGCCACCCAATACATCCGCCACTTCCCGCACAAACAGGGGCGATGGATTGGGGATGCTGGAAAGTGCCTGCCGATATAAACCAGCCGCTTCACTCAGCAGGGTGGGCAGATTTTGCCGTTGCCCAATTTCGTTCAGCGCACGGGCTAAGGCAAGCCGAGCATCCGATCGCCCCCGGAGCGGATCAAGCACTGCCAGCGCTTCTGTGGGCTGTCGATTATCCAGGTACGCCTGCGAAAGCTCCGATCGAATCTGGATCGCCGTCGCATTCAACTGGCGGGGCAACTGCGCCTGAAGCAGCGCGATCGCCTGTGCTGCATTCCCCGTTCCTCGAAGCGCACGGGCATAGGCGATCGTTGCTTTGCCCGTAATAGGCTTCCCTAAGGACTCATAGCGGTTAAACAGCGCCAGCCCTTGAGCATAGTTGCCGCTGTAGGTATACACCTGTGCCGCACCCAGCACGACATCAGGCGTGGGGTTTTGCTGAAGCACGACCTGGTAATCTGCCAGTGCTGCCGCAAATTGACCCTGATACCCATACAGCAACGCCCGCTGACTCCGTGCATCCAGATCGTTTGGATTAAGAGTGAGTAGGGTTGTCAGCGCATCAATCCCTTTCTGCTGCCACTCTGGACGAAAGCTGCCGAGAATCCCGATCGTTTTCAGCGCCAGTTGATTGTTCGGTTCCTGCACCAGCACTTGCTGATACGTGTTCCAGGCATCACCATCACGCCCCGCACGACGGTAGGCGATCGCCAGCCCCAGCTTTGCCTCAATCGAGCCAGGATATTGTCGCACCGCACTCCGAAACGTGGCGATCGCATCGTTTACCAACCCCTGCCCCAGCAAGGTAAACCCCTGCCGGACTGCGGTTGGAATCGCCTGCTGTGCCTGCGCGATCGGCATTGCTGACGGCTGGATTAGAGGCATCCCCGTCAAAAGCCCTGTCATGCAAAGGATACGAATAAAAGATTGCGATCGCTTACCCTGCACCATTGATCTCACACCACTATGAATACGACGATAGAAATTGAACTGAAAGCACCCTGTGGATTGAGGAGAGGAGAGAGGAGAGAGGGGTGAAAGTTTTGAGTTTTGAGTTGATTGAGCGGTCAGCGGTCAGCGGTCAGCGGTCAGCTTTTTAGCCTTCTGCCTCCTGCCTCCTGCCTCCTGCCTTCATCCCTCATCCCCCCCTAAAGCCCCTTCCCCTTCGGTGTCACATCAAACTCCGTCTTGACCCGCACCCCAGCCACAATTTCCGAGAACTCGTTGCGTTCTTGAATTGAGAAGCCGAGTCTCAGGTTTGGTAAGAAGCGAAAATCGTAGAAAAGCTCCAGTACATCGGGGTTGCGATCGCCAATTTGTCGCCGTAGCGCTTCGTTGGAAAGTCCGCGACCGTATGCCAACCCCAAGCGATCGTCCGGTGCAAAGACATCCAGGAAGTTAAAGCCCAAACTATAGGTCTCGGCGCTGCGGTTAATGGCATCGTTGTTGTAGCGTCCGTAGCGAGCAAAGAGACCCATTTTCAGGTTCGGGACGAACAGTTCAGCGTTTAAGCCGTATGCCTCTTCCCGATCGCCTTTCAAGAACCCGGTTGCGCCACCCCCACGAGCCACCTGAAAGATCTCTCGGAAGCCGTCGCGGGTGCCAGCATCCCGATCGGTGGCGTAGGTGCCTCGAATCACTGCATTGCCGTAGCGGATGCCAATTTCACCCGCAAACCCATCCAGACTGAAGTCGGTTAAGTTTCGTGAGGATGAAAACACGGCGGCTTTCGCTTCAATGTTGTCGGTCAGCGTCCAGTTGATGAGCGCCCCTGGTCGGGATGAAATGCCTGTCGCACTGAGCGCCGGGTTGGTTTGAAAGACGGGATTGAAGAAATGCGTCGCGCCGTCTTTGGCAAAACTGTTGCGATCGAAATACGAGGTCAGATCCAACTGCCCCACCACTAAGCGCAGGTTGGGCAACTCCGGCAACGAAGCCGCCAAATACAGCTCGTTGACGCTAAAGCCCTGGGTTTGGGAATCGGCAAAGGCATTGCCATCCGTCAGGTCAAAGGTGGCACCAAACAACAGATGGGGCGTGAGCGGATAGGAGACCGACAGGCGTGCTCGTGCCGATGATTCATCTCCTTGATAGAGATAAACCCCTTGCAGTCTAATGGATGGATCACTCAATGCCGTTGTGCGGAGCAGCGTTTTGCGAGGGGCAGGGGCAGTTTCAGCCTGCGTTCTCAAGCCAGGTGGTTGAATGCTGGCAGGACTGCTGGTGGGCAGTTGCAGCGGTTCAGTGGTCATAGGCGCTGTTGGAACTGTCCCAGTTGGCAGGATTCCAGGCGGCATTGACCCATCGATCAGGCTAGGGGTCGGCAGCGTTGGATAAGGTGGGGGTGGCGTTGACTGTGCCAGTTTTGGCGATCGCAACCGAGGCAGCACGGGCACAGGCAAGAGAGAACCGCCACATTGAGCGGCTCCGCAGCTACCTTCCAGTGATGGCGCAAACAGGTTTAGCCCCAGATCAGAATTGGTGCCAGCGGTGATGAGAATGGGTTTCTTCGGAGCTTTCGTTGCAGGAGTTGTACGCTTTGATGCGGTAAGAGGCGCAGAGGGTGGTGAGAACGCTGGTGCCTTCGCTCTGGCAGGTTTGGTGCGAGTGGCAACAGGCTTATCTGCCATCTGCCCAATCAACGCATCTTCGCTAGTGTAGCCAGGTGACGCTTCTACAGAGGGGAGTGACTGAGGAGGCGCGATCGCCGCAGTGGCGATCGACGGCTGCACCCCATCCTGTTGACTGACGCGCAGATCTGCCAGCTTAGCTTGCTCGTCTGCCAGCAGTTGCTGAGGTGATGGTACAGCACGATCGCGAGATGGTAAGGGTGCCGGGTTTGCGGGTGCCACGCCTCCAGCCAGGAAAACCGTCAAAGAGAGTGACCCTGTTAGCCTACTTTTCCAGGGCGAAAGAGATGTAGAGACATGCGACGGTGAAAGCTCAGAAGTCATTCCATTCACACCACGATTAACTAAACTCCAAATTCCGTTCTTTTAAGGCGGCAACGTCACGCGATCGAACTCATGATTCACGTCATGGCGTTACAAAAAAGCCGAATTATTCCGCTTTATCCTTAAGAGCAGCAAGCCCTGCATAGTCAACTTAATGAGGCAATCTAGATGCAATCTGAATAAAATTCTGACCAGAAAATGCGTCAGTAGCTTGAGATCTAACCGTCAAAAAAAGCCTGGATTGTGCTTTAACGACACCTGAATTTTAAATTCAACCCAGTTGGGTAAAGAAGGTGTAAAGCGGTTATTCAGCCCTGTGCGCAGCTTCTCCAATCTTTACGCCACTGCGAAATAAGCTCCGGAGAAATACTCAAAGAAGTGTTCTTTATAGATAGGAGTTACGCATTTGAAGCCTAAAATCTCGATTCCCCCTAACCCCTTTTAAAGAGGGTAGGAATCATAACGCCCCCTTTTTTTAGCGAAGCGGTGCGTTAGCACGGGGTTGGGGGATCGGGCTGCGTAAGTCCTGATAGATAGAAGTCAGGCATCAGAGCCGACTGTAACCAATGAACCTCAAGGATGTGCTATGTCTAACGTTCTCTCACTCGATACTTTGCGCCGGGGGCAATCTTTTCAGTGGTATGCCAGAGCCTTTTGCACAGCGCTAATCCTGCTGCTTACAGTTAGCTGTACTCAACCGCGATCGTCCCAGGTGGAACTGAGTCTGAACGTGGAACCAGCGAATCGTCCGGGTGTGTTCACCCTTTCAGGCAGCACTAATGTTCCGGATCAAAGCCAAATCATTGTTCAAGGCATTCGTCCGCTGGTTTCCACTGCCCAATCAACTGATGCAGAAAACATCCCCAACTATGCCATCCTCGATCGCCAGACGGTTTCGGTATCGCAGGGGCGCTGGCAAGCAACGCTAAAACTGTGGCAAAACACGCCGGATGGTCAATATCAAGAAGCGTGGCAAGCGAATGAACGTCCGCTAGGATCATTACAACCTGATCCTGAAATCATTTTTCTCGCGGCGATCGACCCCGGCAACCAGTCCAAAGCGCTCAAGCAGCAATTAGAACGCCAGGGCAAAACGCTAGAAGGGGCAGTGCGCTTTACCACCGATGAGCAATGGTACCTTCAGGCAAAAAAAACGCTCGCGGTTACGCCCCCGATCGTTAAACAGCTCTCCTCAACCTTGAAGGCAACTGACTCGGATGAAACGTTGCCCCTTCGATCGGACTCAAGCGCGACAACGACGACCTTAACGCAAGCTACCCTACCCGTGATTAAAGAGAAACAATCTACTGCACCATTATCGGTTTCACAACGTTTCCGCTAACAAATGCACTGATAACAAATGCACTGAGGCTTGCAACGGTCAATCAACTATTTGAGCCAGCACGAATAGGATGCTTTTGCCCAATGCATTACAGCGTGGTCAATCCTAAAATTGACTCTTAATAGACGCAATAAAATCGGTCGAGCAGCACGATCGTCCCGTTTGCCAATGGAGTAAAGCCATGACACCAGGTTTAGAGTCTGCGATCGCACCCCTCAAACGGTCAGCTTACTCATTGGCTAAACGAGCATCGTTACGGTTCCGGTATCCAAATCGTAGCGACCACCCACAATCTTTAGCTTGCCAGACTGTACTCGCTCTGTTAGCAGGGACGATCGCTGTAGCTGTTCAATCTGATAGCGCACATTCGCTGCCACCGCATTATCCACCGCATCACCGGGTTGATCTTTCACCCGTTTTACAGCAGGCAAAATCGGTGTCACAAACGTGCTGATGGCACCGGGAAGCGGTTCGTTTTTGACGGCAGCCGTAACGGCACCACAGCGCTCATGTCCCAGCACCATCAGCAACGGTGTGCCGACTAAGGCAACGGCATACTCAATGCTGCCGATCGCCTCTGGTGTGGCAATATTCCCGGCGATGCGTACATCAAAAATGTCACCAATGCCCTGATCAAACACAATTTCTGCCGGTACGCGTGAATCCGCACAACTCAAAACTGTGGCAAAGGGATGCTGAACTTGCGCCACTTCCTCTAATCGCTTTGCCGACTGGTCAGGGTATTGGGGCTGATGCTGCACAAAGCGTTGGTTGCCCTCCATCAGCTTTTTCAAGGCTGCATCGGGACTTAGGGCTGGAGGCAACTCAGCCGCTTGCGCTGAGTCTACGTGCCAAAGCAGATTGCTTGCGAAACCAAAGGCACCGATCGACCCCAGCTTGAGCAGATCACGACGACCAATGAAACCATTTAAGTAACTCATGAATAGTAATTCTCAATTAACTGCGGTACAACCTTGGCAGTCGGGGGATGGGGTGTAGGGTGTGGGGTGTAGGGTGTGGGGAAAGAGAGGGATGTAGCTTGCTTCCGCTTTGCAGTGGGATGAAGGATCATTTGCCCCCTCTGCTCCCCTGCCCCCTTTGCTCCCTTGCCTCCCTTGCTGCCCCCTCTGCTCCCTCTGCCCTCTGCCTCCTGCCTTCTGCCCTCTGCCTCCTGCCCTCTGCCTTCATCCACTTGATCCCATCGCATCAGCTTAAGAACCACTAGAGCGATGCCACACATTTAATCGAGCGGATTTCCGTCACATCGGAGATGAAACAGGTTCCGCCAAATTTGTTGAGCAGTGGTCGCACACTTTCGGCTACCGCCTTAATATCGTCAGGCATACAAAACGCAAGAATGTAAACATTGTCAAGCATCGTTATGTCTACACCTTCGCCGCTTTCGAGCAACCCTTTACCAGCCACATTACGCATGACAGCATGACCGTACACACCCGACTTATCTAAACTCTCCAGAATTTTGCCAAGCTCAAAGGAGTTAGCAATAATTTCAATTTTTTTGACAAGATGCATGCGCTTACCTCCATAACAGGTTGATTCCATACAGATACAGCGGAATTCCCACAATAATGTTGAAGGGGAATGTCACTGCAAGAGCGGTCGAAACGTACAGGCTAGGATTTGCCTCAGGTACCGTCATCCGCATCGCTGCCGGAACTGCAATATAGGAAGCACTAGCACACAAGACAGAAAACAAGAGAGCATTCCCTTGAGGCATGTTGATGAAGCGGGCGATAAGCAACCCAATGCCTGCGTTGAATATAGGGATCAGTATGGCAAACGCGATGAGGAAAACGCCGGTTTTTTGTAAGTCTTTAATTCTTCTGGCGGCAACCAATCCCATGTCGAGCAAAAAGAAGGTCAGAACACCGTAGAACAAACCTTGCGTGAAGGGTTCCAGCACTTTCCAGCCACGCTCTCCTGTCAGCACGCCGATGAAGAGGCTACCCACCAGCAAAAAGACGGAACTGTTTAGAAATGCCTCTTGCAGCACCTCACCCCAAGAAAATTCACGGTTTTCGTCCTTTGTAAACAGGCTTACCAGGATCAAACCCACAATAATCGCTGGGGATTCCATGAGAGCCAGCGCTGCTACCATGTAACCGTCGTAGCCAATACCCAGTGCAGTCAGAAACGCACTGGCTGTGATGAACGTAACCGCACTAATAGAGCCATAGGTAGCCGCGATCGCCGCCGCATCGTAGGTATCTAGCCTTAGCCTCAAAATAAAGAAGGCGTATACTGGCACAAAACATGCCATCAGCATTGCTGCCAGAAGAGTCAGTGCCACTTCTTGGGTCACACCACTCTTGATCAGCTCAACCCCACCTTTAAAGCCGATCGCAAAAAGCAGATAAAGCGAGAAAAGCTTTGGCACCGGAGCCGGAATTTCCAGGTCAGATTTAACCAGAACCGCCGTTACCCCTAGAAAGAAAAAGAGAATGGGCGGGTTCAGGATGTTGGAGACGATTAAGCTGACATCCATAACCACCCCTCTTGACGCTGCTGTAGTCGGACATGTAAAAACCGTTGCATTGTAAAAAAATGATGTGAGCTTGAATCATGATTATCGTGTCGTGTTACCCCCTGTCAATGAAATGAAGAAGTATTGCAGGCGGTGAACAAACGCTTTCGTGAGAGCTGCCTAAAAGATGTTAAGTTTGACGGTGGCAAGCGGTTTCATCCATGTCACCTACCATGCGTCCACTTCAGCGTTTTTTTACCCTTCTGATTGCGCTCTTAATGATGCTTGCGATCGCGCCACTGCCTGTTCTAGCCGCTAGCTCAGCCGCCATTCGCGCTTACGATGATGCGGAAACCAGCACCCAGGACTACTCCGGACAACGTTTGGTCAAAGCAGAATTCGCTGGTGTCAAACTCAAGGGCGCTAACTTTAGCGGTGCTGACCTGCAAGGCGCTGTGTTTAACGGTTCTGATTTGACCGGAGCCAACCTGCACGGGGTTAATCTCAGCAACGGGATCACGTATTTAACGAACCTGTCAAACGCAAATCTGAGCGATGCCATTTTCACGTCAGCCATGATGCTTAAATCGGTGTTTCGGAATGCAACCATTACAGGGGCAGATTTTAGTTTTGCGATGCTCGATCGTGCCCAGGTACTCCAACTCTGCAAAACCGCCAGCGGCACCAACCCCGCCACAGGAGTAGACACCCGCGAATCTTTAGGTTGCCCGTAATATTTTTTGCCTTCTGCCTCCTGCCTTCTACCCTCTGCCCTCTTTACTCCTCCCCACCATAGGCTAATCTAAGGCTGTAACAATTGATTAAACTCTAGGAGTTCACCTTGGAACGGACATTTTTGGCAATTAAGCCCGACGGCGTGCAGCGAAAATTGGTCGGCGAAATCATCCGTCGTTTTGAAACAAAAGGGTTCACTCTAGTTGGCTTAAAGCTCATGAGCGTTAGCCGCGAACTGGCAGAAACTCACTATGGTGTACACCGTGAGCGTCCCTTCTTTGCAGGGTTGGTAGACTTCATCACCTCAGGTCCGGTTGTAGCAATGGTATGGGAAGGCGAAGGAGTCATCGCTTCTGCTCGTAAAATCATTGGTGCGACCAACCCGCTTACTTCAGAACCTGGCACCATTCGGGGTGACTTTGGGGTAAATGTGGGTCGTAACTTAATTCATGGCTCGGATGCGCCCGAAACGGCACAGCAAGAGATTAGTCTCTGGTTCAAGGATGAAGAACTCGTCCACTGGCAGCCGACCCTGATGTCGTGGATTCACGAATAGTCTGACTCTTTCACCGGACGACTTCAAATAAGGGCGATGAGCTTTAAAGCTATAAGCGGCTTGAAACTCATCGCCTTCTATCGTTCAGCTTTCTCTTTTTCGAGTTCTTTTGCTTCAGCCACCACATTCAGCGGCGAGAGGCCAACATTGGCTTCGGTGCGCTTAGAGAAGCCCCACAGAAAGATGAGCGCGATCGCCCCTACCATCGCCCATTCTGGCGGCACAAGCGCATCGTTGATCACCCGCACCAGTAGCCGCAACCCCACCAGCGCAACTGTAAGATAGCCAGCATCTTCCAAATGCTCAAACTCTTTGAGCCAGCGGATGAATAGCCCTGCCATAAACCGTAGGGTGACAATGCCGATCGTGGCACCAATGAGAATCAGCCACTTGTCCTGAGAAACCGCGATCGCGGTCGTGACGCTATCCAGCGAGAACGCTAAATCAGTAATACCAATCATGGGGATCGCTTGCCAGAGCGATGAAAACCGAGGACCATGATGGGGATGATTTTCGTCGCTCTCATCTGGCTTCGACGTGAAGTATTGAAAGACCAACCACAATAAATACAGTGCTCCTGCCAGCTCAAATTGCCAAAATTGGATCACCCACGTTGCCGTCAAAATGAGAGTAATCCGCAGTATGTAGGCAAGCACTAACCCAATGTTGAGCGCTCGTCGCTGTAAAGCACTGTCTTGCAAACCCTGGGCTAAAGCCGCAAGGGCGATCGCGTTGTCTGCCGACAACACAGCCTCTAACGCAATCAAAACGGGCAGCACCAGCAGCGTTTCGGGTCCAAAATTAGGCGAGTCAAGCAGTTGATCTAACATTCAGTGATTCTTAAAGTGCAAAGATGATAATAAATGAAAGGCAATCGCTTAGCGCAACTCTCAACAAGCTCCACTCTTTTGAGCGGATGGCGATCGCGTTGAAGAGGAACACCTACTCAACCTTGGGGCAACGCATGCATCACCCCGACCTGACCGCCATAATCTGTACGCCGTCCTATGCAGCCACAGCGTAGCTTATAAACGGTGATGTAGCTCATGAACGATGATGCGCATCGCGAGCAGACAACATGGATTGATCCCCGCTTCTCACAGCCTGCTTTATCTATATATTCAAGCCTAACGCTTATCATATTCAAGCCTAACGCTTATCCGCAAACATCGCTCATGAATGTGTGCGGTCAGCCGCGCATGATGAAAGCGCAGACAAACCCTTGGCTCATGCTTCCCTCTGTACGCTCCCACCTTAGTCTTCCCAGAATGGGTACCCACTCAACGGCGGAGTTGAGGTTGCCAGGGCGCGTCATCAATAGCAGCGCCAGGACTTTGCGGCATCAGAACGATCGCACCCGTCTGAACACACGAGACTAGGGCGTGTCATCAATTAGCTCCGAAACCTTGCAGTATCAGCAGTGTTACGCCCGTCCCAACACATCAGGCTAGAGGCTGGAACCCTGGCTGCAAGTAATGTGTAGTCGTAATTGATAACAGTCCCTAGCACCTGGGTTCTGTTGCATCTTGTAACAAGATGTTCCCCGAGCGCACACTTTAGAGGACATTGGGGAACTATAAACCCCAAAACAAGGAGTTTTTAGACAATGCTATCGGATACTCAAATCTTTATTGCTCTGGTTGTTGCACTGGTTCCCGGCATTCTCGCCTTCCGGTTAGCCACCGAGCTTTACAAATAGATCACTTTTGTTGCGCAGCTTGTTTCGTAACAAAATAGGTAGTCTGTTTTGTAGATTGGCTCTATAATCTTTCGGTACTTCCTTGGGATTAGTGGGGTGACGTTGTCATTCAGGGCATAATCGCATCAACAGGCTACCTATTTTTCATTTTTAGCCTGGAGATCGTTTTAAGCTGAAGCATCCGCCTTAGTAGCGTTGCCAATTAGCGTATTGTTGCTTTTAATGGAACAAGCTTTTTAAGTAGAGCAAGCTTTTTAAGCTCGTTAGCTCTTAAGTCGCTATCATCACAACCATTGTTACGCCTACGACTCCACATCGTCGCGTAATGCCAGGAATTGCCTTTTATTTTGCCTGCCTAGACCGGACTGAACGCCATGCATGCACTGAAACCGTCCTATCTTTCACCACAGCCGCCTAGACGCGCTCGGATGGTTCCCCGCTCCAAAGCAAAGCAACAGCGACGACCTTACCGTGCGATGGTCATTGAATCAACGGTTAAGCTTTCGGTGAATGTCACCTTGTCTATGGTTGCCATCAGTGCGTTAACACAGCTTTTACCCTATCGATCGTCCCAAATGACGAAGCTGCAAGAGCTTCAAGTGACTGTGCAGACGACCGATGAGCGAGTACAGAGGGTTCAAGCTCGCTTCAATCAATCGTTTGACCCATCCCAGATTGATGCAAACATGCAGGCGCAAACAAATCGCATTGGCGCTCAGCAACGACGGATTGTTTGGAGTCAACCTGCAAATCCCTCGTCTAGTCGTTAATCCTTCTGTTAATCAGGCACCCAGTTAGCCACACTAACGTTTAAGGGTCTAGCGACAGCTTTTGAAGTTTGTTTACGTCGGGTTGCTGATCAATCGCTTTTTTAGACTTTAAATTCAAAGTCTGCGTCGGTTTCAGGGTTGAGTAGTTCACCCAGCCATTGCTTCACCTGAACACGCAGACGTTTGGAGACATCTAAAAGTGCCGTGTTGCTGGCAGAGAGCGCCAAAAGCGCACGCCGATAATCTGCTACAGCATAGTTCCAGTCACCTGCCAAATGAGACGTGCGACCACGTTGAGCATAAATATGCCCCGCGATCGAAGTGCTGAGTTCAGCAGTATTAGAACCACTCAGCATTTGATCAAACTGCAAAGCAAGGTCAAAGGTTTCGATCGCATGATCATACATGTCTAGCTCGCGAAACGTGATCCCCTGATTAATCCGAGCATGGGTGTTGGCAGGGTTGAGATCCAGCGCCGTCTCATAATCAAAGAGCGCTTCCATTGGTCGCCCCATCGAGGCATAGCAGTTGGCGCGGTTGTTATAAATTTTTGCCAGCTTCGGGTTCAATTGCAGTGCATTGTTGTAGTCAGACAAGGCATAGCTGAATTGACCGTTTTGAAAATACAGTAAGCCTCGATTGTTATAAGCCGTAACGTTAAGCGGATTGCGCTCAATGAGCAAGCTAAAAAGGTCGATCGCGCTTGCATAGTTACCTTGTTTGATTTCATACAGCGCTTTCTGACGCAACAGAGCATCTTGCTCGGCAAGGCTGAGGGACGCAGCGCGGGCACTTGATCGATCAGGCGCGGTCTGTTTACCGCTGGGCTGATGATTGTGTTTGGGTTGAGCGGCAATTGAGGAGGCGGATGAACGGGGGAAGGACGCAGCGTTGTTCTGCGAACCCTTATCCTGTTGACCCTTAAATGTGCGAGGATTCATAACCTTTCTACCTTGGGTATGCGATCAGATTAGAGATTTTCCTTTTGGAGTTGCTCTATCTGTGTGTCACTTGCTTATGTGTCTAAAGTGAGACCTGGTACGGTATGCCGTGAAAAACTTTTGGAATGGGCGATCGTCTTTTAGAGTCAGAAACACTGGCTTTGGCAGCGATCAATGCCTGAAAAACCCTTGCAAACCAGAGCCTTAAGTTACTTAACAACGGGTAGTCAGTACTGATCCGGACAGCTCATCAATTTAAGCTTGGAAGAACTACAGGAGTGATTCCCTTCATTTCTGAATGAGGGTGCCAGATTCTCCGCATGGTTGCCCCTTTCATGTTGCTGTCTTCCAACGCAGGGTGTGTGACTCATCATCAGGAGAAGTGGGAAGCGTCTCACGAAGTTGGTAGAATGCAACACAGCACTTGATTTCTCTATTTCGTTTTTCTATAGCAGCACGCAGGTGAGTGAGGACACGCCATTATGGTCAAAGCGTTGATGAGTGGTGTTTTGCCTTCTGCCCTCTGCCCTCTGCCTCCTGCCTTTTGCTATAGCGTTGACTTTGCATATTGGACTTTCCTATGACCACCGCAGCGTTTCACTTGAATGCACCCGATTTAACCGCCGATGACTACATTGTTTTGGGCTTGGCTACGTGTTTTGTCAAAGACGAAGGCGAGGTTCATGAGGTGGCGGTTGTGGAGCCAATCCCTTCTGCGGCGCTAGAAGCGATCGTCAAAGGCATCCCCACGTCCTACCAAACCGCGATCGCCACCACAATGGGTGCCGTGTTTGTGGGCGAGACTCCTCAGCTACCAGCAGATTTTCCAGTGACCGCCCAATTCTGCGATGAATTTGTCGATCGGGCGATCGCGGCTGCCCGTACCTACAAGGTGCGCCCAGTGGCACAGGGGCATATTCCGGTTGGCTCCAGCCGCAGCGATTTTGCCTATTCGGTCGAGCGAAAGCGCGTGCTCAATTCGCAACGCCTGGTACGCACGGAAGATAATGTGAAACAGCACGAATATACGCATAAGGTGCTTTAGGGAGTGGTTGGTTGTTAGTTGTTGGTTGTTAGACGGTTGAATGGATCGAAAGGTTTTTATGCTCAAGCTTTACGGTGGTAAGTTTAGTCGCGCCGCGATCGTGCAGTGGGGGTTGGAAGAGTTGCAGGTTCCCTACGAGTTTGTGCTGCTGGATTTACAGGCGGGAGAAAATCTGGAAGCTGACTACACAGCCATCAACCCGATTGGGAAAGTGCCTGCGATCGTGGACGGTGACTTCAAGCTGTGGGAGTCGGGTGCGATTCTGCTGTATCTAGCCGATCAATACGGTCATGCTGAAACAGCGCAACAACGGGCTGAGATCGCTCAGTGGGTTCTCTTTGCCAATGCCACCCTGGGACCAGAGCTGTTGAATGAAGCCACGCGCGATCGTGAAATGCCTCGTTTGCTCAAACCACTCGATCAAATCTTGGCGCTTCAGCCCTATTTATTGGGTGAGCAGTTTAGTACCGCCGATGTGGCGATCGGCTCAACTCTGGGCTTTTTTCACATGCGCTACAAGATGGACTTTTCACCCTATCCTGCGGTGATGGATTACATCAAGCGGATGAGTGCTCGCTCGGCGTTTCAAAAAACGATGGGCAGCAGAGGTTCTTAGAGCAAGCCTTTGGTAAGCCACATCTCCGTCATTGAGCTTAGACTGAGCGGTTAACCTCAACCCGCTTCATCGGTCAGTTTTCACTTTTTTTGCTTGCTTTGGGTTCAGCTTCTCCAGGGCTGAGGGCGCGATCGAGCACCGCACGGGCTTCTTCTGCCTGCTTTCTCGCCTCTTTATAACGAAGATTTGCCTGTGCGTAGGTTTTTAGCACTTTGAAGCCGTCCTTCAGCGTGCTAATTTCTTCCTCGTTTACGGGATCATCGCTAAAGAGCATGTCGATTTGAGCGTGTACCTGAAGTGCTTCAGTACGAGAGTCTTGCAGCTTCAGCTTGAGCGTCGCCAGGTGACTTAGCACCTGTACAGCCTGGGTGACGGCATCTTCTTCGGGGCTGGGGTTAAAGGCAGGTTCTTTCACTTCAATAAACTGTTGGGGGGCAAAACCGTCAGAGAGTTCGGTTGGAAGTTCACCCGCATCCATGAGATCAATGAGTTGATCCATCGCTTTTTCGCGGGCTTTGACCGAATCTTTGCCAGAAACGGTGAGAATCACTTCGGGGCTTTGAGCAAGCGTGTATTGAACCATAGGGGCAACGGCGAAACATTTGTACTAAAACATTTGTACTATAAAGTTTACAGCATTATGTCTGCTTAAACAAAAATTGGGATCGACGATCGCAAACCATCCTTGATGCAGGTGTCCCGCGCTTATCCTATCCTGCTTTGCTTCTGCTCAGGTAACGTTTCCTTTACGGCAATTTCCACATAATAAATGACCCAACGTCGTGCAGGCATCTTGCCCGTGTCGCAAGCGAGACGCTTGGACTACGGTATCAATCGGGTAGTTCCGGCTACTGAGGCTATTACCCGCGCTTCATGATGATCTTCTGACATCTATCCGTAGACGTATAAAAACTGCATAAACTTTATCGTTTTCGATCAGTAAAACGCTCATCCTCACCAAGAATTTACTGAAAATACCTCCTGGTCGGCACTAAGCTAGGTGTATAAGTTTGTTGACAGGGTCGGTACTCACTTCAAAGATGCTCTGAGGGCGCGATAAACGGGTTTCGGCAGTGGCATTTTTGTTCGGTAACAATTTTTGGCAGCCATCGATCGCCGTAATGACCCTTAGGAACGCGGATTGATAAGGTGTAATTCTTTCTGTAGAGACGTTACATGTAATGTCTCTACAGACGGGAAGTGGTTCAGGTTAATTAATCCACGCTCCTTAGCTTCGTGAACGTTGGCAGATTAGTCCCGCCCTGTCCGTGGTTTCTCATCAGGTGCAGCAGCTTTTAAACCGACTGGCTCAGCGAGGTTAAACGCTGGAGCAGTCTTAGCGATGAGAAGCTCAGCTATTGAGGTATGCCTCAAGTTGGCTGAGTTTCACTGATTGTCGTGACGCGATGCAAATAAATCATTGGATTCACTGAGGAGCACGAAGCAAGCAATGCAAGGACAAAGCAATCTCGTCAAAGAAGCCTGGGAATTGCTAGAAGATGCGATCGTCTACTACCGGGGTCGTCCTGTCGGCACAGTGGCAGCACGCGACCCCTATGTAGAATCACTGAATTACGACCAGTGCTTTGTGCGAGATTTTGTGTCGGCAGCACTGTTATTTTTAATTAAAGGCAAACCCGAAATTGTCCGTAATTTTTTGATTGAAACCCTGGCATTGCAAAGTAGTGATAAGCAGATGGACTGCTTTAATGCAGGTCAGGGGCTGATGCCAGCCAGCTTTAAGGTGGAGTCGTGGGATGGGCATCAATACCTAACGGCAGACTTTGGGGAACACGCGATCGGTCGAGTGACTCCGGTTGATTCATGCCTCTGGTGGCTGCTGCTGCTGCGGGCGTATGTCAAGTCAACAGGCGATATGACGCTCGCACACGAACCAGAATTTCAGCACGGCATTATTCTGATTTTGAAGCTGTGTCTGGCCGATCGCTTTGATATGTATCCCACCATGCTGGTGCCCGATGGCGCGTTTATGATTGATCGACGCATGGGCGTATATGGGCATCCCCTTGAAATTCAAGCGCTATTCTACGCCGCACTCCGAGCTGCACAGGAACTCCTTGCGCCCGGTCGTCGGGGGGATGTGTATATTCAGGTGGTCAATCAGCGGTTGAGCATCCTGAACTATCACATTCGCGAATATTATTGGCTGGATCTGAGTCGGCTGAATGCAATCTACCGCTATCGGGGCGAGGAATTTGGCGAAACAGCCGTCAATAAGTTCAACATTTATCCCGATTCCATCCCGTACTGGCTGACCGAATGGATGCCTGAGAAAGGGGGGTATCTGGCAGGCAATCTGGGACCAGCGCAGATGGATTTCCGCTTTTTCTCATTAGGAAATCTGCTTGCGATCACGTCTTCTCTGGCAAGCGAACACGAAGCGCAATCGATCGTGGATCTAATTGAACAGCGCTGGCAAGATCTTGTCGGCTACATGCCAATGAAAATCTGCTTCCCCGCCGTGGAAGACCTGGAGTGGAAGATTCTCACAGGTTGTGATCCCAAGAATGTTCCCTGGTCATACCACAATGGTGGCAACTGGCCTGTGCTGCTCTGGAGTCTGGCAGCCGTGGCGCAGAAGACCGGTAGACCAGAGCTTGGCTGGCGCGCTGTCGAAATGGCAGAGCGACGGTTAACCGAGGACGAATGGCCTGAATACTACGACGGCAGAAATGGCAGACTCGTTGGTAAAGCCTCACGCAAATACCAAACGTGGACGATTTCTGGCTACCTCCTCGCCAGAGAATTTCTTGAACATCCAGAGCATCTTAAACTCATTAGCTTTGATGAAGACCTGGAAATGCTGGCACTGATGGGTAAAGTGCGAGAGCTGCGATAAAAAACGGAGAGGGGGGGATTCGAACCCCCGTCGGCTTGCACCGAACCTGATTTCGAGTCAGGCGCATTCGACCACTCTGCCACCTCTCCAGAAGGGGCTTAGTTTTTAGTTGTTGGTTGGTAGTTAACAGCAAAAAACTTACAGCTAACGATCTATTCTACAGGGCAGATGAGACGTTTTCCTTCAATTCCAAACTTGTCTTAAAGCCATCGTTGGGAGTCCACTGGAGCGCACCATCACGATCGATCTCGTAAAGTTGAGACCCTAGCTGTTTGAGTTGGGCTTTGGTTTGAGGGCGGATTTGGCTGGTGGCGATCGCCACTTGCGGTTGCAGTGCTTCTAAAAGCGCTGGTTCCAATCGCTTGCCAGACCACCAGAGAACCTGGGGTTTGGGCAAATTCGCTGTTTTAAGCAGCGTTGCTTGTTGCTCTGGTGTAAGATTTCCTAACCAGATCCAGGTTTGCGTCCGTAGCTGTAGTTCTGCGATCAGCGGCTCTGTGCTGTGGAGCTTGAATTGGCTAGAACCCATTGGAGCCGTTTGTCCACTTTCTAGAGATGTCGGTTTCACCGTTAGCGAGGCTCCCTGAATCGCCTTCTCGTTCACAGTATGCAGACGCTTGATGGCTAACCGCTCGGCTATTTTGCCCCAACCGCTGGGTTTGCGGAAGGCTTGATCGGCGGCGATCGCCCAATCAATGGTATTCACACCCGCTTTTTGAAGGAACGGCAGCACCGCAAAGCCAGCGGTAGACGCATCTCCCGTATTGATGAGCGCTGTGTGCCCCGCCTCTTGAATGACCATAATGGGCTGTCCTGCTGCCAGTAGCGTGACCCGAAACAGTGCTGCCTTTGCCTGCCATGCGGGGATCACCACCAGCCCGATCGCCAGCATTAACGCCACCCACCATCGCTGTTGCCACCACGGTTGGAGCCAGGTAAGGCAAAGCAAACCGTACAGGACAATCATAATCAACACAGGAATTGTGCCCACCGCGTAAGCATTTCCGGGCAACTGGCTAAAGCCATCGACGACTAACATGAGTGCCCGTGCCGGGTAGTAAAGGAACCACGCGATCGCGCTTCCGGCGGGCGACCAGATGAGTGCTGCAAGGGCACTAACCATACCACCAATGCTGAGGATAGAAATGAGCGGTGTGGTGATCAGGTTGACGAGTACGCTATAAGGAGACAGCACGCCAAAGGCTTGAAGCTGTAACGGGAGCGTCCACAGATAGGCGGCGATCGGGACGGCAAAGAGCGGGGCGATCGCGCTGGGCATCCAATCCAGGCTCTTGGTTAGGGGCGGCACCGTGATCATCAGCCCGATCGTGGCTAAAAAGCTCAACTGAAAGCCCAAATTCCAGATCCACAGCGGGTTAAACAACAGCAACAGCACCCCTGTAACCAGTAACCCTCCCAGCGGTTTGACTTGACGCTCCATCACCAACGCCACCAAGCCACCAGCACCCATCAGTGCGGCTCGTAGTACAGCAGGCTGAACCCCCGTCAGCCCAACAAAGACAACGAGAGAACCCATCCCTGCCCAAAACTGCACTCTGGCAGAAAAGCGGCGCGTTAAGGACAGCACCACGCCCAGAATGAGCGACGACTGAAAGCCAGATGCCGCCAGCGCATGAGCCAAGCCTGCACGGGTGAACTGCTCTTTCAAGTCAAAGGGTAAGTCAACGCCCCGACTTCCTAAAACCATCGAACTCACTAATGCGCCAGCAGGACTCCCAAGCCAACGGATTTGCGATCGCACGACGGCTTGCCTGATTTGCCACCAGCCCCAGCGCGATCGCGCATCCACGACTTCCACCGTCTGACCCTTCATACCAGCAAAGCAGCCTTCCTGCTGGAGATACGCCCGAAAGTCAAAACCGCCGGGGTTCGTAGCAGGCTGCGGCAAATACAAACCACCCATCACCTTGATCACTGGAGTTTAGACTAAAGAGCGAGGAAAGGCAGCCAGACCGAACGATCTGACTGCTTAATAGTCAAGGACGTTTCAAATCACTTGACTATGAGTAATTTTGACAAGCTTCGAGCCTTTCGGCATCA
>JAHHHL010000068.1 GCA_019359375.1 Lyngbya sp. HA4199-MV5
GATTTCGCAACCCTAAAGTGGATAACAAGAAGTCTGCTTAATCGCTGATGGCGTTGTTCCTGCCATCTCACTCACTTCTTGCAAGGAGTTGAGCCGTTCCCACGTGCCGTTAGTCTAAACTCCAGTCCCTTATCCCTCATCCTTTACCCATCTTCCTCTTATAATCATCCAAACGTCCTCACATACTCTATGCAATGACAACTCCCTCGTTTGACTTTGATGTTGCTGTCGTTGGTGCGGGTATGGCAGGGTTAACCTGTGCCAAACAGCTTCGGCAGGCGGGCGATCGCGTCGTCATTCTGGAAAAGTCGCGGGGTGTCGGGGGACGAATTGCCACTCGGCGGTTGCATGAAACGCTGGCAGATCACGGCACCTGCTATCTCACACCCAAAGGCGAAGCCTTTCAAGCTTTGCTAGAGCAGTTGACAGAAGCGGGAATTGTGCAGTCGTGGACGGATACGGTGCATACTTTGAGTCCTGATGGCACCCTCAGTGAATCGCCTCTCACAGAACGCTATCCACGCTATGTTGCGCCCGCGGGGATGACCGCGATCGCCAAGTCTCTTGCCACTAATCTAGATATCCGTTTTAGCCACCTGGTGCAATCACTCACGCTTGTTGACAATGCCTACTGGCGATTAAGTGCCCAGAGAACCAATCCAGATCAGACAAAAGCGATTGAAACGGTTACAGCCAGAGCGATCGTCATCGCCATTCCCGCACCTCAGGCGGCAGCGTTGCTCCAAACCTTGCCCTCAGATGTGCTCCCTGAGACCTTTCTCCAGCAGGTACGCAATGTAGCATTCTCGCCCTGTTTGAGCGTGATGGCTGGCTACACGCCCGATCGTCAGCAGGATTGGTTCTCGCAGTACCCCGACGTGCGATCGCTGACCTTCGTGAAGGATGGCAACCTTTCATGGCTGGGGTTGGACAGCAGCAAACGGGTTGCACCATCCCAGCCTGTTTTTGTGGTGCAAAGTACGGCTGGGTTTGCAGAGCCATATCTGGACGCGATCGATCTGCAAGCAGCAGGCTATCAATTGCTGAAGCGATCGGCTGAAAAGCTCGCTCCCTGGTTAGCAAAACCAGATTGGCTCCAGGTCCATCGCTGGCGTTATGCCTTTGCCAAAACCCCTCTGGCAGAACCGTATCTGGCAGCCACCACATCAGCGCCGCTCGTTTGCGCTGGGGATTGGTGCGGCGGAATGAAAGCAGAGCAGGCATTTCTATCAGGACTAGCAGTTGCCGAGTCTATGCAGCAAGCGCTTTGATACAGTTATTTTCTGTTTTAGCGGTCAGCATTCAGCGGTCAGCACAAGAGTTTTGAGTTGAACAGTTGCTAGTTGTATAGCCCTAAAGCCTTGCGGCATACCAGAAATAGGCATTCAAGAAAAGTTGTTGGTTGTTCGTGCATGAGGCGTTCCTGACTCCTTCTAACTAAAAACCAAAAACTCCCTTGCCTTCTGCCCTCTGCCTCCTGCCTCCTGCCTTTAGCCCTACTCCCCACTCCCCACTCCCTTCTTCTGCCCTCATCCCTTCTAAACTAAACGCTCCACACGAAAGCTCCCTGAAACTGCACCAGCCTCAGGGAGAAAAGCGTTGTTGGTGTCTTTCTTGATTTTAGTCGGCAGCGCCTTCACCAGTCCGAGCAGCGCCCTCTTGATCGCCCTCAGCGTCATCCCGACCGCCGCCATCTGTGCGTCGTCTACCAAAGCGACCTGTATTCGTTTTCTTGCGAAACTTCCGTGCATACGCCTGATTACGGAGAGCTTTTTCTTTCTTTTGGTTGCGGCGTTTAGCCATGTGTACCCCTTATAAAACAACCGACAAATAAGTAGCGAACCCTCAGCGCCTAAAAACCCAGCCTGTAGACCAAGCTGGTGCAGCACTGATGCAAAACCTGAAGAAGTGAGAAGATCACTTTAGCACAATCTGTTGCAGCAGCTAGACACTAAAGTGGGTGAAGTTAGAGCCGGACGGAAGCCGTGTACGTTTTGAGCCATGTCGGAGTTAGCGGTCAACGGTCAGCTATCAACGGTCAGCCATCAACTGTCCAGCCCTACTCTAAAAACCAACAATTAACAACTAACAACTTCTTTAGCCTTCACCCCTCACCCCTCCCTACGAGCGTTGCAGCCAGTTGCAGTGCCTCTGTTGTTGTGGTGATTTTTGCTTCGGCTCTGGCTAGCTGAATCGCCGCTAATAAGCGCCCGATGCGTGGACCAGCAGGTAAATTTAGGGTTGTCATCAGGTCTTGCCCCGTGAGCAAAGGGCTGGCGTGTGCAACGGGATCATCGGGTGTGAGAAACCGATCGATCAATGGCACGATCGCCTCCATCCGTGTACCGAGCGCGATCGCAAGGAGGGCGATCGCAGGAAAGGTTGCACCAGCGCTTTGGAAGAATTCGTACTGTTCTCGCAGCGATAGCTCAAGCTGGGTAAGAGGCTTCAGGTTCCAGGCTGCATTTGTATCGTTTGCATTAGCCGTGGCTGCTTCAGCACAACTTTGGTCAACTGTAGGGCTGCTGACAGGGCACAGCAACGGAAGACCTTTAAGAATCGTACTAACGGCTTGCACTTCTGTACGGCTGTACTTGAGTCGCTTTAGTTGCAGTTCGGCTTGAGCTACGTTGGCTGGTAATAAACTTGCCAGCTTTGCGGTCGTGAGCCAGGTACGCGTTGAACCCGAAACGGTTAGCTCTGGCTTCTGAGAGGACGATCGCTCACCGTCAGAGCGCTGGCAGGGTTTGTAGCGCTGATTTTTAGGGAGATTCCGAATGCGGCTAAACAATTCCCAGGCAAAGGCAGGCATGGTTTCTTGTAGCAGCCCAGCCGTCTGGTCGATCGCCGCCACCAGCGCCAGACTTTGGGCACTAGCCGCAGGGAACCAATCATCCAATAGAGCATCTTGCCACGCCATTGTGAGCCAGGTTGTACCTCTGGTTGAGCTTAACAGGTAGTTGAGTTCTGACTGTACCCGTTCCGCCGCAATGCGCTGCAAGAGGGGTGCCAGTTTGCGGATGACCGATCGCGTCTCGGCTTCGACCGTAAAGCCAAGCTGTGCCGCCTGCCGATAGGCTCGCAAGAGCCGCAGGGGATCTTCGCGCAAGTTTTCGGGTGACACCATCCGCAACTGATGCTTTTGCAAATCGGCATAGCCATGCAGCGGATCGAGGAGTTGATCGGTGTGAGGGTTATAGGCGATCGCGTTCACCGTAAAATCTCGTCGCTCCAAATCGGCTTCCAGCGTTGATCCCACCTGCTGAGCAAAGTCTGCGGTGCCTTGCTCAAAGACGACCCGTGCAATCTGGCGATCGGCATCCAGCAGCACAAACCCCGCTTTGTAATGACGTGCGATCGCCTGTGCCGTTTCGACTGCGCCCACAGGCATGACAAAATCGAGATCCAGATACTCGCTCTCTCGCTCCAACAGGGCATCGCGCACAGTGCCACCCACTAAACACGCCGAGTGCGGCAACCACTCCAGGCTAAACGGCCATGTTTTGGGAGAGAGCGCAGAAGACACTGCTGGAACACTCAATTGATACTTCAAATCTAAACGCTGATTCAAGCCTGCCCAACCTAACCATCACTGACACTACAATTTGGCGCTAGCCTACTTGGCGTTAACCAATACGCGCCTTCACTCACTTACCTCAGCCTAACGTCGCCAAGCATTCTCTGCACCATTCGACAAGAATGATTGCAACGAAAATCAACCCAGCAACCGCTGCACGATGAGTGCGTCTGAGCTAGAGTAACAGAAAAGCATTTGACATTCTGAATGTTCACGCTTCGATGCGAGAAATTTAAGCCATGTGTATTTGCATTAACTGCCATTATGTCGATCGCTGCACCACCTACAACGCAGTCGAACATCAGCATCAGCAGCCCCACCTGACGGAAACACCCGATTTTGAGGCAACGGAACCCACGATCAACGTCAATATTCGCCATCAGGGCGAGATTATTGAAATGGAATGGGATGTGGTTGGTTGCCTGAGCTTTGCCGAAGAAAAAGGGAAGTGGTCGAAGCTACGTCCCGGTGAACTGGTGCCGACATGACAAAGCGGATCGGTTGCGGTTTCATCTGTAGGGACGTTACATGTAAGGTCTCTACAAATCGGTTGTAACGTTCCTACAAATCATCGATCTTGCTGCGTAATGTTTTGATCTGCCCTCGCTTCGTTTTGCTGTCGAGTCGTTTGCGCTGAGAGCTACGAGATGGTTTGCTGGGTTTACGCGGTTTGGGTAGCACGATCGCGCTTTTAATCATCTCCTGCAACCGCTTTAACGCCTCTTCCCGGTTTTGCTCCTGGCTCCGATGCTCCTGCGCTTTAAGCACAATCACGCCATCTTTGGTGAGACGCTGATCATTGAGTTTTAAGATACGCTCTTTGTAGCGATCGGGCAGCGAAGAATTGACCACATCAAAACGCAAATGAATCGCCGTTGCCACCTTATTCACATTTTGCCCACCCGCCCCTTGAGAACGAATGGCGCTTAGCTCAATCTCATGCTCTGGAATGCTCACGGTGTTTGAAATTTGTAGCATGAGGCTTGGAAGAAAGGCGCGATCGTCTTTTTGCAGAGTGGCTAATGCAAACCTCGGAGGTTTCAACCAGGCATCAAGCACCGTAGTCAACGCGGTAGCTTAAACCTCCGAGGTTTTGGTCAAAGGTGCTTGACGGCGATCGATCATTACAGTCGCGCTGAAAGTCATCTAGATTACATCTAGAGGCTGACGCAGCCGAATGAAAACCATCTAACACTTAAATGTAATAGAGAATTTCGATGGATGGTGCCGTTATGACTTTAGATCATTCACAAAAGGACAACCCCGTTTTTCGTATCCCGAATCCAACCGAGTTGAAAGCCGCCGCTGTAGAGGACTCAATCCTCGATCGCTACCCCAATGACGTTGATGACGATATCAATGAAGAGCGCCCTGCGGCGGAGACAGTTGATGTTGTCGATGCAAAAGCGGACGATCGCCCCAGTGCCGAAGACACCCACAACAGCCAAACCGTCAAAGCCAACCTCTCAGGGCATTAAAGCTGACCGCTAACGATCAGAGAGGAGCGAGGAGTCAGGAGTCAGAAGACGATTTTGAGCCTGCGTAGGTTGGGTTGAAGCATGAAACCCAACATCAGTGACGGTGTTGGGTTTCGCGAACTCAACCCAACCTACTAAAATCTAGTAACTGACCGTCGATCGCTAGACTACGCCTGCGCTCCCTCATCACCGCATATCGTAGCCAAACAGATTCGGGTTGACTTCGCCCAAATCCAGGTCGGCCAACCCGTATTCTGCCCAACGCCGATCGACCATTGCCGCTACTTCTGGATCAGATTCCAATGGTGTGTTCCAGACGCGATCGGTTTCGGGTGGCATCTTGGTCGTGGCATCGATACCCATGCGTCCGCCCAGACCAGATTTTTCAGTCGCAAAATCCAGCGAGTCGAACGGGGTTTCGGGCAGGATGAAGACATCACGGGCGGGATCAACTTTGGAGGCGATCGCCCACACGACTGCACGCGGATCGCGGATGTTGATGTCCTTATCCACCACAATGACAAACTTGGTGTAGGTGAATTGGGGCAACGCGCTCCAAAAAGCTAGTGCGGCACGTCGAGCATGACCGGGGTATGCCTTATCGATCGCCAGAATTGCGGTTTTGTAGCTCAACGTTTCCATCGGCAAAAAGAAATCCACAATTTCGGGCACCTGTTGCCGCAAGATGGGCGTGTAGATGCGGTTTAGCGTCAGTGCCATCATTGCGTCTTCTTTGGGTGGACGACCGCTGAAGGTCGTGAGATAGATCGGATCTTTGCGGTGGGTCATGCAGTGAAAGCGAATCAGCGGCGCGGCTTCATTCACTCCGCCGTAGAAGCCCATGTGATCGCCAGCCGGACCATCCACCCCCGTTTCACCTGGGGTGATCGTACCTTCAAGGACAATTTCTGAGTCAGCGGGCACCTGCAAATCCACTGTCTTACACTTGGCGAGATGCACGCCTTCACCTGCGTACAGTCCCGCAAACAGCCATTCTGAGAGGTCGATCGGCAAGGGAGTCGCCGCCGCCATGATCAGGAGGGGATCAACTCCAAGGGCGATCGCTACTTCCAGCTTTTGCCCCCGTTCCGCCGCTTTACGGAGATGGCGGGTGGCTCCCCGTACCGATAGCCACTGTACCGTCATCGTATTTTTAGACTGTAGCTGCAAGCGATACACGCCCACATTAATCGTTTTGTTTTCGCAGTCTTTCGTGATCATCAGCCCCAGCGTCACGACCTTGTTGGCATCGTCGGGATACACCTTCAAGAGCGGTAGTTGGGTGAGATCAACCGCTTCATCCTTCAAGACAACCTGATGGCAGGGCGGCAATAAATCGCGGCTGGGTTTGGCTTTGAGCACATCGAAGAGTGCCTGTCCCAGCGCGATCGCCTGCGGGACGGTTTTGGGTGGTCTGGGTTGGTACAGCAGCGCCAGCTTCTTGCCCAATGTTTCCAGCTCAGCAGGCGCTTCCAGATTCATCGCCCAGCAAACGCGCTCTACCGTGCCCATCATATTCACTGCCACAGGGTAAGGAGAACCTTTGACATTCTCAAACAACAGCGCTGGACCGCCCTTTTGCAGCAGTCGCTGAGCAATTTCGGCAATTTCCAGGTCTGGATCAACCAGCGCTGTAATCCGCCGTAGCTGCCCCCGTTGCTCTAGCTGTTTAATGAACCCGCGCAAATCTCTCGTCATGATGAAGCCATGTAAAGCATCCACTCCCATTATGAGGCGAGACCCGGTGCTCTGGACGACTCACATCAATTGCAGGAAAATCAGCGACCATTGTTTGCGTTTTGGCTCCGCTCAACCCGCCACGATGCCCCATCCAGTGATGACTCAGAATCATCCATAAGAAAAACTTGTTATTTTAAGAAAAAAATTAGTTTTTCTTAATGCAAAAAACACGGAACAGGGAGTTGCATTTGTTACAAACGCGTAACGAGAATCGACTACATCAACCACAAATTGCTCTTTGCTAACACTCTCTAACGCTTAAACAGTCGCTTAAGTTTCATTAAGCCGCGTTTTGACTACGTAGTTAGCATCCAGTTATAGAACATACAAATGATACAGAGTGATGTTTTTTAGATGTCGTTGCTGGTAATTTTCAAAGTGCTCTAAATACAAAGTTATGGTAAAGTTTTAATGGAGATAAATAAAAATAACTGCATTAAGGCGATTGATTTTCTGTAGCCTTTTGAACTTTTTCAAGCCTTATTGCCCGATAGAGTGAAGTTTCCTGAAATGCTTTTGGATGGGTCTTGGAGTTCCTGATCAGTGTCTCTTAAAAGCCTTATCTAGGTTTTTGAAATGCTCTGTTTGACACCTGAAAAGTTGATTTTGATAAGGTTGCCTTTGATCGACTGAGAGCCTTGATGCGTTCTTTGGAAACTTCTCTGATGATATTTGAAGACGGCGGAATTGGAGCCTTAGAACCATGCAATGCTCAGAGTCTATTTGAGAAGTGGTTTTTTTCAGGCATCGTGCAAAAGGGCAGAATGGTGGCTCAAAACCCCCCTTCTATCGTTTGTTCGCTGAGGAGTTAGGCAATGAAAAGGGATTTAGAGGATGCAAGCAAAGCGATCGCTGGTAAAGCATCCTCTCCTTGTGTTGTTGTTGATCGTGCAAATCTCTGTCCCGTCTGGTGATGCATTCTTTCCTTAGAACGATGTGGAGACATTGATAGTTATTTAAATTAGTGTTTGTTTGAAGTCGCAATTTGTTTGAAGTCAGAACGCGGAAGCAATTTATGCTTTCTAAAATCGCTAACCTGGCATTCGTCACGCTTGGTAACTGTCAACGCTAGTAGAACTGAACCTCATAACGCTATGATTCTTTCCAATCGAAAACGTGTTGCTCTCATATCAGTTCATGGCGACCCCGCCATTGAATTTGGTAAGGAGGAAGCTGGGGGACAAAACGTTTATGTCCGACACGTAGGCGAGGCACTTTCACACCAGGGCTGGCAGGTTGATATGTTTACCCGCCGCGTTAGCCCCGATCAAGAGGCGATCGTTCAACACACGCCGCACTGCCGCACCATTCGCTTCACGGCTGGCGAACCTACCTTCATCCCACGCGATGAAATCTTTGATTTTTTACCGGAATTTATACAGGCATTCTTGCAGTTTCAAAAGCAATTAGAAACCCCTTATTGTCTGATTCATAGTAATTATTGGCTGTCTTCGTGGGTCGGCATGGAGTTAAGCAAAAAGCTTTCCATTCCTCAAGCGCACACTTATCACTCCTTGGGAGCGGTGAAGTACAAGGCTGTTTCAACGATCCCGCTCATTGCAAAGAAGCGCCTTGCGGTTGAGAAAACGTGTCTGGAAACGGTTAATCGGGTTGTAGCAACCAGCCCTCAGGAGCGTGACCATATGCGATCGCTCGTCTCCACCCGTGGCAACATCGACATCATCCCCTGCGGCACACGCATCGATCATTTTGGCACCGTGACGCAAGCTGAAGCCCGCCAAGCGCTAGGAATTTCGCCCGACGAGAAAGTAGTGCTGTATGTTGGTCGGTTTGACCCCCGGAAAGGCATCGAAACGCTGGTGCGAGCTATCCATCGTTGTGAAGCGCGGACTACCGAGAAGGTGCGGTTGATCATTGGTGGTGGTAGCCGTCCCGGACACAGCGATGGGGATGAGCGCGATCGCATCGAAAGCATTGTGGCAGATCTGGGATTGGCAGACATTACTCACTTCCCTGGTCGCCTCTCTCAAGAAGAATTGCCTACCTACTACGCAGCCGCCGATGTTTCGGTTGTGCCCAGCCATTATGAACCGTTTGGATTAGTGACGATCGAAGCGATGGCATGTGGCACGCCCGTAGTTGGTAGCGATGTCGGCGGCTTGCAGTTTACCGTCGTGCCGGAAGAAACCGGACTGTTGGCACCCCCCAAAGATGATGCCGCCTTTGCCACCGCGATCGATCGCCTTCTGTTGAACCCAGATTGGCGGAATCAACTGGGGCAAGCTGCAAGAAAGCGAGTAGAAGCCACCTTTAGCTGGGATGGTGTGGCAACCCAACTGGGGCAACTCTATGAAACGCTGCTGGAAGAGTCATCCGAGGCTGCCTCACAGGAAGAGGAAGCTAAAGTATTGACCCCAGTTAGTGCATGAGGTGACGCAAGCTCACCAGGGGATGTCTTTACGCAAGATCATTCTCCCATTGCCAGAAGACGATCGAGCGATCGAGGGAATCGGCGGCGATCGCGGCGACACAATTGGGTGCTGGTGCAAAAAGCTGTAGCCGCCAAGGACCGACTGGTTGAACGGCATGGCTCCAGCTCACCAGGGTTGCCTGATCGTCTTCAATGCAGACTGCGATCGTGCTGAGGCTCATCAGCCCGTCTCCTGTCGCTTTTAGCAGCGCTTCTTTGCACGTCCAATGCTGAAAGAACGATCGCAGTCGTCGTTCGTCCGAGAGGGTGTGGATTACCGCGTGTTCTCGTGGCGAAAAGAATCGCTGGGTCAAATCGGCAAGATTTGGTACGGGGTGAATCGCTTCCAGATCAATGCCCACACGGCACCCGCGAGCGATCGCGCACACCATCCAGTCTTCTGAATGAGACAGGTTGAATGTTAGCTCTACCGCTGTAGATGGGTTGGCTAGAGATGGCTTACCGCGATCGCTGTAAGAAAACTGAATCTGGTCTGGAGGCAGTTGTAAATAGCGTCCCAGCAGCGCCCGCAAGATGCCCCGACTGACGATAAAGCGATGAGCATCCCGTGAGAATCGGAAGCGGTCGGCTCGTGCGTGTTCATCCACCGACAGCGTTTGGGCAAACTGCTCACGATCGTCTGGTGAGACCGCAAGACCCGCCTGCCAAATGTGAATCTCGGTTTCCCCTAGTGCAAAAGTTGCTGGTCGTTCGGACACGCGCACTAAACCCCAGTCTCTTGCAACCATTTCAGGATCAGGGGATTGACGACTTCTGGGCGATCGTCGTGGGGGCAGTGCCCTGTATCGGGAATCGAGACAAAGGTGAGCGGATGGGTTTTGGCAAATTCCTGGTAGATTGATGCGCCTGCGATCGGTGTCCAGGGATCGGCAGCGCCCCAGAGCACCATTAACGGTTGGCTGACGCGAGGCAATAATTCTGCGGGACTGGGACCGGGTGGTGCAGTGAGAACGGACGCAAACACTTTTTGGGCACCTTCATCGCAGGAGGGCGCGTAGAGCATATCCACCAGTTCGTCACTAATGGCTTCTCGGTTGCGGTAGACCTGCGACAGGGTACGACGAATGCGGTGCTTTTGGCGAATCTGGTTGAAGACAAAGCCACCCAATCGGGGCGATCGCACCAGGGCATTGAACGCCGCCATTATTAGCCGTAGCGGTGGATTTAACTCATCCGGACGGTGATTCATGCCTCCCGCACAGTTGAGCAGCACGCCACCAGCAGCGGTTTCAGGATGATTTGCCAGCAGCATCAAGCAGAGCAGCCCACCGATCGAATTTCCCACAAAAACCGTTGGCTGCTGGATATGAGCCTTCCAAAAATCCTGCAACAAGTCTTGCCACAGTTCTAGACTGTAATCCAGCGAAGGTTTTGCCGAACCGCCAAAGCCTAGGAGGTCGATCGCAAACACCCGATAGCCACCCTCCGCCAGGGCTGGGATATTCTGCCGCCAATGACCCAACGAGGCACCAAAGCCATGCACCAGGAGCAACGGTTTTCCTGCGCCAGCAACGGTGTACTGGATGGAGTAGCCGCGCCAGTCCCAGGTGAATTTTTCCAGCGGCGTTAAAGTCAGTTGTTGAGTGACCACAGCGTTTTATGAAGAATTTGCAACACTTGTATCATAGTATTCTGTAAGCGCCTCTAGCGAGTCAACCGCCGTATACGGATAGCTCTACAAAATAGCCCTAAAGAGCGTGGCAAGCATGATAAAGCCCTGGCAACAACCAACAGTGATTCAACATAGTCAGCGGTTGTGTCGCAGCTTTCAGCACTGGCTCGATCGCCCCCTACTGGAAATCAGTCGATCGTCCGCAGAAGCCGCCGATATTCTCTTTCACGCTCCCTTTGTCCTGGTTTCTCACGGCACCGAACCCGATCCGACTTTTAACTACGCCAATCATCAAGCCTTAACGCTGTGGGAAACCGATTGGCAGCAGTTCACCCAAATGCCCTCCCGTCTTTCCGCAGAACCCGTTGAACGAGAAGAACGCGATCGGCTTCTCGCCCAAGCTAAAACCCACGGCTACATCAACGACTACAAAGGCATTCGCATCTCCAGCACCGGACAACGCTTTTGGATTCAAGATGTCATCATCTGGGATGTGTTGGATGAACAAAACCAACGGTGTGGACAGGCAGCAATGTTTGAGCGATGGGAGAGGGTGGGGGAGGGATGAGGGATGGGGGATGAGGGATGGGGGATGAGGGATGGGGGATGAGAGTTTTGAGTTTTGAGTTTTGAGTTGAACCAGTTGTTAGTTGTTGGTTGTTGGTTGTTGGTATGAGTGCATGAGCCTTTCCTGACTCCTTCTAAAAACTAAAAACTAAAAACCAACAACTCCTTTACCCACTGCCCACTGCCCACTGCCTTCTGCCTTTTCTAGCCTTCATCCTTCATCCTTTAGCCTTCCTCCTCCATGCCCCTCCCGATCGTCTACCACCCTGATTACGTTGCGCCGTTGCCGGACGGGCATCGGTTTCCCATGACAAAATTTCGGTTGCTCTATGAACGACTTCTCGTAGATGGGGTGGTAGATGAGGCTCAGGTTCACCTACCAGAGCGATCGCCTCAGGAGTGGCTGGAACTGGTGCATACGGCAGAGTACGTGCAGGCGTATTGTGAAGGCACGCTGGATGCTAAGGCGCAGCGACGGATTGGATTGCCGTGGAGTCCTGCCCTGGTCAATCGGACGTGTGTGGCGGTGGGGGGAAGCGTGCTTACGGCTCAGCTTGCGTTGCAGCATGGGCTGGCGTGTAATACGGCAGGTGGCACGCATCACGCGTTTCCCAACTATGGATCGGGCTTTTGTATTTTCAATGATCTGGCGATCGCGGCGCGTGTCTTACAAAAACTGGGCTTGGTAAAAACCGTCTTAATTGTCGATTTGGATGTGCATCAAGGCGACGGTACGGCATTTATTTTTCAAGACGATCCGGATGTGTTTACGTTTTCCATGCATTGTGAGGTCAATTTTCCAGGCACTAAGCAGCAGAGTGACTTGGATGTTCCCCTGCTAGAAGGGATGGAAGATGATGCATACCTGCAAACCTTGGCAAGCTATTTGCCTGATTTGTTACATCGATTGAAACCAGATTTGGTGCTGTATGATGCGGGCGTTGATCCACACCTGGGCGATCGCCTGGGCAAGTTATGCCTGACAGATACAGGCTTGTTTCGTCGAGAAATGCAGGTTCTCAGCACCTGTGTGTCGCAGGGGTATGCGATCGCCTGTGTGATTGGCGGCGGCTATGCAGATGACATGCAGGCGCTCGTCTATCGTCACTCCCTGGTGCATCGTGCTGCCAGTGAGGTCTATCGCCAATATCGGTTGTAAAAGGATGTGCGAGAAATGTACTCGGCAGCGGATGAGGAGCGGATGAAACGGATGGTTTACGACTTTAAGCCCAACTTTAAGCCTACATTGATGATCCGCGATCTCTAGCTTTTAAGCTGTTGCTAACTGAATTTGACACGTTTCAAAAATCCTTTTAAGACATTCTCTGCGCTAGTCCAGCGTTCAGCAGGGGCGATCGCTCAATCTGAAGAAATTGCTGCATCAATTGATTGGCTAAGGGCACAACAGCAGGAGAATGAAACTTCGCTTCTTCTAACAGTTGAGCTAAGGTTGTGTCTTGAATGTTGCTATCCTTCAATTCTTGCTCAATAACCTCTGCACAATCTCCCAAAACATGCTCATCAATTTCAAGATGGAACTGAATCGCCCAGACATGATTCTGATAGCGAAAGGCTTGATTTCCGTATTTTTCACTCGTTGCTAAATGCATACAGCCCGATGGTAGATCAAACGTGTCTTGATGGGATTGAAACACTTTGAATTGGGACGGAAAGCCCTTGAGTAGAGGATCAACGGTTGAATTTTCCGTTAACTGAATGTCACACCAACCGGCTTCTCGTCCAGCACTCCCGCGATAGACCTTTGCTCCTAAAACAGTGGCGAGAATTTGCGATCCCAAACAAATTCCTAGCGTTGGAATGCCCTGCGCGATCGCATTCTCCAACAGCTTGAACTCATGATACAAAAACGGATACTGCTGATGCTCATAGGCGCTAATAGCACCTCCTAACACGACAACGTGAGAGTAACGAGCGATCGGCTCCAGCAACGCCTCTCCTTGAGAAATATCGAGATATTGAAACGGGATTGAATGTTTTTTGAGAGTAGCACCCAACATCCCCAAGCTGGAGCATGGCTCGTGTCGAATAACCAGGATGTTAGGTAACGCTGTTTCCATTTTTATCTCGTCTTAACGTTCATTTGAATGTCTGAATCTGAATGTCTGATCTCGACTTCTGTAACGATCGTTACGATCGCGCTTCACTGTCAGCGCTTAATGACGTTCTCCCCTTATTTTGAATCCATCGTTGTCAGGCTTAGAGAATGAAGAGTAGCATGAATCTTGTTTCGTTGATGATTACTCACGATCGTCCTTCTCCATACAGCACAGGCGACCCAATGATTTCTTTGACTCAAGCGCAGTTACATCAGTTTCACGAAGATGGGTTTTTGATTGTTGAAAACCTGCTGGAGGAAGCCTTGGTCGATCGCCTGGTGAAACGGGTGGAGCCACTATTTTCCGGTGAGTTTGAGACGGGCGTTTATCCCGATGAGTGGTATTGGAATCCATCGTTGGGGCTACCGGGCGCATCAGGGCAAATGAGCAATGTTTGGAAGAGCGATCGTGCCTTTGCGTCCGTGATTCTGGCGGCAAAAATTGGTGAAATTGGTGCGGCAGTGGGCGGCTGGAAAGGCTCTCGCCTGTTGAGCGACAGTTTGTGGATGAAGCCCTACGGAGCCAGTGAAACTACGCTCCATCAGGATTCGATGTATTCCTTCTACCACACGCCTCAGGAGTTAGTCACCTGCTGGATTGCGCTCAGCCATGCCGTTAAGGGAGCCAGCACGATCGAATATGTGCGGGGTTCTCATCGCTGGATGCTGTCTGGCGCAGTGCCAGAGTTTCATGCACCCAGCCGCAGCTATCGATGGGAAATGGAGCAGGCAGCAGAACGAGCAGGCGTGGGGAAACCCGAAGTGCTTGAGCTAGAGATGAAGCCCGGAAGCTGTGCCTTCCATCACGGTCATATGTGGCACGGTTCCGGCAAAAACCAGATGCCGGATGTGATTCGGCGTAGTCTGGTGATGGCGTATATTCCCGCAGAGTCTCGCTTTCAGCCAACAGGTTCTTACGTGCCAGGAGGCTACATTGCGGGGCGCTACAAACGTTTTGGCGATGACACGATGGACGAAAGCTTTTTCCCGATCGTGTGGCAGGAAGATGGCTACCGGACTCCCTTTCTGACGGGATATTGTAAGGACGCATTGGCAGAACATGCTCCGCCTGTGCTGGTTTAAGCCGTTGGGGTATCGCTAACCGTTATGACGCATCTACCAGTTCAGCTTTGTGACGAACAGATTCAGCAGTTTCAAGCAGATGGATGTTTGATTCTGGAGAAATTTTTGGATCTGGCGGTGGTCGATCGCATTGATGCCCGCCTCGATCCGCTGTTTGCGACTCAATTTGAAACGGGTGTTTATCCCGACGAATGGCACGGACGACCGGGATTGAATCAGCCGACAGCGACCCGTCAGATGTGCGGCATGTGGCGCTGCGATCGCACGGTAGCCAGCCTTTCTCTATCCGCAGAAGTCGCCCGGTTAAATGCAACTTTGATGGGATGGGACGGGGCACGACTGGCAACCGATAGCTGCTGGATTAAACCACCAGGCGCACCAGAAGTATTATTCCATCGCAACAACACGGCGTTTGCCTGCATCAATCCGGCTTCTGTGGCGACGTGTTGGATTGCCCTCAGTGATAGCACCCCTTCAGCCGCACCGTTGGAGGTGGCTCCCGGTTCCCATCAGTGGCGCTGCTCTGACCAATTCAAGTTCCTTCATGCTCCGAAAGAGGACTACCGACAACCACTTTGGAGGGCAGCAGCGGCAGCGGGAGTTAAACAGCCTGAACTTCTAGCCGTAGAGATTCCGGCAGGGGGCTGCGTTTTTCTGCATGGCGATCTATGGCACGGTTCAGGTCGCAACAAAACAACCGATCAGATGCGTCGCAGTTTTGCCATTACCACGCTGCCAGCCGATGCTCAGTTTCAGCCACCGGGAATCGAACCAGGCTACATCTTTAGCCGCTACCGTCGCATGGGCGAAACAGTGATGGATGAAAGCTTCTTTCCCATCCTGTGGACGCGATCGGGCGATCGCACCGCCATGATTGTTGAGTATTGCCACGATGCCCTGGCTAACGCCTGATTGCACCCATGCGTTCAGCCCTGCTTTCAGAACCGTCAGGCAGCTTTATCGCCAAACAAGGGACGTTGGTAATGCTTGCTACGAATTTGTTTGGTTGAGTAGCGTAACTTAAGCGAAAATTCGGCTTTCTCACGGGAATCTACTCGATCGCTGTTCAGAGCATTGTTTTCTGACACGAGGCTCAAATTTAGTTGCAACGGACTGAAGCCATTCAAGCCCTGCTGTTTCATCAGGTTTTAGTGATTTGTCTAAGACCAACTTTAAGGCAACGAAATTGAGTTCTGAACCTGCTCAAAATCATTGTCTCTCAGGTTGTTCAGGCATTCACTTAGAACCATAGCCGCCGTTACATGTCTCATTCCTCAAGGTTTCATTTATGTCTACCGAACTAGAGGTCAAACCGAGTCTTTCCGGTCTTCGTCCCGAATGTTTGCCGTTTTCTGAGGTGATTTCGCAGTCGATCGCCAACATTGCACCAACGGTTACGCCAACGGTTAATGCTGCTTTAGTGTTCGCGCTTGCGGGTCCGGGCACCTGGTTTACGTATTTACTGGCGACGATCGGGCTGGTCTTTGTGGGGATGAATATCAACCAATTTGCCCGTCGGTCTGCCTCGCCAGGTTCGCTCTATGCCTACATTACAAGAGGTTTGGGAGCAACGGCTGGGGTGATTACGGGTTGGGCGCTGATCCTGGCGTATATCTTTACGGCAATGGCGGTGATCTGCGGCTTTGCAAACTATGGGCAAGTGCTATTGAGTCCGCTAGGGTTGAATCTTTCGCCCATTTTTCTGTTTGCTATTTGCGCTGGAATTGCCTGGTACGCTGCCTACAAAGACATCCAGCTTTCAACCGTTATCATGTTGGCAATGGAAGCGGCATCGGTGGGCTTAATTCTCCTGTTGGGAGTCATTATTCTTGGCAAGAAGGGTTACGTGGTTGACCCCACCCAGTTGACCTTGCAGGGCGTACAGCCAAGCGGTGTGATGCTGGGGCTAGTCTTGGGAGTCTTTAGCTACGTGGGCTTTGAAAGTGCGACAACGCTGGGCGATGAAGCCAAAAATCCGCTCCGTAACATTCCGCGTGCGGTCATCATTAGCACTGTAGTTTCGGGCTTGTTTTTTGTGGTGATGTCTTACATTCAGGTGCTTGGCTTTGAGGGAGCCAGCGTCAAATTTAATGAAAGCACTGCACCCATGAACGATCTGGCAAACTTTTCCGGGGTTGGCTTTTTCGGCATCCTGATTTCGATCGGCTCCATGATCAGCCTCTTTGCCTGCACTCTGGCGTGTTTGAATGCAGGTGCCCGGATCTTTTTCTCAATGGCGCGACATGGCATTTTTCATCGCAGCGTTGCCGAGGCGCACGGCACGAATGAAACCCCCCACATTGCGGTCACGCTGGTTGCCCTGGTCGCCTTTCTTGCTCCAGCCACCATCAATCTGTTTGGTGTGAAGGTGCTGGATGGGTACGCCTACTTTGGCACGATCGCCACTTACGGCTTTCTGGTCGCGTATATTCTGATTTCGATCGCGGCACCCGTCTATCTGCACCGTGAGCATCAGTTGCGCTGGACGGACATTTTATTCTCAGTACTGGGGGTTGCCTTCATGATCATCCCAGTTTTGGGTAGCGTGGGCGTTCCGGGTGAAGGCAGTTTATTCCCTGTTCCAGCGGCACCGTACAACGTTTTTCCGTATCTCTTCTTGCTCTATTTAGTAGTGGGGGCTGGCTGGTTTATTATGCTGCGCCTGCGATCGCCTGACCTCATTCAAGAAATGGAAGAGGACATTGAAGCGTCGCATACTCGCTTTAGCGACATGAAGAAGGTTTGAGTGGTTGACTGACAAAAGTCTTGAAAGGCTTGTCGCCTCGTTGCTCACTCGCCCGTGATTTAAATCCGGGCTAATGGTACGAAACCCGTTAAAACGGGTTGTAAGGCTCTCCTAGTCCTCTTGAGAGGACTTTCTGCCATCAGCCCGCACTTGAGTGCAGGGCGGGTTCAAGTACTCGCTCAAAGATTTGTCAGTCAACCAGAGGTTTGAGTTGTCGTGGGTTCAAACATTCGTTCAAGCAGTATCAGTCGTGTGGTGATTCCAGGCACAGGAGTGCAGAGCAACCACCAGGAAACTCCTTGCTAAAGTCTTGAAAGGCTTGTCGCCTCGTTGCTCACTCGCCCGTGATTTAAATCCGGGCTAATGGTCTGTGCTCTTTCGTCATTCTGTTCTGCTTCAGCTCGTTGGTTCGACGTTTTGCGTAGGTAGGTCGATGGTTACAGAGTTTATTGCACCTAATACGACTGTCCCGGTAGAAGAGACTTCTGCCGATCGCATCACCCAATTCGTTGCAACCCTCAACGATCAGGGCGTTGAATATGTGCGGTTTGAACTGCCCGATCTGCATGGGGTGTCACGATCGAAGGTGGTGCCGATCGACAAAGTAGAAAGCTACACTCGCAAGGGGTTGAACTTCTATGGCGGTACGTTGGCACTCGACACAGCCTCGTCGGTGGTATCGGGAGCCGGACTGCATGAAGAGCGGAAATACCGCGATCACATGTTGATCCCTGACCTGGACACGCTGACTCCTGTACCCTGGCTCGATCGTACCGCTAAAGTCATTTGCGATCCGCAGTGGAGTCCAACTGAGCCACTGACTGTTGCCCCCCGCTACGTCCTCAAAGCGCTACTGCACAAGGCGGCAGCGATGGGGTTTGATGTGATGATGGGACATGAATTTGAGTTCTACCTGCTACACGGCGAAACGCGAGAACCGTTGTTTGGCGGGCTGCATATCTTCAATCACCTTCGCAATCAATATGTGCCGGAACTGGATCAACTGCTGGACTACCTGCGCGGTTCTGGCGTGGATGTGATTACCAGCAATTGCGAATACGCCCCATCGCAATTTGAAATTAACTTTGGTCCTGGCATCGGTCTACGGGGTGCGGACAAAGCCTTTACCTTCAAGAATGCCGTGAAGGAGATAACCCATCGGATGGGCTATCTGGCAACCTTCATGTCCAAACCGTTTGCCGATCGCGCCGGGTGTTGCTGCCACTTCCACATCAGCTTGCTCGATCGCAGCACAGGCAAGAACATCTGCGTGGATCAGAATGATCCAGATGGCTTATCCTCCACCTTCGAAGCCTTCATCCAGGGCATTCTCACCCATGCGCCCGCCATGTTCCCGCTGATTGGTCCCACGCCTAACTGCTACCGTCGCCTCAAGCCCCACACCTTCGCGCCCTCCAACATTAGCTGGGGCATCGAAGACCGATCGGCGATGGTGCGTGTCAAAGCCACCCGCGATGAAGATACCCACCTCGAAATGCGAGCCGCATCGGGGCTGAGCAATCCCTACCTCACCGCAGCAGCAACTCTTGCCGCAGGCTTACTCGGCATCCAGCACCAGTACGATTTGCAGCCACCCGTGGATGGTCCCAGCGAAGATAATCCCGATCTACCCAAGTTTCCCCAAACGCTGGAAGCCGCCTTAGAAGCATTAGCAGCCGATGAAGACATGCGATCGCTCCTTGGCGAAGACTTTGTGCGCCTCTTCACTACCGTCAAACGCTTCGAGCTTGCCCGCTTCCACGACCACATCACGGAATGGGAGCGGCAGGAGTATATGGAGATTTATTAGGTATTCGTATACTTAATTCCACCACAGCTTGGGAATCAGTTTATTTTGCAAGAATCCCTTAAAGGGAATCTGCTTTACGCCAGATTTCTCAAAAACATCAAGAATTTGACTAAAAAGTAGTAAATTTGATCTATAGCGAGTTTTGGTGCAAAGGCACTACTTAAAGATAAGATTATTGAGCCTCAGCGTTATAGCCTTAATGGATGTAGCGCTGGCTGCGGCAATGCAAGACAAAAACAGGAATGGATCGGATTAGAATGGGAACCCCAACAGTTGCATCCTTCTTTACTGGGATTGGAGGATTTGACATTGGATTTGAACAGGCAGGATTCAGTATCAGTTTTCAATGTGAAATCCATGCTTTTTGTAACTCAGTTCTGGCTTACCATTGGTCAAAAATCCCGCGATTTAAAGATATTCTGACAATTGACTCAGAGGTTGTGCCTGATTCTGAAATATGGTGTGCAGGTTTTCCATGTCAAGATTTATCTGTAGCCAGAGGCTCTAAAGGTCGTCATGGGTTGAATGGTTCCAGATCAGGATTATTTTTTCGATTGTCAGAATTGGCTGGAATTAAAAAACCGCGTGTGATTCTCATGGAGAATGTGCATGGCTTGCTTAATTCAAACAATGGCAAGGACTTTGCAGAACTCCTCTATACATTGGACAGTCTCAATTACGCTGTTTCATGGAGGTTATTGAATAGTCGATATTTTGGATTGCCTCAATCTCGCTCGCGCATTTATATTTGCGCTTGGATGAATGATCCCATAGCGGCAGGAAATGTTCTGTTCGAGAATCACCGTCCAGCGCATTTAAGAAATGAGCGTTCAGCATTTTTAAGTACTTCTTGGAAGAGAGGCCCAGGGCCGATTTCCCCAAAACTTGCATTTTGTCTAGCAGCTACGTCTGGGCGACATACTGGTACTGATTGGAGTCGGACATATATTCCTTATACGGATGAAGTACGCAGGCTTACCCCGCTTGAATGTGAACGCTTGCAAGGGTTCCCGGATCACTGGACTGAATTGCACTTAAAGAATGTTGGTGTAGAGAAATCAGACAGTCTTAGATATCATGCTCTAGGCAATGCTGTTTCTGTTTCTGTAGTGAAATGGATTGCTAAAAGGATTCGTGAACAATTGAATAATACAGAGATGATATGCAACTCAAGAAATAGTCAGCTTAATTTTTTAATAGATTCGCTTAATAGGTGGCCTGGTTTACGTAGTTCTAAAGTGATTAATGGCAAGCTTGCGACAGCACAGAAAAGCAACGAAAAAATTATTTGGCCGAAGGCAGGAATTCTTTGGAAAAATGAGTTTATTGCAGGCAATACCCCTGCGTCACCTTGTGAACCTATTTATACTGATCTGATAGATATTGTTGAACATGAAAAGCCAGATTCACGTTATTTCTTAAGCCCGAATGCAGCAGAAGGTATTTTACGAAGAGTGGATTCTCAAAATAGACATTTATTTCCTTATCTCCGAAGTGCATTAGAAAGATTAAGTGGAAGATCATTGCACGAAAGTAGAGTTTTGGATATTTCACTACAGACTGAGCTTTCTTTATTGGAGTCAGTGTAATGCGTATAGCCTACAGAAGTGGCGGCGGACGAGGAGATTATGAGCTTGCTGGAACCGATAACGGAGTATACGCTTCTGAATTACTTGAAAAGCGATTTTATTATCAAATAACTCCAGGTCTAGAAATTGATGGGAAGGCAAAAGCTTGTAGACGTGATGGAAAGCCAAGAATTCGCCCTGAAAAGACAGAGAGTGGCAAACATCCGTATGTGGTGATTTATTCAATTCTTCTTCTACCCTCACCAATGAGAGAATTAAAGAAGACATCTGAATCTACCTTAATAGAATTATCGCAAAAAGAATATGTTCTTTCCGAGATAGATGTAGGTTTGATAGAATCTGACGAAACAAAAGTTGTTTTTGTGCCAACTAATGTCTGGGCAAAAAATCAGGGAGGAGTTCTTAAAATTGATTTTGCGGAACGAATGGCAATTATCTGTATGTTGTGGGCCGTAGCAAGACTCAATACATCTGAATTGGGTGTTCTCATTCAGCAACACGAAACTGCTACACTTATCTCCGATCACTCAAGCATTCAAAATACAGCAGAGAGAATTCAAAGAAGCTTTGGAATCAATACTGATATTCTGCCTTTGATTTTGCGTGAGTTCAATCTGACAGATTATTCAAACGTGGCTTACACTGGCATCAAAGATGAAACGATAGGGTATGAATCTGAAGATAGCTATACTTCTATTCAGGACTCGCTGCGTGAACGAGTAAGGAAGTGGCGCAGGCAAGTCGATAGAGGTCCAGATGCACGTAAATTTAGTACGAATGTTCGTGAAGCTTATGATTATCGCTGCCTTTTTTCAGGAGAGCGTTTCCCAAAATTAGAGATTTTCGATTCTGCTGGTGTTGATGGTGCCCACATTTTACCCTGGTCTACGCATGGCTTGAATTCAGTAAAAAATGGAATCTGTTTATGCAAGCAATGCCATTGGGGATTTGACAATGGGTTGCTCAAATTAGATTTTGATAGTCAGTCAAATAACTACTTGTTATCAATTCCTAAAAATGTCGAAGATATAGCTATCAGAGAAAACTTTGATTTGGAGCGTTTTCAGAGAAATACTGGTGTGATAGATGAATCTAAACTTCCTTCAGAACGAAGCTTATGGCCATCTCCCGAATATATTCAAGAATTTAATTCTAAATTTCAATTAGTTTAATTATTTTTATGAAGCCTGTTGTGACAGAGCTTCATCTGAGAAGGCTACCGTTATCCCATGCCTCGATCTCAAACCCCGCTTCTTTAATGCAATGTTCAACTGACTCTTTATTCTCAGTAGCAACAAAGAGTAGGATGCCACCACCGTTGCCGTCGCCTCGATTGAGTGCCTGAGCGATCGCGTCTGCCGATTGGAGGTGGTAGCCTTGCCAGCCAAAGCTCGGATAGGTGTCGCAGGTGAGAATGAGCGATCGAGCAGAGCCTTTGACTGTGCCTGCCAGCGCGAGAAAATGTCCGACGTTCCAATCAGGTGGGGGTGGGGTAATGGTGGCACCGTTGAGATAGGCGATCGCGTCACTCACAGGCAGGCTGGCACCCCAAAGACGATCGGTGCGGATGTTGCACAGCGGGATGGCATTCCAGGTGGGATGACGGCAGAGATCAAGCATGGCTTCTACCCGATCGGCTGACCACTCGGTTTGTACAGGCACCAGCGTATACGTCCCTGCCGACAAGGTTGCTACCGCCGCCATTAAGCCCTGAGCCGAAGTTCCAGCATCACTCAAACCAGCCGCAATCGGAAGCGTAATGCTGTAGTCATCTCGTGGACTGGCGTTTCTGGGCAACCACGTTTTGGGATCACCCGTGGGCAAAACGGAGCCTGCACATTGGGCGACCTGTTCTGGAGTAAGCTGATGAAAGCCACGCGATCGCAACAGCAGGGCAATCCAATACGGGCCACAAAGATTATCGTGTTGTTGACCCGCCAGATGATGCACGCCAGCAAGCTCCACCATTCCTGGCAAGAGCCGCACTGAAAAAGTGTTCTGTTCCACAAAAAACTCCGATTTTTCCTCAGTTACATACTTCTCTGCAAGCAGCGATCGCGATTCCTACCAGTAAACAACCGCCAAACGCAAGGTGTTCACACGATGACCCTAACTCCCACACCTCACACCCCACACCCCACACCCCACACCCCACACCCCACCGACCTTGATGCCTTCTGGATGCCCTTCACCGCCAATCGGCAGTTCAAAGCCAAGCCGCGTTTAATGGCATCGGCAAAAGGTGTGTATTACAAAACGGTGGATGGGCGAGAGGTACTGGACGGAACGGCTGGGCTGTGGTGCGTTAACGCGGGACATGGGCGCGAACAGATTGCCGCCGCTGTACAGAAGCAGGTGATGGAGCTTGACTTTGCACCCACCTTTCAGATGGGACATCCAGGGCCGTTTGCGCTGGCCGATCGCCTTGCCAAAATGCTTCCTGGCGACCTTAACCATATCTTTTTCACCAACTCTGGCTCTGAGTCGGTGGATACTGCCCTCAAAATTGCCCTGGCATACCATCGTGTGCGGGGAGAAGGCGCACGGACTCGGCTGATTGGGCGTGAACGGGGCTATCACGGCGTTGGGTTTGGCGGTATCTCCGTCGGTGGCATTGCGCCCAACCGGAAGTTTTTTGGCAGCCTGATTCCAGGGGTGGATCATCTGCCCCACACGCACAATCTGGAACACAATGCGTTCACCCGTGGACAGCCGGAGTGGGGCGCACATTTGGCAGATGAACTGGAGCGGATCGTCACGTTGCACGATGCTTCGACGATCGCCGCTGTCATTGTGGAACCGATGGCAGGTTCAACCGGAGTCCTCATTCCACCCAAGGGCTATTTGGAACGATTACGCGCCATTTGTGACAAACACGGCATTTTGCTGATTTTTGATGAGGTGATTACAGGCTTTGGTCGGTTAGGCGCAAGTTTTGCAGTCGAATATTTTGGTGTCATGCCCGATCTAGTGACGGTGGCAAAAGGCATCACCAATGGCACCATTCCAATGGGCGCAGTGTTTGCGCGGCAGGGTATTTATGATGCGTTCATGCAGGGTCCTGATAACGCGATCGAACTCTTCCACGGCTACACCTATTCGGGACATCCCGTTGCCTGTGCCGCTGCCGAAGCCACGCTTGATTTGTACGAAGCAGAGGGGCTATTTGAACGAGCGCACGGTCTCGCAAGCTATTGGGAAGATGCCGTCCATTCGCTCAAAGGCTTGCCCCATGTCATTGATATTCGTAATCTTGGTCTGGTTGCAGGCATCGAACTCGCCTCCTCTGGTCAACCGGGTGCGCGTGGTTACGCATGCCTGGTGAATTGCTTTGAGCAAGGGCTTCTGGTACGCACCGCAGGCGATATCATTGCGCTGTCACCCTCATTGATCATTGAAACCAGCCAGATTGATCAACTGATAGAGCAGTTAGCGCATGTCCTCAAAACCTTGCCTTAAGCAAGCGTTGTGCCATGTTGCAGTGCATACGCCTTCAGCATCATTCGCCTTCCTTTGCATCAACTAAACTCGTCTTGGTTCATGTATCGGTAACGACGTTCGCCCCTGGTTACGCTAGAGGACTGCTTTCAGTTAGAGCACTATCTACTAGAGGCAACATTGCTACTAGAGGCAACATCAGTGTCGCTTCAAGCTCTTGTCGCAGTGCAGGCGGCATCATGCAGCCTTCGCTATACAAACAATCTACTAACAGTTAAGTCGCCACATAATACTGCTTAAGCTGCATTTTTTCATCGGCGCTAAACGACCATTCCTTACCAATCGAGTGACGGGTTTTGGCGACAGTTCTTGCCTAGTCTGCGACTTGTTTTACCTGTTCGTCATCAGCAACATGCTCTTGAAGACGCTGTAAAAGTGTTTGAAGCAGTTCTTGTCCCGTTATTTCCAATTGTTGAGAGTCCAACGCAAGCTTAATCGCAATGATCATGACTGCATTAGCCGAGGCTACCGCAACAATTTTTGCCGTTGGATCACTTGTTTGAGCATCGTAGGTTTGCGCGATCGCAATGGCAGCTTCCAAACTCACCTTGTCGAGCATTCGGGTTAAAAAGCTAGCACAAACCAGTAGATTCACCGTGCGATCGAGACTCAACGCGATCAAGCGATTTTCATCCAGATCAAAGTCAACATCAAAGAAAAATGTCCGCACAGCCGTTGGTTTACAGAATGAGAACGCAGAAGCCGCCGCCCGATCGCGGACAGACGCTAAAAAAGTCTGATGTTTAATCGAAGGTGCTAATAGAGCGTCGATCGCCTGCTTCATGGGGAGCAACAGCAAAGAAGCATCGCGCAGCATCTCCGTCATCAGTAAAAAGACTTCTCGCCAACGCTGCTCAGTGATCAACGGGACATGCTGCCGTAATGTTGCTTCAAGAGACCCGCTTTTAAAGACGATTTCCCTGGCAGCAAAATACTCGTGAAAGGTAAGATGCGAGAAGGAATAAATACCTTTAGCTCGTTCAATTAACAGCCCATGCTGTGCTTCGATTGACCGTAGAATCACCTCACTATCAAGCCTGATTGACTGACAAAAGTCTCGAAAGGCTGGTCGCTTCGTTGCTCACCCGCCCGTGATTCAAATCCGGGCTCATGGTGCGAAACCCGTTCAAACGGGTTGTCAGGCGCTCGTAGTCCTCTTGAGAGGACTTCCTGCCATCAGCCCGCACTTTCAGTGCAGGGCGGGTTCAAGTACTCGCTCAAAGATTTGTCAGTCAACCAGCTATCAAGCTGTAAGAATTCAAGTTCCGTTGCCGTTTGAGAAAAATTGCGAATATAGTCAGAAATATAAAAAGTGGAAATTTGGCTCTCGTTAAAGTCAGCAACCTCTACTTCTGTAAATGCTTCAAAGGTATAGTCCCAGGCGGCAATGCGGCAGGTAATCACAAAGTGGTTATTCCAAAATTGTGCCGAAAAATCGCGAATTTCCTTCAGCACTCGATGAGAATCTTCTGCTCTCACCTCATCTAAGCCATCCAGCAGAATCAGCGCCTTTCCTGCTTGGAAAAACGGTGTAAAAGTCAGCCGTCAAAGGGTCTGAAAGAGTATGTGAAGCCGCCAGTTGGTGAGGGTTTCAGGTAATTCTTCTACGGAGCCTTTTTTGGTGGGCAATCAATCGCACTGGCTGTCTAAGCAAGAAGCTGAATGGTTAGCGTCTGAATTAAGCCTTTGGTTAGAGCTGCCCGTCACAGAAGTTGAAGTGATTGAGCCAGCAAGTGCATAAGGTGACAATCTGCACTCCTCTGAATTGCTACTACCGCTAACTGCAAGCGCTCAACGCAGTCAGGCACCTGTCACCAACCCAACGATCCCAGTCAGTGCGACAGACTTTGTGCAACGAGGCACGACCCGCGCTGATGAAGGCGATCGTCAAGAGCGATCGTCGTCTTCACCTTTCCCTTTCCCCTTCCCCTTCCCTCCTCCCTCCTCCCTCCTCCCTCTCAGATTTTTTCACCCAACTCCCTCCCGTGGTGTAAAACATGGGCAGTGCATTCTCAAGCGAGTTAACATCGCTTCGTTACGCGTGAAGGGAACCGGGGTCAAATGGGACGAATCTTTATTTCAGCAGCGCACGGTGGGCGAGAAAACGGCGTGACCGATCCAGGAGCTGTGATTGGTGGCACTACCGAAGCGAGAGAGATGATCTTGACACGCGATCTAGTGGTCACTGAGCTGCGATCGCGGAGTTTTGAAGTCCTCTCCGTGCCCGATGATCTCAGCGCCGTTCAGACATTGGATTGGATCAACGCCCGTACCGGTAGCGGCGATGTCGCGCTTGAAATTCACACCGATGCCTTCTCTAACCCATCGGTGCGAGGAACAGCCGTCTTTTACATCGCCAACAACGCCCAACGTCAGGCACAGGCAGAAACCTTGCTACTGTCACTGCTACGCCGTGTACCCCAACTCCCCAACCGAGGCACTCGACCGGATACGGCAACGGGGTTAGGCAGTCTCGCCTTTTGCCGACAGTTGGTTGCGCCTGCCCTATTAATGGAGGTGGCGGTGTTGTCTAACCCGGACGATCGCTTCATCATCCAGAATCAGCGCCGGAATGTGGCACTAGGCATTGCCGATGGGTTGGCTGCCTGGAGTCGATCTGTGTCGCCGCCAACTCCCACTCCTACCCCAACGCCGACCCCCACTCCACCACCAGGCAGCTACCCCTCTTGCAACATCAATATCAACGGTCAGATCTATGCCGAGCAGGGTATTGTCGTTAGCGGCAATGCTTATATTCCGATTGATCTGGTCGATCGCCTGGGGGTTGATGTCTCCACCGACCCCAACGTGCGCCGCATCACCTACCGCAACATTGTGTATGTGCGAGCCGTCGATTTGCGCGATCAGCACATTTCTGTTGATTGGAACAACACCACCCGTACTCTATCGCTCAAGTCAAATTCGCAAATTTGCCCTGGTCAGTTTGACAGAATTGCCGGACAGGGGCACACGTCCGAAGTCCAACTGCTGATGTTTCTGAAGGCAAATAACGAAGCCGCACTGACTCGCTACCCCGACATTGCCAAACTCTACCGCGAAGAAGGCAGCGTCGAAGGCATTGATTACGATATCGCCTTCTCACAAATGTGCTTAGAAACAGATTTTTTACGCTTTAGTGGCTCCATTCGACCAGAGCAGAATAATTTTGGCGGACTGGGTTCCGCAGGTGGCGATTCTCAAGGCGCATCCTTCCCTAGCGCACGGATTGGCGTGCGGGCACAAATTCAGCACTTGAAGGCATACGCCAATACAGAACCCTTGGCGCAAGCAGTCGTCGATCCCCGATTTAACTTTGTCGCTCGTGGTGTAGCCCCACTTGTAGGACAGCTCAACGGACGCTGGGCAGCCGATCCTCAGTATGGAGACAAAATCCTTGCGATTTTAAAGCGCCTGTATGAATCGGCAGGGCTGATGTAGCGCGAGTGGGTAGAGGTAGGGGGATAAAGGATGAGGGATGAAGGATAAAAAGCTGACCACTAACCGCTAGATGGGCGGCAGAAGGCTAACAAACATGATGGCTCTTCTAAGCAGAGTGTTTTGTATCCGTAGGGATACTGCTCGTTAAGGGTTCTAGCAGCATTTGGTGTAAATGTTGGCGAAAGGCTGGCTCCAGGTAGCGCTGACGGACGGACTCCCAATCAGACATCGCCTCAGCCTGAGTTTGCTCCACTGTTGCCTGAAGCGTTGGCAGCGTTGTGTGTTTGGGCAGATGCCTTGTTAGTAGCTCCTGCAACACCTGGCTGTCGTGCATCGTGCCCAGTTTGGCTTGAATCGTTTTAACGTCTTCAATCCACTCCTGAAACGCTTCACCATAAAACGGCACAAAGAATTCTGCCTGATAGCGCACATGCTTGCAGGCTTTCCGCAGGTCGTGCAGCCGATCGCTCTCTACATCTGCTTCCTCCATTCCTACCAGCCAGCCGGGATGCAAGAGTAGGGTTGATAACAAAGGACTCAGTAAATCTGGAAGAAGCGGCTGCAAGGCTTGAGCCGCCAAAGAGGTGTAGCGAGGCTTATCGATCCAGGCTTCGTAGTCAACCTTTAAGTGCTGATGGCGCGATCGCGTTAATGCATCCTCTACATCGGCAAAGGCAACTCGTCGCTCTTTTTGCAGTTTATCAATGACATCATCCAGCGATCGTTGCTCGGTTGAGGGCAACGCCGGACGGTAGCGTTCCTGCAAATCTGCTATCTGTACGTCCAAATCGCGCAGCCTGCCCAAAATTTTTGCCAGGGAACCAATCCGCTTAGCTGTTGCCGCTTTGGGAAGGACGATCGCCCGTTCAAACACCTGAAGCGCCGTCCTTAATCGACGAGTTGCAACCCGCATATTGTGGAGGTGCTTGGGATGCTTATCCGCGATGACTTTTTTTTCCTGCCCCGTTACAGCGCGATACTGCTCCCAAATGACCGTACGGGCAAACTCACCCAGCTTTAAAGAAGGGGTCTGTTGATGGGTAGTGGAAGTCCGTTGCTTGGTCGGTTTCATAAAAACGGATTAGATATCACAAGTTCGTTCAAAATTAAGCTCGACAAATCAGCGCACACCCATTTCTGAAGTACGAACTCGTCCCTAGCGGGTGTAGAGCCTTTAAATATAGCGAAATTATACTGATTCCCTCCAGAAGCAGCTTCATCCACCTGGCTCACATAATTTTAAGTTGTGTTAACAATTCGTCTGGCAAATTGATGAAGTTATCCGTATAATCGAGGGATGGTAAAGAAACGTAAAACTTTGTTCATAATTCAGACATCCTTTCTCATTTTTTATTGAAAGGGTCTCTGGTGTGAACAAAGCCTCAAGCCATTTAGTCCTCATTACTTTCATTGGAGTTCTGCGCTATGACCATCGCAGTCGGGCGTGCGCCAGCGAGTCGGGGAGCGTTTGACGTTCTTGACGACTGGCTGAAGCGTGACCGCTTTGTCTTTATTGGCTGGTCGGGCTTATTGCTGTTTCCCTGCGCCTA
>JAHHHL010000069.1 GCA_019359375.1 Lyngbya sp. HA4199-MV5
CACCGTCTGTTCGCTCTAGTCAAAACCGTTCGCAAGCGACAGCGCAAACGAGACACCCAGTTTGAGGAAATTTGGGGTATCCCTGCCTTAAGGTGAAGCCAGTGACGACCGTAAGCCCCTACAAGAAAATATCGAAGTTATTTTATTCCTGTTCCAAAGTGCTCGACTCCATACGCAACCAGCTTCTATACATAGCTAGATAAGTTGTCAGGCTGCTTACAACGAGGTGCTGAAACTGATGTAACAATCAGAAAAACGATGCAAGCGTGTTTTAATCGAGCTTACCGCCATGCCGGAACTGGATCGACTAACCGTTGACTTTACTCAGGACGATGAGGTTTTACGGGTCTTGGCGCGCCCACCGCTGTTGACCAGTCAAAGCTTGGCGTGGAACGGCATTTATGTTCAGCATCATCGTCAACCAGCCTGGGAAACGCCTGCATATGCTCACACACGCCACATGCTGATGGTTCACCAGGCTCAGCACGTCGTACATTCAGAGCGGGTGTTAGATGGGCGCAGACAGAAGGAAGTGCTGGGCAATCAGCAAATAGTGATTGTGCCAGCCAGCGTGTCACACCAGGCAGTCTGGGATAGTGAGGCGAATTTTACCTTACTCTTTCTGGAGCCTGATCACCTCGCTCAAGTCGCTTACGAAGCCGTTAATGGCGATCGCGTCGAACTCATCCCTCAGTTTGCTACCCCTGATCCACTCATTTACCAGATTGGGCTGGCGCTCCAGTCTGAAATGACATCCAATGGGCTTGGCAGCCGCCTTTTCGTCGATTCGCTCACGACGGCACTTTCCATCCATCTGCTGCGATCGTACTCAACCTGGCAGCAACCCTTGCGAGAGTACCGGGGTTTGTCGCCGCGCAAGTTGCAGCAGGCGATCGACTACATCAACGACCATCTCCATCAAGATTTGAGTTTAGCGGCGATCGCTCGTGAACTGGACATGAGCCAGTATTACTTTGCTCGTCTATTCAAGCAGTCGATGGGCATTTCGCCCTATCAGTATGTCTTGCAACAGCGAGTCGAGCAGGCAAAGGTATTGCTCAAGAGCAGCACGTTATCAATGAGCGCGATCGCCCATCGCGTTGGGTTCGCGGATCAAAGTCAATTCACCGTTCAGTTTCGCAAATTTACAGGCACCACGCCGAAAGCCTATCGAGAGCGCTTGTAAAGGACGGCTGCTAACGCAAGAATTCCATAAAAAACGCAAGAATCGCTCGTGACTATTGAAGGTCGCTCATCCTAGGCTGCAAAGGGCGTTAGAGGCAGTATCAAAATGAGAAATCTTACCCAGAATGAGACTTACAGCGGTTATTGCATGGGTTAGCCACAGTGCGAGAATCTTGCTCGCGTCCGTGAGCGAGACACTCAGACTCTTTGCGGTGGCTTATGCAAACGAAAATTGCTGTAAGTCCCATCGCTATAGGATTTAAGCCCTCTCACGGTAGGATTTAATTTTTTTATTTGCAACGCTTAGCTGCTCCTTCAACAGTAGCGAATATGCCGTGATGTCGCATTGATTACTGTGGTTATTGAGCTATCACAAAATATTCACAATTTTCGGTTTAACTAAGGGGACTTATCGTGCTTCCAACTCACGGGTTCCAGCACGGATGGGCTACGAGCGACAGGACAGCGCCTGACAAAACTGGGAAGCCTATGGGTTCCAGCGCCAACCAGGATGAGACAGAAGGGTTGCTCTTTGCTGCCCGATTCAACAATCGCACATATACAAGGACTCTCTGATGGTAAAAACATACGTTCTAGTGCATGGCGCTTGGATGGGTAAGTTTTGTTGGGCTGAAGTTGTATCCAGGCTCGAAGCTGCGGGTCACACGGCATTAACGCTGGATCTTCCTGGTCACGGCGAAGATGCCACACCACAAGGCACGATCGCCCTGAAAGACTACAGCGATGCAGTGATTCGGCTGATTGGCGATCGTACCAGCGTCATTTTGGTAGGGCATAGCATGGCGGGCATTCCAATTTCTGCCGTTGCCGAAGCCATTCCCGCTCAACTCAAAGCATTGGTGTTTGTCAGCGCTTACCTGCCGCGCAATGGCGAAAGCCTGCTGCAACTCTCGCAAGAAGATCACGAAAGCCATACAGGTTCTTACTGGCGACAAGACGATCCCGAACACTACTCTCCAGCCTGGATTGCGGCTGAAGGCATTGTGGATGTCTTTTGTGCAGATTGTTCCCCTCAAATTCAAAACATGGTCAAATCGGAGCATCGCCCTGAACCAGTGCCGCCCTTCGCAACTCCAGTGCCGCTGACCGAAAGCAACTATGGATCAGTGCCTCGTTACTACGTTGAAACGCTGGATGATCATGCAGTTAGTCATCAACTCCAAACGCTGATGCTGGGCCGTGTCACAGTTGAGAAACGCTTTCAACTGCCTTCGTCACATAGTCCGTTTTTTTCGATGCCCGATCGTTTAGTGGCTTGCCTCACAGAAGTTCACTAATGCTTGCTCATCTCTGGGAGAAACCGATGACCCACGTTCTCATTGTCACCACAAGTCACGATCGCTTTCAAGGCGCGAACCCCCATCCAACGGGTGTTTGGCTAGAAGAATTTGCAGTGCCTTACATCGAATTGCTCAAGCAGGGCGTAGACGTGACGATCGTCAGCCCCAAGGGGGGTGAGGTGCCCATTGATCCCCGTAGTGCCCCAACGCCTGAGCAAGAGCAAGCGTGGCAAACCGCGATCGCTGCCGTGAAGCAGACGGGTCAATTGGCGGACGTAAATTCAGAAGCGTTTGACGCAATTTTTCTGCCTGGTGGTCATGGTCCCATGTTTGACCTGCCAGAAAACCCAGACTTACAGCGATTGTTGCGCGAATTTCATGCTGCTGGAAAAATTATTGCCGCTGTGTGTCATGGTCCGGTTGGCTTAGTGAATGCAACGCTAGCAGACGGTACACCGCTGGTAAAAGGGAAAGTCCTCACCTCTTATACCTACTCCGAAGAAGTCGCGGCAAAGCTTGATCAAGAAGTGCCGTTCATTCTGGAGCATCGCCTGCGGGAGTTGGGTGCAGACTTTATTGCTGGCGCAAACAAAGCCGATCACGTTGAACACGATGGCAACTTGATTACAGGGCAGAATCCGAACTCTAGCAGCAGCGTTGCCCATGCGCTGGTTGCCGCACTCAACCACTGGCTACCCCCTATTTTCACCGCTACCCCAGAGGCGATCGTGCCCGCCCAAACGGTGGCTGAGTTTCCGGTCAACACCTTTTTAGAAAACATCGCCATTAATCAAGCTGGAGAGTTATTTGTCACCAGCTATGAGGAGGGCAAAATTTATCATGTCACACCAGCCGGAGCCTTCAAAGCCTTTGCTCAGATTGGCGGTAATGCTGCTGGAATTGCGTTCGATCGCCAGGGCAATCTGCTCGTTGCGGGGGTGACAGACGACAAAACGCCTGCTGTGTTTCAAATCGGTCAGGACGGTGCAGCGATACCGATCGTCATGCTGCCCGACGCACTGTTCCTCAACGGCATGACATATCTCACAACCGAACGCTACCTGATTGCCGATTCATTTAAAGGTGCCATCTGGGAAGTCAACATTGCTGAGAAAACGGCTCGTCTATGGTTACAGCATGAACGACTGGCGCGATCGGAGGCAGAGTTTCCACCCTTTCCGGGCGCTAACGGCTTGAAAATGTATGGCAACACGCTCTATGTGTCCAATACACAGCGACAACAACTCATCCGCATTCCGCTAAATTCTGACTTTACACCGGGCACTCCTGAATTAGTCCTCACTAATGTCAATCTGGATGATTTTGCCTTTGATACCCAGGGCAATCTTTATGCCGCCACTCATGTGTACAACAGCCTGGTGAAAATTACGCCGGATGGTCAAATCACCACCATCGCCAAGGCAGAACAAGGCATGACGGGCAATACGGCGCTGGCGTTTGGTCGCACTGCGGCTGATCAAACAGCCGTCTACATCACCACAAACGGCGGGATGTCGCTACCATCCGCAACCGGAGTCGAACCCGCCAAAGTTGTGCGGCTAGAAATCGGCATCCCAGGTCTTGTCTTTGGAGAATAACGATGCACTTTGCCCTGCAATGCCTTCTGGCAAACAACGTTGAAGAGAAGCGGTTGGCGCTCAGACCCGTTCACCTAGACTACATGAACGCCAACAAAGACCGCATTTTTTGCGGTGGACCAACCGTGGATCAAAACGGTAAGCCCGAAATGATGCTGATTATTCTCAATGTGCCCGATCGAGCAACCGCCGAAGCGTTTATCCAGGCAGAACCTTACAATCAGGCGGGAGTATTCAGACAAGTCCTCCTCCGAGAGTGGCACCAGGTGTTGCCAGAACCCCAACCAGTGATTCCATAGAACGATGCTTTAAGCTGAGTGTCGTTGCAAAGACAACTAAGGAGCAATGATGACCGAACTTGAAACTCAAAACCTTGCAGTTGCCCGCAAGTTCATTGAGCAATTCCTCGGCAAAGGTGACATGAGTGTGGCTGAAGCCGTGCTGGATGAAAACGTGCAGGCGATTACTGGCTTAAAGCCGTCCGGTCCCATTGATGGACGGGAAGAGTACAAACAAGTCTTCACTGCCTTTTATGATGCCTTTCCGCCCATTTCTGATCTGGTAATCGAAGATATTTTTGCCGCCAACGATCGCGTCGTGGTGCGGTTTCGATCGCCGCAAAAACATACCAAAGATTTTTTTGGTGTGCCTGCTACAGGGCGAGTCATTACTCTGATTGAGGCACACATTATGCGATTGCGAGACGGCAAGATTGTCGAGAATATTGTCAGCGCCACAAATCTGGAGTTTGAAATGCTAATGGCTCCCGTTCTCATACCGTTGATTCTCAAGTGATTAGTGAACGTGACTGGTGGATAAACATAGGATTTAGATTATGAAGATTGGCATCATTGGTGCGGGCAACATGGGGAGCAGTTTGGGCAAATTCTGGGCGCAGAATGGACACAAGCTGATGTTTAGCTACTCCCGCGATACCGCCAAGCTGGAGAAAATTGCGCAGTCGATCGGCGAGAATGCCACAGTGGGTACACCCGCAGAAGCCGTGCAGTTTGGAGATGTGGTTTTGCTATCAGTGCCCTACGGGGCGATCGGCGATGCCCTCAAAGCTGCTGGTTCCCTCGACGGCAAAATTCTCTTCAGTTGCGTGAATGCACTGCTGCCCGACATGAGCGGGCTAGCGGTTGGCACAACTACCTCCGCTGCGGAAGAAATTGCCAAACTCGCGCCCGGTGCCCGTGTGGTCGAAGCACTGCCGCTGTTTGCCGAAGTCCTGAGTTCGCCTTCGCAGCGCTTTGATAAGCTCACTGCCACTATTTTCTACACAGGCGACGATGCAGAGGCAAAGCAGGTCGTAGCGGGTTTGCTTAGTGAGATTGATGTTGACGTTGTGGATGCTGGCTCACTCAAGAATTCACGCTTTGTAGAACCTGCCATGTTTCTACTGGTGCAGCTTGCCTATGGGCAACAGTTGGGACAGGTTGCCTTCAAGTTGCTGAAACGCTGAAGCGGAATTACGGCAATTTGCGGTTGAGAGAAGCTTGGTTGAGTGGGGTGTGGGTGTAGGGTGTAGGGTGTGGGGTGTAAGGAATGCAAGTGAAAACGGCGGCAGAACCATTGAAGGCATTACCCAATAGCCATCGTCTGTCCGGTTGCTGCCGATCGCCTCGCTGCCTCTGCCACCTTTAAGGTGTATAAACTCGCTTCAGGAGTCACATAAAGCGGCGCGCTGTCGATGAGGTAATCCAGCACCAGTGCCGTATCTTTGGCAAAGAGACCCTGGCGAGTCGCCAGCGCGATCGGCTGTTCGCCCTCTGTCTGCACGAGCATGCCCTGATCCCCGTCAAAAATGAGGGCACCTTTTTCGCCATGCACTGCCATCTTGCGCTCCGATCGCCATACAGATTCGCCCTTCGCGTAGACGACTTCTGCCAGTAGTCCCGACTGAAACCGCAACTGGGCAGCACAGTAACAGGTTGTGTAGTGGGGATCAGTGGATGGGCGGTCGCCCAACTGCCTGTGATCGCCCAACTGCATCTGGCAGCTTACGGTTGCTACGTTCCCAAACAGATCGACGAGCCGATGCAGCCGTGACAGAGCACCGATCAGCGGAAAGCCAAAGAGTTCAGGATGGTACGTCCAGCGTTTTGGGGCAGGTCGCTCAGGCTTGATGGTGGCATAGCGAGCAAAAAAGGGGATGCCGATCGCAGGCAATGAGGCTTTCAACGCCTGATGCATCCCACCGAGAAGTTCGATGTGCTCAACGTGCAGCAGTTTGTTTTGAGCGTTTGACAACGTAATCAGATCGGCTGCCTCAGCGGCATCTAGCGCTAAGGGATATTCCACCACCACATGCTTACCTGCCGCCAGAGCAGCCCGGACGATCGCGCCATGATCCCGATTCACTGTAGCGATGATGATGAGATCGAGGGACGATCGCTGCACCAGTTCCTGCCAGGAGGCGATTGGCTCTGCGTCGTAAGTTTGGCTAAAGACCTGGGTGGTTTCTAACGTGTGTCCCGCAACAGCAGCTAATACCGCTCGTGGTTCTGCTTGGAGGGCTTGCGATCGAAGCTTTGCTGCATAGCCTGTGCCAACTAAACCAACCCGAAGGGGACGCGAGAACAAGGCTGTTTGGGTCATAGGGCTGCACTCTTAAAGAATCGAAGCATTGCAAAACCCTATCATCAAAAAAAACGGTAGAGGACAGATATCACCGCCATCTACCGTTTACTTGTCTATCAAAGTCACTTGTTAAAGCCTGACAGGGCTAACTTAACCCTTAATAGGCTTTGAAAATACCACGCAGTTCGCCTGTACGATTTTGCTTGGTGTGCAGATCCATATAAAGAGTGCCGTTAGACAGCGCTTGCAGTTGTTCTTCTGTCAGGGTGTATTCGCCCTTAAAGCGACCGCTGAGCTGATCGGCTCCGGGTTCTACCGTCAGCGCATATTGGAAAGGACCGTTCTTCGATGGTTCACCCTTATGAACGTGGATGCCCGAATTAACGTTAGGATTCGGTGGATTGACGGGATCGGTTGCAAAATCGCGTAGCGGGCTGCTCAAACCGCTGAAATCACCGCGAATGACGAAGCGATTACCAATCAAAGCGGCACCCGCAGAACCAAACGCAAACGTTGAAGCGGAAGGAACAGTTTCTTTGCCGGTCATTACAGCGACATACCTGACAATGGTTGAGCCAGACGTGGGAGCGCTGTCGGTTGTTGGAGCTGGTGCTGGCTCAGTTTGTGCAAGCAGCACCGTTTCCGCTTGTTGTAACTGTGCTGCTAGATGACGGTTCATGTCAGTGGCTAGCGTGCTGCCTGGTGCTGGTGCTGACAGCCAACGGGCGATCCCCTGACTCATTGATGGGGATGAAATGCTAACAAGGAGCAAGCAAGTCACGACACCCAGCATTAAATTGACAAAACTCTTTCTACGTTTGCTCATGATGATGTCTCTAAAGGTAAAAGATGGTGGTATGACCTCAGCCAAGGATAGCGGTGCTTGCAGTTGTACAGATAGATGCTGTTGGTGCTGGTTGCGCGATCGCACCGCTTGCAAAGGTTTCTCAGCCGCAGCACAGCCATGACACAGACTTAATACGAACGTCCAATCTGTCTGGATGCACCCTGAAGCGAAAAAGCTATGAGGTCGCGAAACCCAACCAACAAAAGTCAAGGTTATTTAAGTCTCATTCCTAAACGTTTTTGCGACAGCGACATAGCGGTTTTATTTGAGTGCCGTACAAGCGTTTGAATTTGAGGCAGAGGAAGGAAGCAGGAGGCAGAGGGAAACCCGTTGTTATCTTCACTTCTGCCCTCTGCCTTCTGCCTTTTTGCAAGCGCTCCGATGGTTTCTTGAGAAAGGCATGAGTGACCTGAGGTGCCTTGCTGATCTGTATTGCTCCGTACAGAAGCTGCTTACCACGGGTCGTTATATAAGCTAACTAGATTAAAGCTGGTACTTTTATTACGAATACCATTCACCCCACTGATGGATTGGCGTTTCTAAAGCTGTTGTTTTCCCGTAGTATCAAGAGTAAAGCTGATTCAGGAAGCAGTCTTTAGGCACACAGAGCTACAGAGCCAGCTTCCAATGAGCTTAGAGCGCTGTTTCCATTATTGAGAGGACCACTGCATGGCAACTTTTAAGGTCACGTTAGTCAACGAGGCCGAAGGGCTGAACACAACGATTGAGGTTCCTGAAGACGAATACATTCTGGATGCGGCTGAAGAGCAAGGGCTTGATCTTCCCTACTCTTGCAGAGCAGGAGCTTGTTCGACTTGCGCTGGCAAGCTGAAAGACGGCACCGTTGATCAATCTGACCAATCTTTCCTGGATGATGATCAGATTGAAGCTGGGTATGTGCTGACCTGTGTGGCTTACCCCACCTCTGATTGCACAATCATCACGCATCAAGAAGAAGAGCTGTACTAACTGTACGCCTTAGTTAAATTAATCATCGGATGAGAGGTAAAGAGCGTCTGGTTCTCTTTGCCTCTTTTTGGTGACTATATAGCAATGACCAATCTAGCCTGGATATAGCTACCTTACTGGCAGTAGCTATACGTTCCAGTGCTGATCAATGCAGCGAACAGTGGCTACCCGTTGGTATGGCAGTTGCGGGCTGGCAATCGTCACTCGGTCAAAGGGGTGGCAGACCTTTTGCGCTGGCTGTTCTGGCGCTTAAAGCGGGTCTTTCCAGGTGTCCACATCATTTTGAGAGCCGATGCTGGCTTTGCTTTGCCCGAAAGCTTGCGCGTGTGTGAGCGCTCAACGGTCGGCGATGCGATTGGCTTTGCTCGCCATGCGGTCACCGAGCGCAAAATTGCTGACCTGTGGGAATGGGCACGGTTGCACGGCCTCAAGACTGGCGAGAAAGCCCGGTGGTTTGATGATGTCTACTATGCGGCTGCCAGTTGGGCGGAGCCTCGTCGTTGGGTGATGAAGGCAGAATGGTTGCCCAAAGGCGCAACCCCTCGCTTTGTCCTTGAGAGGATCAGTGTGTCTGTCGGTGGCTGTTGAGGGCTGTTTTTGCCGTTCGCGATCGTGGTTTGACTGGTTTGGACTGATTTGTTCGATACTCATACCCAAATGCTTCGTTGTCCTCTGCACCTATCTAGAGCGATCCACTTTCGCCACTACTCATGAATAATGCAGGCTAGCAGCCTGATCTGTTAGCGTGGGACTATTGGTTGTAACTTGATCACTAACAACTAACAACCTTTCTTAAGTGCCCTTTCCTGGATGCTTGAAAGGCTTTACGGGCTAGACAACTAACAACTGCCTCTCTGCTCATGCCTCTTATCCGTCTCGTATTGCTGCTCGGACTGGCGGGAGGATTATTCCTTCTGGTGCAGTTCAACTGGTCGCCCATACAGCTCACGTTTTTGGGTGCTCAAACACCTGCGTGGCCTTTGGCGCTGTGGATTTTGAGCGCGATCGGGGCGGGTGTTGTCACCAATATTCTCATCACCAGCTTATTTGGTCTCTCAAATTATTTTGCCGTGCGTGCAGCCCGATCGCGCTTTCGGCAAGCCTCTCGCCCAAGCGGTTTTCAGGCACGTTCTACCCCATCGTCAGAAGCCCGATCGACTTATACTCGCGCTTCGACCACAAGCCCAGCAGAAGACGATGCCGATTGGAATAACTGGGAGGGCTATGAAGAGCCGAGCGATCGGGCTGCAAGCCGTGTGCGATCGCCCGTAACCGATGACTCGATCGACGACTGGGAAACCGACGCAAGCGATGATTGGGAAGACGATACTCCCAGAGATACTCCCAGAGATACTCCCAGAGATACTCCCAGAGACTACCGCTCAACTGCTCCCAGTGCCCGGACTGATTACGAAGCCAAGCAAGAACCCAGGACGAGTTCTCGCCAGGGATCGGTGTATTCTTACAGCTACCGCGAACCGAAAGATTCTGGCGTAGGTAAAGCGGAACCCGTTGTTGATAAGCCTGTGGTTGATGCAGACTACCGCGTCATTGTGCCGCCGTTTCGCCCACTGGATGCAGAACCAGAACCCACGTATGACGAGCCTACCCCAGCAGAAAGCGCGGATGACTGGTTTGAAGAAGATGACGACGTTGAAGGCAACCGGAGACAATCCCGCGATCGCTAACACCCAGCGCTGATGCCGTTAAAGGATGCTTGTGGAACCGTCATACCTGCTAAAAAGGGAAATGCGCCTAGACTCGGCATCGCCAAGTTTAAGCGCCTTTCGCCAACGATCGCGTTCGAGTGGTTCTCATCCCAAATTAAATTGGCAATGCGACACATTCTGTAGGGTCAAGGCATTGCCTTGACCCACCCAACGATTCATCTGTAACGATTGTTGTTTGAACTGGTATCACTTAAGCCAGCAATTCACCTGTCTCCTGTAAGGAGTGGAGGCGGCGGTAGATGCCTTCACGCGTCAGAAGCTCCTCGTGGTTGCCGACTTCGACAATGCGACCGTTTTCGAGCACGACGATTTTGTCGGCTTCGCGGACGGTGCTGAGACGGTGGGCGATGATGATCAGCGTGCGGGTGCCAAGGATGGCGCGCATGGCTAATTGGATCGATCGCTCCGACTCATAATCCAGGCTGGAGGTGGCTTCGTCAAAGATCAGCACGTCCGGTTCCATAATCAGAGCGCGGGCAATGCCGACTCGCTGACGCTGACCGCCCGAAAGGCGCACCCCTCGCTCACCCACGACAGTGGCATATCCTAGAGGCATATGGCGAATGAATTCATCTGCCTGGGCAATGCGACACGCTTCCCGCACTTGCGCTGGGGTGGCATGGGGATTGCCATACAGCAGGTTGTCCATCAGCGTACCGTTGAAGATGTCTACTTCCTGGTGGACGATCGCCAGCCGTTTTCGGTAGTTCGATACGTCCAAGCGGCGCAGATCGTGACCATCCATGAGAATGCTGCCACTGTTGGGTTCAAAGTAGCGGAACAGGAGTTTGACCAGGGTAGACTTACCCGAACCCGATCGTCCGACCAGCGCCACGGTTTGATAGGGTTCGATCAGTAGGTTGATATCTTTCAGCACGGGGCGATTGGGATCATAGCCAAAGGTCAGATGCGAAAACTCCACCTTGCCCGTGAACTGATAGGGTTCTGCATCTTTATCCACCACCAAACTGCCTGCATCTCTCCCAGCAGGAAGCTGCATAAATTCGTGAAAGCGAATCATCGACGCATAGCGACGGGCAAAGACTTCTGCCAGTTGGCTAATCGGCTCCACTTCGGCGTATGCCATGCTAGAAACCGTTAGCGTGGTGACAAAATGCCCCAGCGAGATTTCGCCGCGCACCGCTGCTATCAGCGTAAACGCCAGTACCAGAAAGACGCAGCTTTGCACGATCGTCCGCTCATACATGCCCAGCATGACGTAGCCTTTGTGAATGCGGTAATCCACGACTTTGAACTCACGATCGAACCGTTGCTTTTGTCGGGTTAGCTCCTGCGCTTCGGTGGCAAAGGCTTTCACCGTTTTAATGTTGGTGATGATTTCGGAGTTACGGCTTTCGGTGTCTTCGATATAGCGATCGAGCTTTTCCTCCTGCTTCGTAAGTTTGGTTAACCCCGATAGGCTGAAGCTGAGAATGCCAATGAAGGACAGGAGTAAGACGATCGCAATCCGCCAGTCAATCAGCCAGATGACGGTGAAAATGCCCACGATGCGAGCCACTTTGGGCAAGAGTTGACCTGTAATTTCGGGATACGTCCACGTATGGTTTGAGATCCCTTTGGCAACTCGTGCTGCAATCCGTCCAGGGTTGTTTTCGTCGTAGAACTCCAGCGGCAAGGTCAGCACTTTTTCGAGCGCTTTTTGGGCGTGATCTCGACGGGCACGAAAGGCTGTATCCCAGTTAAACCAGGGACCAAGCCACGGCTGAATGGGTGCTCGACCCACAGAGACAATGCACACCATCGCCAGCAGCACAACCAACGACAGCGTTTGCCCTTGAGGTTGCCCTGTGACGGTCGCAACGCCTGCGATCAGGTTTTGCACAGGCTGATCCAGCGGCTGCTTAGACAGCACGTTGAGAATTTGCCCGATCGCGTAAGGTCCAAACAAATCAATGACTTCAAAGGCACTCATCATTGCAATGCTAAAGACGGAGATTCGCCAATACCGATCGTAATAGCGAATAAGGTCTTGAAATTTCGCCATGATTCCTCCTAAACGGTCGATGCACGGTTAGCGTTGAGCAGCGCAAGCGACTCAAGCAAGCTGTTCACGACAAACAGCGGTTCTGCTCTAAGGGTTCCACTTTAGAGAGCCTTTCTCTAGAAAGTGAGGAATGGGGGTGTGCGGGTGGGGTATGGGGTGCAGGTTATAGGGTATAGGGTGCAGGCAGGTACATCTGCTGCGAGGTTGGTGCAATTAAGCGCGATGGAGGGCAGAGTCATAGCACGATCGCCCCAAGCCGCGATCGATCGCACCGCACGAAACCTTTCGTTATACTACAGAAGTAGTATTGTAATACAAATAAGCCCGTTTGACAAAATTCCTGATGCAGGAAAATTACTTAGGATCGCGGATTAAATAACACCGGAAACTCAAGCGTAAGGGTTTAGCATTCGGGCAACGATCTTTGCTACGAGCAAGGGCGCACCTGCCGAATGCTAAACCCCTACAGGTTATCGGTTTTATTTAGTTCTCACTCCTTAGGAACGAAAACAAACCCAACCCAATCATTCTGTAGGGGCTTAGCAGGCGGCAGGTACGCTTTCATTAATGGCAAAGGTTTTGCCCGCCTGCTAAGCCCTTACGATTGGCTTTGCCAAGTTCGTTTTATAGCGCATCGAAGGGTGCTTGCACGGCTGGGTGGCTCCATTTCTGTTCTATTCCCTCCTGTTACAGCTGTTTTCATTTTTATTCACCACACCCCATACCCTACACCCCACACCCGTATTCACAAGACTGTGGCTTACTCAATCAGTAACCGTTATAAGCAGCGTTCTCTTCCCTTTTACCGTTTTTCTTACTCATTAACCTTTTAAAGAATAGTTAATGAGTAAGAAAAGGGGCTAGAAGGTTTACGGCGAAAGGATTTGACCACTTTGTGGTTGAGACGTGCCTAAATTGTGAGGCAGCTTACTGATTAAGTATTCAGGTTAGAATGCTGAAAAGTTAATTAAGTGAAAGAGCGATCGCGATGCCGTTCCCCAAGGGTCTAAATCCCAACCATCCGGCTGCCGGATCAACCATTAAGGTGGAACCGATTCGGGATAAGAAGGCGATCGCCCGCATCAAGAAAATTCTGGCGGACCGCCCTCGTGATTTGTGTCTGTTCACACTGGGGATTAACACGGCGTATCGTGCCAATGAGTTGCTGTCATTGAAGGTAGGACAGGTGCAAACGCTGCGAGCGGGAGATGTTTTGGATCTGAAGCAGCGCAAGACGCACAAGTACCGCCCCGTGACACTGAATGCTACAGCCGTTGCGTCAATACAAGCCTGGTTGGCAAGCGGGGACTTGAAAGCGGAGGACTACTTATTCACGGGGCAGCGCGGCTGCTTGACGGTAGAAACGATGAGTACACGGGTGAAGACCTGGTGCCAGGATGTGGGCTTGAAGGGTAACTATGGCAGTCACACACTGCGGAAGACGTGGGGCTACTGGCAAAGAATGGAGCGGGGTACGGCGATTCCGCTGTTGATGGAAGCCTTTGGGCATGCGACGCAGCAGCAAACGCTGGCGTATCTGGGCATTCAGTCGAATGAGATCGCCGCGATTTATGAGTTAGAGCTGTAAGCTTCTGCCTAGCCAAATTGGTTGCAGCCAGTTGACAGCGGCAGTTTTGCTTTGAGTGAGAGCTGCTACGCTGATTTCATTAAGATGTACTCATTTTGACCAGCGCTCCAAAGACCCCCAACAAAAAATCGAGGCATTGAGTGAGAGCAAGTCAGATATCGCGATCGCGGCTCTGACGGCTTACCTAATCCCACCCACTCCAGAAGATGAGGTGTCCCAGTTGAAGCGTCGGGTTGAAGCGTTAGAGCGACGAATCGGTCTGTAATGGCTTTTCGGTGAGGCTTCCAAGCAATAGTCCCTTAGCCCAAGAACTCAGTTTAAATGGCTCATAAAATGCTAATCAAAGATTTAGACTACTACTGCTCTAGCATTGTGCTATGCTGTTAATTGAATACTTAAAAATAGATTGCTGAAATTTGTGTAGACATGAATGTAGATGTTCGCCGATGCTTGAGTCTCAAAGCAAGTACGGCTGTTAGCTCAAATCCTGATTATTTTACCGCTCGACACTGGGAAAGAACCGTCAAGCAGAAGTTTCTATCGCTTCAATGAAGCAATGCTTGCCGACCTTTTCTTTCAGAGCCTAAAGTCTTTGTCTTATCGCTATTAAGGTTTTACTGCAAGCTTTGTTCTAGCAGTTATTGTTTGGCATAGCTACTTGCTGCCATTGAAATCTGCTTTTGTTTTAGTTTTTGCAGTCGTGACTCAGCAGTGATTTCTCTGCCGAGCCAGATTGTTATTGCTTGGGTTTTTGATTGCCCAATTTGTTTGATTTAGCTTGGCATTGAACAAGCTAGCTATCGCTTTTGATCAGGCTTAGATCAAGGCAGCTACATTTTTAAGCGAGTGAGTCATCCCTCTACTGATAGAGAACACTTACTTGAAGCTGCTATTGAAGCGGAAATGTAGTTTTTGTTCCATTTTGAAGAAGGAAGTACCAATCATGTTGACAGTTGATCAGGCACAGGACGAAATTTTTTATGCGAGTGCTGTTATTGAACACATTGTGCCAAAAGCTAAACAAGTTGCTTTTCGACACTGGCACCAGACTTTAGTGAACAGCATTCAACAGTCTGAAGGCTATGTTCGAGTTGATCTGCATTCACCTTTGGAGTGTAAAAATGGCGTACTCAAGTGGTACTCAGTCTTGCACTTCGATTCACCAACGCATCTCAACACCTGGTTGACCTCTAGCGATCGTCAGACGATTATGAAAGCGGGGCAGCAATTTTTTGAAACTTACCGCTTCAAATCTTTTACAACGGGCTTAGAAGGTTGGTTTTCGCATCAAGCTGGCGCTGAGATGACTAGCTTGGGACCTTCAAACTGGAAACAAGCGCTAATCGTCGTCTTAGGACTATACCCAGTCGTGTTTCTGCAATCAAAACTGTTTGAATCGTTGGGTCTTATGCAGTCATGGTCTTATGCCAACTCAATGCTGGCCAATCTGTTTATTACGACCATTCTACTTACCTGGTTTGTACTCCCCTGCATTACTCGTCCTCTAGAGTTTTGGTTACAACCTGCTTACGTGCTGTCTAAAACCAAGACAGAGTTGATCGGAGTAAGCGCGATCGTTGCAGCGATGGCTGTGATGGTTGTGGTGTTTAACTACTAGACCTCAAAACAGCAACACCCAGCTGCATATCATTTGCTAAAAGCATCTGCTTGAAAGCAGCAGGACGGAGCTTTTAAAATCATGAATACTGATATTCACCAATCCTTGAACGCGATTGCAATTGCCGCTTCAACGCCTGAGCATTTTGTTGTTCAGCACTGGGAAAGAACAGTGAAGCAAAAAACTGCCTCTCTCGCTACGTTGATGTAGTGCTTGCTGGTGCTTGCTTTCAGGCTTTGGACTTTCTCTAGTTTTTGGTGCAATTTCCATTTTGGACCAAATGCATCTAGCCGTAGAGGTGTTCATTTCCTGCTGAAGTGGGCGATGTTGTTTAGGGTTTTGATTCGTTTAAGTGGGACAACCATAAATTTAAGTAGGAGTTTTACTCATGGTGGTTTTACCAAGTCAAATCAGCAGATCTGTGATCGGAATTTGCTCCTGCTGCTCTTATCCCTTACTGCGGCATCTTGGTCATCAAAGAATCTACTGGTTTTGTAGAAACTGTTGGCAAGAAATGCCGCTTCTAGAAGTAATGCAGATAGCACCAGTGACGAGTAAGGCGCTTTCTATAAGTCGTTAAGGTAGGCTTGCAGCGATCGCACATTTGAAACAAAAAACAGGTTTTTCTGTGCGATTGTGACTCTATTGCCATTGTTCAACGCACTGGTACAGTTTAGTGATCTCACGCTTGTTTGTCTTAGTGCTATCGATGCTTCAGGTTCCTTTCGTTACAGGCATTGGTGTGCCATGCCGTTATTGATTACACTTGCAGTCGCTTGTTCTGCATTTTATGTTGCCAAAGTCGCAAAAGAAGAAATGGTTGGCATTTTTGCAGCGATCGTAGCATTCATTAGCTTTGCTCTAAGCCTTGTTTTAGCGCCGTGGTTTGCCCAATCGTCCATCCTGCTTTTTGTCTTACTTTGGCAAGCGTCACATCGTTAAGTCTCTTTTGAAGCTGATTCATCTATCGATTGTCTCTGCTTTTCAAGCCTGACTGATTCGCAAGTACGGCAATTGTTTCTAACAACTGAGTTAGTAGTTTAGATCTAGTGCTTTACTGTATCAAGGCTTTTTTTTAATACTAAAAATTACCCGGAGGAACTTCATGAAAGCTCGATTGATTAACGTTAAACGAAGCGTTAAACCCGTTCTATTAACACCAGATGAAGTCAAAAGCAAGCAAGCAGAGCTACTTGTGATTGATGTGCAAAACCCAAAATTTATGACCCGTATGCTTCCAGGAGCGCAACGACTGAATATAGATGTCTTGCTTAAAGACATTCCAAGCAATCAGCCTGTTTTGATTGCCTGCCTCACTGGACAACGCAGTTTTATCGCGGCTCAACAACTCATGCAACGGGGTTACTGCCAGGTTTACGTTTTGAAAGGTGGACTCATGGCTTGGCAAAGAGCAGGCTATACCGTATGGCTCACTTAGTTTCCGCCATGCTTCTCACTTTTTGTTGTATTTGCTCAGGCGCGAGGTGAAATTGAATCAATGCTCGATCAAATTTTCAGTTCTCCTTTTAACATTGGAGTTGAAACGCTATTTTTGCTGATCGTCTTGGTGGCAATGGAGGCAGTACTCTCCGCAGATAATGCGATCGCACTGGCAACATTGACCCGAACCTTACAACACCCAATGCTAGAACGACGCGCCTTGAATATTGGGTTAGGGCTTGCTTATGTTTGCCGCATACTGCTGATTATTGGTGCAGCCTGGATTGTGCAATTCTGGCAGTTTGAACTTGCCGGAGCGCTTTACCTCTTGTGGTTAGTTTGGCGGTATTTCATAACAGAACAATCAGACGGTAGCAAACTGACTCAAACGCGATCGCTCTGGCAAATCATTCCGTTGATTGCCTTAACTGATTTGGCTTTTTCCCTGGATAGTGTGACGACCGCGATCGCGCTTTCTCAAGAACTCTGGTTGATTATTCTAGGTGGAACGATTGGAGTCATCGCACTACGATACCGTTGCTGCCTGACCGCGCTTTTTTTCGTTCACCCCATTGACAGGTTCCAGGCTGACTCAAGCCATCGCCCATGCTACTCTCAAGGTTAGTTTTGACACGATCGATCACTGATGAGTAGCCAATCGACCACTAAAACCATCTTTCTGCTCGCCTCAATGGTGGGCTGGCTCATCGTGGGTGCAGCGCTGATGTATCTCTTTCCCCTGCTCGCCGATCGGCTAGTCGCCTCAGACCTGACCCATCTCTGGATGCAGAATCTCAGCCGTAGCGGTTACAATCCCCTGCTGGCATGGGTGGGCGGCATCGCTCTAGCCCTTACCGCTTTGGGCCAGATCGTTTGGTATCAGAAGTTCGAAGGTAAACGCTCGGTCTAGCGAAAGCAGCGGGAAGCTAAGCCATTGCAAGCGTTCCTTCAGGCGATCGCACCCATTAAACACTTGTAGCCTTGCGACTTGTCTAATGGCACGTTCACAGGCAGCGATCGTCCCTCGTTGAGACGCATTGTAGGGATAAGCATTCTAGCTGGTTTAGTTGCGAAGGCTACTTGTCGCCGCTCAATTGTATCGTTGGGTAAACGACGCAGAGACAGTCTCTGAATCACCTCATTTTTCTGTCTTTTGATGCGTCTATCTGACTTTTCTCTACTTTTCAGCCTCGTTGTCACCACTCAAGGCTTTGTTCCTGCATTGCAAGTCCACGATCGCTAAACTAAAGTGGATGCTGCTTTAATCATCGTCGCACTTGCGAAGTACTTTACTGCGCGCCTTTAGGGGAAATATGTCAGGTCTATCCATACCTGAGTACGAGGAAGAGATCATTAAAGTCATTAATAAGGAGACCTGGCAATGGAAACCACCAATATTGATCGAACGACTGAGCCAGTTGATCCAACCGACCCCTATGTTCGTATGGCGCAAACGTTTCCGGTGCTGACAGCAGAGCAGATTGAGCGTGCCAAGTCGCTCGGTCAGGAGGAACCGCTGTCTAAAGGCACCATCCTGTTTGAACGCGGAGAGCGCAGCGTCGATTTCTTTATTGTGTTGCAGGGCAACATTGAAATTTACGAGCATCGCCAGCATGGGGTGAATGTCTTCACCGTCCACGGAGAGCATCAGTTCACTGGAGAAATTGACCTGTTCAATAGCCGCCAAATTCTCGTTGGCGGTCGCATGGGCGAAGATGGCAGCGTCCTACGCTTCGATCGCCAACAGTTTCGCAAACTCATCGCGGCGGAACCTGATATTGGCGAAATCGTCATGCGAGCCTTTATTCTACGACGGATGGGCTTGATCTCCTATGAGCAGGGCGCTGTGGCGCTAATCGCCACGAAAGAGTCTGCCGATAAGCTGCGGATTGAGCGCTTTTTGCGGCGCAACGGGTATCCGTTAGAAATTCTGAGCTACGATGCCGCTTGTCAGGAAACCGCTTTCTTGCAGAATGTTGACCTTAAGGAAGAACAACTCCCGGTCGTCTATATCTATCGGGGCGAACAACTGCTGTACAACCCATCTAATCTGGAACTAGCCGAACAGTTGGGACTGGTGGAAGTTCTCCTTCCCGATCATGTGTATGATGTGGCAATCGTGGGTGGTGGACCTGCTGGGCTATCGGCAGCGGTCTATGCCGCCTCAGAAGCGTTAGATACGGTGTTGATTGAAGCTGAAGCACCGGGCGGGCAGGCAGGCACTAGCTCCAAGATTGAAAACTATCTGGGGTTTCCCACGGGCATTTCTGGACAGGCGCTGGCAGGCAGGGCGCAGGTGCAGGCACAGAAATTTGGAGCCACGATCGCGCTGCCCTTTCTCGTGAACAAGATTGATTGCGAAAGCCATCCCTTTACCCTGACGCTGGACAATCAAACCCAAATTCACACCAGGGCGATCGTCATTGCTTCCGGTGCGCGGTATCGCACGTTAAATTTTGAGCATCCATTCGACAATGCGGGGGTGTACTATGCAGCAACGGCAATGGAGGGCAGCTTTTGCCAGAACGAGCCAGTGATTGTGGTAGGCGGCGGCAACTCAGCCGGACAGGCGGCAGTGTTTCTGTCTCGTCATGCCAGTCATGTGCACCTGCTGGTGCGGGGTGACGACCTGAAAGCCACGATGTCGGATTACCTGATCAGCCGTATCGTCGCCTCAGACCGAATCACGCTGCATACCCAGACGGAAATTACCGACTTGCAGGGCGATCGCCATCTCGAACATGTGATCTGGCACGATCAACGTACCGACACCACCGAAACGCAAACGATTCGCCATGTGTTTTTGATGATTGGCGCTGTTCCCAACACCGGGTGGTTGCAAAACTGCCTGACGCTGGATGAAAAGGGCTTTATCTGTACGGGTATTCAACTGATCGATCGCCAAGACTGGACGCTGGAGCAACACCCAATGGTTTTAGAAACCAGTGTACCAGGCATCTTTGCGGCAGGCGATGTGCGATCGGGGTCTGTGAAGCGAGTTGCTTCAGCCGTGGGTGAGGGAGCCATCATCATCAGCCAAGTGCATCAGTTTTTGAGTGAGCAGACGGCTGAGTCTTGAATTTCACTTGATAAGTCACGGGTTACTTGATCAAAGGAGACATGAGCCGTAGACCTGTCCAAAAGGTTAGGATTTTTCCTCATCGCTTTTGCCTTGTAGAACTAATCGAATGTGTAATGACAGTGAATGTTCAGATTTGTATAGCGATTTCATCATTCACGCCTCATTCGTGAATTCAAAAGGCAGTCATAGTTTGATTCCTCCGCCAGGTAATCGGAGCTATTTTTGACTGACGATGTGGCTGCGAAACACCGTTGATAAGCAATTTCTGACTTAATCATTTTGGAGAATAATCATGAAGATCGGCGATCGCAAGTTTGGCACTGAGCTAACCGAACTGACTCAAACCAATGGCAACGGCTCCACAACAACGGTGAACCAAAGTCAGGTTGCCGCAACTTCATCTCGCCCAGGCTTTCCCATCTCGCTGACGCAGCTTTAATCAATGGAGAATGGCCCGATTCTGCCAGTGGTAAGACGTTCGCTGTCATTGACCCTACCACCGAAGCCGAAATTGCTCAGCTTGCCGAAGGCACGGTGGAAGATGTGGAAGCGGCGGTAAAAGCAGCCAATGAAGCGTTTGAATCCGGTCCCTGGAGTCAATTCAGCGGTCATGAGCGCGGCGAAATTCTCTGGTGGGTGGGTGATCTGTTTCATAAGTATGGTGAAGAGCTAGCATTTCTGCAAGCGAAAGAGATGGGGCGGCTGTTCCGGGACTCAATGACGGTAGACATTCCCCACCTGGCAAATATGTTCCATTACTATGCAGGGTGGGCAAGCAAGATTGAAGGCGCAGTCAAACAAACGACTAAAGGATTGCTCACTTATACCTTACGTGCCCCGCTGGGAGTGGTCGCGGCAATTACGCCATTCAACTTTCCTCTCATCCTTTCCATCAGCAAATTTGCGCCTGCTCTAGCAGCCGGAAATGTGATCATTCACAAGCCCGCCTCTGCAACGCCTCTCGCGGCTTTAAAGGTCGCGCAGATCATGGAAGAAGCCGGAGTGCCAGTAGGAGTTTTCAACGTGGTCATGGGCCCAGGTGGCACAGTGGGGAATGCGCTCTCGACGCATCCTGGCATTGAAAAAGTTGCCATGACCGGATCGACCGCCAGTGGTATTCGCGTGATTAAAGACTCTGCTGATACATTGAAGCATCTGACGATGGAATTGGGCGGTAAGAGTGCCAACATTATCTTTGCGGATGCCGATTTGGATGCCGCTACGCAAACTGCCTATGATGGCATGTTCTATAACAAAGGCGAGATCTGCTATGCCGGATCGCGGATGTTGGTGGAACGTGCTGTGTACGATGAAGTGATCGATCGCGTCCGTCAACGTGCCGTTAGCACCAAACCTGGCGATCCGCTTGACCCCAGCAGCGACATGGGCCCGATCGCCAACAAGAGCGAGTATGACAAAGTGCTGAGCTACATGGAAGTGGGCAAAAAAGATGGAGCCCGTCTGATCACAGGTGGCAAGGCTGCTGATATTGGCACAGGTAAAGGCTACTTTGTTGAACCGACCGTGTTTGCCGATGTCAATAGCGAGATGACGATCGCCCGCGAAGAATCTTTTGGGCCAATTCTGTCGATCATTCCCTTTAATGGCTTTGACGAAGCAATTCAGATTGCTAACGGCAATCAATATGGACTGGCATCTGGCGTGCATAGCCGTGACATTAAGAAAGCCCACAAAGCAGCAGCAGCGCTGAAAGCAGGAACAGTCTGGGTTAACACCTATGGGCAATTTGATCCATCCGGTCCATTTGGCGGCTACAAGATGAGCGGCTATGGTCGCGAACAAGGTTGGGAAGCACTGGAGTTCTACCTGCAAACCAAAACGGTATGGGTTGACTTGACTTAAATTGATTGTCTCCGCTCCGCAACAGGGACGATGTAGCCGTGGCATTGTCCCCTTCATTTCACAATCATTCCTTAAAGTCTAAACGGGAGAAATGAACATAGAGGAAGGCTGAACGCTGGGCAACTATTGCGCCGCCAATGGGGTAGAGGGCTTACTGACCCTCAGATTTCATCGCCCAGAAATTAAACCTTTTATTGCTACCAAGAAGAGAAACTGTATGGAACCCATGTCTTTACATGAAGGTAGCCATTCTTCCGGGCGCGATCCGAACGAGGTGTGGCTTGTGACGGGCTGTTCTTCTGGCTTTGGCAAAGCACTTTCGACTGCGCTGGCTAGCCGAGGATCGCGCTTGATTGCAACAGCCCGAAATCCGGCATCGCTCGGACATCTGCCAGATAGCGACCTGATCTTGAAGCTGGCGCTGGATGTTACTGACTGATCGACGGTTGATGCAGCAGTTCAGTCGGCCATTGAACGGTATGAACAACTTGATGTAGTCGTCAACAATGCGGGAATCGGCGTGATTGGGCCAGTTGAGGATGTGACCGAAGACCAGACTCGTAAGCAGTTTGAGGTCAATGTATTCGGTGTCATCAATGTCTTCCGGGTCACAGCGCCGATCTTCCGCCAACAGCGACGCGGTCTTTATATCCAACTTTGCCTCAATGGCTGGCGAATTGTCGGTAGATAGCTTGGGCATCTATTCTGCCTCGAAGTTCGCCGTTGAAGGCTTGTCCGAAGCCATAAAGGTTGAACTTGCACCTTACGGCATTGATGTGATGATCGTCGAGCCTGGTCCGTTTGACACTGAATGGCTGGGCAAAAACGCGATCTGGGCACCCCGTGATGTGGCACGCTATCCCAATGTTTGGAACTACGTTGATGCAATGAAGGGCGTTTACGCGGATCGCCGTCAGGTGGGCGATCCAGCCAGAGCCGCCGAAGCCATTCTTGATACTGTGGCGCTTGCGCCCGTGCCCTCCCGGCTTCCGGGTTACAGTGCGGCGAGTGGTGTCCTGGTACAAGCGTGGATTGTCTCCAGAAGAGATTGGCGATCGCATTGGATATCTTACCCTTGCTGAAGTCTATGCCGCCTTGACTTACTATCACGCAAATACGGCTGAAATTGAAGCTGACATTGCCCAGCAAGTTGCAGAAGCTCAGCATTTTGAGACGCATCATCAATCAGTGCAGTGAGTGTTCCCCAAGACCTCCGGGGTTTTCAAAACCTCGGAGGTCTAAAATCTCAATTTTTACCCTAAATTTGAGTGTTGACAAAGCATTAGTTTGAGAGCGATAAAAACTCTGCCCTTCGCCCTTCGCCCTGTTATGACTCAGGCTCAACCGATTCGCATTCTTCTCGCTGACGATCATCCGCCGCTTCGTAAAGGCTTGGCGCTGATTTTAGACAACGAAGATGACATGACGATCGTGGCAGAAGCAGGCAATGGGCGCGAAGCCGTGGCACTCTTTCGACAGCATCAGCCCGATGTTGCCCTGATCGATCTACGAATGCCTCAGTTAAGCGGAGTGGAAACCATCACCGCGATTCGGGCTGAATTTCCTAACGCCCGTTTGATTGTCCTTACTACCTATGACGGCGACGAAGACATCTATCAAGGACTGCGGGCAGGAGCGATGGCGTACCTGCTCAAAGATACAGGCTGTGATGAAATTATTGAAACGATCCGCGTGGTTCATAGTGGACAGCGGCGCATTCCTTCCGCGGTGGGCGTGAAATTGCTGGAGCGCATGGGCACCGCAGACCTGAGCGATCGTGAACGCGAAGTATTGCAGTTGCTGGCGGTGGGCAAAAGCAATCAGGAGATTGGGGCTGACCTGAGCATTTCCGAAGCCACCGTCAAATTCCACCTCAATAATATTTTGAACAAATTGAATGTGAGAGACCGTACGCAGGCAGTGGTCAAAGCCTTGCGACGCGGCTTAGTTCACATCGTAGACGCTCCTTGAACCTAACCAAAAGTCTAGGCAGGACACTGACCATTCGATCGCAAATCAACTAACGCTTTTGCCCTGTAGAACTGAACTTTTACTGGGCGACAGCAAACATTCCGCTTTGTATAGTGACCTCAAGTCAATCTTTCATGGTCAGGACTTTCGCCTACTTGAGTGAGAAACACCCCATGAATCCAACAGATAGTCGTGATCTGATGCCGCCCTTGAGAGCACAGGATCATATTCAAGGCTCAATCAATGCGGCGATCGTGCTGGTGGAATACTGCGATTATCAGTGTTCTGATTGCGGTCAGGCGCATCACCTTGTGCAGAATCTTCAGCGCCAGTTAGGGGAGCAGCTATGTTATGTCTTTCGCCATTTTCCCTTGCCTCATCATCCTCAAGCGCTAAGAGCCGCCGAAGCGGCGGAAGCCGCCCATGCTCAAGAGAAATTTTGGCAGATGCACAGCATCCTGTTTGAGCAGCAACAGACGCTTGACGATGCTGATTTAGTCGAGTGTGCTGCTGCTATAAACCTGGGTATTCTCCGCTTTCTGCGGGAGTTATCAACACGAGTGCATATCGATCGCATTCAAGCAGACATTGAGAGCGGTTGCAGCAACGGAGTTGAGGAAACACCCACTTTCTTTATCAACGTTTGCCATCGGGGAACCCAAAACCTGGAGGCACTGCTACTCACGATTTTAAGAACCTGTACCTGAGTTAATACGGCTGTGAGATATTGGTCATGAATACTTATCCGATCGCACATCAACTCACTCAATTTGGTCTACTTTGCCTCGTCGTCGCTGGGTTGGGAGCCTGTCGTCAGGGTGAACCTGCTGCTAATGCACAACCCGCTCAGGTTTCCGTCAAACTGGCAACGGTACAGTCCAGCACCCTTGCCGACAGCAGTGAATATGTTGCCAATTTAGAATCCCGCCAATCGGTCACGCTACGTCCTCGCGTGGAGGGACAGGTGTCGCAAATCTGTGTCACTCAAGGGGCAGAAGTCGCGGCGGGAACGCCGATCATTCAAATTGATCCGGCGCGACAACAGGCATCGGTTAACAGTGTGGCAGCAGCAGCAGGATCGCAGGCAGATTTAGAAAATGCCAGAGCCACCTTAGAAAATTATCGAGCCGAACGCTTCAGACGACTGGCAGATTTGAAGTTTAATCGATCGCAATACGAGAGTTATAACAGTCTTTACGCCAGTGGAGCCGTGAGCCGACAGACTGCCAATCAATATCTAAATGGATTAGAAGTTGCCCAGGCAAATGTGGGTGCGATCGAGGCTCAAATCAAAGCACAACAGGCGACGATCGCCCGCAATCAGCGATCGGTGCAGCAGGCACAGGCAACCACTCAGGAACAATCCGTTCAACTGCAATATTTCAACATTGCGGCACCCTATGGAGGCAAGATTGGACGCATTCCAGTGAAAGTGGGTGACTTTGTGAACACCTCTACCGAACTTGCCACCATCACTCAAAACAACGAGTTAGAGGTAAATATTTCCATCCCGATCGAGCGAGCCGCTCGGATTCGCATCGGTACGGCGATCGAGTTATTGGATGCCGATGGCAAGCGCGTTGGCACCAGTCGGGTCTTCTTCATTGCTCCCAACACGGCAAACAACACGCAATCGCTGTTAGTAAAATCTCTATTCAACAATGCCAACAATCAACTTCGCGCTGATCAATATGTACGAGCCAGAGTCATCTGGGATCAACGCCCCGGTGTAACTATTCCCACATCCGCAATCTCGCGGGTTGCGGGAGAGACCTTTGTGTTTGTGGCAGAGCCTGACAAGGCTGGACTCGTGGTGCATCAGCGTCCCGTGAAGTTAGGCACCATTAACGGCAACAGCTATCAAGTATTGGATGGATTAAAAGCGGGCGATCGCATCGCCGTTTCTGGTTTACTCAAGCTCACAGATGGCGCAACGATCACATCGGAATCTTAAGGAGAAAACCTCAATGGCTCATGCTGAATTCACCGATGAAGTCACACTGGCAGAACAAGCTGAAAACTTAGGACGCATGGCGCTGATGATGGGACTCATTCCCAGCTTTGTCGTGCGTCACTTCCCCGATAGCTGGGAGTTTTACATTCCCAATGAAACCGCTCCTCAACTCACACCAGAGGAAGCCTATTTACACCTCAAGCAACTGGTTGACCCGGTTGACTAAGATTACTCCGATAATTGTTGCTGGTGATCATTCAAGTCGTCAACGCTGAGAATCCACCCTTGCAATTGGTGTTGGGACAGTGTTTTTGTTAGTAAATCAACCTACTATGTCTAATCTCTCAACGTCTTCTAATACATTTGTGATCGCCAATGATTTGGTCATCAACCGGATTGGTTACGGTGCAATGCGATTAACCGGACAACCCGGAAATTTCGGTCCTTATGCCGATTGGGACGGTGGACAGAAACTTTTGCGACGGGCGGTTGAACTCGGCGTGAATTTCATCGACACGGCTGAAGCTTACGGTCCCGATTTTAACGAAGAGCTGATTGCAGCAGCACTGCATCCCTATCCATCCGGTGTCGTGATTGCAACCAAAGGCGGCATCCATAAACCATCGCCAACGGATATTCGCGCTGATGGGAAGCCCGAAAGCTTGCGTCGTGGTTGTGAAGCCAGTTTACGACGACTCAAGCTGGAGCAAATTGATCTGTATCAACTGCATCGTCCCGATCCCAACGTCCCGTTTGAGGACTCGGTAGGAATGCTGGCAACTTTACAGCAAGAAGGCAAAATTCGTCATATTGGTGTGTCAAATGTGACGATCGCCCAACTTGAAACTGCACGTCAGATTGTACCCATTGCGTCGGTTTAAAATCGCTTTAGCATTACTGAACGCGACCAGGAACCTGTGTTGAATTACTGCACTCAGCACAACATCGCCTTCATTCCCTACGGTTCACTAGGAGCGCATCCTCTCAAACGCGGTGCGCCCCTGGCAACGGCTGAAGGAGCGTTAGCGGAGATTGCTCACCATCACAATGTCAGACCTAACCAAATGGCGCTGGCATGGCTACTGCATCATGCATCAAATATCATTCTGATTCCTGGAACGACGACGATCGCTCATCTTGAGGAAAACATTGCAGCAGCAACTATTCAACTAACAGCAAATGAAATAACCAGATTAGATTAATGGTTCTTCCAGAAATATAGATGGTTATGAACGACCTGGAAACTAGACTGGAACTCATTAAACAAGATGCCATACATCAACATTCAAGTAACGATCAGAACATAATGAGCAATTCACTACAAAAAGCAACTGAAGCTATTTTTGCCTATACCTTTGGCATGGATACTGCTGATTGGGATGTGGCAGTTAACAAATTTGCTGAGTCGATCGACATTGATTACAGCGCAGTAGGGATGATGCAGGCTCAAATAACAAAGCTAGAACTAAAAGCATTTTTGCAAGAACTTCTTGAAAAACCCGATTTGCGAGTGCATACAGCAATTTCTCAAGTTTTGGAAAACCCCAGAAAGCCATCTGAGTTTATTGCTTATTACTCAGTTAGACATTACAGAGGGCAGATGGGTCAAGCTGCCAAGTTTGCCGTCTTTGGTTGGTACAGCTTCATGTTACAGAGTGATTTAATAGTGTCTTTGAAGATTAATGTTATCGCGCTAGAAGGAGATCCATCTGTGCTCACTTAGAGTCATCAGTTGATTTAGCTAAGGATGTAGAAACGCCTTTTTGGATTGAGAGATGCAGCGATCGCGATTCACACCGCATCAGTCGAGTTCAAATCCTCAAGTTTCGAGTTCCGAGGTGCAACGTTCAGGCTCAAAGCTCCAAACTCCGAGTTCCAAAGTCCAAGTTTCGAGTTCCGAGGTGCAACGTTCAGGCTCAAAGCTCCAAATTTCGAGTTCCGAGGTGCAACGTTCAAGCTCTGAACACCAAATTTCAAGTATTGCAAGCAACGCTACGTGAACAAAAGTGGAAGCACCGAGTTCAGAGGTCAAATCTTCGAGTTCAAAGCCTCATTGATTACGTTTAAAGCTCAAAACATCCTAATCAAAACTTCAAGTCTGCTTTAATACAGCACCTTAAATCATCTATAACTATTTCTGCTGAACCCTCCTTCACCTTTTGTCAACCCATGTTCTCTGAAACTTTTATCAAGCGTCCGGTGCTTTCTATCGTTTGTGCGATTCTGATTCTGCTGGTAGGCGCGATCGCGATTCCCACCCTGGCGGTTGAGCAATATCCCGATATCAGTCCGGTGCAGGTCGTTGTCACCTCCAGCTACATTGGTGCCAGCGCCCAAGTGGTGTGGGTTGTGAACCTGCCTTTAAAGCCTTCTTAGCTGGGGTGACAGCCGCTTGTGGACAGTTTCCAGGCTACTTAGGCAGCACCATTTTTCGTCCCGCGAGTGCCGCTGATCCTGAATACCGTGTCCTCTTTCGGTTCGATCGACTGAGTAATCTACGTCGTTGGGAGACCTCAGACGAACGACAGCGATGGTTCGCCCAGGCAGAGGCTCTCACCGATCGCCCCCCAAACGTGCAAGTTCTAACGGGTCTAGAGACCTGGTTTACCCTACCTGGCAGGGCTACCCTCGTCCCACCCCCTCGCTACAAAATGGCACTGATGACTTGGTTGACCGTTTTTCCGCTCATCACGGTGCTTTCGACGCTGCTGCAACAGCCATTGTCATCGCTGCCGATCGTGTGCCGCGTTATGGTCATCACGGCGATCGCCGTGCCAACGATGACCTACCTCCTGATGCCCCAAATGACACGCCTATTTGCCGGGTGGTTGTATCCCTCACCCTCAGAGCTGCCAGCCGAGCAGCCTCACGCAACACCGCTTGCCCTCGAACCCAGTGCCGCCCTGCCGCTCTCTGTCCTGCCATCCATGCCCGTGACAGCAGACGTTAGCCAGCCCACTATGAGTCCAGCCAGTAGTTTGACATTCGTAACACTGCCAATGGACTCAACCACCCTGGATCAGAATGGCTTGGTGTTAAATGAGTAGCCGTACAGTCACTCCTGCTAAGGCTGAAAGACTGACTAAGCAGGTGCCTTAAACTAAGAACCTGGAGTTTAGACTAACGGCACGTGGGAACGGCTCAACTCCTTGCAAGAAGTGAGTGAGATGGCAGGAACAACGCCATCAGCGATTAAGCAGACTTCTTGTTATCCACTTTAGGGTTGCGAAATCG
>JAHHHL010000070.1 GCA_019359375.1 Lyngbya sp. HA4199-MV5
TGTGGGCTGCCAGATTTTTTGAATGGTCGGTTGAAACCCCTACAGCTCAAAAAATTCCTTCAGAATTGCTAGACCTTTGGTCTGACCTACTCTGCTATGCTGCGTGATTGGCTAAAGTCGAGCTTAGCTCGCCATTGCTCTGGCGAATGGGGAGAAGTAGGCAACTATTCAGAAATTAAATTGTCCGAAGCAGAATTTCGTACAGGGGTTATAGAAGACACAGGAATATTCAATGTTTGGCTTTTGAAGCGTAAAGAGAATGGTTCGATTATGAGCAGCTATCTGTTGGATGACAAGACGAAGCTTTGGATCATCACTGTCTGCGATTTCTACCAAAACAAAAACTATACAACGATACTGCTCCCCTCCGAATACTAGCGACACTATCAAACCTTACTTACACCAGGCTAAAGCAATGAATTTCTCAAAGAATATTCAAGATTTGTTGGAGAAGGTAGAGGATATGCGAAACGTTCTAGCACTTTTATGCACAGATGAGAAAACTCGCAAATATCTCTGGAACCTATCTATTGAGTACACACTTCTTATTAACAGACTGATCCAAGAAATCACCCAACATCCACAATTTAAGGACTGGCTAAATCGGGGAAACTGTCCCCCAAAGACCGTAATGTCCATCTGCAAGAGGCTAAAGGAAACTGAGTTTACAGGGTTGCCAGCGCGTGTGTATACCTCCGCCGAGTCTTTGGTTTCCAATACTTTCAAAGCCTGGTTTGAAGTACAGAAGGTTTCCCGGCTCAAGCTACAGGGAAAACGACGGTGGCTAGAAGTGATGGAAACAGATCTTGAGTTCGCTAAGATTACCAACATCACCTCAGCATTGATTCGAGTTAGAGCCACAGAAATCTTGACAGAAATAGACGTACAGAGGAGTTCAAGCAATCATCAGCAGGAACAGCAAGGTGAACCTCAGACGCAGGAGAACACAGCATCGCAGTCTTTTAAGTCTCTGATGAGTTGCTTATTTCAAAGATGGAGTACCGCTGAAACTCTTCTAGACCGTCGCGCCATTGCTCATCTCCTTAGAAACGACTGCCAGGTTAACCAAGAGGAAGAAGACCCAGATAAACATGACTTGCGCCTTGAAAAGAAGAGGATTGACATCCAGCGGTTAGAAGACCGATTAAAGAGCAGACTACCCACTGGGCGTGATCCACTCGATGAACGATCGCAACAATTCCTAGAAGAAGCGATCGCCTTTGCTGAGCATTACACGTATATTCCTAATTGCTTTTGGCTCAAATGGCATCGAGTGATCCTAAACAGTCAACCTGTAGACGCGGAAAGCTTGAACTATTGGTTTCTCGACTTTGCTCATCATCACTGGAAAAATGTCGCTGAGTTTGAGGCTTGGGAACAGGATTTACCGAGGCGAATGGCTAATCTTCAAACCATTTTTCCATCTTTACCATTTCCATTTTTATTTGGCAGTTCTACTGATCTGCATTGGTCCTGGGAGATTGCTACACCAGCGATCGCATCTGAGACTTTATCGTTGTCCCAAGAACAGCCTGTCGATGCCAGTACTCAAACGGCTCAAAAGCCCAAGCGACGGAGAAGCCGGAAAAGACAAAAAACGTCGGAAGCACGAATCTGTGTCCGCTTTACCAGCAAAGGGCTAAACCATTTAAAGTTCTGGCTCTATTGCGATCGACGACACCTGCCAATCTTTAGGCAATTTGTTGATGATTTTCAAGCATATAAAACAAGAAGTAAGGAGGACAAATTCTCGAGTGGCTTGTTCGCCCTACGATCTGCTTGTTTGATCTGGAAAGAGGACAAGCAAGCGTTAAGCCAAAAAGGGCAGGACAAAGAAAAGCATTCGATCGCACCATGGAATCAATATCGCCTGTATCTTCACTGTGCGATCGAACCTAAGGCGCTCTCCACGGAAGGTACGGAGAAAATACGACAAAGGAAGAGCGACGAGAGCAGTAAAAAGCTTGATAGCCTGGAATTGAAGAGAGAGCTACTTGCCCAGGAAATCGCAGCGGAGCAACTAGGCGAGCAAGAACTAGCATTGTTTCGAGAGTATTTAGCAGCATACAAAGCGTTAGAGCGTGGACAATCTGCCTTTGAATGCTTCAAAAAAAAATTGCCCTACACAAAGGAAATTCAGCCCAAAAAAGTTGTCAAAGAATGTCAGAAACTTGACGACTTACGTCATCGAGAAGAGATGCTCAGGCGGCAGATAGTGTAGAGCGAATCAATAAGTGTCACAACCGAAGGAATGAATGTCACAATCGCTTTTCGCCTCAAAGCCCTGTCCTGCAAGCCTTTTAAGCTTTTTAATCGTCAATTTTTAAAGAAGACTTAGCCGAAGAATTACGTGTCATTTCGTAGGACTACCGAAGAAATAAATGTCACTTCGTAAGTCGTTGCTTGAAACCCTTGTCCTGAGACGATTTCATCATTCTTCGGCGATCGCCGAAGAATTTCATGTCACTTCGTTGGTTTAGACGCTAAAACCTATATATGACAGTAGTTTCAAGCCTTACTAAATTTACCGAAGAATTACGTTTCACTTCGTTGAAGCAGTTTCGCCTTCAGCTTTGCGGAAGCTTCGCTGTTACCGAAGGCAATCGCCTACCAACTAAAAGGAAATTTCACTCAGAGATTAATGAGTAAGTTGTTGTGTTCTTAGAGGCGACCCTTATGGCATCAGTGTAGCTCTAAGATGGCTATCCCCCTCAAGATGCTCCCTGTAGAATACAAGGAGATAAACTTGTTGTCCTCGTATGACTGCAACTGTCACACTCCAACTTCCAGACCCTATCTATCAGCGATTGGTTAATACAGCGATCGCAACGGGGCGATCGCTTGAAGCGGTCATGCTCCATGCGCTGAAAGTCGGTAGTCCTCCGGATTGGGAAAATGCACCCGACGAGTTTCAGGCAGATTTAGCCGCTCTTGACCGTTTGGAAGATGAGGCTCTATGGAAGGTTGCCACGTGTCACAAGACTGAGGAGGAGATGGCACGGCATTTCGAGTTGTTGGAGCGTAACAAGGAACACACTCTTACCTCAGCAGAACAGGTGGAGTTGGTAGAACTGCGATTTCAGGCAGATCTTTTCATGTTACGGAAAGCCCATGCTGCTGCTCTTCTCCATTGGCGTGGTCATCGTGTTCCCCATTCCTGATCGCTTGTGTCTGCCTATATTCCCGAATCTTTAAAGACCCAAATTCGAGAGTGCGATCATTATCGCTACTGCTACTGCTTAACTAGCGAAGCCAATAGCGGTCTTCCAATGAGCTTTGACCATATTCATCCCAAGTCCAAAGGTGGGAACACTTCCTTTGAAAAGGTTTGTTTGGCTTGTCGCTCCTGTAATGAGTACAAGTCCGACTTGACCGCAGCTCCAGATCCGCTCACCGGAGAAATCGTTCCCTTGTTTAATCCGAGGGCACAGCAGTGGTCAGAACACTTCGCTTGGAGTCTAGATGCAACACGAGTGGAGGGGCAAACACCAGTCGGACGAGCCACGATCGCTGCATTACGGATGAACAATCCAGTCATCGTAGCTGCTCGTTCACGTTGGGTGATCAGTGGTTGGCATCCTCCTACAATTCAGTGAAAGTTCTTTCCTGCCTGCCACCGACAAATCCATACGCTCTACGACAACTCTCATCTGGCACTGCACTTGAATACTCTGGAGAAACTGAAGCAAGACCCACAGCTACAGAAATTCCTTTCCTGGGTTCATAAGCAAGACCCGAATAAACGAGTGAAGATGGATCGAAAGCGGTAAATTTTGCCTGAAGCCGTTAAAATCAGTTCCAGATTGGCAATCTGTCGCGGGTGAACTGGGGTTGTGAGTTTCGCGGCTTCAGTTCACCTCACCGCTCAAGGAAAGCTGGTTTGATCGCAATGTTGGAACGATCGCCCAGAAGGAATTGATTTCCACTTCTGACAATAGAACTCTTGCGTGAATCATGAAGGGAGCGAAAGTTCAAAGTTAATGATCGCCGCAATTAGGTTGAACCGTAACCCGAAGCGCTTGCGTCGGTTGCGATAGCGCTCAGCGAGAATCCGAAAAATCTTGAGCTTGCGGTTAACATGCTCAGCGACCACCCGCAATCTGGCTAGCGCTCGATTATGCTGACGCTCGGCTTTGTCGAGTTTACCCTGGCGTGGCTTCTTGGTTGGCGTACAACTGCAGGGATGCAAGGTTGCGATACCCTGATAGCCTTTGTCGGCTAAACACAACTGCTCTGGTAGCATTGGCAGACGATGTAACTTGAATAAGCGAAAATCATGCACCCGCCCTTTACCAAACGCCGTACAGATAATCTGTCCATTGGCTTGATTAACTAGCACTTGAGCTTTGAGTGTATGCCGCTTCTTCTTGCCGCTGTAGTAGTTTCGCTGTTTTTTTTGGGACGCTCAATTGGACTTTCAGTGACATCGATTGCGCAGACGCTCCAGGTACTGGCCTTCTGATAAAGTTGCTTTTTGCCAGGGAGCCGGAATTGACCTGACCGCATCAATAAACCTTCAATTTTTTGGAGCAAGCGGCACACGGCTGACTCGCTCAACCCCCAAGTGGTGGCGATATGGAACTGTGTCCGGTATTCTCGCCAGTATTCAAGCACTACGAGCAGTTGGTCTTCGACGCTCAGTTTGCACTGTCCACCGCGTTTACCAGTCCGGTCAAGATCTGGACGCAGTAACGCTATCATCTGCTCAAAGGTCTCACGTTGAATGCCACATCGACGCTTGAAAGCTTCGGGCTTCAGTTGGCTCAGTTGTTTGTAGGTCATAATTCCTCCTTGACCTATTTCTAGCTACTTGCCTCTATTCACGCAAGAGGTCTAATGAATCATCCGTTTCGGGATATTGAGTAGAGTGACAAATCCTTAAGACCGTTTTGCGTTACACCAGTAGGTGATGTTTGGACGTTGGCTGAAGCCTGTGAACTTAAGCTATAAGCGCCTGGGACTCCTGATCCTCGCCATTCTGCTGGTTGTTTTGTCCTGGTTAGGCATCGCTGTCACCCGATCGGGATTGGAGGTGCGAACGTTTCAAAAAGATAACGTTCCTCTACTTTTCCTGGCTCCTCAAGGGGCAAAAGCAGTTCCAGGAGTGTTGGTTGCACATGGGTTTGCAGGCTCTAAACAGTTGATGCTGGGCTATGGATACGTCCTGGCTCATGCAGGTTATGCAGTCATGCTGTGGGATTTTGACGGGCACGGCGCAAACGGGACTCGCTTACAGCATTATGAGTTACAGAAAAACCTGGATGTCGCTTTGCAAGCCCTCTTAGAACAACCTCAAGTTGATCCAGGTCGTCTGGCACTGCTGGGGCACTCAATGGGGAGCGGCATCGTGATGACGGCTGGGATTCGTAATCCTAGTCGCTTTGCCGCAACGGTTGCTATCTCTCCAACTGGGGCGAATGTAACGCCTCAGGCTCCCCGTAATCTCCAACTACAGGCAGGTAGTGGAGAGGGAGGATTTGTGGGCAATGCCGCACGACTGCTGGCACAGGCGGGGGGAGAAAATGCAAATCTAACAGCAGGGCAGGGGCGGGAATTAGTTGTGATTCCTGGTGTCGAACACATCACTATCTTGTTTAGTGATGGTAGTCATGAGGCAGCACTGCGGTGGCTAGATACAACATTTGGAAAAACCAATGATAGCCAATACGTCGATTTGACAAATCAACGCTATCGCGATCGCCGCATAGCCTGGTACGGATTGCATTTATTGGGCTGGCTAGTGGGATTGACGGCGATCGCACCGCTGCTAACCCAACCCCAAACTCTTGTCACGCAAATACCGCCTCTGCGACGATGGGCAGGTTTAATCGTTGCACCACTGGCAGCAACCGCAGGGTTAGTACTTCTGAGCCAGCGGTTTGACCTCCAGAATGTGGGTGGCGTTCAGGTCGGTGGAGCAGTTGGAGTCTGGTTTCTAATTGCCGGATTAACCTGGCTGGGAGTGCTGACGCATCTACCTCGTCCTACCCTTCGTGCCATTGGGTTAGGAGTTGTGCTGTTTGCCGTTCTCTGGATTGCCTTTGGTGCGATGGCGCAAGTGGTCTGGCTTCAGTGGTGGCTGATCCCAATTCGGCTGAAGGTGTGGTTGCCAGTAGCGATCGCCTGCTTCCCCTGGTTTCTGGCAGCGGGAATTGTACAGCAGAATATTGGGGTCGGCAAACGCATTCTCTGGTGGCTGGGACAGAGCGTTGTTTTGATTGGCGGCTTCGTGTTGACGCTCAACTTCTTGCCTCAACTGGGATTTATGTTCTTGCTCTTGCCGCTATTTCCGCCACTGATAGGGCTCTTGGCTCTGGTTGCAGGTTTATTAAATCGAGCATGGGTTTATGCGATCGGCTCTGCTTTATTCTTCGGTTGGTTGCTAGCAGGTTTTCCCCTCTCTGCCTGACCTGCGTGCTCTCAAATTCTCCCTTGGGAATCAGCCCCTCTTGCAGCGATTTGGTTACAGTAAGAAGGTTATTTCCGTGCCCCAATGCAGTCCCTATCTGTACTTGTTGTTCTTCTGTCCCTGCTACAGGGCTGCCCCTACCCTCAGCCTTTTATCGCTATGAGTGATTCGCCAAACCCTTCTCATTCCCAGTCACCAGAGGTAGCCAGTGTTGCTGCACCCTCGATCGTTCCCAAGGGATTGCATTTAAGCTGAGCGACTATCAATGGCAACACCGCATCCTGCTGGTCTTTGCTCCCTCAACTGCTTCATCCCACTATCGTCAACAGATGCAGGTATGGCAGACAAACGCGGCAGGGATAGGCGATCGCGACCTGAAACTGGTGCAAATTTTGGGAACTGGAGAAAGCCAAGTCGATGGGCGATCGCTCAGTTCAGCATCGGTGGAGAGATTGAGACAACAGTTTGGAATTACTCCTGAGGAGTTTGCAGTGATTCTCGTGGGTAAGGATGGTACGGAGAAGCAACGAAGCCAAACTCCAACTGATTTAGCGATGCTGTTCCGCACGATCGATGCGATGCCAATGCGCCAGCAGGAGATGCGCTCCCGTCAGTAGTTTGTAGTGAGGGATGTTCGTTTGCCTTCGCTGTTCACCTCTGCGATCTTGAATGCGAAGCAACAGCAACGGGTTAGCCAGTGTCTGCTTTGTTGATGGCAGATGCAGAATCAACCAGGGGGGCAATCGCTATCCTGGTTGAGATTGAGCGGGAATTGAGCCAGTGGTATGGCGATCGGCGGTTGGCGATGTAGATCTGTAAGTATGAGATCCACTGCAAACGAAGAGCCAAGGGATACTCATCTCTAGCTTTGTATCATTCAAAATCTCTCTGCCGCAACCTGGACTTAAGAAGTCTTTCAGCCTAAGCTAGAGTTTAGACATTTGTTTAAATTAGTTTACCGGATTTAAACAGATGGGTAAAATCTGGTTGGTAGCGTGTGCAGGCTCAGTATGGTTAGCGGGTTCACAAGACAGGAAACGATTGCTCTGACGGGTATCGACTCTGGCAGGCTCAGTTACCTTGACCGCACTCAGTTGGTGGTGCCCCTAAAGTTTGGTAACCCTAAGCATCCAAAAGTCGTTTATAGCTGGCAACAGGTACTGGAAATTAAAACCATTGAGAGACTTAGAGAAAAGTTACCGCTACAGGAAATCCGAAAGGTGTTGAAGTTTCTGGAAAAGCGAGATTATGAGCCTGCTTTCTTCGTGCATAACCTTGTGTTAGTCAATACAAAGCTCTATCTAATCGAAGACCTCAGAGACTTCGGCTTAACTGTTCTGGAAGCATCAGGCGAGAGCAAAGGGCAAGTTGTGATACATGAAGTTGGTGCAATTGGTGACATCATTACTGAACTCGTGAGGGAAGCAGAAAAGCATCATGTGCTTGATTTTGAAAAACGGGCTGGCATTACTCTAGCAATTCGAGATTAGGTACGAGGAAACGGCGTGACTAATACAGCATTGCTTGAAAGATTTAACGAAGCTATGAGGGCTGCGAATGATGTGTGGGGAATTCAACCTGTGCAAGAAGTTCGTATGCCTGTCCTCAAAAATCAACGAACAGTAGTAACAGAAGAAATTCATGCATTATGGACTGATGGCGGGTTACGCCCTAATGCCAAAAATCTCGCTTTTCTCATGCAACGTGTTTCTAATGATGAGTTAGAGCAATGGAAGCAAAGCCTTAAAACGTTACCTGTTCGTGCTAGTTTACTGGTTACATCTGATGAACTGTATCTTTTGCAATCAGACTTTAGTTCTCTTGGTGAATCAGAACCGGAACTCTTAAATCTTGACACTTGGCGTGAAACGCTAGTATCACCAAAGTCTCATTTATTCAAACCTCAAGAACTTGCAAAACTTAAATCAGGTCAGCTTTCACTTGCAGATTTAGAAGAAACATTTTCAGAGGGAAGTTTCAACTCCCTTTTACGGGAACAGCAGAAAGAACTTGATCAGGCTTTTCTTCGGGGAATTCAAGAGGCTTTACAGTTTGTAGAGAGTTCTCAGGGTTCAGGTTCTTCTCGTGCTGAGGCTAAAGGTGATGTAATTCGATTTTCAATCGCATACTTAGCAGCCAGAATTCTGGAGGACAAGAACTTCTTTGATGCTCGGATTGAAGATCCAATTGAGTTATTAGATCGTATCGGAAAAATCAGGAATGGTTTTTTCAAGCGTGCAAAAGCCTCAGCAGATCGAGTTCCCTTGGAGGCGCGTCAAGCACTGACTCGTCATATGGGCTATCAAGTAAGTTTTGTGCTGGCTGACCATCGAGATGTGGGAAGACTGTATGAGAAAGCGATTAAATCCCTAAAGGATCAATATGAAGAGCTAGATAGTGAAAATTGGGGAGATTTAAAGCAACACTATACTCCTGTTGCACTTGCTGAACGGATGCTAGAAGCCCTTCCGCTAGAACGGTTGCGTCCTTCTGAGAGAGTCATTTTTGACCCCGCAGCAGGGTCGGGTAGTTTGCTTCTAGCTGCCACCTCTCGCTTGGCTACAATGACAGATATTCCCCAAGAAGAACTTGATTCATATTTGAGAAGTCATGTAATAGGGAACGATCAGGATGAATATGCCTCTTGGATTGCTCAACTACGTTATTTTCTGGCTAGTGAATCTCTAGGAAGTGCTGGTGAACCTGACCAAATTTCTGAGGTTCTTCCTTTCCCTAATAATTTTACCTGCTTTGACTATAACGATTTAGATGATCAAATTTTACCAGTTAAACCTCGCGTAATAGTTGCAAATCCTCCCTTTGAACAAAAGGGTAAAGTTCAAGAAGCTGCAAATTTTGTAAAAAGAGCATTGTCTTGGATGGAGGAGACTTCACAGTTTGCTTTTATTTTGCCTCAATCATTTCTCACTGGCACAAAACGACAAGTAGGAGCTATACGAGATCTTATTAATCAACAATGTGAGATATTAGAAATTTGGCAGTTTCCTGAAGGCTGCATCGGAACTAACGCAAGGCAATCAACCTGTGTTTTAATCGGAATTAAAGGTAAAAAACAAGGCAATATTTCTACTATTTCGAGAGGCATCTTCTCAGGCGCTCAGTTAGACGAGACTCGTGAGAATGGTTTCTTGGGTTATTCTTGGATAGGTCATCTAAAACCAAACAGTAAAGATTGGGAATCTGTCATATCCCAAAATATAGGCAGTGATGTCTCTACAGTTTTTTTAGGAAACCTATTCTATGTTTTCAATGGTATTAAGTTAGATGGGGTGCATAAGCCGATTGGAGAACCTGTCAATGGGATAAAATGCAAACGTTACTGGAGAACAGAATGGAAGGGAAAGAATTCTCTGTGGGCAGACCCGAATAATGTATCTCCTAACGAAAAGTGGATTAGATATGGACGTGAGTTTCTTGCAAGACCAAGATTGGCAAATGAAAAACTATTTGATCTTCCAAAGATTTTGATAAGTAGGAGAGCGAATCGTAATTCTTCTGAGCCTTTAGTTGTGAGATTTGATACGATTGGTTTTTGTCCAAACCTTGATGTCTTTTGCGTTCTTCCCATAGGACATGCACGGAAGCAGAATGATGGATTTTCAGCAGATGAAACTCCAGAAGGATGGAATAACTTGACTTACGAAGAACAACGATTCTGGTTACTGGGTATTCTCACATCTAATTTACTCTGTGATCTATCACTTTCCATGCGCGATTCCCGTGGAATCACAGTAGATGCAATTCTTCGGTTACCTCTTCCAAGACAAATTGATAATAGAATTATTGAAGTTTCCAAACAGATAGTACAAGGAGAGCAAAATTATGAAGCCCTTGATGATCAAAATGATTTGCGCCGTAGGTTAAATGATTTAGTAGAAAATTCATATGGTAACCCTAACTGGAGAAGTATTGAGAGAACGGGAATAACTTCAGAACTAGAGGCTTGGAAAACGGAACAGAAAGTTCAAAGAACAAAAACAACAATTTGTCAGGTTCTAGACATTTCCCAAAGTAGTAATCAAGTCTATATGTACATTAGTAGACTTATGGAAGATGATAATGCGGAGGGAGAATGGATTCCTTTACCTCAAGAGCTTCCTGGGTGGGCATTAGATGGTACTCCTTTTGAAGCGGAGTTAAGCCATGATATAGAGACATTTGAGCAACTAAGAGAACGCCCCTGGGCTTTAAGAAGATTTCGCCATGAACCACGAGCTTATCTAACTGGAAATGAGTTAGATGAATTCTTGAGGATTCCTGAGATGGAGATTCCGTCATGACTTGTCAGCTTACTTTCCTGCCTGTAGGCAATGCAGATAGCATTATAGTTCAAACTGACAATTCAACAATTATTGTCGATCTGGGTAGGTTGAGTATATTGGAAGATTGGCTGCAAAAGCATCAAGTTTCTAAGATTGATAGGATATATATTACCCACGCTCATGGTGATCACTTTCCTTCCCTGATCAAATTAAAAGATTTTCTCTCGGAATGGCTTGATGTTCTCCCAATAGGTAAAATTCATCTACCTTATCAGGTTATTGAAACTGCTTGGAAGAAAGTCGTCTCTGACTCAAACTCTCTTCAAACTGGAAAGCTTAGATTAGCCCTAAAGAGTATTTCAGAATGGAGTAGAAATCGTCAGATCAAGTTTTCTCCAATAGTCCGAGATGGTGAAGAGTATCATGAAGGTGTACTTAAGATTGAAGCATTACATCCAAGCCAAGATTATGTTGAAAATCATCTTGCACTAAGTTATAGCAAGCTAAACGAAATCTCCACAGTTCTACAAGTGAGTTATGGTGAGTTTTCCGCAATACTGCTTGCAGATATTGAGGGAGAAGGTCTTAAAGAATTACTGAGCTTCCTAAAAGCAAACTCAGAAGATGTTGATTTCGTCGCCAACGTTGTCAAAATACCTCATCATGGAGCCTACCCTACTAATGGTGATGACCTAAGAGATTTACTAGCTTTGATTGATGCTGAAATTGCTGTTTTATCTGTAGGCAGTAAAAATACTTATGGTCATGTTGAACCAGAACTATTCAAAGTTTTAATCGAACTACAGAACAATGATGTTCAACGTCTTAAGCAATTCATCTGCACTGAGGTTACACGTACCTGTATCCATTCAGCTTCTCATCGTGTAGGAATGAGGAAATCAGGGCTGCGTTCATCTGAGAAGTGTGCAGGAGAGATCACAATTATTGCTGATATTTCGGGTATATGGAATTTAGAAACGGAAGAGGTTAATCACCAAAATAGAATTAAAAGCTTCAATCATGCTGCCTGTGATGGACGTGCCGACTTGTAGTGATCGAGGAGTAGACTTTGCGTTCAGAATTACCACCTCCTCCTCTGAAAGAAATCACTGAATTCCTTCAGCAACTTGTTTCAATTCTATCAATCGAATCAGAACGGGCGATCGCCACTTGTATCTCTAAAAAACTCACCACTCTTGGATTCGAGCCACACCTAATCGGAGATCCGGAGCATCCCTCGGTTATTTGTCATCATCAAGCGGCAACTGCAACGAAAACAATTTGGCTACAATCCCACCTCGATACTGCTCCTGTGGGCGATCGTTCCCAATGGCAACACGACCCACTTGCTGGAACGATTGTCGGTGATCGCATTTATGGGCGAGGGGTGGCTGACTCTAAGGCGGCGATCGCCCTATTCATCTACCTTGCAAAGGCGCTGAGAGACTCGTCCCAGTTCAACGGTTCGCTATTCCTCGGATTCGACGCTCAGGAGGAATCGGGCAACTTTTCTGGCATTCGAGAGGTTCTCCATCATGCTCCCAAAGCGGATGTTTGCATTCTGGGCTATCAAAGCTTTGATGAAATTGCGATCGGAGCACGGGGATGGCTACGGCTTAAGCTAACTACCTACGGCAAAGCAGCCCATACAGGTAGTCGCTCCAAAAAGGGTAGAAATGCCGTTCATGCCTTGATACGTGTCTGTTCTGCTTTATTGGAACTCCAACTGGAAGGACAAACCGAACCATTCTTTGAGTTCGGTTCTACCTTCAACATTGCTCAGATTGGGGGTGGTGAAGCGATCAACGTGGTGCCTGACAAAGCAGAAGCTCTCATCGACATTCGCTTGCTGCCCTCCCAACAAGCCCAGAGCATCGTACAAACCATTGAGGAAGAACTGCGGCATGTGCAGCGATCGAGTTCCGATTTTCAATATGCGCTGGAAGTGCTCCAATCTGAACCTGCTTATCTGACCGATCCTCATCATCTATTTGTTCAGATCTTGCAGAAAAATGCAGCGCAGTACAGAGTAGCTTCAGGAAACGAGATTCAAGATCTTGCTTTAGTCGCAAATGGTGCAGGCAGTGTTGGTAACGTGATTAGTCGGTTGGGAATTCCCATCATTAACGCCTATGGTTGTGAAAGTGGCAATGTTCACGCTCCCAACGAGTGGCTCAATCTCAAGACCATAGAGCCAGTGTTTCAGTCCTACTGGGCTAGTTTGATTCAGTTCTGCCTTGACGGTGAATATTAAGACAGGAACGACCAACTATTACGATTGGATGATTGTGCAGGTTATGAGCGATCGCCTCACTCTCCATCATCAGTCACTTCAAAACTCAGAGGGACTATATTTCCAGTCCTTGTCAATCTCAACCACATAGGTTGTTGTGGACGGATCAGTTGACCCGTAATGGCGCATCGCTGTTCTTGCTGGGCAACTGCCCTAAACGTCGCTCGAATATCTGACATGGAAAACATTGAAGGATAAGAGGGCAGTACGAAGCCGTTTTCCCTTTGGGGTATTTGCTGCTTTCCATCATGCAGTAACTCGTCTGGTCGCGCCTGTTGTTCTACAAACTGCCAGAGCACATCTCGGATGAGAGTCTGATACCCCTGCTCTCCAGAGAGTTCCCGCAATCGCTCCTTCAGTTCCGCTTCTAGTCGGATACTCGTGACCTGCATTTCCGAAGTGCTACCTCGCTTCTGTGTATTCATAACCAATGTCCTAATTTCTCTAAAAAAGTGGACAACCTAATACTACAAGTGTAGTATGTAGACAGCCAGAATTGTAATACAAATACTACAGCCTTCCATGATCCGCATCCTCACCACCTTAGCCAGCGCCATGCAGTGCCGACCCCATTCAGGTCTAGGCAGAGCAGCGGCGCTGTTTGCGTTCGAGGGCACGTATCGCTTTAACGGCGGTAAATCCGTCAGCGAAGGTATTGATAGCAACATCGCCGCATGGCTCAATTCGGATCAACTGACTAGCAGCGGGAGGTGCAGGGCAATCCTGACACCGACATAGGGAAACCCATATCCACTTCCCAACCCCCGCTCCTGGTCGTCAGAGGCGGGGGTTATTTTGTGAGGAGAAAACTGATGCAGACCGAGCAGCGACAGAAAATTCCAATACTCCAAAACCAGGTCGTGGTGTTCTCTAAGAACTACCTGCCCCTGGCACGAATTAACCTTAAACGGGCGATCGTGCTCCTGGTAACTGGACAGGCAGAGACTCTGGAGTTCAGCAGCACCCAGCAATGGGAAGTACGCTCGCCCAGTGTCGTACTACAAATCCCAGATCATATCCGGTTGACAAATGGCAATCCAGAGCGGCACTGGAAACTTCCTCCCGTCAATCGGCGGGAAATCTTTCGGCGTGACAACCATACCTGCCAGTACTGCGGCAGCACCAAGCGCCTGACCCTGGATCACGTCATTCCCCGCTCCAAGGGTGGAACCCATACCTGGGACAACGTGGTGACTGCGTGCGAGAAGTGCAATTCCGCCAAAGGCGATCGCCTCTTACATGAAACCCCAATGGTGCTGAAGACCAAACCCAAAGCACCGATCCATCCAGCGATCGCCTTTGCCGAGCAGTTCTGGAAAGAACAGCAACCTGTTGACACCTGACCTCAATCGAAAAGGAGGCACGACCGATGTTGAAACTGAACTACACCGATGTTGGGCTGTTTATGGAGCGGACCATGACCAACCCTGAACTGTTGATTGCCCAGCGAGTCCTCCTGGCGGTGCGGTTAGGGCGATCGATCCATGTTGAACCTAGTCGTGCCTCCTTTCTATTACCTGCGGATTTGCCCGCACTGGAGGGGCTGGAAATAGCGTTGCAGCAGGAATGCAACCCCAGCGCAACTGTCTTTCCTGTCGATAACGATTTTGTAGAAGTTAACTTCAGCGGTAGTTGGGTTGCTGAGAGCAAGGACGCTCACGAAGGAATGTTCTTGACGGTGATGAGCGATCGCACCGAGTTCTTGACCTACAAGTTGTGGCAGATGAGCGAAGCCCACATTTCCTCTCCGGCATAGTGAGCAAATCCAGCGGGAGAGAGCGATACAAGTATTTTTTTAACAGTCGTTCTCTCCCGTCCCAAAGAAGTTGTAGTAACCCCTTGACGCTTTGTAGTATGTTGTATTATATTTGTAGTATGAGACGAGACACAGAGGAGCTAATCCAATGAACACTCACTCCCTTACTAAAAACAATGGTCTCTTGAAGTTCTTAGAGTTCTTACCCACTCATCCTTCTGGCACTTCCACGCCACTTCAAGACAACGCATTGAATCAGGGAGCGTCATTTTCCATTCAACGCACACAAGCACTCCGCCACCTTCAGCAAACTTATACCCTGGAACGGCGTTGCTTCTTCTAATTCCTGCTGATTCATCAGCAACCTGCACCTTGAAAACTGAATCGCCACCTTGGGGGTGTAGCTTAGTCCGGTTCAAAGCAGTCGCCTGTCGAGCGAAAGATCGTGGGTTCAAATCCCATCTCCCCCGCTTTGTAGCATCGTGGACGAATAGAGAAGTCGCCGTGCCTCTCAAGCATGGAGAAGCAGGTGCAACTCCCGTCGATGCTCCCAATGAGGATGTAACTCAGATGGACAGAGTGCTTGCTTCCGAGGCAAGTGGTCACAGGTTCAAATCCTGTCATCCTCGCTCATGGGAACGGATTGGCATCACTTGCTCCGAAACCAACAAACGGACGGTTGCAGTCTTGGGGTACCCTTCGGGAAGGCAAAGCCTACAATTCCCCACGTTTCCACCAAAGCTCCAGGTCGCCCCTCCAGGTCGCCAAGTGGGAAGGCGTTGGTCTGCAAAACCAACTAGCGAGAGTTCGATTCTCTCCCTGGAGTCCAATCATTGCAGCGTAGCTTAATGGCAAAGCCCCAAGCTCATAACTTGGTCATTGCGGGTTCAATTCCCGTCGCTGCAACCCTGCACAGATGGTGTAACGGCAGCACAAGGGTCTCCAAAGCCTTTTGTCCGGGTTCAAATCCTGGTCTGTGCGTTCTACGGTGTGCCCTCATCCGAGAAGCCTACATACTGGTCACTCGCCTAAACAGCGAAGTAGGTACCCTTCGGGAAGCAAGCTACGACTCCTACAGCCTCCGCCACTTGTTCGCTAGAACAGCCAATGGAGGCTGAAAAAACAGCTTCTCAAACTTGCACGCCATAGAAATCTCAAAGTTTGGTGCCGTAGGCAAATTGGTAAAGCCACAGCACTTTCAATGCTGCGTTTGCGGGTTCAACTCCCGTCGGCACTGCCAAACTTGCTCAAACATGAGCAGCAAAAAACAAACATCGGTCGGCTCGCCTATCAGCGTGGGCAACTGTCTGTAAAACAGCCGCTTCTTGCGTTGCAGGTGCGACTCCTGCCCGACCTACCACTGCTTGTTTGAAACATTGTGGAGAGTAAACCAATGAGGAAGTTGGCGCTGTTTGCTAAACAGATGGATGAACAATTGTGGTTTCTCCAAAGGAGACGCTACGCGAACGAGTCCACTGCTCTCCGCCTTTGAGGACGTGGTGTAACTGAACAACATCTCAGATTACGAACCTGAAGAGTGGGGGGTTGAGTCCCTCCGTCCTCGCCAATCATGGAGGTTGTCCGGCACGGACGAGGAAAGCGTCTTGAAAACGCCTGCGGGTGAAATACACCGTCAAGAGTTCGATTCTCTTAGCCTCCGCCTTTTGGGAATGTAGCTGAGATGGCTGTAGCGCCAGGTTGAAGCCCTGGAGACGCGGGTTCGAGTCCTGCCGTTCCCATCCCTTATTTAGGGAGTTGTATTGCCCCATAGCTCAATGGCGGAGCGATCGCCTGTTAAGCGAAGGGTTGTAGGTTCGAGTCCTACTGGGGCAGCCATTCATTGCCGAGTGGACGACCTGGAAAGTCGCTGTGACTCTGAATCATGGAGATGCTGGTTCGACTCCAGCCTCGGCATCCAACCTCGATCGCTAACGATCGGCAAACAATTCTATTGGGAAGTACGCAAACAGGTAAAGCGACTTGACTTTGAATCAAGTGGTTGAGGGTTCGATTCCTTCCTTCCCAGTCGGGGGGCATGAGAGGTTACTGGGTCAATTTCTCTATCCTCCTGTTTCATACTCCTGTAGCCCAACGGAAGAGGCGGCTGTCTCAAAAGCAGTCAATGTGCGGGTTCGACTCCCGCCAGGAGTACCAGATTCAGTGCTGAGTCATTAGCTCAGTCCTCGCTACTCGGTCTTACCTTTGCTGCTGTAACCCAATGGGAAGAGGTGCTGGTCTTAGAAACCAGAGGTTGTGGGTTCGACTCCCACCAGCAGCACCAAGCATCGGGATGTAATTCAGTGGTCAGAAGCCTTGGTTTGGGACCAAGGAGTCGTGGGTTCAAATCCTACCATCCCGACCATCTGCCCCTACCTCCGTTTTGAGTGAAAGCTAAGCTCTCACTCAAAACAATCAAAACCCATTTGCCCTTGTGACGGAACTGGCAGACGTGCTGGCTTCAGAGACCAGAGGTTGTGGGTTCGACTCCCACCAAGGGTACTGATGCTCCCGTGACGGAACTGGAATACGTGCTAGGTCGAGAGCCTAGATTATGCAGGTTCAAATCCTGTCGGGAGTACCAAGCACCGAAGGCGGAAGTGGTGGACGCGCACGCCCGATAAGCGTGTTATTAGCAGGTTCGACTCCTGCTCGGTGTACCAAATTTTGGGTCGTTGGCAGAGCGGTTATGCAGCCGCCTTTTAAGCGGAGAGATCCAGGTTCAACCCCTGGGCGACCCACCAAATTCAACCGTTGGTTGACTCGCAAAAAATGGGTTGTTAGCTCAGTTGGCAGAGCAGCCGCCTCTTAAGCGGAAGTGCGTAGGTTCAAAGCCTACACGGTCCACCAAATGCCCCTGTGATGCAACGGATAGACATCGCTTGCTTAAACCAAGTGTGTTGCAGGTTCGACTCCTGTCAGGGGTACTCGCGGAGATGGAGCTATGGTGCGCTCTGGGGTCTCATAAGCCTTCACGTACCGGGTTCAAATCCCGGCTCCGCTACCAAATGCAGGTGTGATGTAACACAGGGAACATGAAGCTTTCGTACAGCTTTCTTGCAGGTTCAACTCCTGTCACCTGCTCCAAATGCAGACGTGGTGTAACTGGCAACACAGGGGCTTGGTACGCTCCCGATATGGGTTCAACCCCCATCGTCTGATCCAAATATGCTGGTGTGGCTCAATGGCAGAGCACTCGCCTTGTAAGCGAAAGGTTGCAGGTTCAAATCCTGTCACCAGCCCCATTTTCAATTCAAGTTTGCGATCGTGGTGCAGCGGCAAGCACCCCTGGCTTCCATCCAGGAGACACGAGTTCGAGTCTCGTCGATCGCTCTGAGTCAAGAGTTGGCTCAATTATGCGTGTGTGGTGTAGTCGGTAGCATCTGAGTCTGCCAGTCTCAAGGTCACGAGTTCGAGCCTCGTCACACGCTCTCGTAGTCCTGTAGCTCAACGGTGGAGCATCTGTCTTACAAACAGAGGGTTGCATGTACCGCTTCGCGGAAGCAAGCTACAAATCCTGCCGGGACTACCAAACTGTGGGAGTGTCGCCTAATGGACAGGGCATCGATCTTCTAAATCGATTTGTGTAGGTTCGATCCCTACCACTCCTGCCATTCGTTTAAGGTATTGCCACTTCGCAATTATGGGTCTGTAGCTTAACTGGGAAAGCGTCTGCCTTGCAAGCAGGAAGATGTCGGTTCAAATCCGACCAGAATCCACCAAACCTGGGTCTGTAGCTCTAGTGGCAGAGCGCCTAAACTACCTTGTACCCTAATCAGCAAAGCTTACATACAACTTCCTGTTAAGAAGCGAAAAACTGCTTTGTGAACTTGTACGAGGGATGAGTGCAATTCTCATCGGGAGGCGATCGGTTCGATTCCGATCAGATCCACTGTGACTGAACCCGAAGTGGTGGAGGGGCTGGTCTGTGACACCAGTGTTAGCGAGTTCGACTCTCGTCAGTCACTCCAAATGGGAGGTGCCGCTGAATGGACGGCAACCGGCCTCGAAAACCGGGGTGGGGTAATACCTAGGGGTTCGATTCCTCCACCTTCCGCTCGTTGTTGGTCTGAGATACAGGAGGTGATAGAGATGGTACACATTCGATTTGAAGGGCGATCGCTTGACATCACAGAAACTCAATTGGGAATTACCACAGGCATGAGTGATGTCGCAGTCAAAGAACAAGTTTCTAGACATTTAGATGTCAACGTCAATCGTCTTTCTGCTTATGTGCTCGATCGTCGTCCAAGCGGTGATTTGATCATTCGTCCTGAAGCCGTTTACGGTTAACTCATTTTCACTTCGTGCCCCAACCGGAAAAGCCTACATACTTGCTCAATGGTAGAGCAATCGTCTCATAAACGATTGGTTGCAGGTTCAAATCCTGCGTATGACACAACCGCTTTTTCAACTTGCACGAGGTGATTTCACTCTAACTACTGGAGGTGAGAATGATGAAACGAATCAATTCTTATAACATCAATCTAGATGACGAGTTAGAAGGTTTTGACGAACTGGAAACGTTCTGCTTTTGAACCCTCTAGCAAACGTCGTCGAGGATATCCATCAGAAACATCTGTGAAACGAGGATATCGAGTTGTTCACGGTGATAAAGAACTCCAGGAAAAACTGGGGAACAGTGATTTGTGCCCTTGTGGTTCTGGACGTTGCTTTCAAGCGATGTTGCCGTAATAGCGGCAGATATGACGGTAGTCTACGCAGCCACTACTTTTAGGCAATAGCCTCACCCATTTTCACTTTTACTGGCAGTTGTTGCCGCGCCCCGATCGCAGAAGCTTACATACTCTCCACCAAACCCATGGTGCGTATCTGGAGGGATACGCTGCAAGCCTGAGACCGATAGCAGGCAAATCTGGAGGCAATAAACCTTCAGCTCAGCTTCTGTAACTTGCGCGGTGACTCTTCACCGTTGCGTGCAACATCTGCCTCCTCATTCATTAAAAACTAGAGGAGGTTCCCATGAACAACATCGAACGGGATTTGCGCCTGGAAATGCTCAACAGCTTGCTCACCACTCCCCACCGCAAGCTGGAGCAGGTGGCAGAAATCCACAAACTAATCGTGGAACTCGACCCCATCTTTTACGGACATTTAGCAGTTTGGTATCAGCGCAACGGCGATGTGCGCGACCACAAGGAAGTGTTTGTTGCTCATTTGCTGACCAGCGATCTGGGTGAACACCGGGATGCCGGATTCATCATGCTGCAAGAGTTTCCGCCTTATCAGGTGGCTCGTGTGGTGGACTTCATGAAGCAGCACCGCAATAAGCTCCCTCGTTCTGCTCGGACTGCGGTGCAGCGGTATCTGAAGGTGCGAGAAAGCAACCCTGCCCTGTTCGATCGCGCGGCTTTGCGGGGACGGAAGGCAATGAAGCACCTGTATGCCTCGTTGCACATCAAGCCGGGTGAGCGGGCAAATGCGATTCTGTTCCGTGATCACCCTCCAGTTGGTTCGCTGGCAGAGGTGTTGAAGCAGCTTGCGAAGGCTGAAAGTGCCGCAGAACAAGCACGGTTGATTGTCGAGTTCAAGTTGCCTTACACGATCGCCATTGGTGCGGTCAAGCAACTGACTCCGGTTGTCCTGGTGGCGTTAATCAACAGCATGACTCCTCAGGAAGTAATCAACAACCTCAAGTCTCTCAAGGCAAGAGGGGCAATGGATCACCCAGAGGTGAAGGCGTTGATTGACGGCAAACTGGATGAAGCATCCAAGGGTGCGCGGGTTGCCGCATTCAAAGCACAGGTTGCGGCGGATGCAGCGGATCTAGATGCTGATACCGTGGCTCGGTTGGAGAAGGTGACGAATGAGCAGGTGAAGCGGCGTGATGTGATTACCCGTCCGACTGCTTTGCTCGTGGACAAGTCGGGTTCGATGGAGAATGCGATCGAGTTAGGTAAGCGAATCGCTGCCCTGATCTCTGGCATTACTCAAGCAGACCTGTTTGTCTATGCCTTCGACAACATTCCCTATCCTGTGACGGCACAGGGCAAGGAGTTGACTGACTGGGAGCGGGCATTCCAGCACATCAAGGCAGGGGGTGGCACCAGCATCGGTGCGCCTCTGGAAGCTATGCGGAAGAAGCGGCAAATTGTGGATCAGATCATCATCGTCACAGATGAGGGTGAGAATGCGGCTCCCTACTTCGGTGAGGTCTACAAGACCTACTGCCGAGAGTTGGCGATCATGCCTAACGTAGTAATCGTACGTGTGGGCGGTTACTGCAACTGGCTAGAGAGCCAACTGAAGGGACAGCAGGCACCTGTAGAGACGTTTACCTTTGCAGGAGACTACTACAGCTTGCCGAACCTCGTACCGCTGCTGACGCGCCCATCTCGTCTGGATCTGCTGATGGAGATTCTCGACCTGCCGCTGCCTGTGCGATCGGATAAGTAGGGTTAGAATGTGGTATCGCTAATCAACTTCTTGAGAGGCAATGCCACATTTTAGACATCTCATGCAACTTGTGAGGCATTGAGACTTTGGGAAATTTGACAGAATTTAGGAGATCACAAGTAGGAGAGAGTAAGTGCCCAATTCTCACTATTATTTCCAATTTAAGGATGAAATTCCCTGACTGCCTGACAGAAGTGGTTGAAAGCCATCTGAGGCAGGGTTTTAGTCTCAAAGAGGCAGAGTGACATGAGAAGCTAAAGTTACGACACAACAGCTTAAACCTCATGTCAAACTCCACCCTTCTTTATGGTCAACTGATGGGTTATCTGCGTCAACATAGTCGCTACTGCGATCTGCGACATCTCAAAGCTCTGGGATGGATGGTGAGTGCCCTGATTTGCAGTGGGCAGTTGAACTTAGCAGCATGGGAGGCTTACGTGCCGACTCGTGCTCAAAAAGCTCAAAGCACCGAGCGGCGGTGGCACAGATTCATGAGCAACAGCCGAATTCGAGTCGAAGCGTTGTATCTGCCCTTGGTGATGGTTGCATTGAGCGGGTGGCAACAAGAGCGGGTCTACTTGGCTTTGGACACCACTGTGCTGTGGGATCGCTACTGCATGATTCACCTGTCAGTGGTCTGCTGTGGGCGCGCCAGCCCCCTCTTGTGGCGAGTGTTGGAGCACAAGAGCTTGCGTCATCATCCCGATGTGATGCTGTTGGCTGACCGGGGCTTTGCCAATCAGGCGTTGATGCAATGGCTGCATCATAGTCCGTGGCATTATGCTGTCCGTTTACCTTGTGATGTGCTGTTGCAAGGAGCCAACCGCTACCCCAGAACCGTCGGCTCGTTGTACCCACCCGACTCAGAGGCTCGTTTGTATCGACAGGTCGCGTTGTGGGCAGAGGGCACCCATCGCTGCAATCTAGTTTTGGCGACTGTTGCAGGTGCCAAGGACTCGTGGGCAGTTGCCACCGATGAGCATCCGAGTTTACAGACCCTCTGGCAATATGCCTTGAGATTTTGCATTGAGGAATTGTTTTTGGATAGCAAATCAGGTGCCTTTGAGTTGACCGATTCCCGTCTGCGCTCAACTGAAGACATAGAGCGATTGTACTTGGTGGCGGCAGTTGCCGTACTTTATGCCACAACCCAAGGAATCGCAGTGCAGCTAGCAGGATTGCGTCAACAGGTTGACCCACACTGGAGACGAGGCATCAGCTATCTCAAAATCGGTCTCCGCTGGCTCAACGGTGTCTTGCACAAAGGGCGAACCTTACTTATCCCGTCTCCATTACTGCCTAAAGACCCACAGCCTTGTTTTGCTTCTTGTCGAGCCAAGGAAGAGTTCTATGACCAATTTCGGTTCTCACGTATCCGTTCTATGCCCTGTCAGCCTTAACTGCTCATTCTTTTACGGAGATGTGTCAGGCAGTCAGTGAAATTCCTCCTGGTATTGTACCAAGAGTCACTGTTGAATTATTGAATTTCTACTCTAGAAAAAGTCTATCAAGGAAGAAGTGGGTTAAAGAAAAAGAATTTGTTCTTAACTACAGATCTAACGCAGATAATGATGGACAAAAAAGTAGTAATCCAATCAGCTACGGAATAATATCTAAATACATATATGAGAATGGTTATTTCTCATCTGAAGCTTTTAATCTATTTCCATATGAGTGTTTTTGGCTTGACAACACCATCGATGTTCAAATAGATTTTCACAAATTTGATCCAGGTACAACCGAGGCTTTAACAATTGTTTTACCCCAAAATCAGATGTATGGCAGCAATTATCCCATTAACCTGAAAATAGATAGAGAAGGGCATCTTCACAGTTCGATGCAGAAAGCTTTAGCTCAGCGTATTATTAATCTTCGGAAAAAACTTGTAATCCAGTCAAATGAAGCCTTACTTAGTGATTGGATGTTTGATTTGCGAAGTTTGATAGGAGATACAATTTCTCTTGTAGATATAACTTTACATCAGTTCTATAACAAAGCTCAGTATGACCCACTTCCTGGATGGAGTTTTGATAAAAAGAAAGTTGGTGAAAAGTTTGGTAGAAGATTCATAGATAAATTGAGGTGGATTGGTCAGATTACTGGTAATCCCCTAGATAATGCGAGTGGTGAGTTATCTTCATTCCATAACTTAAGGGAGATCAGAAACCATATGATGCACTTCGATCCCCCTTCCCTTGCAGTACCTTTAGAGGAAGCAGCTATCTGGTTGAATCAAATTGTTGATGTTGCCTTTTTGTTGAAGAAGATTCGAGACAAGATAGGTGTAAGCGGCTCCACAGAAATTTTGAATTTTATGCTCCAAAAGGAAGTCGTTTTCGTTCCTCGACCGCCTTTTACAGCTAGACTGCCACTCAATTCTAAGGAAAGCGGCTACTTATGTTTATGTTGGCCGAGTGGTGAAAATTCAAGTGATGCATCAAATATTGAGGAAAATTCAGCAGACATACTAGAGAAGTCTAAAACAGTTTTAGAGTCATCAGAAATAGAACAACAAGTTGATTCAAGTTCTGCATCAACAGATTCATCAGCTAACTTACCATCCAAAAGAGTATCAGCTTCAAAAGGCTTTGGTAAGAAGTGAACCTTCATTTGTTAGTAGCAGTCGATCAGAAAGAAGACTCATTATAAAGATCGCTCAATTGCAGGAGGCGATCGCAATTAGCAACAGATCAAAGGCTCAGGTTATGGCAGCGATCGCCCCACTTACAAAATAGAAGAGCGATCGCCGATCCCATCATTTCCTGGTTCCTTGAGGGGCACGTTCAGAATCAGTGCCAATCCATTGTTTAGCATTCACCACGGCATCAATTTTGTTTTCCAATGCGGTCAATTTTTCTGGTGCATCGGGTGAGGCAAGATAATGGTTGACGGTTTTTTGTTGTTTGCCCATTGTCAGTGAAGTAATGGCAGAGGGTGCATCGGTATGTCCACCTGTATAGCTGTCTGGCAACTGAAAGTACTGAAGCCGCTGAAACTCTGATACCAGCTTTTTCACTGCTGCCTGACTAATTGTGGTCGTGCGAGTGCCAGTCACTTTCACAAACCGCTTCCCTTCATACACAACCTTGCCATTGCCGTAAACAGTAAGTTTATATATGGGACAAAAGCCAAAACAAGCTGTGCGTTCTAATGTCAGCATTACAGGTTGCCGCACTTGTTGAGGCCGAACGGCGACTCTTCGGCTTAGAGAGGTCGCTTCAGTCGCGAAGAGGGGGGCGTGGAAAGCAGGAGTGATTACAGCGCTGCTAAGACCCAGCAGCAAACCTAGTAGCAAGGGCGATCGCATCATCGTTTTCTCCAAAAACAGCAATATTGAGTTGTCTCAAGTCTATTAATTGCTACCGTCTTGTGCTCTGCTGTTGCTAATTTAGATACACGTTGAAGGCGCTTCAAAGCAGGGGGCAGCATAACTCCATCAGGTCATTTGAAACATTTTGTAGTATAATGTATTATTTATGTAGTATGTCCTCGGCTAATGAGGTGATGATAGATGGAACAAACCCGCCTGGTGAAAATCAGCAAATACCTGAGTAAGCATCTGCGACATACGCCAGAACGCCTTGGGCTGACTCTAGCTACAGGCGGTTGGGTCAGCGTGGATGAGTTGCTGTCTGCCTGTGCAGTGCATCAGTTTTCCATCACTCGTGCCGAGTTAGAGGAAGTCGTTGCCACTAGCGATAAACAGCGATTCTCCTTTGATGAAACCAGAACTCGGATTAGAGCCAATCAAGGACATAGTGTTGACGTTGATTTAGAACTACAACCGAAAATTCCACCAGATGTGTTGTATCACGGAACAGGTGAACAATCGGTGCCAGTGATTCTGCAATCAGGACTGCTCAAGATGTCACGGCATCATGTGCATTTGTCTAAAGATGTGGAAACGGCGCGGAAGGTGGGAATGCGGCATGGTCGTCCTGTCATTCTGGCGATCGCTGCGACTGCAATGCAGCAAGCCGGGTTTACCTTCTACTGCTCAGACAACGGTGTTTGGCTAGTCGATCAGGTTCCACCTCAATACTTAAAGATCCTGAATCCTGAGTGCTAAGGAGATGAACCATGCAATTACATCGATTTGACACCCTTCAAGCGTTCTGCGATCGCGCTCAGGATTACTTACTCCAGTATGAGGCAGAGCACAATCTGTTACTCGGTATCCTGCATACGCTACGGCATTACCCGGATCGTTATCCTGAACTACCTTACCTGGCGATCGTGGAAGCCGATAATGGAGTTTTGGCTGTCGCAATCTGCACTCCTCCCTACAAGCTGGTGCTGTCCAAAGCAATGGATTTAGATGCGCTCCAGTTAATTGCCCAAGATGTCCAGGATTATGGCAAGCCCGTTCCGGGTGTCAGTGGGTTAGTGGCAGAGGTAGCAACGTTTTTGCAAGCATGGCACGCTCTAACCGGGCAACCCTACCGAAGGGCGATGGAAATGCGAATCCATCAACTAACCCAGGTTCAACCTGTAGCAACGGCAAAGGGGCATCTCAGGCTTGCCACTGGGGACGATCGCCCATTGCTACTGGACTGGTTTACAGCCTTTGTTGCTGAGATCGGTGAGGTTGTGAGTGAAACGCCTGAAAGGATGGTAGAGAGTGGATTGAAACGCCAAAGTATTTATCTCTGGGAAGACGGTACTCCCGTTTCTTGGGCAAGTGGCAGTCAATCTTTACCCACAGCGGCTCGCATTGGTCCCGTTTATACCCCACGGGAATATCGCCGCAAAGGATATGCAACTGCTTGTGTCACTGCGTTGAGCCAGAAATTATTAGACCAGGGATGCGCTCGCTGTTTTCTGTTTACAGATTTAGCAAACCCAACCTCTAATCATATTTACAAACAAATTGGGTATTATCCCGTCTGTGACTGGCATGACTATTCATTCACTTCAAAGAAGCAACCATGACCATTTACTTCTATGTTGAACGAGAAAAGCCCTACGGTTGCTTCTCCAATTTTTCAGCGCATGGTTTCATACTCGATGAGTTGTATTGGGCAACGAGTGAGCATTACTTCCAGGCACAGAAATTTGTCGATACTCCCTACTTAGAAAAGGTACGGCAAACTAAAACGCCTAAGGATGCAGCAAATATGGGGCGCGATCGCTCTCTACCTCTTCGCTCTGACTGGGGACAGGTCAAAGATGATGTCATGCGGGAGGCTGTACTACAAAAATTCAAAACCCACGCAGACATCCGAGAAATTTTGCTGGCAACTGGGAATGAATCGCTGGTGGAGAACTCTCCGATCGATTACTACTGGGGCTGTGGTAAAGATGGCAGCGGCAAGAACAAATTAGGACAAATTTTGATGGAAGTCCGCAAGGTTATACGTAGCGAAACTGTATAGATGTGAGGGATGGGGAAATGATGAACTTAGATCAATGCAATCACCATTTAGTCCTTGATCTAGAAGCAACCTGCTGCGATCAAGAAACCATCAAACGGCACGAGATGGAAATCATTGAAATAGGAGCCGTGATGGTTGAATCACAAGGCTTGAACATTACTGACGAGTTCCAAACCTTCATCAAACCCATTCGCTACCCTATCCTCACAAAGCTCTGCAAGTCATTAACCTCAATTACCCAGGAACAAGTTGATCAGGCTCCAGGCTATGTAGAGGCTAGCGTCCTCTTGAAACAATGGTTGTCCAATTATCCCAATGCAGTGTTTGGTTCTTGGGGAGACTACGATCGCAACCAATTCAAACAAGACAGCAAGTTCCACAACGTTCCTTTCCCCATTGCCTATCCACACGTCAACCTCAAACAGTTGTTTAGTGAGGCTCAAGGTTTACCCAAGCGATATGGAATGGCAGAAGCTTTACAACTGGCAAGGATTGCCCTGGAGGGAACGCATCACCGGGGCATTGATGATGCCAGAAACATTGCTAAATTGCTGCCGTTTATTCTAGGTAGACAACAGCTAAATCAGTCCTCAATCGCTTAATCGACCATGACTGACATTCGCAAGCTATTGAACCAAATTGCCAATGCTGAAGCGCAACTGCTATCAACTCAATTTCTAGCACCCTGCGTCAAGGGTGGACGAGTTCGCACGCGAGTCGCAGGCATGGTCTACACTTTCACCCCTAAACCCCGACAGATTGAAGGATGGGGTATTTTTCAGCCGACAGATGAACAAACTGCAACGCTGATTGAAGGGGCAGATTTACCCCAAATTGCTGCAAGTAAGCGGCAATTTTCGACCATCCGGTTACGGTTGGCGTATCAACTACAGAATCAAAGTTGGCTGGCGTACCCTGTCAATGAGGCTGATATGCAACAGCGATTCAAAACAGTCAAACCTCTGGCTGTGCATCTGGTGACAGAAGGGGTTGCTTTTGAGCAAATTCTCACTCGCTGGAATGGGAGTTCTTGCTGGTTTGAGGAAATCGATCGCCGTGCTGACCCTGCAATCGCTGAAACCTTACAATCTGCTCTCAATCAACTGGTTCCAGTTGAGGAATTGCAATTTAAGGGCATCACCCCAGAGATGCGATCGCTCTATGAACTAGTCACTCAACGCACAGAAGGATTTGCCCAACCCCAACGTGATGAAAAGCGATTACATCAGGCACTCAGACTGGGTGGTGGTGAACTGCACCAGTTCCAGGATCGAGGTGATTATTGGACGGTGGATTGGACAACATCGGATGGTACTCGTCATACCAGCGCGATCGCGAAAGATGACCTGACCGTCGTGAGTTCCGGCATTTGTCTGAGTGGACGCGATCGCGATTTCGATCTGCAATCGTTAGTGGGTGTGATGGAACACCAGGAGGAGTAAGACAATGAGCATCTTTTTTCACGAACAGCTTTATCGCACAGATGTAGTAATGGCAAAGCTGAAAAATTATCCTGTAACCATTTGTGGCGCAGGGGCATTGGGCGCGAACCTGGCTGAAAATTTGACTCGTGCTGGCTTTGGCAAGCTCAAGGTGATTGATCGCGATCGCATTGAGGAACACAACCTTTCAACTCAGCCCTACTACCGTTCTGATGTGGGTGCATTCAAAGCCAAAATTTTGGCGAATAACTTGTATCGAGCGATCGGGACAAAGGTATGTTAAGTGACAATACAACTGGCGAGGAATGTCAGGGAGATGGGCGAGGGATTTCATTTTCCGGACGATCGCACACAGACTGCTTCATTCGTTGAATGAAGCAGTAGACATAAACAAAGACACCCTG
>JAHHHL010000071.1 GCA_019359375.1 Lyngbya sp. HA4199-MV5
CTTAATCTCGGCTCAGTTGCAACTAATGCTGGTTTGAGCGTTTTTATAATTGCAATTAATCCTGGTTTGAAATTGTCTTGATTGCAGGTTTGAGCGATTAGTATTGCAGGTCGCTACACATAACCAGGAAGTGCACGCGCGACTTCTGTGATCGCCTCTGCGAGCGCTGGTCCAGTCAAAGGTTCACCACCACGCAAGACGTGACCAAAAATGTATTCCCGCATAGCAATGCGGCCTAGGAGGTAGTTGGTTTGACCAGTTCCCGTCCACCCTGGTTCGATTTCGGTGTCCAGGTCGTTGAGAAACTTCTGTGCACTAACAGTGACACTTTTATAGCGCCGTCGTTGTGCTTGTTTCAGGACGCATTTAATCGTTTTCGCGTGCAGGTCGTTTCGTTGTTCTGCCCACTGCCACTGCCGCACGAACGCTGTCTGGCTACTGTGGACAGGCTCCCAGTGGTCGTTCAACAGGTATGACCCAGCCTGCATGGGCAATCGGTGTCCCGTATAGAGGCTTGGTGTCCCGCTGGTATAGGGTCGTGGATTTGGAAAGACTTCCAGTTGACCAGGCTTAAGTTTGAAGCCAGCTTGCTCTAACAACGTGCTGACGCCCTGGGCGATCGCCCAGGGCTTCTGCTCTGGCTCAAAGGGAAGGTACAGATGGATGCCACCGCTGTAGCTGCTTGTGACCGCAACGTAAGCGACCAGTCCAATCACTTCCAATGCTGCTAGCATCCGTTGGACGGCAAACGGGTCGTTGCAGGGGTGGTAGGCACTATGGCGATCGATGTCCAGCAACAAATACCGGGCTAGTGGGCCGAAGCGGACACCATACAGGCAAGCGCCTTGCTGAAGCTGGCGATCGCTCACCGGATATCTGGTTTCGGTCTTCCAATCAGGGCGATCGCCTGGATGAGGGTGCTCTGCCCACAGAAAGTCATAGCGGTGGGGGAAGAGAGCGAGGAAGGTATCATCCCCTTCCTGAACCGATTGAAATTGGGGGGAGGGGGCTAGCTGCATGGGCAACCCTCCCGGTCTTCATAAAAGTTTCGATGCACAATTAACTCCCTATAGCTGAAACAACAGCAGATAGGAAGCCATGCCAAAACGAGAGCAATTTGTGAAAAGGTTGCACCATCTCACAAATTGCTACTAAAATTGGCATAGCAAATCCAGGCGACCTAACTTTTGCTTTTCCTGAGCTGTTAGAGGTCCCGAATCCTATCCAAAACGAATAAAGTCTTCTGCCCCTTCTGTGACCAGCAGTTGGGGTTTTGACCTTTAAAGGGTTTCTATGTCATTCGTTACCGCCTCTCCCTTGCAAATGTGAAAACTGATCGGCTCACCGTAAAGCGGCAAGTCTGTTCTGATCTAACCGCAAATCTCAGAAAACGCAGTAGTTTTTCGGTCAGCACCTTCCTAGCTGTGGTAACAGAGCTACACTCTCAAGAAAGATACTAAACGATTCCTGTTTAAATGCAATAGCATAGGAATTTCTGCGCTAGCACAGTTATTGCTGAAGAAGCGCTTGAAGAGCATTGGCTAGGTCTTCTAGCCTGACGACTTTGGCAGATGAGTGTTTATAAATTGGTATTTTCAGTAGGTTGAGTTGCTCCTTTTTGGTTTGCTTCGTGATCGCTAGAGTCTTGAGGTTAATCACCAGATCATCTTCAGAAGACTGGTCTAGATTCTGCGCAATCTCCAGCAGAATGGCTTCAAACAGCTGCGGAATGCGAATGGTTCGGGTGGGGTGATGCCGCCAAGGCGAAGGACGTCCGCCGCCGGCTCGTGCTCCCCCACGTTTTGCAAGACCCATAATTCAGCTCCATTTTGTGACAGTACAGGCCACAGCATCAATCTTGCAAGCAATGTCACAGAAGATGGTGGTTAAAGACAAAAACCAAGAGCGGCTCTAGTGTGACACCACTGATTTTGTGACAAAACTCTTAAGAATTAATAAGTTTTTCCTTCAAAATTGAAACCCTTACTGGGAAGGCGATGGGGCTTTGTCTCCAACTTGCAAGAATTTCATGAGTATATTGACAACTTGGCTTATTTTTGGTAACTGCCTCCTTAATCTAAGACATTGATAGCAGCGCTTACCTCATTAGCCGTCACCTCCAAATAGGTCTGCAGGTTCTCCAACTGTTTGTGACCGCTGATCGCTTGAATCACCCGCAGCAAAATCCCCTCTCGATGCATGCGGGTCAAGGCGGTACGGCGGCCGCTATGACTGCCAGCACCGATGATCCCGGACTGCTCGAAAGCAAACTCAAACCGTTCTAAGGCGGCGTCCAGACTTAAGCACCCTTGCCCCTTGAGTCCTGGAAACAGAAACGGATTGTTGGGATTAGCGAAAAGGAAGCCGTAATTAGTGGAAGCAAAGACTCCACGTGGATCGTAGAGTCTTGTGGTAGGAGCTTGAGCGCTTGAGTCTGTTTTGAGGATGTGATGTTCGCGCGGACGGTAGTGACATTCTTTGCAGCCATAGCGTTGATGACCTTGTTCTTGACCATCACGCTTGATTTTAGTAGAACCACAGCGAGGACACTGTATAGATGCAAGGGCAACAATTTTCCCATCCTCATTCAAATTCCTATAGTTCCAATGCCCAAAGTCTTGTTGCAGTGCAAGCAGATGCAAGGCATCGCGTCGATACTCCTGCAGAAACCGAGCTAAATCTGGATGAGTCGGAATGGTTCTGGTTCCTTGTTTGCCCTTCGTGTTCTCTTTCCGCAGCAGAATAGCACTACGGACAACATCGGAATGCCAACCATCCACAAATGCGTCGATCAGGTGCATCTGACGCGCTTCGGAAATGCGGCAGGCCGTGTAAAAGCAGAGGGCAAATAAGAGACGATCGCGAGCATTGTTAAAGCCTTGATACAGGAGCACGTGCATCTCAGCGTGAGTGAGCTCTCTCGCATAGCCGTTACCGTCAATCCTCATGCTTGAAAGCCGATTTCAGGATCAGTAAAAAGGCTGGGTAAGGAGATCACAGCCGCTTCTACCTGCTCTGGATCGACCTCCAAATAGAGTTGAAGTGCCGCTAGGCTCCTATGTCCAGAGATTTCTTGAATAACCTTCAAGGGCACACCACGTCTATACATTTCGGTCAAGACGGTGCGCCGCCAGCTATGTGAAGACACACCCACGATGCCAAGTTTCTGGCAAGCTTTCCTCAGCACTATCTGCATCGGCATCGTACCGATGTGTCCATTGCCCTGAAAGCCTGGAAATAAATAGGGATTAGCAGGATTAAGACCAAGGAAACCGAAGGAGCGGGAAGAATACACGCCCAGCCGGATGATGGCTTCTCTGATGTCTGGGTGGTCGCCCAGTACGGTCTTTTCAAAAAAGCGACGCTTGCAAGCTTTGCAGACGTGAACCTGTTCTTTATGGTCTCGATCGCGCTGGTAGAACCCTACTCTTCTGGTTTGATCGCTGCTGCACCCAGGACAAACAATACAATCCCCCTGCCGAGCGTTATGGGCATAGGTCACGCTGAGAGGATCCCAGTCACCGATCGTTTGCTTGATACTGAGCAGTTCTTGAGCATCTCGTCTGTATTGCTCCAAAGCAGCAGCCAGTTTGGGATGAGTGGCAATTTCGCGGGTTGCCTGCTTTCCCTTTGTCGTTTGCTTGCGTAGGATAATGACATCGCGTACGGCATCACCCTGAAAGACATCATGCAGTCGTAACTGACAACACTCGTCAATGCGACAAGCCAGATAATAACAAGCCTTGTTAAAGGCTAAATCTCTACAACAAGTGAAGCCTTGAGTAAAGAGCAACTCCCGCTCGTGTGGCAGGAGAATTTTTGCTTGGCCCCGTCCCTGGATCTTCATTCTCTTTCTCCTAGTTGAAGTGGCACTGTAGACAGTCTCTTGAGCGCAAAACATTCGTACTACAGTTTTCCTATGATAGTGCATTAAAAAGAAAAGGCAACCTACTTTTGCAGCCGTGATTGCAGGAGCGTTAGTGTGCCTTACTCTACTGAATCAGGGGCTGTGCTGGCTGCCTGCTCGAGCAGTGTTTCCAGAGATGTTCTCTGCGACTGCCTTTGCTTTGGGTCAGGTATTTGACCTTTCGATCGGTATACCGTTTCTGGTTGTAAAGGCAGCTGTGGAATTTGCCCTCTAGTATTGATCACAGAGTTGCTTGGTGCGGCGCGCCCAAGCTGCTCGAGATAGGTAAAGGTGGCGTTTTTGAAGGAATGGGTGGTGGGGCGTATGGGCTGCTCAAATAAAACGGCTGTGGCTTTGTAAACGGCTGACGCGACGAGGTGAGAGATATCGCGCGCACTCAAGGGCTCTCCCAAGCATTCCGGTCGGTTATTCGCGCCCGGTCGGGCAAACACTCGCTTGTCTGTGCTTTGCAGCTTGGGCCAAAACTGACTAAACCAACAATCAAAATCTGCTGTTAAGTGGTTGGGTAGCGCAAATTCTTTGTATGCTTTCGCTTTTCCACTGAGTACAACCCGGTAATGCTGGGCATCGCGCACGAAGGATTGCCCTCGCTTGAGGGCTCGCAGCTCACTCTGCCGTACAGGAGTATGGACAAGCAAGGAGACAATGAGATACCGCTGCCAGGCTTTCATCAGCGCCAGATCCGAACGCGGCAAACCAGTTTTTTGCCGGGGTGCACAGCAGGCTTTGAGATACTCGAGGACCTGGAGACTTTCGTCATAGCTCAACGAGTCCGACTCGTTTTTTAGCGTTGAGTGGCGAGTGTCTTTGCGCGTAAGCGACTGGAGTTCGGCTTGAATCTTGTCTAGGTGCTGTGCTGCTTGGGGTGAGGTGGTCGCTAACCATCGAGCCACTGCCAAGGCTGCTTTAGTGATGTTCAGTGCCCAACCAGGGCTATTTCCACGTTCTTGTTGCCCCCAGGCAAGGAACTGTTGCAGGAGTAGTGGCTCTGTCATAGCTGCCAGTTCCAGTGGTAATGACGGGTCTACCTGTTTCTGCTGCAGCCAGCCGAGAAAACAGAGAATGTTGGTCTTGTAGAGCTGCAAGGTGGAGGCTTGGAGCACCTTTTCGTGGCGACCTGAGACTGTAGTAGTTACCCAGAACCGCTCAAACTGTTGGAGCTGTTGTTGGAGGGTAGCCGTTACCTCTTGCTCTTTTAAGGCATAGGGCAGAGCGGCAAGCGTCTGTCCGCCCTGCTGGGACTTTGTGAGTGTTTGACCGCTATAGATTTGCGGTGCATACTCTCCCACTTGGCTGCTAACCGTATCAGCATGCCCGCTCTGGCTATACAGCCAGTCTAAAAAGCGCGTGACGGCGGAGCGATAGTTTGCGATCGTGCTCTCAGTTACAGACTGAGCGGCTGCGCTTTGAGACGTTTCATGGGTAAGCTGCTCCAGCAAGCGGGTCGTATCGCCTAAAAATTGAGGTAGCGGCAGTTGGGCGAGTCGCGCTTCCAATTGATGTCGCTTGAGCTGCTCTGGACTGAAGCCATAGACTGGCAGGATATAACGTCTGAGGGCCGTCCGCAAGTTGTGCAGCACTCTGGGGTTGCTCTGACAAACCGCAGTGTCACTAAATTGCTCATAGGCATCGAGAACAGATTTTAGTGGCATAGAAACGTTAAAAATTGACTCTGCTCAACATGATTTCAGGACTGCCGCTCCGTAAGGCACAAGCACAACAAGTACCGATACTATTTTCATCCTAACCTCAGCAGAAAAACAATTTTTGATCACAGTCGACCTCGCTTGCCTGTATTAGAGAGGGGATTGTGCCTTCTGAAGCACTACGGCAGCTCGCTTCCAACACAATAAAAGCCAAAGACCTCACCCTGTCTTCAATATAGACACGGTGCTTCAGAGTCTTTTGGGTAGACAGAGAGTCATCGAAGAGAAAACTGTCTCAGGGGTGTACAGGTGGCTCTAGACTGAACCTGGGCAAATTTTTGTTGGAGCAGCTTGGTGATCAGAGGCAAGGGAAGCCGCTACAACCCTTTACTAGCGGCATTGGAGGCTTTCGTTGGTATAACGCTGTATAACATAGCGTTATATGGTCTTATATCAAGCATATTTAGCCGATTTTGCCTGTTATAAGTACTTCAAAGTGTAAAAAGCAGTGTTTTACGCTCTCTTACTGCCACTTCCTCAAGTAGAAAAGAACAAAGCTTGAAATTGCCGTGCAGTCAGTGGTGATCGTTAATAACAATATTTGTTACTCTCTGTTATTCAGGTGACAATAGAGAGACTCAAGCTACACGAGGACTCAGGCATGAATGTGTCTCTCACACCGGAGTTGGAACATTACATTCAGGAGAAAGTTTCCAGCGGGCTCTATTACTCCGCCAGCGAGGTGGTTCGCGAGGGGCTCCGGTTAATGAAGGAGCGGGAGCAACTGCAGCAGATTCGGTTGCAGGAACTGCGGCAAGATATTCAAGCAGGTCTGGATAGCGGAGAGGCAACGCCCTTGAATATGCAAGCAGTGAAGGAGAAAGCGCGGCAGCGCCGTCGGCAGAGGCAACCGCAGTAATGGCGATCGTCGTTAAGCGCCCTCGTGCTGAGTTAGACTTGCTGGATCTTTGGGATTACATTGCAGACGACAGCTTCGATCGTGCCGATGCGTTCCTAGACCGGATTGAGGGCAAACTGCAAACATTGGCTCAGAATCCAGGCTTGGGCAGAAGGCGAGAGGAACTGTTAGCTGGTTTGCAGAGTTTCCCGATCGGCAGCTATGTAGTGTTCTACCGAGCCATTGAAAACGGCATCGAGGTTATCCGTGTACTGCACGGTTCACGGGATATGGCAGAGATTTTCAATCAAAGTTGATCCTTCACCAAAAAACTGAACATGAAGGAGCAAGCTGTTATTACGGTGAAAAGGGTTATCCAAAGAACCTAGTTATGGTTACCCCATCTGTTGAGTTAGATTGGCTAGACATTTGATAGGGTGGGCGATCGCAACCTCCCTAACCGAAAAGCAAGGTAAGATTCCAAAATTGCGTTATGAGGCGATAATTGCAACCCTTGAGCTGTTTATGGTCGGCGTATGAATGCAGTCGAAATCGAAGAAGCTGTTTCTAGGCTTGCCGAAGCACCCTTTGACGCGGAGACTTTCCCCTTTGCTTTCCTCGAAGCCTTCGGCAATAAGCTGACGACCATCAAGAAGCTCCAAAGCAAAAGCGGTAGCTCGAATCAATCTGACCTGCCTGGTGGCGTGCTCCAGCGTAACAATATCCATCTGAAGGTTTGCCCAGAAGGCGAGGTGACAACTACCCTTACGGCCTTGCGAGATAGCCCAGCGACGGCTCGGTATAAGGCTAAGTTCATCCTTGCCACTGATGGTAAGAGTTTTGAGGCGGAAAACCTGGTCGATGGCGAGACGATCGCCTGCGACTACTTCGACTTTCACGACCACTTCGGGTTTTTCCTCCCGCTGGCGGGCATTACGACGGTCAGGCAGATTCGAGAAAACGCCTTTGATATCAAGGCTACTGGTCGTCTCAACCGCCTCTACATCGAACTACTGAAGGATAACCCGGACTGGGACACGGCAGATCGCCGGGAGGAGATGAACCACTTCATGGCGCGGTTGATCTTCTGCTTCTTTGCGGAGGATACGAATATCTTCCACAGCAATGGACTCTTCACGGCTACCGTCGCACAGATGAGCGCAAGCGATGCCTCGAACACGCACGAGGTGCTATCTGAGTTGTTCCGGGCGATGTGTACGCCGCTCAAAGAGCGGGAAGTGGTTCAGATCCGAAATTGGGCTGATGTTTTTCCCTACGTGAATGGGGGGCTTTTTTCTGGCGGCGTGGAGGTGCCTCGCTTTAGCAAAATTGCCCGATCGTACCTGCTGCACGTTGGCAATCTCGACTGGACGAAGATTAATCCCGACATTTTCGGCTCGATGATTCAGGCGGTGGCGGATGATGAAGAGCGGGGTGCGCTGGGGATGCACTATACCAGTGTGCCCAATATCCTTAAGGTGCTGAATCCGCTGTTTTTGGATGACTTGCGCGCCCAACTAGAGGCAGCAGAGGATAACGCCCGCAAGCTGCTAAATCTGCGCCAACGCATGGCTCGCATCCGTGTTTTCGATCCCGCCTGCGGCTCTGGCAATTTTCTCGTCATCGCTTACAAGGAAATGCGCGCTATTGAGGCGGAGATTAACCGTCGCCGGGGGGAGCCGGATCGCCGCTCCGACATCCCATTGACCAATTTCCGGGGCATCGAACTGCGCCACTTCTCCGCTGAGGTTGCCCGCCTGGCGCTGATCATTGCAGAATATCAGTGCGATGTGCTGTATCGAGGGTCGCAACTGGCGCTGTTGGAGTTTTTGCCGCTGAAGGACGATAACTGGATTACCTGCGGCAATGCCCTACGGCTGAATTGGTTGAGTCTCTGCCCGCCCACAGGAACGGATGTGAAGGTGCAGGGCGAGGATTTATTTAGCACGGTGCATGATCAGGCAGAGATCGATTTTGAGAATGAGGGCGGGGAGACGTATATCTGTGGGAATCCGCCCTATCTTGGATCGACCTGGCAATCAAACGAGCAAAAGGACGATCTAAAACACATTTTCGATGGACGCACTAAGTTGTGGAAGTCACTCGATTATGTGTCGGGCTGGTTTATGAAGGCGGCGGATTACGGGACGCAGACAAAATCTGCTGCTGCTTTTGTGTCTACAAACTCAATCTGTCAGGGGCAGCAGGTACCGATTCTCTGGCCGCTGATTTTTGAAACAGGACACGAGATTGCTTTTGCTCACACATCATTCAAGTGGGCAAATCTGGCGAGTCATAACGCTGGTGTAACGGTGGTGATTGTTGGGATTTCTAACCACGCTAGCAAAGTTCGGCATTTGATTTCCGTTGAGGACAACGGTGAGACGATCGCGAAAGAGGCTGACAATATAAACGCCTATCTGGTAGCAAGCTCTAATGTTCAGATTGCAAAGCAAGCAGAACCTTTATCCAATAAGACCGAAATGTTAAGAGGCAATATGCCCTATGACGGTGGGAACTTGCTACTTTCTACTAATGAGGTGGACTCTCTTGGTCTTAGCAAAGAACAACGTGAAAGATTTATCCGGCGGATTTATGGATCAGCCGAATTTATTCGGGGTTTGTCTCGCTATTGCCTATGGATTGACGATGTAGATCTAGACGAAGCATTAACTATCGGGACAATCCGACAGCGTATTGAAGAGGTGCGAATTATGCGGCTCGCAAGTAGCGACAAGAGCGCGAACGAAATGGCTGTACGAGCACACCAGATGCGTGAGATGAACATCGGGAAAAAGCAAACGATTTCGATGCCCTGCGTTTCATCTGAAAGTCGGGCTTATCTTCCAGTCGGATTAATTGATGCTAGATCCACAGTAACTAACCTCGCCTTCGCTCTCTACGATGCACCCCTCTGGAACATGGCGCTGATCGCCTCACGCTTACACCTGGTCTGGATCGCCACCGTCTGCGGCAAACTCAAAACAGACTTTCGCTACTCCAACACCCTCGGCTGGAATACCTTCCCCGTCCCCACACTCACCGAGCAAAACAAAGCCGACCTTACCCACTGTGCGGAAGACATCCTTCTAGCGCGGGAACACTATTTCCCGGCTACGATCGCCGATATGTACGACCCCGACCGCATGGATACCGAGTTCCCCTTGGTCAGGGAAGCCCACGATCGCAACGACGAAGTGCTCGAACGCATCTACATCGGTCGCCGCTTCAAAAACGACACCGAGCGACTAGAAAAACTCTTCGAGCTTTATACCAAAATGACTGCTCGGCAGGGTTCGTCGAAACAGTTCGTCAAACGCAAAACAAGTGGTTCCAACCCATGAGCAATCCGATCACTGTCCCCTCCGTTTCCGTCACCTACGCTCAAGATGGAACTTCTACACAACCGAATGCTCTCGGTATGCGCCCGATGCAGGAACGTGCCTACCAAAAGCGCGGCGAACAATATCTCCTGATCAAATCGCCTCCAGCTTCCGGTAAGAGTCGGGCGCTCATGTTCATCGCCCTCGACAAACTGGCAAATCAGGGACTCAAGCAAGTGCTCATTGTCGTCCCCGAAAAATCGATCGGCTCTAGTTTCCACGATGAGTCGCTGAGCCAGTTTGGCTTTTGGGCAGATTGGCAAGTTGAGCCTAAGTGGGGTAAAGGTAGCGAAGCTGCAACGAAGTGCCACGCGACGGCTAGAACTTAATAGCAGTAAGGATTCCAGAAAAGTTTTCTACTTTTCAATCCAACCAGAAGTCCTTGAAGCGACCGGGTGCTAATTCGGTATAACGCACGGTGTGCTGGATGTTTTTGTGCCCCAGATAAGCTTGGATTGCTCTGGTATCGTGTCCTTTGGACGCGAGGTAGAACCCACAAGCATGACGCAACATATGCGGATGAACTGGAAAGGGAATCCCTGCTCGTTGCCCAGCCCGTTCAATAATGCCTCTGGCAGTGTCTGCTACCATTGCGGCTCCTCGTTCCGAAACGAATAAATACGGGGAATCTGGATAGTCTCGTTGCGATTGCCGCAGAGATCGCAACTCCGGTCCTCGGAGTGGATGAACAGAACTAACTCCTTGCTTCAAACGGTTGATGTAAATCGTGCCACCGTTGAAATCTACTTGGTCCCAGCGCAGCGCCACCAATTCAGAAACCCGCAAGCCATGACGATAAGCGATCAAGATCAAGGTTGCATCTCGATGACCATGTCGTCCCGCGTTTCTAGCCGCTTTGAGCATTGCCTCAACTTCCTGGGGCAGCAAATGCTCACGGGTTCGCACCTGGTAATTAGGCGTTTTAGGGGGTGGAGGCGATGGCATGATCAAAACTTGCCCGAAAATGATGGACGGACACCTGCAAACGAAACGGCTGAACTTCCACTCCTGCCTGAATTCAGTTTCGCAAACTTGCCCATAAACAAGCGAAAGTTGGTAAGTTTATTTACTTTTCCAGGACTGAGCAAATCTGCCGATACACTATCGCCTAAATCAATCATGTGAGGGGTATCGACGATGAAGCGGCAGTGGACACCTGAAGAGTTGGTTGAACAATTCACGCTGCTGCCTGATGAAATAGGATTACTGGAGCCGAAAGTGGGGGAAAACCAATTGGGGTTTGCTGTGTGGCTTAAATTCTTTCAACATGAAGCTCGTTTTCCTCGCAGTCGTCAAGAGATTCCCAAAGTAGTCGTTTCCTACCTGGCAGCCCAACTCGACCTCTCGCCCAGACTGCTACAAGACTACAACCATCAAGGACGCAGCGGCGCTCGTCATCGCATTGAAATTCGAGAATGCTTCGGCTTTCAAGAGTCCACCTTGAAAGATGCCGAAGCCATGAAAGATTGGTTGTCTCAACAGGTTCTGGTCTATGACCGACAAGAATCACACCTTGAAGCCACCGTTTATCAACGTTTTCGAGAACTGAAACTGGAGCCTCCCAGCCCCAAACAAGTGAAGCGGTTGATTGGTTCTGCGATTCGTACAACCGAAGCCAGCTTTTGTGATTGTCTGCTGCAACAACTGTCGGCTGACACCCGAAGCAAGATGGATGAGTTGTTAAAGACAGAAGTGAGTGAGCCTGAAGAGGAGGCGATCCAGTTCAAACAGTCCGTGTTCAGTTTGCTCAAGAGCGATCCAGGACGGGTAGGGCTGGAAAGCCTGTTCAAGGAAATTGACAAGCTGAACCACATTCGCCAATTGGGCATGCCTGTGAATTTGTTTGACGCGACTCCACCCAAAGTGGTTGGGTACTACCGTCGTCGCGCTGCTGCTGAAACTCCCCGCGATCTCAGACGACATCCAAAGGCGATTCGCTATACCCTGATTGCTGCCTTCTGCTGGCAACGCAGTCAGGAGATTAGCGACAACCTGGTGGAATTGTTAGTACAGATCGTGCATCGCATTGGCATCAATGCAGAACGGCGTGTAGCCAAACAGTTGCTCGATGACTTCAAGCGGGTCGATAACAAACCGCATTTGCTCTACCAGATCGCCACTGCCACCCTGGAACATCCAGACGAGAGTGTCAAAGAGGTTGTTTATCCGGTTGCCACGCCTACAACCCTCAAAGCAGTCGTTCAGGAATATCATGCCAGTACAACCTATGACCAGAAGGTGTACACGGTGATGCGATCTTCCTATCTGCATCACTACCGACGCATGGTACCCAAAATTTTAGAAACATTGGGGTTTCGTTCTAACAATGAAGTTCACCGCCCGGTTGTTCAAGCGCTGGAACTGCTGAAGAAATATCAAGAGAGCACTCAGCGTTACTATGCCAGCGAAGAACAACTTTACGTCAAAGGAGTGCTCAAAAGTGGTTGGCGCGAACTGATGGTAGAAACCGATAGTGAAGGCAAAGAGCGCATCAATCGCGTCAATTACGAAATCTGCGTCTTGCAAGCATTACGAGACAAGCTGCGCTCCAAGGAGATTTGGGTGATTGGGGCGAAGCGGTATGGTAATCCAGAATCTGATTTACCCCAGGACTTTGACCAAAACCGAGAGGTGTACTATCAGGCACTCAAGCAACCCCTGGATGCGGAAGCTTTCATCACCCAACTGCAAGCGGAAATGACGCAAGCGTTGACATTGCTGGATCAAGGATTACCCAAAAATTCAGCGGTGCGGATCATCAAACGCCAGGGAAACAATTGGATCTCAGTGACTCCCTTGGAGAAACAGGTAGAACCCTATAATCTCCGTTACTTGAAAGGAGAAATCAACGGGCGCTGGACCATGACCAGTTTGCTCGATGTGCTCAAAGAAGCAGACCTGCGAGTCCACTTCACGCAGCAATTCAAAACCACTGCCTCGCGAGAAATGCTCGACCCTCAAATGATTCAGCGACGGTTGCTGCTGTGCCTTTATGCCCTGGGCACCAATACCGGACTCAAACGGGTTTGTGGCGGTATGGAGCGCGACCGCTACGACGATCTGCGTTACATCAAAAAGCATTTCATTAACAAAGAGGATCTGCGTCGTGCCATTGCTCAGGTCGCCAATGCGATCTTTGCTAGCCGCAGAGAAGTGATCTGGGGAGAGGGGACAACCACCTGTGCTTCAGATGCCAAAAAGTTTGGTTCCTGGGACCAAAATCTCATGACTGAATGGCATATTCGCTATGGGGGGCGCGGGGTCATGATCTACTGGCATGTGGAGAAGAAATCTGCCTGCATTTATTCGCAACTCAAGACCTGTTCGTCCTCAGAAGCGGCTGCCATGATTGAAGGGCTACTGCGGCATTGCACGGATATGCCTGTGCAGAAGAACTATGTAGACACCCACGGACAGAGTGAAGTGGCATTTGCTTTTTGCCGCCTGCTGGGGTTTGAACTAATGCCCCGAATTCGTCGCATTGGGGCACAACGATTATCTCTACCTCAGTCCGGGCAACGGCAGAACTACCCCAATTTGCAAGCCATATTGGCAACCAGAGCGATTGATTGGGACCGCATTCGGCAGCAGTATGACCAGATGGTCAAGTATGCCACTGCCCTACGGTTGGGAACGGCAGAAGTAGAAGCGATCCTGCGTCGCTTTAACCGAGCGACTTCTCCCCTCCATCCGACCCATCTGGCATTGATAGAACTGGGGAAAGCGATTCGGACGATTTTCTTATGCCGCTATCTCCACTCTGAAGAACTCCGCCGGGAGGTGCATGAAGGGTTAAACGTGGTGGAGCAGTGGAATGGGGCAAACGGGTTCATCTTCTACGGCAAAAACAGCGAGATTGCCACTAATCGGCTGGATGAGCAGGAGCTATCCGTCCTGGCGTTGCATTTGTTGCAGATTTGTTTGGTCTACATCAACACCTTGATGATTCAGCAGGTATTAGCAGAACCAGGTTGGATGAAGCGGATGTCTCCAGAAGACTTGCGGGCATTGACTCCCTTGATCTGGGAGCACATCAATCCGTATGGCACCTTTGAGTTGGACATGAATCAGCGGCTAAAATTAGATGCGGCTTAGAAGTGAAAATTTTTCTAGAATGGTCTTCCAGCAAGGCTTATAGCCGTTGCGTGGCACTTCGTTGCAGCTTCGCTACCTTTACCCCAACAAGAGCAGAATTAATTTTTAATGAAACCGCCTCATCAATATCTGAGTAGCCCTCTGACGAGGGCTTTTTACTTCTGCTTTTTCGCCTTGGCGTAATTTCGGAAAGTCGAATTTCTATATTTTCATCTTGCTGCCATTTCACCCAAGCGCCAAGCAGCAAATCTACCAATTCGGATTGCTACTGTATATCCCCGCCTCAAAAGGCTTCGCAAGTAATATTCGACGCATACTGAAGCTGAAAATTATTTCCCACCTTTTCGCCTTGGCGTAATTTCGGAAAGTCGAATTTCTATATTTTCACCTTGCTGCCATTTCACCCAAGCGCCAAGCAGCAAATCTACCAATTCGGATTTATCAACGCCCACACCCGATCGCTTCAATTTCAGCAGCTCATCCTCTACGTCTAGGTCGGTTTCGCGCTTCACATAGTAAGTTCGCCCAATCCAAGCATCATTTGATCGCTTCCCCGTTGCAGGTCTCCCGCGCTTCCTTTCTGGCTCTATGGCTATAGGTTCTTTGGGCAGTGTGACGGGTTCACTTGCTTCTAATGGAGCAACAGTAGGCTCTGTCTCGTCTACAGATTTCTTGTGCTCTTTTACTGCTTTTGCAAAGGGATTATCCTTCATGGCAAAATCTCCTTACCTAAGCGCTGGTAGTCGCTCCAGGCGATGCGAGCGTTCCGATCCTTGACCTCATAAACGAGCAGACCTGCCAGGGCTGCCTTTTCGTAGGCTGCGTACTGCCTGATTGACTGCTTAAACAGCGGTAACTCTGCCAGAGCATCTCTGGTCTGCTCCCCTGTTTTGCGACCAGCGGGAACGATGGTGAGGAGGATTCGATAGCGATCGCACTTCAAAGTCTCCAACAGATCCACCGTCTCCAAGGTTGCATCAATGCTGAGAATGTCTGGAGTGGTTGGAATAATCAACAAATCACAGCCATCCACCAATGCTTCAAGATCCTCCTGGTTAGGACGAGCTGGCGTATCAAACACAATGTGCTCAAAATTGCGTGTATGTTTCGCAGCGCTCATCAGGTCTACTACCTGGAAAGGTAGATTCCCACGTTTTGACCAGCGCAAAGCGGAATGATTCGGATCGCCATCGATCAGCAGCGTCGGGTTGCTGCTGGCAAGCAAAGCAGCGATATGAATAGACGATGTGGTTTTACCTACTCCACCTTTAGCGCTAGTACAAGTTACAAGCATAGGCTCCCTTCCTCTAATGCCAGCACTGTAAGGCGAATTGGCACCTTTGTCTATTTTCGACTTGCTGGTAATCCGTATTATTGAAATGCCGAAAATTCAGATTTTCGTATTGGCGAAATTCCGAATTTTCATCAACAGAGATGACTGACTCATAAGCAAACCTGATTCGCCCACAGATTCACCGCACTCACGCAACTGGCACAAGCGCTGCCTTGAGTGACTGTCACAGTAGAGGGGTTTAGTCCAAACATAGTCCAGAGCCTCCACAGGTGGACTTAGCCAAAACTGAAAACCTAGTGTTCATAAGCTTTGAACCCCTTTCTTTCCTCTTGGGTTAGTTGCACACTTGGCAGAAGTGCAAGGAGGGGTGAGGAAAAAAACGCTGCTGGGTAAGGGTTTTGTAGCTTGTGACAGTTATAAACATGCCTGGAGGGAAAGGGGAATTAAATGTTAAGCCAAGCTGATGAACGGAGGCGTTAAATTCAGCCATCTGCTTTTCTTTAGTGAAACTTTTATAGCCCGATCAGAGCTAGCAAGGAAGAGGGGCAGTGAGTAGTCGAGCAGAAAATCGTGAGAAGGGAGTGTACTAGTAGCGCGACTCCTGTACTTGTTTCACCCTTTAATCTCGGTCATTACGCAAGCAACGCTTTTCTACTCAGTTTTCCTGCTTTAGCTCTAAAAAATCAATAAGTTGCGATATTAGATTTCTGAGCTATAGTTACAACTATAAAAATCAAAGTTTTTGAGGTAGTAAATGGCAGTAAAGCTATCTATGCCCGTTCTTGAGCAAATTTCTGCTGGGCTAATCCAGGTTTCGCAGCGACAGGGGCAGTTATATCCATATCCTCATAACCTGCAATCAGGTTATGACAGAGTAGTTTTGAGCTTCTTGTTGAGTGAAGAAACAGAGCAAGTACCATCTAACCTTCCAGAGTTTTATCAGCACTGGTGTGAAAGACCATTTGGAGAGTGGGGAGTGGAGGTTGATGCTGAAGTTGACTTAGACAACACACTACTTTTTCTAGGGGAGCCAACCGAGCTTGCAATTGAATTGGCGGAAGCATTTGGTGGAAGTGTGTTGTCTCAGGAGCAATCCAGAGTCGCATCTGCACTACTTCAGCGTTGTCGGTCCCATTCTCAGGGTGTGCAACTCTACACTAAATTCCGAAGATTTATCATCGAGCATCCCGTCTTATCGGATCAAGAGTTTTTAGAAGCTAAAGGTCTTTTTGGACTTGGAGTTGGATTAGCTGACTTACTGGAAGAGTGTTATGAGCCGGCACCCAGCTGTTACCAATGGCAAGAAAATTTTTATGCCTGTCCTTACTGCCACGCACTAACGTCTGTAGCTTATGAGCAAGTCATTGCCAACCCTGACTGTAATCGCTGTCCACTTGGGCGTAGGCTGAAGCGGAAAATCAAGTTACCTCAAGCTGTTCTTAAACTCAGGCGGGGGATTGAACGTTTCTGGTTCTACCCTGGGCGTGCAGAAGTTCGGCTCTATGAAAGATTTATGGAGCTAGGTCTTGAAGTTGAGCTTTACCCGTCTTGCGATTGCTACGATTTACGAGTCACATTTTCTGATGGTGAGGTCTGGGCGATCGACCTGAAAGATTATTCAAATCCCTACTTACTGGTAAAGCGTTTAGGCGACGAACCCATTCCCTGCACTCCGCCTTGGGATTTAGCCTACATCGTAGTTCCAAACGAACGGAAGCGAGACCGGCCTGCTTATCTCAAAGAACTCAAAACCCGATGGCGTTGGCCGAACATTAAGCCTATGTTTGACGATGCTATTTTTGCTTTAGCAAAGAAGAAAGTTGGCTTCCCATTTGAAGAGACTCCTCAAACAAAGAAGGGAAAGGAAGGTAGAGCGTGAGAGAAACTAGGGGCTGGCGATCATCGGCTTCACAGACCTTACAGAAGCAAGCAAATCTACACAAAGATCAGATTGAAGCACTGCTTGATGTAGAGCTTTGTTTGTTTGCAGTTGAACGATTGGGTGTACAAACTGAGCTGGATACAGCAACTTCTGCATGGTTGCTCATTTCGAGTCGATTTTATTTATTTCCAAAATTAAATTTGCTTTTGGATACAGCCGAAGCAAAACGTACCTTATTCAATTTAAGGCAATTGCTCCCTTACATTACAAATGAGGATATTGCGGAGCAGTTAGTGCGAGTTTATCGGCAAATTCCATCAAGATATCGGGCTTATGAGGTTGATAATGCCTACCGATTTTCTAGAAAGCCAATGCCCTCAATCTGGGGAAATCGGTTTGAACGTTTTGAAGATTTGCTGGGTAATAAGTTGAAGTACCGTAATCGGACAGTTAAGTATGCTGCACCCGGCAAGGAATACCAGTTTAAGTTTGAAGAAACCACCTACAGCGTTAAAATTCCCCAAGATTTTCCAGTACATCCAGGTAAGGTAATATCACTACACAGAGAAAATATTAGACCGATCTCTGTGACTCGGAAGGAGATGGAGAAAGCCGCGCAGTTTTTAGAGGAAAGGTGCGGTAGTAACTATACCAACCGTTTAAACAACATCTTCCTTGAACACTTTCAAGAGATGGGGTTTGCAGCAACTGACGAAATTGTGTTCGACGGCGTTAAGCACATGGTTGGGTTACTTAATGCTGGCAAATCTACCCTGATGGAAATTTTGACTACTGTGTTAGTGCAAAAAGGAAATCGGGTAGGTGTCGTGTTGGGCGAAGTCGTAACTTGCCTCAGAATGGCAAGTTTGCTAAAAAAGGCTGGGTTGCGAGTTTCAGTCGTTATGGGACAGCGCAATCGAAGATCGCACTTAGAGAATTGGCATAGCGTTGATGGGGGGATAGACGGCTTTGAACATTTATCTACGGCCTGTCCGCTCAGCCATTACTTTTATCCTTCTATTCCAGCTTCACCCCCATGCTTTGATTTGAAGAAGGTTATAGACAAAGAAAGTGACGACCAGAATGACGAAGGTGAACGAATTTGCCCTTTGATTGGACAGTGTCCTAGACATCGAGATGTTAATCAGATCGCGGATGCAGATGTCATTTTAACGACGACCGCTGCTGCCATATTTACACGCCCATTACCTCATGTCAGTCCACAATCAATTACCTACTATGAATTGATGTACCGCATATGCAGTGTAGTGTTCTTTGATGAGTGTGATAAAACTCAGGCTAACTTAGACTCAACGTTTCTTCCAGCAATCAAACTCATTGCACGAGGTAGTAATGGGTTTCTTGATCAAATTGTAACCTGGACACGATCGCAAAAGCTTCGCAACTCTAGGAGTGATTTGCGCCAGATTATTTTTGGTCAGTTTAATCATGCTTTACAAAATGCGGATGCGCTCGTTGACAACATCTGTACACAGCTGCAGGTTTCGCCTAATGAAAGTGAATGGTTAGCGGAGAATTTTTTTACCTGCTCTTTTTTGGCAAGAAGCTTTGTTTTGGAGATTGCCAAAGCAGAAGGCATTGATACTGAGTCAAACACCTTTATCCTTGACAAAAATCCTGTTTACCAAGAGTTGGCTGAGTTTTTATTGGGGGATTGGAAAAGTTCTTGGCTAGCCGAATACGCAATGCGATTAGCGAATGAGAATTGGCAGGAACAGCAGGCAACAATTGCTAATATCGAAAAGGAACTTACGCAGAGGGGTTGGTTGAAGGCAGTTGAGGACAAATGGGGTTTAAGTTGTCGATTTGCCCTATTTCTAAAGCTTGTACTTTTTGTCTCGTTCTTTCAACAGGCAGTCAAAACCGCTTATGGACTTACGGAGCAGACAGACGGTGCTGATGAAATTGTTTTCTTTAACCGAATTCCTCGTGACTTCTATGGACTTACTCCAGGATTAGCATCTGGCTTAGTTTGTGGGTTCAAGCTTGAGCAGCAGCAGGATCAGCTAACGCTTTGGTATTTCCAAGCACTTGGTCAGGGGCGCTGGCTTTTGGAAAACTTCTCTCAAGTGTTTGCTAATGAAGGAACTCAAGGCGCGCACAGCTTACTACTGAGCGGTACAAGCTGGGCTGGACAAAGTCCAATCTACCATGTTGATCTTCCGGTCGATTATTTACTGCGTCCTAAAGAACATCAGGCTGTGGAAGCGATCGCGCAAAGTAACTTCTACTTCTCTCCGTGCTATTGGCCCGATGGTAAGCCAGTTCGAGTTTCTGGCGTTGAAAATAAAGAAGACTCTCTACTGCAAGTTGTACGATCGCTGCTTCGGCAAACGGACGTTCTACAACGTGATTTCGATACTCTACCAGTAGGTCGTCAGCGTCTCATCTGGTACGTCAATAGCTATGAACAGGTCGAGTTCGTTCATAATGCAGTATTAACACTTGATACGAGCCGAGACTGGAGCCACCGTGTAGCGGCTTTGACTGCTCGCTCACCGCTAGAAGATGTGGATGAATCATTGATCGCTCGTGGCAATATTGAAAACTTTGCTAACACGAATCGGGCCATTCTGATCGCACCCATTGCGGCAATTGGACGCGGGAAGAATATTTTGAATGATCAAGGGTTGAGTGCATTCGGCGGCGCGTATTTTTTAGTGCGTCCTCATCCTGCTTCTGATGACCTCGATTACAAATTCCGATTAGCGCTTTGCGAAGAGAGAAAAGCGATCGCTGGAGAACGTGAGGAAGGTCTGCGAAATGCGTGTGAATCTTGGCGTAGTGAGGGATATAGCATTTTCCTGAAAAACCTTGACACAGTTTTGCAGTATTCATACCGAGGAATGCCCAAGGAGGTTAGGGAAGGGCTCATCTGGACTCAGATGGTACTAACTTGGCAGGCGATCGCACGCACCATTCGTGGAAACCAGCCAACTCTGATTCGATTTGTTGACGCTGCTTGGGCTCCAAACCTTGCTGTAGGGAAGCCTGAAACAGCCCAAGAGTCGTTACTGAAAGGATTTGAATACGTTCTTCGCCCTTACCTATCAAAGGCAAGAACTAGCTACGATGCTCGTGACTTGGCATTGGTTCGGTCACTTTACGATCCCTTCTACCGTGCTTTGGAGAAAATTGATGATTTATAACCGCATTCAATTAATGGCTCTGACAGTGCCGAATCGGCTGGTTTTACCATTCAATTTGTATGCTCTCGCAGTTCCTCAGCACTGGAAGGAACTCTTTAGCCGATTGCAACGGCATAAGTTGGGCAAAAACGATGTTTTACCACCTGTTGAGGCATTAAATCCCATCCTTCAACTGCTGGTTGGCGACATTCTCTTCTTCAAAAAAGGAGCATTCAAACTAAGCTCAGATGTAAAGTGGCTTTACTCTAAAACCGACCAAATTTCTACTCAAGATATTGCTGATACTGTTAAAGTATGGCTCAGGCTTTCGTTTGAGAATTCTGATTTTCTAACTGCTGAAGATATTGCCCAAATTCATGCAATTTCTGGTAATGACCTACAGATTGAGCCAGTGTCCTTGCCAGACCCAATCTGGCAAACGGTTGATGGAAAGTTAGAAATTGATGAAATTTTCTATAGCTTGCTTCCTTACCTTTGTGCCTCCGCTGTGGCATCCAGTTCATTTCCATTGATTCATCCCTTCACTGGAAGTATGGCTGAAGAAGTCATCTTTTATGAAAGTGCTTTAGATGGTAACGGAATTAATGAAGCGATTAGCTGGCCGCCGACTCCAATTGCACGATCTCGGAAAAAGAAGGGGAGTAATCAGCAGGAAGAAGTTGTTCATTACTACTCACATTGCTTAAAATTTGCGCTGCATTATGACACAGGTGGGGCTCCTTACCTCGTGTGTGACGCTGGGATCAGGCGATGGATAAACTGGCCGTTGCGCTATCTTCCTTCTGCAACTAGTGTTTGTATTAAACCTGTAGATACAAATCGGTTTGCCGCTTGTAAACTACGATACATGGGTAAAGAGAAGGGACTTGAGTTTGAGAATAACCTAGTTCACCTTTTGCAAGAGCTTAAGTATCGCGTTCGCTTCACTACAAAAGATGTGATTGCAAACCCTTACAGGAACGGTGAGCTTTCATGGGCAGTTGTCTACAACAATCAGATGTCAACTTCCCACGATATGAATCCAGGCTTTTTTCCTATAGATAACGTAATGTTTCAACAGGCTTGCATCGAGCGGTTTCAGCAAGTTCTAGGTACAAAATTCTCTCTATCGGAGCCTTACGTTCGGTGCTCTAATGAAAAGGCGATAAAGCAGACACGATTTGCTTACGGCAAAGTCGAAAAATTTATTAGATCTCACTTTGCCTCGGTGTCAGCAACTCCCCCATTTTACATCCCGCCTAACTTGAGGCTAATTTTGCTGGCACAGAGCCAGGAAGCGAAAGATTTGATTACTCCATTAGCTAAAAAGTACGGCATCACAAATTTAGAAATTCATGATCTCGGTACTTTAGGCGCAGAGTTACCTGGCATATCTTGGAAGAATGAGTGTGGCGATCGAATTCGCAAGTTTCAACAAGTCCTGGCACTCTCACCTCCAGATCAGAAAACTCTTACTCTAGTCGAAATCTTACCAAAAAAACTATTTTGGCAGAATCAGAAGAAAGACCCTAAGCCATGCTTTCGCCCTGCTCTAGCGTTCTTAAGCAGCGTTACTGATCACTTTGAGCCAAAAGCTGAAGATGATACTAAAGATTTTCTCACTACAGATGTATTAAATGAGGAACTTGCCCACCGATTAGATGAGAAGGAGGCATATGAGGCTGAAGACAAGTTTTTCAAAGCACCCTCTCTTAAAAGTAATTTCGCCCACCGAGTTGAAGCTACTCTGCTTGCGGGTTTATCGATGGCAGGTGCTTATGTGTATCCAAGTTTTACAGCCGAAAATTTTCCGCCTAACGTCGCAAGCGTGGGCGTTTACTTAATCCGGTTTTATATTGGCGGAAAGACTGAGTATCTTCCAGTTGCAGTCTGTATAGATGAAACAGGAGTCACGGCTAAGGCATATGGCTGCAATGACTGGTTAGACATACACACCTTTCAGACTCAAATGGCGGTGGGGAAAATATTTCAATCAATTAAACGAGATAAAGCTGCAATTCAATCGTGGGTGTTTAACAATTTATTTCAAGAAGCAAAGCAGCCAACCTTATTCTGCTTTGATGTTGGAAATCTTCATGGTCAAGGCTTAGATTTTCTACAGAAGAAACAGTGGCAAAAATATGCTTTGGCATTTAATGCGGGTGAAAAGTTAACTTCTATTCCGCTTCATAAGTATCCGTATATCCGAGTAGCGTCAATAATCACGCCCAGCACTTCGCAAGTCCCTCTGTATAGGGCACTTAGTGAGAGTGGTGAACTGGCTGGACATACAGGGGGAGCGTTTTATCCTTCTTCCTATGGTTCTGAGTGTGGTTATTATTACCTCAGCAATCAACGTCCCACTTCTCGCAGCGGCGGTATTTTGCAGGAGAGTAAGTTAGTGTCAATAGTGAAAACGGAGGGGCAAAATGTAAAACGGACTAAAAAGCCGAAACCTCGTGCTCAAGGGTATAACCCACGTGGTGTTTTCTTAAACCTAACGCTGCAAGAAAATGATTGCTTTAGCGATTGGGCGAGTTTTGTTCACAGCTTACGTCTTTACGGACTGATTCACTACCTCGATACAACCATTCTTCCTGCTCCCTTGCATTTAGCCGCTGGACTTGACAGCTATCGCCCTATTCACGCTATTAGCGAACCATAGAAGCTTAATCTGTAGCAACAAATGCTGACCGGAAATTCCCCATAGTTAAGCTGACGCTTCAGTGTCTTTGGGTTGCACAGAGACTTGATAACCCAGCGTTTCTAAGTATTTGACTAGTCGTTTAGCAGTAGCTTCGGAGCGCTGTTGGCAAAATACTTTGCTCCCAGTTCGCGGTAGGATTGCTGCCGTCTGCAAAGGCTTTCGTGCTGTTTTTGATCCGAGTGCTACGGGAACGTCATCCAGAGGAAACAGTTTTAGCGTGAGTTCTGGACGGCTACTTATTTATCACCATTACTGCTCCATTGCTACCCGCCCCTCAGCATGCAAGGTTCACTGCCAAGGGAATTGAGAGGTTTGAAGCGGTGTGATCGACACAGCTACTGACTGTACTTCAGGTGCGATCGCTTGTGACAACACCTGCTTTAGCACCGGACTCAAGCTCGCTCCCAGTTTGAGCTTTAGGAGGTCATTCGTGGCCAGCTCGTCCAGCGTCTGATACGTCAATTGATATTCCAAAATTGAGATGACTTCCTCCAGCCATTCATCCGGTAATTTGCCTCTCAAATCGCGTCGAATCTGAACGATGGCAGGGTTGATGTTGGCGAACATAGGCTTCCTTAAACAGTGATGTGTCGCAGCGCGAAGCGGTGATGTATCAGCGTTGTGAATGCTGCTGTCTGGGGTGATGTGTAAGCGTTGTGACATCACACATCACTGGATGTAGTTCCTGCTGGGTCTAGGTTTCAGACCAGCGCACCCATTCCGCCTTGGAGTTAAGGGGTGAGAAGGTTTCGATCAGGTGCAAGGTCATTAACTCCAGCAGCAACGCCTGCACCTGCTCCCCGTTTAAGCCTTGATTGCGACCCCAATTTTGCCGCACGTCCCGCACTGCGATCGACCCTTTCTTGCGGAGGTACAGCGCGAGGCTTTTGAGCTGACCAGCGGGAAGCGCCTCCACTTGACTGGGCGTTTCCTTGGGTTCCGGCTCTGGTGCGTCTGCCTGCCAGCAATCCTGTAACCAGCTGTTCACCTGAGCACGAAAATCAAATGGTGGCGCTTGTGGTGGTGGCTTAGGTGGCTGCTGGGTTTGACTTGGCGGTGATGGACAGAGGGTAAAGTCAGTGATTTTGCGATCAATCTGGGGCAGATCCACCGCTAACCACTCCGCATGACCTGGCAATTTTAACTTGCCTTTGCCACTGGAGACCGGCTTGCGCGTCGTGGGGTGAATGGTGGGAATCAGCTCCAATTCCAGCAGCGCTGCATCGCGTAAGCGGGCAATGCCTTTCGCATCTCCCAGCGCCGACAACGTTCGATCGTGGGCGACAAACAGCGGTGGCATGAGCACTTTGCGGCTATCGCTCATCGCGGACTTGAAGAACTTACTGCCGATGTCACCGGGCAGCCGATCAGCCCAGTTCGTCATTTCTTCTGACACCACACTGGTAATGCGCTGCTGCTGCCGTAACGACTGCTGCCAGTCTTCTTCGGTTAGCCCCGAGCGGTTGAACTCCTGGTAGCGGCGTTCGATTTCGTCGAGATACCACTGGAGGAACTCGGCGATCGCGAGGTAATCCATCCCGGCACCGATATGGCGAATGCCTTTCCATTCGTGATTAGCCGCGTGCGGATCGAGCAAAATCACCTGATGACCCGCCCGCACTTTCTGCATGACCAGGTAACGCGCCGTCCAACTCTTCCCGGCACCCATGCCACCAAACAAGAGCCCTGGATATTCCAAGAAGTTTTGCAGGTAAGCCGTCGGGTCAGCGGTTGAATCAGTCGTGGGTGTTACAGGCATAGATGGCTGACCAGGTGCAGCAGTTTTTGCCACGGGCGGCGAGGTAGCCAGCGGCTGTGGCGACGCTGATACGTCCTGATAATCAGCATCTTGGACATCTGACAGATACGGTGCCATCTGGGGGTAGAGTCGTTCGGCTGCCTGTAACTGAGCCACCTGTTGATAGCCTTCCAGCTCCGCCTGATGGGCGATCGCCTGCAGCTGCCCTTGCTTCAGCAGCGTTTGGCGTTCCCACTCTTCGTACTGACGGCGATAATTGCGTCGTGTTTGCGTGAGCAGCCAGGCGGACACGCACAGCCCAGTCCCCATCAACGACAGTGGAATTTTGCGATAAGCCGCCTGATAGGTGAGCTGGGTGCCCAGGAAACGAACCGTCTCCGGCTGATGCAGGTAGCCACTAACTGCGAGCGCCGTACTGGTCATGCCAGCAGCTAAGAGTCCGACAATCTGAGGCAAATAGGGGTCTTTCACCGTAAGACCTCCTGCACCTGCTGCTGCACTTGCTGTTGTACCTGTTGACTGGTATGGGCGAGCTGGTCAAACCAGCCCGTAAAAATGGCGACGGTGAGAGCGATCGCGATGGCTAACAGACGGGCACTGCGAGACAGGTAAGCCGGGAGCACCAGAGCCAGTAGGCAGGCGATCGCGCCAATCCAGTAGAACGGCAAGAGCGCTGTTAGCCACCGGGCAATCAAGGTGACGGCAATGCCTAGCGCAAACAGCCCCATGAAGCGGCTGATACCTTCGAGGGCGTAATCAATGCGATCCGGTTCTGATGCATCCTCAGGCTCGTAGTAGCCGTCGGACGGTGGCAGCAGCAGGGGTGAATCGTAGGGGTCAAACATGGCTCACCTCACACCCGAAAGAAGTCTTTGACACCATGCCAGAAGCCCTTCCCAGGCTTGCCAGCGGTGCCGTAGGTCAGCAGTTCTTTGCGGGTTTCAGCCTGCCGTCGCAACGCTTCCTGTACTTGCAGCTGACGTTGTGCCTGGGGGACTTTCTCCCCGATCGCTTTGGCGCGGTTTTGGTGCCGCAAGTGAATCAGTTTGATGGCGCTCTGGAAGTCCAGGCGGTTCAGGTCATACTCCGAACGGTATTCGGCTTCCAGCTTCTGCATCCCATGTCCGGCTTTCTGGTTCAGCAGTTGCAGATGCTTATCGTAACCCTTCGAGAGCAGCCACGCATCCAACAGGCTCTTGTCGATTTGCTTAGAGCCTTTCTCGACTTGCTTTAAGACGCGCTGCACAAACTGCTCATACTCGACTTGCCCTTCAATCAGCGTGGTGAAGTGCTTCTCTAAAATCGGCAGAATCTCCTTCAGGCGGGTCATGGCGGTGGCGCGATCGGCAAACAAAGCGAGTTCGTGATCGCTCATTTGCGGTAAGCGCGCCAGGTCGATGCCGAAGTAGCGGGTGGCTCGCTCTGTGAGCGCTCCAGCATGGGGCAAGATGTGGGATTGGATGCCTTTGGGGCTGCTGCTATAACCCTTGGCTTTGGGTGCGGACATTAGTTGCACTCCTTGGTTTCAGAAGACCAGAACAGAAAACTGCTGCGGTGGGTGTCGCAGAGAGGCGAGCGGGGGATGATCACGACGCGCTGACCAGAGGCCCCAGCCAGAAAACCGATGCCGTAACCAAGCAAAACAACGCCTAGCACTGCTGCAAGGCCAAGCAGCACTGTATTCAGCGGATCACGGTAGGTAGTGACGCGCTCAGTGTTTGTGGGTAGTTGCGCTTGCGCCAGCGCTGTTTCGAGTGGGGTAAAGGTGGTACTGCCGTCTGGTTGCTGCTTGATCAGATAAGGAGTACCAGACTGGTCCGCCCAGACTGCCAGCTTCGTGGCTTCGTTTCGGGTCGCCAGCGGCAAAGCTTTAGAGTCGTGTTGCATCGCTCCTCCGAGTATCGATAAAGGTGTTGGCCAGCCAGCCAGCCTGACCGCGCCACCGGACGGGCACCCACACCACACCGTCTTGCTGGACGCGGCGATCGAGCGACAGTTCTACCAAGTCACCGTGCATCAGCACGCCTAAGACGGGACTCTGCAGACTGGGCGCAGCGCGGAAGTTAGCGACCATGCCAGGACTCTGGATGTGGGCGATCGGGAGCGTGGACGGATCGCTAGACGATGGTGCAGCGGGTGCAGCGGTCGTCACCGCTGAAGGCTCTAAAGGCGAAGTGGCAGAGGTCTCTGGCTGTTGTGGTAGCATCCTGCTGGGATGCTAGTGACGGGGTCGGCAGCGGCGAGACGGAAGGTGTAGCCGTGGGACTGGCTGTAGCGGTTGTGGCTGATTGCTGCTGTTGCGAGAAACCAAAGCCGAACATGAGCAAGGGAATCGCCAGCAAGCCTAACGCGATCGGTAAGCCCCAACTTTTAGAGCTTGGCGGCTGGGGCGGTGGCACCGGGTTGAGGATAAAGTACTGCCCTTCACCAGACACAGGTTTTGTCATAATCGAAGTTACTCCTGATTGGAAGGTTGGGAGTCCAGAGCCAGCGGTTTACTTTGGACGGTGAGCGCTGGCTTCTGTTGGTAATGGAATCGGGTCAGCTATCGGCGTATAGGCTCTCAAGAGCGCCCAGGCAAGCACCATGAGCATGATTGACAGCAGCAAACGCGTCAGGCGTCCGCTGGAGGCTTTCCCAGGTTTTGCAGTGTGGTTAGAGACTGCTGTAAGCTTTGCGTCTCCTGGCTTTGCACTGTCGCCAGCATCTCTGTCCGTTCGCGATAGAGACGCGCTTCTAGCTTGAATTCGGTGGCTTTCTCGGCGATCGCGGCTTTTGCCTGCTGGGTTTGTTGCAACTTCTGCTCGCGCACTCGGATATCGCGTTGCATTTCCTTAGTCAGCGCATCGGCAGTTTCAAGGAACTGAGCGGCAATCGCCAGTGGGTCATCAAACGCAACCACTTCGCTTTGGCGGAGCGACTCCAGGCTATAGGTCTGTGGCAGCTCTGGCTGCGAGAGGACAATCTGGTGATTGCCGACCTCAACGGTGACAGGGGGATTATTATCAGGTGTAGAAACTGGTGCCGTCGGAACTGGATATTGCAACGACACGGCTTGAAGATAGCGATCGCCACACCCTTCCTCATTTGCTGCTTTGAACTCTTGAAAGACTTGCAGTCCAAACTCACTAAATTCAAAGACTGGGCTGCCTGCTTTTGTCGTGCGAACTTCAACTCTGAGGGCTTCAGGGCAATGTTGATAAGCCAGCTCCAACTTCTCCCACCAGCGCTTACGTAGAGTCGATTCATGCACTGATAGCAAGACAGCTAACTCGGTAAAGGTATAGGTCCGAGGGAAGTCCGCCAGTAGTCCAGTCTTGCGCCCATGACTGTCCTGAGACGTGTCCGAACCAGCCGTCATTTTTTGCGCGCACGATGCTTGTACAGGCTCCAAACCTGCACCAGTTATGGTTTCCATAAATTGTCTATTAGATGTCAAGCATATCGTCGAGTCGCGACAGCGACACAGACGAATTAGTAACGAGCCAAAGACCTTGCTAGCGGATGAGCACAGACGTTATTGCACACTAAAAATGGACAAGTCAAAGTAGT
>JAHHHL010000072.1 GCA_019359375.1 Lyngbya sp. HA4199-MV5
AAGGGCAGTTTGGCGATGAAACGCTATCGAGCAGGCTTAGACGACCAGTTTATGCTGCAAATTCTCAAAGCTAACATCCCGCTGTTTGATGCAGATTCTCACTCAAGTTTTTGATGCGTTTACCCTGGTCAGGAAGCGGAGGCAGGTGAACAAGTTCTGAGGGAAGAAACTGTGAATTTACAGCCAGCAGCCACCCTGCCTATTAGCCAGCCAGCACAATCTAATCAACCGAAACGAGGTAGTCCTCGTCCCGGTCAACGTAATCCTCAGCGAGATCCTGTTGGGGGGTCGGATCAGCCTAGTGCTGCACAAGCATGATCGGAGAGATAAAGATTAAGGAGAAATACTAACCAATCAAACTTTGGGTGCATTATTAAATTCCGATCAAAGATTCAGCGCGTCATGTCCGAATTATGGGATCTGAGCCAACTTATTACTCCTTCGCGGAGCACTCTGTACCATCTTGATTTAGCTGGTATCGATACACCTTATGTTGAAAGTTTGACAGGCCACATTACTCGTTTGGCAGAGTCCCACAGTGTCTATCCAGGGGTGCTGATGGAAAGAGAAATTGCACCACTCCTAGCAAAGCAATATGCAGGTGCAAATTTACATACCATATACAAACATACCTGTGCGCTAAATGGTACAGGTGTGATGGCATCTGATTTAGCTCAAGCCCTAAGTAGCTTAACGGCTCATAACAAGCTTCATCTGCTGACCCTGCTACCCTGGTCTGAAGTGTTTCCATCAAGAGCATTGTTACGCTCTACTAGAGCTTGGTGCCCAAAATGTTATGAGGAACAGCGAACTAACCATTGTGAAATATATGAGCCTTTACTCTGGACGCTTAACTTAGTAGGGGTTTGCCCGATCCATCAACAAGTGCTATGTAGTATATGCCCTCACTGCAATCAACCTAACCTGCCTCTTTCTTGGAGAGCGCGAGTAGGGCATTGTTCTAAATGTGGAAAATGGTTGGGGAACTTATCCCCCACACCCTCCAAAGATAATGAGCTATCGGAAACCGAGTTAGAGTGGCTCATTTGGTCAGCAAACGCTGTTGGAGAGCTAATTGCGGTCGCTCCTGGTCTGGCAGTTAAAGTGCCCAAGGAGAGAGTGGCTAACGGCATAAGTAACTGTGTAAAATTATTTAGTGAAGGTAATGTAGCCGAATTTGCTCGATTAATTCAGTCTCCCAAAAACACTGTGTGGCTCTGGTGCAACGGGAAAAATCTACCTCAGTTAGATGCTCTTGTAAAACTATGTTTTCGTTTAAGATCTCGGTCTTTGAATTGCTCACCAAAAATGTAATTGAAATAGTCACTGATTCAGTGAGGCTTTTACCCAAAAGTTGTCTTCAAACAAAGCGTAGAGGTAACATTACATTAATCAATTTCGACCAAGTTCATTTGCAGCTAGAAGCAGTGCTGCTAGATCATAAACTTCCACCACCATCGCTTGAAGCAACAGCTAAGGACTTAGGTTATTACAGGGAAACTCTTTACCGAAACTTCAAGGATTTATGTCGTGCCATTTCTGCCAAGTATGGCCAATATGAACGGGTTCGTTATTTGAATTCTGTTAACAAATGTTGCGAGGAAGTACGACAAATTGTGCTTCAGCTTCATGAGCAAGGTATCTATCCTTCGGAAGCGCGTGTATCTCAGTATCTTGCCAAACCGGGGCATCTTAGATACAGGAAAGTCCGTGCGGTTTTACAGGAAGCACGAAAAACCCTTTCTTAAAGAAATAAGATAGACATCTGGCGTTGTGGAAGAACCCGTGGACTCACGCTGATTGATAATAAGGCATCCTTCTGCCGCATTCGGAATAAGGCATCCTTCTGCCACAGCGGCAAACGGATGCCTTAAATCACACTACATTTTCAGGATCTACATTTTCAGGGGATGGAGCTAAGCGGATTTGAACCGCTGACCCTCTCAATGCCATTGAGATGCGCTACCAACTGCGCTATAGCCCCATTTTGTTTCTTACAGTACTTTAACAAGTGTAATTCGTCAAGCTGTTCTTCAACAAAACAGCAATTCTCATTTTAGGAAAAAGCTGTTCAGACCCCTAGAATGTCGGTATTGTTAGGGACAGCCTCCTTGAGTCTGAGCGATCTCAACCTTCGCCATCACTACTGCACCGATTCTCCTGGGGAGACACTGCGTGAACGCCATCAACTGGAGGATTTCTACATCCCCTGCCTGAAGCGATCGCTGACGATCGTGCGGTTGGTTTCTTTTCTAGTAGCTCGCTAGCCGCCAAAGGTTTCACAGCGCTGCTTTGAGTGGGTGGCAGGATGCAGTTGATTGTTTCGCCTCATTGATCGCATGCCAATGCCCCTGCGATCGCGCAAGGACTCAAGCAGCGAGAGGACATCACCACAGCCTTACTGCTGCATGAACTGGAGCAGCGAGACCAACTGACTCACGATCAACTGGGCGGCTGTGTTAGACGTGTGAGGTGATTGCCTCGATCGACTGTCCAGCAGGGGCAGCGCCCGTAATTTGCTTGAGAATTTGGTCTACCAGGGAAACAAACGCCAACTCTTGACGCTGACGAGGACGGGGCAAGTTGACCGTTAGATCTAGAGCGACCAAGCCTTCGTCTAACATGATGACGCGATCGGCTAGAGCAACCGCTTCTTCAACATCATGTGTCACCAGCAGAGTGGTGAATTGTTGCTGCAACCAGAGCGTTTCGATCAAGTTTTGCATTTCCGTTCGTGTTAGAGCGTCTAAGGCACCCAGCGGTTCATCTAGCAGCATCAACCGTGGTTTGCTGACAAGTGCCCGTGCTAGCGCCACCCGTTGCCGTTGTCCACCTGACAGAGACGCGATCCAATCGCGGGTGCGGGCAGCCAATCCGACCTGCTGTAGTGCCCATAGCGCCTGTTCGCGCCAGTTGCCCTGTAAGCCCAAACCTACATTCTCCAGCACTCGTCGCCAGGGGAGTAGCCGTGCATCCTGAAACATCACTCGCGCCGATCGGTTGAGCTGTTGGAGTGGGTTGTCATCCATGAGGATACCGCCACCTGTAGAAGCCTCCAGCCCCGCGACCAGACGCAGGAGGGTGCTTTTACCACACCCACTCCGCCCGACGATCGCCACAAACTGACCGGGTGGCAGTTCCAAATCAATGCCTCGCAGCACGGGATGATGCCCGAAGCGTTTTTCTAAGCCTAAGAGCTTGAGATCGGCTCCTCTGGGAAATGATGTCATTCGTTCTCCTTGAGATGGAAGGATAAGGGATGAAAGGCAGAAAGCAGAGGGCAGACGGCAGGAGGCAGAGGGCAAAAGGATGAAAGCTAAGGGCTAAAAGCTGATAGCTGACCGCTGATAGCTAGATCGATACCTCTCGGTTGGGCATTAAGCATCGACGGGTTGGGTTTGATAGCTGGGATGCCATTGGAGCAGGCGTTGTTCCAGCAGTCGTGCTGCCACATCTGCCAGTTTGCCGAGTAGGGCATAGAGCAGAATGCTGAAGACGACCACATCGGTTTGCAGGAATTCGCGGGCATTCATCGCCATGTAGCCGATGCCAGAGCTAGCCGCGATCGTTTCTGCCACGATCAGCGTCAGCCACATGATCCCCAGCGAAAAGCGAACACCTATCAGAATGGAGGGCAGCGCACTCGGTAGAATAATTTGCCAGAACAGATCCAGCGGCTTCAGCCCATAAACTTTACCCATTTCAATCCACCCTTTGTCTACGGTATGCACGCCGTGATAGGTGTTGAGATAGATGGGAAAGAGAACGCCGATCGCCACCAGAAAAATTTTCGCTTCTTCACCAATGCCAAACCAGAGAATGACCAATGGAATTAGCGCCAGGTGAGGAATGTTCCGCAGCATTTGCAACGACGTATCCAACAGGCGCTCTGCTACGGGAAATAATCCATTCAGCAATCCCAATACAAAGCCAAGCGTCCCACCAATGACAAACCCCGTTAACGCCCGAAACGCGCTGACATAGAGGTTTTGCCACAGTTCGCCCGTCGATGCGAGCGTCAAACCCGCCTGCACTACGGCTGTCGGCGCAGGCAGAATCCGCGCAGGCAAAAGCCCTGTTTGTGAGAGTAACTGCCAGAGAAAGATTAGCAAGACAGGAACGCTCCAGGGGATGAATTGCTTAATGTGTCGGTTGAGCGGTTTAGGCATAAGGAGAGAGTTTTGAGTTTTGAGTTCAGGATTTACGTGTGACCAAAACCTCTGAGGTTCAAGGCAATCAGTTAGTCATGATGCTTGATTCTCAGTTCAAACCTCCGAAGTTTGTGTAAGTCCTAAATAGCTGAACAAGGTATCCAGTGCGGGGCTTCAGAATAGTGGAACTGCTTCTAAACAGCTACAGATAGCGCTGCTTTGTGCATTCAACGCCCACCGATCGCCCTTTGGAGGGGGTCTGGGGGAAGCAGCGTCCCCCAGTTCCGGGGGGTTTGGGGGGCTGCCCCCCAAGGCTCGGAGCCAAAGACTTTAAACAGGGTGTAGGGAAGGCAAGAAGAAACCAGTAATCGTTAATCCACCGTCAACTGCGGCTTCTTCTCAGTAGACTTGGGAAACGCATCATTTGCCATCACCTCACCAAACGGACTTAGCGCGTACTGTTTCGCTTTCGTCGGCAAATTCTCCAGCGGCAGCTTGGGAAACAGCAGTTCCGCCACATAGTACGCCTCCTCCAGATGGGGGTAGCCCGACAGAATGAAGGTTTCAATGCCCAGGTCAGCATATTCCTGCATCCGCGCCGCCACCGTATCGGGATCGCCCACCAGCGCCGTCCCCGCTCCACCTCTCACCAACCCCACACCCGCCCATAAATTCGGGCTAATCTCCAGCGCCTCGCGGTTGCCCTTGTGCAACTGCGTCATCCGCTGCTGACCTTCCGAGTCCATCCGTGCGTATGCCTTTTGTGCCGTCGCGATCGCCGCTTCATCCACATATTTGATCAACCGATTTGCAGCATCCCATGCCTCGCTGGTCGTTTCGCGCACAATCACATGTAGCCGAATGCCAAACCGCAGCGTCCGACCTTCCGCTTCCGCCAAACGACGCACCGACGCAATTTTTTCTGCCACCTGTGCGGGTGGTTCGCCCCAGGTGAGATAGACATCCACATGCTTCGCCGCAATTTGCTGAGCGATCGGCGACGATCCCCCAAACCACAGCGGCGGATAGGGTTGCTGCACGGGCGGAAACAGCAGCTTGCCGCCGCGAATATCCAGAAAATCGCCCTTCACGTTTGCTTCTCCACCGCTGGCGATCGCCCGCCACGCCGTTAGAAACTCATCCGTGAGACGGTAACGATCGTCATGGCTCAAGTGCAGCCCATCCCCCGCCAACTCAACTGGATCGCCACCCGTCACCACATTGACCAGCAAGCGACCGTTGGAGAGGCGATCGAACGTTGCCGCCATCCGTGCCGCCACACCGGGAGAGACGATGCCGGGACGAATTGCCACCAAAAACTTCATGCGCTGCGTGTGCGTCACCAGCGTTGAAGCGACAATCCAGGCATCTTCACACGATCGCCCCGTCGGCAATAGCGCGCCCGTAAACCCAAGCTGATCCACCGCCTGAGCAATCTGCCGCAGATACTCATAGTCCGTCGATCGCCCCCCGATCGCCGTCCCTAAATAGCGCCCATCGCCATGCGTGGGAATAAACCAAAGTAATTGCATCGTCTGTCCCTATTACGTCTTATTGTTTGGGCAACTGCGCCACGTCTTTCACCGCGATCGGCTTCGGTAGCAGTTTTAGCGCCAGAAACGCATCGGCAATCTTTTGCTGATACTCCACCACATCGGGCTTCACAGGCTGGCTAATGCCATAAGAACGCCCCTGCAAAATTTCTGTCAGGGTTGCCACATCAATGCCCACCTGAGGCGACAGGATCGTTGCGGCTTCTTTTGCGTTACCCTTCGCCCACTCATTCACCTTCTGCGTTTCTTCGATCACCGCCTGCACGCGATCGGGAGACTGCTCGGCAAACGGCTTAGCCACGAGGTAGAACTGCCGATTTGCCACCAACCCTGTCCCATCTTTTAGCACCCGCGCACCTGTTGCCTTCTTCGCCACCGTCAAGAATGGCTCCCAGATGACCCAGGCATCGACACTGCCCTTCTCAAAGCTTGCTCGTGCATCCGCAGGCGGCAAATAGACGGGTTGAATGTCGCTATATTTCAGCCCCGCGTCTTCCAACGCCCGAACCAGCAGATAGTGGACGTTTGAGCCTTTGTTCAGCGCGACTTTCTTCCCCTTCAAGTCTGCCACCGTTTTAATGGGCGAATCTTTCGCCACCAAAATGGCTTCTCCGGTGGGATCGGGTGGCTCATTGGCAGCATAGAGAAGTGGGGCACCTGCCGCTTGAGCAAACACAGGCGGCGTTTCACCCGTCGAGCCGTAGTCTACACTGCCTGTATTCAATGCCTCTAACAGTTGAGGTCCCGCTGGAAACTGAATCCACTGCACGCTGGTACCCTGAGCCTTCAAGCGTTCATCCAGCTTGCCTCGCGCCTTCAGGAGAAAGAGCGTGCCGTATTTCTGAAAGCCAATCCGTACCACGTTGCTTTGAGCACCGTTTTGTGAGGTGCTGCTGCTCACGGGTGAGGAACTGGGCAGGGACGAATTACCTGCATTGTTGCTGCTGGGCGTGCAGGCAGATGTGCCCAGACCCACCGCGATCGCCAGTACAGCAGCAGACCGAACGGTTGTTGATCGTACCCATTGGATTGGTGAAAGCCGTTCACTGGCTGCAATAGTGGCTTGACGTGGTGAACTACCCATCTTGATTCTCCTGAAGTGAGCGGTGAAGGAAGGTCTCTGGACGTTGAATCATACAGAGGTAATGGCACTGATGATGGTATGGAGGGCGCTGCAAACCAGGTTTGCTTCTGGTCAGGATGCTACTTTATTACGGTATACCGATCAAGATACCGTAAGATTGATTAGATTTGGAGTATGCCACAGGTGTTTGGCTAAAGCAAGCGAAACATTTTGCATCAACGATCGCCCAATCAAGTCTTTGTCTGACGCTTCAAACCCAGGCAGGTAGAGCTTATCGCTGGCAAGAATGCCTGACTTGCGTTTTAGAAAGGTCTGTGAGAATATAACCCTACCTTAAACACGGTAAATCGATATATTAACCGTAGTTTTTCTATTGCCAGCGGCTTTTCTCCACTGCTGGCGATAGTTTGCTGTCTGGCGCTGAAGCCGCTTCCGTTTGCTGCTCAGGAGTTTGAACCTTCTGATCAAGCAGAGCATCACTGATTTTCCAGTCATCCGTTCTAGTTGTGTGAGGTGTTAGTTTCATGACCGCCAAAATTTTGTTGAAGGTGCTCGTTTTAGTTCCAGGGTTTGTGGGCGCGATCGGCTTTGCAGCCGTAGCAGGTGTTCCCAACGAACAGGTCGCCAAGCAAGGGACTTCAACGAGTTCGCCTGTTGCCGATGTGCCCGTTCAGTCCTCTGTGCCTGTTCAGTCCTCTGTGCCACTACTTCGTGCCTATAGCGCCGAAACCCTGGGAGCGAATGCTGCTGATCAAGTGACCTCAGTTTCCCAGCTTTCAGACGTAAAGCCGACCGATTGGGCGTTTCAAGCGTTGCAATCCCTGGTGGAGCGCTATGGTTGCATTGTGGGCTACCCCGATAAAACCTACCGGGGCAATCAGGCGTTGAGCCGTTATGAGTTTGCCGCTGGCTTGAATGCGTGCCTCGATCGCATCAACGAACTCATCGCAGCAGGCACGGCTGATCTGGTGAAAAAAGAAGACTTGTTGGCGGTGCAAAAGCTGCAAGAAGAGTTTGCGGCAGAACTGGCAACCTTACGTGGACGGGTCGATGCACTGGAAGCCCGCACCGCAACGTTGGAAAAGCAGCAGTTCTCGACCACGACCAAGCTGCGAGGTGAAGTGATCTTCAGCATCTCGGATACGTTTGGCGATCGCGCCATACGATCGGGGAATGGCACTCGCTTAGGTACGGTGGCTTCGGGTGTCACCAGAGACAATAAGACGAATCCTATTTTCTCAGACCGCGTTCGCATCGCGCTGGATACCAGCTTTACGGGCAAAGACTTGTTGCGTACTCGACTCCAGGCACGCAACACCACTCCCTACAGCGGCAACCTGACAGGCACCAACGCAACGCGCTTAGGGTTTGATGGTAGCGACAACAACTCTGTCCTGGTCGATAAGCTCTTCTACCGTTTTCCCTTGGGTGACAACTTCCGCGTTCAGATTGATGCCGCAAACGTTGAATTTTATGATTCGTTGGTCAGCACACTCAGCCCGTTTGAAAGCGCTGGTGCTGGTGCGGTATCTCGCTTTGGTCGCTTTAGCTCTATCTATCGGGTGAATAACCCACAGTTAAACACCACTGGAATATCTGGGGCGACGGGCATTACGGCTGCTTACAAATTTAGTGATGCCTTTAGATTAGAGGGAGGCTTCTCTGGAAGCAGCGCGAGCAGTAATCCTATCAGCAATGCTGGGCTTTTCAATGGGGACTATGCAGCGATCGCCCAGGTCGTCTTTACCCCCAGTAAAGCCTTGACCATTGGACTCACCTACGCACATTCCTACTACGGTCCTGGCACTCTCGTTGGTGACAGCGCCAACGGCAACCGAGCAAACCTCACTGCCAGCATTGGGACTGCTTACGCGTCTAACCCCTTTGCCAACAGCGCTACTAATCGAGTGGGGTTTACCGCTGACAGCGTTGGCGGTGCAGTTCAGTTGAGACTTAGCCCTGCCATTATTGTGGGCGGCTGGGCTGGGGCAGCCTTTGCTCACCGCAATCGCAGCAGTGATGATGCAACCATTCTCTATGCGGCTGCTTACCTGGGTTTTCCCGATTTGGGCAAAAAAGGCAGCTTGGGTGGTCTTCTAGTTGGCATTACACCCCATGTCATTGACAATAACGGACTTACAGCAAACCGCCAGGATGGTGACACGCCCTTTCATGTGGAAGCGTTTTACCGCTATCGTCTGACAGACAACATTGCCATTACACCCGGTTTGTTTGTGCTGTTTAACCCAGAAGGAAACAGCACGAACGCAACTCAATATGTAGGTGTCATTCGGACGACGTTTACGTTTTAGGCAAGCATTAGACCTCCGAGGTTTTGAAAACCTCGGAGGTCTAGAAACCTCGGAGGTCTAAGAGGGAATCTTAAGAGGGTCGTTGCAGCTTAGCGATCTCTATGCCGCGTCGCGATCTGACGTTCCAGCCAAACCATTACTACCATCTCTACAATCGTGGGAACGATCGCAATGCCATCTTTTTTGAGCGGGAAAACTACCTGCACTTTTTGCGCCTGGTGCGACGACATCTAACCGAAGAAACCCTTGATGTGCTGGCTTATTGCTTGATGCCCAACCATTACCATCTGCTGGTGCGATGCAAAATAGAGGCGGTGTCTGAAGCGATGCAACGGTTAGCGATCGCGTATACCAAAGCGATGAATCGGCGCTACAACCGGGTGGGGTCGTTGTTTCAGGGGCAATTTCAGGCGATCGAAGTCGATCGTGACGAGTATCTGTACCACCTGACGCGGTACATCCATCTCAACCCGGTGAAGGCTGGGCTGGTGACTCACCCGAAGGAGTGGGAGTTTTCTAGTTACCTGGAGTATGCGGGGCTGCGATCGGGCACGTTACCCAGGCTCGATGTTGTGCAACAGCAATTGGGATGTGGGGAAGAGTATCAGGCGTTCTTGGAAGTGGGCGATCCCCCCTCGGCTCCCATCACCAAGGACTTTGCGACGACCCTCAAGGCGCTCATGCTGGATGAGTAGATGGGGTTAGACCGTGGGGCTTAGACCTCCGAGGTTTTGAAAACCTCGGAGGTCTGGCAATGCCTAGAACTGCAATGTGCTAGAGTTCACAAGTCGCTGCCCGAGAAAAGAGAAATCCCCTTCCACCTAACCAAGCAAAAACATCCAAACCACTATTCCAGCTAAAAGCCTCATATACAAATGGAAATCCACCAGCAGGTGACTTTTTGAGATCGTAGGTTAAATCGCCATATCTCACCCAGTAGTCACCCTTGCACCAACCAACACGCTCACCAAATTTTTTCCACCCATCATTGTGGTTCATTGGGCTACCGCATTCCCGCCAAATCTGCGTCTGAATACTAAAGCCCCATTTGCCATTGGGGTAGTCTGGCGTTTTGCTGTAGTGCGTCCAGAGCCGATCGAGCGTCTTGAGATCCTCGCAAGGGAAATTTTCCAGGTCAGCGCGATCAAACAGTTGCCCTGCGTCTTTGCCCACGGTGGTGATCATCAGGCGATAGGTTTCTCCGTCTGCTTCCCGCCATTGATGGCTCTCTAACAGGTCTTCTAGTTTCTGATACTTCGAGTCTTGAGCCACCACATTGAGCGTTTGCAGTAGTGCCGTTAACTCAGGGCTGAGCTTTTCGGGACGAGGGTATTCTTTTAAGCAAATGTTTGCCAGTTCTGCCGCTTCGCTGCCCAGTTCACAGGCTTTGCGAATCACCTGATCGAGCAATTTAGGATTTAGTTGAGCGGTGTAGAGCAAGACGGCTTCACGCCAGACGGCACTATTCCAGTGTTGTAAGACCAGTTGGGCATTTGCCTTGATGCTGGGTGCATCCTGTGGGTATGCCATCCGAGTAGCAGCAAAGAAGCCCTGAAAGCTAAGATGGGGAAACTCATATTCTCCCGGTTCGCGTTCCACCAACAGTTCGCTCACTTCTACAATTTGCTTGAGCCACTCGGCTGGGGCAATGTCTTCGCGTTGAAACACAGGCTGTTGCCCCAAGAACGTTAGCAAGCCCTGGTGCTGCACTTTGATGCGGTTTGCTTTCACCATTGCCAACGCCAGCGTTTGCAACAGTTCCAGGCTGCGCTCAAACGACAACACCATTGGAATGAACCGTGCCCTGGGGCGATCGTCCAACTGAAGTTTGACAATTCCCCGGTAAAGGTCAAGACGCTGACGAGGCAACTCTCTGGACGGATCAAACCGATGGAACGTTACCAGCATATTCAGCAGCAGCGGATTTTCAGCCATATAGCCCAACTCTGCTCGGCGTTGCTCCAACTGGGCAATGAGTTGGTCTGCCCGTTCCTCTGCCACTCGTCTGGCATGACGAAGCTGTTTTTTACTGCGGAAGCTCTCCTCCTGACAGCGGTACCAGCGACGGATAAAGGTTTCCTGCTGCGTCGGATTGAACGTATTCACAAAGATCGGTACGGCTGGACGCTGTGCCACATAGTCTTTGTAGCCCGCAGGGCGCGAGGTGACGATAAACACCGCTTTGCTATATTCCCGCATCTGGGCGCTAATCCAGCGGCTGACACCCTGTCGCTTTCCATCGGGCAGCTCATCAAAGCCGTCAAACATCACCAGTGCCGCACCGCTTGACAACAGTTTTTCTGCCCATTGAGGTGGCGGAGTCAGGGGTGGATTTTTTGCCAGGCTGGGCACATGGTGCTCAGTAATCAGTGTGGGTAAACCGGGAGGCTGTCGCTGGGTTAATAAGTCTGTGTGATCGCGCAGCCGTAGCAGCACCGGAACCAGTTTGGGTGCCCGATATCGTCTATATTGACGCAGCCCATAGATGAGGGTAATGTGGCGCAACAAGGTGGTTTTGCCCATGCCGCCTTTTGCCTGAATGCTCATCTGACGAAATTTGCGATCGCGCTGCGATCATGCCAGCAAATCCCAAATGCTGAGATGCTCCGATCGCAACACTGCGTCATGCTGCAAGCGGTTACGTTGACGCGACGGGCTTTTTTTGGCGATGGGTTCTACTAGACCAGTGATGCCCAGTGCTCCGCTTAACTCTAACTGCACAAACACTTCTGCCAGGAGAGGAAGGGTGGTGCGATCGGGGTTAAAGCCTTCAGTCGTGAATTCCTCGCATAGCATCGCTTGCTGCTTCAGATATTGCCCCTCAAAGTCTGAGCGCAGGTCTGAGAACGATCGCTCAAGGCTAGCGATCGTCCCATCCATTGCCTGGTCTAACTTGGGCGATAGCTTTTTGCCGATTTTGATCGCAAGCCAAACCCCAGCTGCACCTGCAAAACACCAGGCTGCTTCTGTCCATTGATTTTCACGGGCTTTCGTGATGCCAACAAAGCTCAAAGCGCCTGGGATACCAAACGTGACCAATTTTTTGTCGAGCAGTTCAAAGACTTTCTCGATCGTGGTAGGCGAATAAGCAGACGGTTCTTCTGGCTTGTCTTCTGGCTTGGCTTCTGACATGGGGCTTGCTCGGCAAGGAGATGCCTCTTTTGTAACCCAAAGATCTCACCAAACCCAAATTCTTTTCATCTAACAAGGTTTTTAGACCTCCGCGGTTTCAGACCTCCGCGGTTTTGAAAACCTCGGAGGTCTACTGGAGCCGCTATTTACGGTTACCGATAGGCATAGTGACCTGCAACCCACTTGCGACCAATCCCTAAGAACCCGCGTTCCCAGTGACCAGGGATCCACACCCGACGTTGATAGTCACGACGGTTGTTGTCACGCCAATCATTATCCCGGCGGTTGTTGTTGCGCCAGTCATAATCTCGACGATCGTTATCCCGACGGTTATTGTTACGCCAATCGTTATCCCGACGATCGTTATCCCGGCGGTCATTGTCCCAACGATCGTTATTGCGCCAATCATTATTGTCGCGATCGGCAATGACAATAGGCGCACGCGAGAAGGCGTTTTGCGGTACTGCTTCGGCTGAAGCAGGTTTTGGCAAGCACGAAAGAGCCACGATCGGAAGAGACCCGATCGCTACCATCATTAAGCGATTCATAGTGAAAGCTCCTAACGTAAATCAGTCTCATCAGACAGGAATCTGTGAGGGTGATGCACCGATTGCAGTCAACGATCGTGAATTGAAACCCATCCCTTGAAGGAGTTGACCGTTGCCTGGGTGGAAGCTGAGACTGGTGAACGCTTGCAGAAGTTTCCATTCTGGATCGAAAAAACGCATAACATCGAAAGAACGCATCAATGGACTCGATCGAGCGTGCCGTCTTAACTCACTGTGTTCTTAACCCGCTGTATATTGACCTGAAAAAACAGCACGTCCCCAAAAAGTTGATCTGGAGGATGTTTTAAACAGTGATTTGTGGTATCTCATGAAGGACTGCGGAATGTTCCGCTATGCAACCTCTTTACCCTCACCTTCATCAATTTGTATGGTACAACTCATCGTTTACTCAGAACCTGTTGGTATGGTTGTCAGTGCAGCTTGCCAAAGATTAATGGAAGGTTAACGATCGGGTGCTTACATGGCAATGGTGTGGCATGGGTGACTCAGCGTTTTCCTTCTTCAAGCTTCCTCAATCACTGAGCAACCGTTGGCGAGCAAACATCACAGAGGAGAGCAATGATGATTAGTGATGAGCAATATGACCTTATTATTATTGGCACAGGTGCGGGTGGCGGCACCCTGGCGTATAAGTTGGCTCCAACTGGTAAGGAAATTCTGATCTTAGAGCAAGGCACTTACTTGCCCAAAGAAAAAGCGAACTGGAGTGCGACTGATGTGTATGTGAAAGAACGCTATCACACCTCAGACCACTGGTACGACGGTGATGGCAAGCCCTTTCGTCCTCAGATGAGCTATTGGGTGGGTGGCAATACTAAAGTCTACGGTGCTGCCTTGTTGCGTTTACGGGAGCGAGATTTTGAAGCGGTTGAACACGTTGATGGCATCTCACCTGCCTGGGCACTTAAATATGCCGACTTTGAGCCGTACTACACCGAAGCAGAAGCGCTTTATGATGTGCATGGCAGGCAGGGAGAAGACCCCACCGAACCGCCCCGCAGTCGGGAATATCACTATCCTCCCATCAGCCATGAGCCACGGATGGAGCAGTTGAGTGAGGCGATCGCGCAGCAAGGGTTGCACCCCTTTCATCTGCCCCTGGGGTTGAAACTCAATGAAGTCGATCGCACCCTCAGCACGTGTATTCGATGTGATACGTGTGATGGGTTTCCATGCCTAGTTCATGCCAAAGCTGATGCTGAAGTGGAAGGCATTGCACCTGCCCTCAAGTATCCTAATGTCACGCTGAAAACAGAGGCGAAAGTGCTGCGACTGCACACCAGCGCATCGGGCAGAGAGATTACGGGTGTGGAAACCGAGATTAATGGAGACACTCATCTCTTTCAAGGTGGCATTGTGGTAGTTGCCTGTGGTGCCATCAACTCAGCCGCGCTGCTGTTGCGATCGGCGAACGATCAGCATCCTACGGGGCTGGCAAACCGTTCTGATCAGGTCGGGCGCAACCTGATGAAGCATCTCACTACGGCAATGGTGCAACTCAGCATTACACCCAATCCAGATGTGTACCAAAAAACCATCTGCATCAATGATTTCTACTGGGGCGAACCAGATTTTCCCTATCCAATGGGTGAAGTGCAAAATACGGGCAACGTGCTTGGAGACATGATCCCAGCCGAAGCACCACCGTTGCTGGCTCCGCTGGCAAAACTTGTCCCTGGTTTTGGGCTACAGCAAATTGCTAATCATTCCACAGGTTGGTGGCTGCAAACAGAAGATCTCCCCGATCCCAACAATCGCATTTGGATGGAGGGCGAGAAATTGCATCTGGATTACACACCCAACAATACTAAAGCCCGCGATCGCCTGGTGCATCGTTGGACAGAGGTATTGAAGCTGATCGATCAAAAAGCCGAGAATGTGCGGCTACACCACGGCATTTATCCTCGCAACAACACAGGCAACCAGGTGGTAGGGCATCAGTGTGGCACCTGTCGCTTTGGAGAAGATCCGACCACATCGGTTCTGGATCTCAACTGTCGCACCCATGATATCAATAATCTCTACGTGGTCGATGGCAGCTTCTTTCCATCAAACTCTGGCGTTAACCCTACGTTAACCATCATTGCCAATGCGTTGAGAGTGAGTGAGCACTTAGTCCAGCGTTTGTCATAAAGGTGATAACGCGTTGCAGGATGTCGCGCTTGGGTTTGAAGATCGGATGTTCTTGCTTAGCAATGCCTACAGGCGGTGACATGACGAACGTTGAAGTAGTTCAAGAACTGTACAGAGCTTTCCGCGAGAAGGATTACGCAGCCTTTCGGCTGATCTGCACACCTGATCTTGAATGGATTCAAAATGAAGGGTTTCCCGGTGGGGCAACCTATCGAGGGGCAGACGCTGTGATTGAAGGGGTATTCAAAGCCAATGACGATCGCTGGGATAAATTTTCCTACCACATTGAGCAATATCTTGATGCAGGAGCTTTTGTCGTTGTCATTGGAGCCTATACGGGTCGTCATCGCCAATCGCAAAAACCGCTGCGTGCTGTTGCAGCCCATCTTTATCAACTTGTTGATGGCAAGGTATCGCGCTTCCAAATGTTTGCAGATACCAAGACGATTTGGGATGTCATGGTCTAATTAATGTTGAAACCAAGGAGACTTTTATGAGACTGGATGGTCAAGTCGCGTTAGTAACGGGTAGTAGTCAAGGGATTGGACAAGCGATCGCCATTCGGTTAGCCCAAGAAGGAGCTGATGTGGTGATTAACTATCGCTCCAATCCCAAAGGTGCAGAAGAAACGTTGGAAAAAGTGAAAGCAGCGGGTGGTAGCTGTCATATGGTGGATGGGCACTGCGATTCGATCGAGGGCTTCACGGTACAAGCCGATCTGGGCACAATGGCAGACGTACAGCGCATGGTTGCCGATAGCATTACTCACTTTGGCAAGCTGGATATTCTGGTTAATAATGCGGGGGTTGAAAAAAATGCCGACTTTTGGGATGTGACAGAAGCCGATTATGATGCGGTATTGAATGTCAACCTCAAGGGTGTGTTCTTTGCCACTCAGGCGCTTGTCAAGCATTTAAGAGACACTAAACGTCCCGGCAAAATTATTAACATTAGCTCGGTGCATGAAGAATTACCCTTTCCTCACTTTGCCGCCTACTGTGCCAGTAAAGGGGGATTGAAAATGCTGACACGCAACCTGGCGATCGAACTTGCACCTTTAGGAATCACCATTAATAACGTGGCTCCAGGCGCGATCGAAACACCCATCAACACCAAACTCTTGAATGATCCGCAAAAGCTGGGTGCATTGTTGCAAAATATCCCACTGGGGCGCTTGGGTAAACCGGGTGATGTTGCGTCGATCGTGGCTTTTCTGGCTTCGTCTGAATCTGACTACGTGACAGGCACCACATTTTTTGTGGATGGTGGGTTGCTGTGGAATTATCAGGAGCAATAGGCGGGAGAGAAGATTCTGGCTCCTGCATCCTTCAGTCGATATGAGACCCATCACGGTTTAATGAGTTGTCCAGATCAGCCATAGCAGAGGTAGACGCATGACTCCAGAAGAACGTCGATTGCAGGACGATCGGGAACGCACGGCGTATTGGAAACGCTGGGGACCTTATGTGAGCGAACGGCAGTGGGGCACTGTGCGAGAAGACTACAGCCCCTATGGATCGGCGTGGGATTATTTTCCACACGATCAGGCACGATCGCGGGCATATCGTTGGGGTGAAGATGGCATTGCGGGCATCTCGGATACTCAGCAGAGGTTATGTTTTGCGATCGCGCTGTGGAATGGTAACGATTCCATCATCAAAGAGCGGCTGTTTGGGTTGACGGGCAGTGAGGGCAATCATGGTGAAGATGTCAAAGAATATTACTTCTATTTAGACAGTACGCCCACCCATTCCTACATGAAATGCCTGTATAAGTATCCCCAGCAGGCGTTTCCCTACACTCAGTTGGTGGATGAAAACCGTCGCCGCAGCAAATTTGAACCGGAATTTGAGCTATTAGATACGGGCGTTTTTGCCGAGAACCGCTACTTTGATGTGTTTGTGGAATATGCCAAAGCCACACCCGAAGATATCTTGATTCAGGTGACGATCGCCAATCGAGGCTCTGACACTGCAACTCTCCATCTTTTACCAACCCTTTGGTTCCGCAATCTTTGGGATTGGCAACCAGATGTGGAAGTGCCCTTTATGAAAGTCGTCGCGGATACACCCGTGAGTGTCGTTGAAGCAGACCATCCCACGCTGGGTACACACTGGCTTTACTGTGAACCAGGCGCTGAACTCCTCTTCACTAATAATGAAACCAATTACAAGCGGCTTTTCGGCACAGACAATACATCTCCTTACGTGAAAGATGGGATCAACGACTATGTTGTTCATGGCAAGCAACACGCCGTGAATATCGATCGCATTGGCACCAAATTCGCCGCCCGGTATCCCCTCACCTTTGCACCGGGCGAAACCAAAACCATTCGTCTACGCTTGTCTGATCAACCAACCCTCAACGAACCGCTGGGTGCTGAATTTGACACGATGCTCCACACCCGTCAGCAGGAATCTGATGGCTTCTACCAGCGCATTTGTCCCTTTCCCATGTCGGAGGATGAGCGCAACATTCAGCGACAGGCGTTTGCAGGGATGTTGTGGAGCAAACAGTATTACAACTATGTGGTTCACGACTGGTTGAAGGGCGATCCAAACCAGCCGCCTCCCCCGCCAGAGCGGAAGTCAGGGCGCAACCGTGACTGGACGAATCTGTTCAGTGAAGATATTTTATCCATGCCTGATAAATGGGAATATCCCTGGTTTGCAGCCTGGGATCTGGCGTTTCATTTAATTCCCTTAGTCGTCATTGATCCAGACTTTGCCAAACTACAGCTCGATCGCCTCACCCGCGAATGGTACATGCAGCCCAATGGTCAACTGCCTGCTTATGAATGGGCGTTTAGTGATGTTAATCCGCCAGTTCATGCCTGGGCTGCGTTCCGGGTTTACCAGGTCGAGCAGAAGTTTTACGGACGTGCCGATCGCCAATTTTTGGAACGGGTCTTTCATAAGCTGCTGCTGAACTTCACCTGGTGGGTCAATCGCAAAGATATGGAAGGCAAAAACGTCTTTCAGGGGGGCTTTTTGGGCTTAGATAATATTGGCGTGTTCGATCGCAGCAAAGAACTCCCCACAGGCGGCTATCTCAATCAGGCAGATGGCACAAGCTGGATGGGCATGTATTGCTTGAATATGCTGGCGATCGCCCTGGAACTGGCGAAAGATGATGATGCCTATGAAGACATTGCCAGCAAGTTTTTTGAGCATTTTCTCTACATTGCAGAAGCCATTGATGGCATTGGCGAAAATGATATTGCTCTTTGGGATGAGGATGATGGGTTTTACTATGATGCGTTGAGCCTGCCCGATGGTCGCCAGTTTCCGTTGAAGGTGCGATCGATGGTGGGGTTGATTCCACTCTTTGCCGTGACAGTGCTGGAAGTAGACACACTCAAGCAATTTCCAGGCTTCAAGCGACGGATGGACTGGTTTATTCGCAATCGTCCAGAATTGAAAAACAAAGTGGCGTGTATGGAAACACCGGGAATGGGAGCCAGACGCTTATTGGCGATCGTCTACGGGGCAAAGCTCAGGCGCGTTTTGCACTACCTGTTGGATGAGCATGAGTTTCTGAGTCCACATGGCATTCGAGCGCTATCAAAAATCCATCTGGATCAGCCCTACACGTTACATGAGGGAACCAGCGATTACTGTGTGCGGTATGAACCAGCCGAATCCACCACAGGTCTATTTGGTGGCAATTCCAACTGGCGCGGTCCCATCTGGTTCCCAGTCAATTACCTGCTGATTGAGGCACTCTGGCGGTTCTATGAATATTTTGGCGACAACTTCAAAGTGGAATATCCCACCGGGTCTGGTCATAAAATGACGCTACGAGAGATCGCGATCGAGCTTTCCCATCGGTTAGTTGCCATCTTTGAGGTAGATGAATCCGGTAAACGTCCTGTTTACGGACAGTTAGACCGCTTCCAAACCGATCCACACTGGCGCAATCTCATCCTCTTCCATGAATATTTTCATGGAGATAACGGAGCCGGGTTAGGAGCCAGCCATCAAACGGGCTGGACGGGACTGGTCGCCGCGATGATTCTCCAAAATGTGGAACATCGGCAGGTGAACCGTGGTGTTGAGGACAGTCAGCATGGAAACCCTTAAAAAACATCTGCCGGAATACTTGATGGAAGCCGCAGAGCTTGGGCTTTTTATGGTTTCAGCCGGAGTTTTCACCGTACTGTTTGAATATCCGGGTTCGCCTGTGCATCACGCGATCGCCAATACCGATCTGCGTCGCTTTTTAATTGGGGTCGCAATGGGAACAACGGCGATCGCGCTCATCTACTCCCCCTGGGGCAAGCAATCCGGCGCACACATGAACCCTGCTGTCACCCTTACCTTTTACCGGGCGGGCAAAGTCCAGCGTCAGGATGCGTTTTTTTACATTCTGTTTCAATGTCTGGGCGGGTTAGCAGGGGTTTATCTCGTAGCCATACTCTTTGGCAACCTCTTCACTCAACCGCCTGTGAGCTACATTGTCACGGTTCCAGGCTTGTTAGGCTGGGCGGGCGCGTTATTGGGTGAATGGACCATTGCCTTCATCATGATGATGACGGTCTTGCTGAGCAGTAACCATCCCACGCTCAATCGCTATACCGGACTGTTTGCCGGCTGCTTGGTGATGCTTTACGTCACCTTTGAAGCGCCGCTTTCGGGTTTTGGCATGAATCCGGCTCGCAGTTTTGCCTCCGCGTTACCCGCCCAAAACTGGACGGACTTCTGGCTGTATGTGCTGGTGCCACTGTTAGGGATGCTTTCCGCTGCTGCTCTCTACCAATTCTGGTTTGGACGGAGAGCCGTGAAATGTGCTAAATTGCACCATGCAAACCACAAACGCTGTATTTTTCGCTGTAACTATAACTCGGATGGCAAGGTTGATCTGAGCGATCGATTGCCAAATTCTTAGCCCTCAAGGTTAGTTGCACTACCGCACTGGCGCATCAGACGTTGACGGCAGAGCATGTTGTACAGATGGTTGCGGTGTGAACGATCGTCGATCCATCTCAAAGAACAAGCAGATCAGCAGCATGGAGCCGATGCAAGTCACCATAAAAATCACCATCACGCTGAAAACAACGTCAGCCGCTTCCCTCATGCCAGGGTTGAAGATAGTGAGGAAATAAGTCCGTAAGGTTTGAAGCAAGGCACGGTTTTCGCGTTTATGGAGAATCATCTGAGTCATTATCCTCGTGGTTTAAAGCTATCGAGGCAAGGCTGAAGACGTAGCTTTCGCTGGAATCGCACTCGATTGAGGTGGCACAGCAAGCGCTAAGAAAATGATGCTTACACACAGCCATAGACAGGTCACTGCAACGCTGGCAACGGCAGTACCAAGCCCCACAGTGACTAAGCGCCAACTCATGAGAGACTGTGGTGGCACTGGATGGCGATCAGATTTCGTTTTAGAGGGAAAGGAGTACCAGCGTTGAGTTTGAGGATTATAAAGAGTCGCTGTTGTAATTGATTGAACCGTTTGTAGGGTGTGGATGCTTGCGATCGCAGTAGGCAGCACTTCAAGTGGTGTGGTTCCGTTCGCGCATGGATTCGCCAACCCATTTGTTAGCCCTGGGGCAGACGCTGCGATTGATTGATCGACAGGTGTAATGGGCTGATCAGCCTGTACGTCTAATGCCTCTAGTGCAGCCAACACATCTATTGCTGACTGGTATCGTCGTCTTATCGTTGGCTCTACCAACGTACAGAGGATGTGCTGAAGGGATGCACTAATGGGCTGAGTTAAGTACGCTTCCCATTTCCAGGTTGCTTCCCCCACGTCGTATAAATCAAACGGTGACATCTGCGTGAGCAAGTGCAGACACGTAACCCCCAGACTATACAGATCGCTGACAAACATCGCCTTCCCACGGATTTGCTCAGGAGCCGCATACTCAGCACTGCCAATGAGCGTTCCGGTGGCATACACAGCGCCAATTTGCTTGGCGGCACCAAAATCAACCAGCACGAATGGATTTGCATGGCGGCACACTTCACCTGTGTGGCGACGAATAATATTCGCAGGTTTGATGTCGCGGTGGATGATGTGGCGATCGTGAAGATACTGCAAAATGGGCAACAGGTCTCGGAGCAACGCCCATATCTCTTTCTCATCAAAGGGATGCTCTAACGCCTCTTGCTCCAGCGTCGAGCCATCAATCCATTCCTGCACAATAAATAATTGTCCATCTTGCTCAAAGTTGTGCAGCAAGCGAGGAATTTGAGGATGGTCGCCCACCTCGGCTAAGCGTTGTACTTCTTGTTGAAACAGCTCAACGATCTGTGGATGGGTGCTGTTGAACAGAAGTTGTTTCACAACGCAAAAAGACGGTTCAGGCTGCTGCTCATCACGGGCAAGAAAGGTTTTGCCAAAGCCACCCTCACCCAGAAGTTTGAGCAGTCGATACCGCTGTTGCAACAAAAGATGAGGCTGATTGAAAGGGCTGATACAAGGATCGTCTAACCCTAAAGCATCACCCGCAGCAGAGACACATGAGGGGGCACGGATCGAAAAATCACGATACATAGCAAAGACTCTGGTATCAGATCCCCAACTTCTCAGGAGGTCAGGGATTCTGGTTCTCTGTTAGCTGGCAGGCTTCAGGGCATCCAGCGCTAGATTGAGCTTCAACACATTCACCCCTAGCTCACCAAAGATGCCTAGAAAGCGACCATCGGTGTTTTGTTTAATCAGGTCTGCTAACTGGTTTGGTTGCAGTGCTCGTGTTTTCGCAACACGCTCAATCTGGGCGATCGCGCCTTCGGGCGTAATGTGAGGATCCAGGCTGGAACCAGAGGTATAGACCAAATCGGCGGTTGGTTTAATACCCGCTTTCTGCAAGCGAGGAAGATCGCCTTCGATCGCCTTTTCTGGATCGGGATCGGGCTTCCCTTTGATGCGATCGATCAAGGCTGGGTTACTGGGAGCCAAATTGCTTGCCCCCGAAACTCCCGTCTGTAGCACCTTTGCCTCATCCTTTTTTGGATCGGCTGTACTGTAGCTCGTCGTGCTGGGGCGACTATTGAAGTAGCGATCGGACGTAAACGGTTGACCGATTAATGCTGAACCTACTACATCGCCTTTGGCATTCTTCAACAGGCTGCCGTTCGCCTGAAAGGGAAAGACAATCTGCCCAAACGCAATCATGATCAAGGGATAGGCGATCGCGGTAATCACCCACAGCACCAGGGTCGATCGAACGGCTCTACTAGCTTCACGCGCAAAACTCATTAGAATTTCTCCGGTACAAACATGACAAAAAAGAGGTAAACACCAAGGGCAACGGTGACTAAACCGAGTGCTCCCAGCCAATACGCCTGCGTGCGAGACAGATCGTTACCCGTTGCCGCAAAGACGGCTGGCGCTAACACCAGGTTGAAACACAGCCCCAAAAAGAGATAGAGCGGTAGTTTCTGTCTGCGCCACTCAGACCAGAGTTCGGTGATGGTTTCTGCGGCTGGCGCAAGAGTTTGAGTAGAAAGAAGAGAAGGGCGATCGGGGAGTGGTTTTATCATTAGAAGTCGAAAGATAAAAGGTAAAAAAGGCAGAAGGCAGAGGGCAGGAGGCAGAAGGCAAAGAAGTTTTTGGTTTTTAGTTTTTAGAAAGAGTTAAGAAAGTTTCATGCCCCAAAAACTAACAACTAACAACTAACAACTGGTTTAACTCAAAACTCAAAACTCAAAACTCTTTACTCCTCACTCCTCACCCCTTACTCCTCTCTTGCAACTCAACGTTACGAGAAGGGAATCAACACATCAATGATTTTGATGGCGATGAAGGGGGCAATTACACCACCCACCCCATACAGCAGAATGTTTCGACGCAAGAGTTGGTCTGCCGTGAGAGGACGGAACTGTACGCCCTTGAGTGCTAAGGGGATGAGGGCAGGAATAATCAACGCGTTGTAAATGAGGGCTGAAATGATGGCAGATTGGGGACTTTTTAAGCCCATGATGTTGAGGGCACCAATGCCTGCGGCGGCAAAGATAGTGGGAATGATGGCAAAGTACTTGGCAATGTCGTTGGCGATCGAGAACGTCGTCAGGGCACCGCGAGTAATGAGAAGCTGTTTGCCGATCGTCACCAAATCAATCAATTTTGTGGGATCAGAATCTAAATCCACCATGTTGGCGGCTTCCTTCGCGGCTTGAGTGCCTGAGTTCATGGCTACGCCTACGTTTGCTTGAGCCAGAGCAGGAGCATCATTCGTACCATCGCCCGTCATAGCGACCAATTTGCCCTCGGATTGCTCCTTGCGAATAACATCAATCTTGTCTTCGGGAGTAGCTTCAGCGATGAAATCATCCACACCCGCTTCTTTAGCGATGACGGAGGCGGTGATTTGGTTGTCACCTGTGAGCATGATGGTTTTTACCCCCATGCGGCGGAGCTGGTCAAACCGCTCTCTCAGACCCGCTTTCACAATATCCTTAAGGTAAATGACCCCGTAAATTTCGTTGTCCTTGCAAACGGCAAGCGGCGTTCCACCCAGACGTGACACTCGCTCATACGCACCATCCAGATCAGAGGGAACTGACCCACTGCGCGATCGCACAAACCCTTTGATGGCATCAACAGCACCTTTGCGGACTTCCTGCCCACTGGGTAAATCGGTGCCGCTCATGCGCGTACGGGCAGAAAATTCAACCCCTGTTGCCTCTTTGAGACTGAAATCGGTCACAGCCTGCGATTTCTCTGCAAGGCTGACGATCGACCGACCCTCTGGCGTTTCATCAAACACACTGGCAGCTAGTGCAATTTGAGCCACCTCTTCAACCGTATGACCATTGACGGGAATAAACTCATCTGCCAAACGATTTCCCAAGGTAATGGTGCCTGTTTTATCCAGTACGAGGGTATTAATATCACCACAGGCTTCCACCGCGCGACCAGACGTAGCAATCACATTGAATTGTGCCACCCGATCCATCCCGGCAATACCGATCGCGCTCAGCAAGCCGCCGATTGTGGTGGGAATCAACGCTACCAGCAGCGAAATCAAAATGGCGATCGTGGTGGGTGATTGCACATAGTTTGCCAACGGTGGAATGGTGGATACCACAATGAGAAACACCAGCGTCAGCACAGCCAGCAGCACCGTCAGCGCAATTTCATTGGGCGTTTTAGACCGTTCTGCACCTTCCACCAGGGCAATCATGCGATCGATAAAGCCCTGTCCTGGATCAGACGTGACGCTGATGACCAATTCATCCGACAGAATGCGCGTTCCACCTGTGACAGAACTGGAAATATCCGTCCCAGGCTGCTTGAGGACGGGAGCCGATTCGCCCGTGATGGCTGATTCATCGACGGAGGCAATCCCTTCGGTAACTTCGCCATCTGCCGGAATCATGTCACCCGCAATCACTTTGACCCGATCGCCCCGTCGCAATGCTGTGGAACTCACTTCTTGAATGGAACCATCCGTCATCAACTTACGAGCCACGGTGTCCGATCGGGTCGATCGCAACGCGTCTGCCTGTGCCTTACCGCGTCCCTCAGCCACCGCTTCAGCAAAATTGGCAAACACGATGGTGAAAAAGAGAATCGCCGTAATCAAACCATTGAGTACACGTTGTTGCCCTACCTCTGCCTGTACGTTGCCAAACAAATTGGGGTCGATCGTAACCAGGAGCGTGACAATAGTGCCGACCCAAACGACAAACATCACGGGGTTGCGAACCTGAATGCGCGGATCGAGTTTGGTAAATGATTCGCGCACAGCCCGTTGATACAACCCGCTCATATTGACTTTTGGGGTATGCCTGCGAGAGTCCCGCATACCACCCGGAGTACGAGGAGGGCGAGGAGAAGCAATGGAATCCTGTGGAGTTTGCATAAATGTGGAAGTGGAAGGTAAGGAGAGAGAGGTGAGGAGTCGAGGGAGTTTTTAGTTTTTAGTTTTTAGTTGTTAGAAGGAGTCGGGAGCCGCTCTAGTTTTTGGTTTTTAGTTTTTAGAAGGAATCAGGAACGGCTCATGCACGAAAACCCTAGAGCTTGCAAAGCGAGTGCAAACCACTCAGCCATGCCGTTCGCAGATAGCCACATAGGGAAGGCTTTACAACTAACAACCAACAACCAACAACTAACAACTGGTTCAACTAACAACCACCACAGTTACCCGATGCCTCTGGCAATTTCAAAGGCTTCTGCGATCGGTCCTAATGCCAGCACTGGGAAGAACGACAGCGCGCCCATAATGAGAATCACGCCCAGGGTGACACCTGTGAATAACCCTGTATCAGTCCGCAAGGTGCCGACGGTTTCGGGGACGGGCTGTTTTCGAGCCATACTGTCTGCCAGCAGCAGCAATGCGATAATTGGCACATAGCGTCCGGCTAGCAGGCTAAAGCAGGTACTCAGGTTCCACCACAAAGCATTTACAGTGGTCGTTGCGCCACCCGCAATGGCAATCGGGGAGGGTTGCGAGTCGCCCAACCCCTCAAAGCCAGACCCATTGTTTGCCGCCGCCGAGGCATATTCGTAAAGCACCTGAGTCAAGCCATGATACTCAGGATTGCTGATGCCAGCGAGTTGGTCAGGAAATGCCAGGGTGATCGCGCCAGGAATCAGAATGGCGATCGGATGCACCAATAAAATTAAGAAACTTGCCAGCACCACCTCGCGCTTTTCAATCTTGCGCCCCAGAAATTCAGGGGTGCGTCCGACCATCAACCCGGTGACAAACACCGCTAACAGTAAATAGGCAAACAGGTAAGCTGTTCCCGTGCCCTGCCCGCCAAACACAATTTGCAGAAACATGTCAGAGAGGGTTGAGAAGCCGCCATTCGGCATGAAGGAATCATGCAAGCTGTTGACTGCACCACACATACTCGCTGTGGTAATGACGGCATACAAGGCAGACTGCGCCCAGCCAAACCGTACTTCTTTCCCTTCTAAATTGACGGCGTGATCAACGCCTAACAACGCGTTTACTGATGGATTGCCGTTGTATTCGCCGATCGCAGTGACGATGATAAAACTGACCAGAATCACCATTGGGATGGAGTAAACCAGCCATGCTTGCTTGATGTTGTTGGCAAACACGCCGTAGGCATAGATCAGCGATGATGGAATGCTCAGAATGGCGACCAGTTGCAGCAAATTCACAAACCCATTGGGGTTTTCAAACGGATGTGCCGAGTTGATGGCAAAGAAACCACCGCCGTTCTCACCCAGCTCTTTAATGATCTCGAAGTGAGCGACCGGACCACGCGCGATCGCCTGACTGATGGCTGGATCTTCGAGCGTTGGTACAATCACGGGTCCCGCTAGCGTCTCTGGAACACCGGCTGCTATCAGAACGATCGCGCCCACGATGCTAATGGGTAGCAGCACGCGTGTAATCGATCGAATCAAATCCACATAAAAATTGCCCAACGGTCTCCCTGTCAGCCCGCGAATGAAGGCAATGCCGACTGCAATGCCCGTACCCGCTGAGGTGAACATATGGTATCCCAACCCCAACATTTGGCTGGCATAGCTCAGATAGGTTTCACCTGAATAGTGCTGCTGGTTTGTGTTGGTAATAAATGAAATCGTGGTGTGTAGCGTCGTGTCCCATGTAGGAGCCGTTATACCAGTAGGATTGAGGGGTAGCCATCCTTGACTGGAGATGATGAAAAAGATTAGAAACCCCATGACGACATTGCTGTACAGAATGGCACGCGCATATTGCCACCCCGTCATGTCCTCTTTGGTACGCACGCCTATCAAGGTATAGAGCAACTGCTCCAGCGGATTGAGCACTGGATCGAGTAGGGTTCTCTGTTCCTGAAAAACACGAGCCAGATACCGACCAAAGAAGGGAGTAATGGCTACCAAAATCAGTAGCGTTAAGGCAATTTGAATCCACCCTTGAAGCATGGGTTCACTGAACTCCAATTGAACGTTATATGTGAGCTTTTAACCAAACGATCGTCGTTGAACTTTTGTGTCTGGACGAATACCAGTTCTGGGAGCAAATGGGTTTTGCAGTCTGTAAAGATCATAAAACCACAGCGACCAACTGAAGATCCGTCCTCTGTCACTCTAAATGCGGTCAAAAGCCAATGGTAAAAAAGCCTAAGAAGCAGCTTGAGCTTTGGTAGGACAGGTTTATCAGAGTTTCCTGTTGCGTCAAGGGGTTGCTGTCAAACCCGCTCCCACAGTTTTCGGGAATGATTTAATTTACGATCCTTAAAGGAGCTTGCAACCTCAATCATGAAAGATCTTGTCAAAAACCACAAGTATATTTTGCTTTTGCAGGCTTTGTATACTGCTTGCCTTACCTCTTAGCAGCTAGATGCGTTTAGTTCGTTTAGAAACACCTATACCTCAAAATATAAACAGCATCTAAACAGCACAATCCCGCCGCTTTTATGCCGCTGTCTGACTCACTAGAAGGCTAGACTTTGCGTATTGCCTCATCATTTCTTGTAGTCATTGTTTCATTAACCGTTTATCAGTTTACGATCAACCTCAACGATGAATACTCATCGCCTCACGGTCTTTTAGCGGTTGATCAATAGGTGGCAAAGCCTTCTTTCTCATCACACATGTCTTCGATCGTATGCCTCAGAAAAATGAAACTCCAGCATTAATACTTGCCTTTCTGGTGACTGCTGGCTTCATCGGCGGTGGACTCTGGTGGTTCCGTCAGGCGGATACAGGGCTTAACCGACTGGATGATCTAAAGCCTACTGCATCTGTTCCTCCAGTGGCTTCTCCATCACCTTCTCTGTCTGCAACGCTTGATGGAGCCAACCAACCCTCGCCCGCTGGCGATCGCGCCGTGGATTACAGCCAGTTAAATCACCTCCGGCAAAGCCGGAGGCTTATCATCTGTTAGCCCCCCAAGGGGGCAAGTTTATGCGTCTCCCAAGGAGACCCTGCCTCAGCGCAAGGGTAAGTTGAGTTGCGCCAACCGCTCAT
>JAHHHL010000001.1 GCA_019359375.1 Lyngbya sp. HA4199-MV5
ATTTCGCAACCCTAAAGTGGATAACAAGAAGTCTGCTTAATCGCTGATGGCGTTGTTCCTGCCATCTCACTCACTTCTTGCAAGGAGTTGAGCCGTTCCCACGTGCCGTTAGTCTAAACTCCAGTTATTAGGTTCTCCGGTTCTTCACTCATGTCAACTCCTTTTTCTCAACGTTGGGTTGCTCTACTGGCAGCGCCTTTAGTTACGTTTAGCGCTGGTACACTTCATCGGGCACCAGCAACGGCTGCAAATGGACAAATCACATCGGCAACGGTGCAGGGTGAAGCAGTTGCCCAGCGATCGTCTGGTTTGATCACCCAGCGATCGTCCGGTTTGATCGCCCAGCGATCGTCTGGTTTGATCGCCCAGCGATCGCGGATTCAGCGAGTACGATTTGCTCCTGGAGCTGACTCTGCCACCATCAAGGCGAGTGTCGTGAATGGCACACGAGACCTGTATCTCGTCGGCGCGCAGAAAGGACAGGTGATGAGCATTCGCATTGTCTCGCTGGAAGACAACGCCGTGTTTGATGTGGTGGCACCCCTCACTGGCGCAGGTAAACGGCAGACGCTGAAGCAAGAAGCGTTCACCTGGAGTAGCACCCTGTCTGCAACGGGGGATTACCAGATTGTGGTCGGTTCTACGCGAGGCAACGCCAGCTACCGTTTGCAAGTCACCATTCGGTAGACAGCCTAAAACCTCCGATTTCTTGAAACAATCGGAGGTTTGAAGTCCAGCTACAGCTTATCAGTCTGAAAGCCAGATGAGAAGCTCTTTTCACTTCTGGCTTCTGACTCCTGAATTCTGCTGTAACTATTTCGCGGTGCAAACGAGATTGAAGACGGTATTTTGAATCGTCGTCTTGAAATCAGGATCGCCGGGTGATGGGTTGGTCGTTAGCCCTACTTTGACAGGGTTGTTGACGCGTCCCAGGCGGAAGAGGCTACCAATATCTCTGCGGAACAGCTCTTTTGCCGATAGCTGACCTGTCACGGTGTTTGGGTCGCCGTTGGTCAGGGTGGTTACTTCAAGATCGCGGAAGTCTTCAAAGTTGACAAAATTATTCCAAAGACTGGTTGCCGCCAGCGTGTCCCATAGGAACAAGGTGTCAAAGACAAAGACACCAGGGGCTGGGCTGTTGGCAAATTGCAGGTTTTGGATAAATTGGGCTGGAGCAGTGGCACATTGAGAAGGATTGTTTCGCAGTCGATCGCCAAACCCTTGCAGTCTGGCTGAATCGGTCGCGTTGAGGGGCACGATCGTCACTGGAATCTTGGAGTTCAGCACTTTCGCTAACGCGATCGCATCAATCCAAAAATTGAACTCAGCGTTGTTCAGTGAATTAAAAGCTTTCTTATGTTCCCCGGTTTGAATGTCCTGAAAGTTGGTGCCAGGGAAGGGCAAATGATGCATTCCAAAAATGTGTTCTCCAGCCTGAAAATAAATGTTGCCTGCTGTCCAGGTTGGGAACGGTTCATTTAACCGATAGTTGCCGTTGGCATCAAAATTATCGGCTTTATTGGTATCCCATGCACCGCCCATAAAGCGCGTCGAAATGACTTTACTCAGGTCAGAAAGTTTGATCTTACGAGGGCAGCCATATTCCTTTGGCTTGCGCTCAATTTTAGTGTAGGCTCTGGCTAAATTTGTCACCGGACCGACCGAGAGAATGGTCAAAGGGTTCTGATCGGTGTAAGCTTTACAGATCGATTCTGCGATAAAGTCAGAGGCTTTTTTGCGCGATCGAATGAGATTCAATTCTGGCAGGTTAAAGGTCGTCAGCGCCTTTTGTGCATTCGGCAAAACGTACTTCAAGGTTTCGTCGCGGAACGGTCGATTAAACTCATTCCAGCAGACAATATCGCGTTCAGAAAAGACAAATTCTTTGTGAAACAGGCAGGGTCCTAGCGCGGCTTTCCCTCCTACTGGCAACTGCACTTTGACTGGTGTTTTTCCTGTGCCAGGAACAGGCTTGCCAAACTCATCTGCTTCATTCGGCACCGAAATTACTGCCGTGCGTTCGTCGCAGCCTGTGTAGATTTTGGCGCGATCGTATTGGGCGATTGAGAGAATTTTTTGCGTAATGCCGTCGATCGTTCCTTCTTCAGCACTAAAGCTTCCTAAGAGGGCTTGTTTCCGGTCTGGATACCCGTTGGAACCGTTGCAGTACGATTCTCCATTGGGTGCAGTTGTCACGCCAATGAGCTTGACTGGTGGCGCTTCTCCTTGTGAAGCAAGGGCTAAAACTAGAACGGAATAATAGTCTTCAAACCCACCATCATGATCAAGAATCACGCGCACAGGTTTAGCCGCGATCGCAGAGGGCAGACAAACAAGACTGGCGACTCCTGTTAAAATCAGACCCGCAAGTAGGGCTTTGAAAGTGGAACGAACCATAGAGATATCCTCACGCTTTTTAAGCGATGGCAATGAGTTGAACAATGAGTTCTCTGCCGGATATGCGTCTTCTTTTCTCAGCAAAGTCTAATCAAAAAAGCGCGCTGAATGCAGGTTGAATCCAACGACTTTTTCGTATCAGATCAGCAGTTGAGGGAAAATGCACCACCGCTACAGGATTGGGAAATTGGTGTTGCATTGTTCAAGCAGCCAACAATGTGGCTAAAGAAGAACAAGCGTTGACCAAACAATTCTGTGTGCTAGAGAGTATTCGTAGCATCATATTCGTAAGTGCCATGCAATAAAGTTCAGGTGATAACAAATTCCCAACTTTAAAGAACTAAAATACTAAACCTAAGCTCTTTAAAGAAACGTTGAAGTAACCGTAATGGTGGTTGCGAAAATCATTTTTTAATGCATCGCTTTGATTGCAAAGTTTAGGAGTCGATCGCCAGTTTGCTGGCAGGTAAAACGCGACGGATTTCGGCGATCGTGGTGGTGCCTGTGGTCACTTTAGCGATCGCGGCTTTGCGGAACGAGTCGAATCCGGTCTCATTTAAGTAGGCAGTCAACTCGGATAGCGATCCCTCGTAGATGATTTGTCGCATCGTCGCATCCACATGGAGGAGTTCGATGATGGCTTCTCGCCCGGAGTAGCCAGAGTGGAAGCAGTGGGAGCAGCCACGCCCGTGTCTCCACGCCTGCGGGTTCGCCTCTGCCAAGCTGAGACCTAAAATCTGTAAGTCGCTTTCGGTTGGCGTATAGGGTTCGGCACAGTGAGGGCAAATGCGGCGCACTAACCGCTGGGCAACGACTCCCAGCAGGGCATCGCTGATTAAACCCGGATCGGGTCCCACATCGCGCAGTCGTGGAATGGCACCGATCGCATCATTCGTATGCAGAGTCGTTAAAACTAAATGACCTGTTAAAGCGGCTCTCACAGCCGTTTCAGCCGTTTCGCTATCACGAATTTCACCCACCATGATGATGTCGGGATCTTGTCGCAAAATTGCCCGCAGTCCCGCCGCGAAGGTCATGCCAGCGACTTCGTTGACTTGCGTTTGGGTAATGCTGGGCAGAATGTACTCTACCGGATCTTCCACCGTGACGACGTTGACATGCTCGGTGGCGATCGCCTGCAAGCTGGTGTACAGCGTACTCGTTTTCCCGGAACCTGTTGGTCCTGTAAAAATAATCATCCCCTGCGGCTGCTGGAGCCAGCTTTTGTAAAGCGCCAACGCTTTTGCGGTAAAGCCCAGATCATCCATTGTGGAGAACGGATTTTGACGCGGCAGTAGGCGAATGACAGCTTTTTCGCCACCAATGCAGGGCAGGGTACTCACCCGCAAATCCAGATCCAGGTTGGTGTTGGTCGCTGAGGCGTACTGTTCACTAATGCGAGCATCCTGGGGTCGGCGGCTTTCTGAAATATCCATGTCTGCCATGACTTTGAGCGCGACGATCGTCCGACGGCTCACCTCTAACGGCAACCTGGTGACATCGCGCAAAATGCCATCAATGCGGTAGCGCACCCGCAAGCCTTCTGTCGTCGGTTCAAGGTGGATATCGCTGACCCGGTTGCGGACGGCGCTGGCAAGGATGGCTTTGATTTGGGCAATTTGGTTATTGGCTTGCGACAGGTCAAAGGCGGCTTCCCTGGTCAGGTTTTCTAGCTGAAGCGAGTCGTCGAGGGGCACGATCGCCTCAGTTGCTAATCCATCCGTCACGCGATCGTGCTGTTCCACATTGGCGATCGCTGGTTTGTGAGGCTGGCGTAGCGTTCGCTGACGATCTGGCTGCACACGGACCTGGGCTTTGGCACGCGATCGACGGTCGATCGCCACTTTGAGCAACGGCACCTGAAGAAACAGCACCCAAAACAGATACAAGTATTTTTGATGCAGCAACTCCTGAAGCAATGCATCCAACGGGGACGTGGGACGAATGGCTGTCTGAGTTGATGGCTTTACACCCTCTACCGGAGGCGGTGCTGGGGAGGCTGGACGCGATGGGCGCGGTTTGGGGATGAATCTGGGGCGATAAGCTTGACTGACCTCTTCAGGCAGCGAGGGTGGTGGCGGCAAAGACAGTGGGATTGATAGAGAGGGAAGCTTCGATAGGGAGGGAGGCTTCGGCTTGGCGGCAACTCTCCTGCGCGGTGCTAATTGACGGGGTGCAGGGGGACGGGGCACGGGCAAAACATCGTCACTGGCAGGCGTTTGATCAGGCACAAGCTGTCCAGAGGGCACGGTCGGACGCTGCTTTGTAGAAGGCTTCGCACCAGGTGGTTGAGTCACTGGCGCAGTCGGCACAGGCAAGGGCGGTGAGACAGACGATCGCGGAGTCAGCGTGGTTACTGGCTCATCTTCATCGGAATCAACCGCAACGGGTGGGGACGACACTGAGCGCACAGTCGGTCTGACTGGAGATGTTGTCGTACCTGCTTGAGGCAGTTTTTTACCGCAGAATCGCGCTAAATCCTGAGTGCTCTGCCCTTCAATGCGTAGATAGCAGGTGGAATCGTAATCGCCTACGTCTTGCGCCGATACCTGAAGTTGTGCCAGGGTCTGAAGCACGATCGCAGGCAACACGATCGGTATTACAGTACTGGTAAGCGTGACTAGCCGCAGAAATCGGAGCATTGCACCAGGCGAGAGAAAGATTCAGGTGAAAGGTTGTAGCCGATCGCCATCACCAGCGAGTTGAAAGCCTCAGGCTTTTGGGCTAACAAGTTTGGGCTAACAAGTTTGGGCTAACAAGATAGAGAATAGCAAACCGACATTAAAACCAAGTAATGCTGTGAATTTTATCGATCCTGACTCAACTCTGTGAAGCGGGCGATCGCTCTCTACAGCCACATCATACAGGCACTGCAATCGGGTTGCTTCAGCAGTTGTCTGGCTCGTTCGACACGTTATTGCAACACGTATTGATAAGGGGGGTACGTCGATCGACTGCAACCCGATCGCCTCAATTTGAGGATCCCGCGTCCGAAAGGTAGGCAATAGTTCAAGCTGATCGGGATGCATGTCCAGTGTTTCGGTGGCAATCGTGTGCATAAACCCAGAGGCAAGCCGCATCTGCAAGTAGTGGTCATTGCCATCTGGGGGCATTCCAGTGAAGGGGGAGCGATCGACTTCATGATGCCAACCTCATGCGTCTCGCTTCGATTGTAGGCATGTGTAAGTTACTCTCGTCGAACAACCTGAAAACTAACCGCAAGATTGTGATAGGGGCACAGGAATCAGATAGCCACGCGAGCGACGTTTTTCTACGCTGGAATTGTGATTAACCAGGAGCAACCATGTCGCGTTTATTGCACATTGATTCTAGTCCACGGGGCGACCGATCGCACTCGCGCAGACTCACTAAAGAATTCGTTGAGGCTTGGAAACACGCTCATCCAACGGGTGTCGTTACCTATCGGGATGTGGGTCGCAATCCTGTTCCTCATGTTGATGAACCGTGGATTGCAGCGGCTTATACTCCACCAGAGCAGCGTACCCCAGAACTTCAGGAGGCAATTCGCACCAGCGATCGACTGATTGACGAATTCCTAGCGGCGGATCTCTACGTTATCGGAGTTCCTATGTACAATTTCAACGTTCCCAGTACGTTCAAGGCGTATATTGACCAAATCGTGCACGTCGGACGAACGTTTAACTTTGAGCCAGAAGATGCGGCAAATCCTTACAAACCACTTGTGTTGAGGAAGAAAATGTTGATTATCACGGCGCGTGGAGATTCTGGCTTTGGACCAGGCGAACGCAATGAGCTGATGAATCATCAAGATCCTCATCTAAGAACGGTCTTTGGCTTTGTTGGCATCACCGATATCACCTTTATTCATGTTGAAAACGATGAGTACGGTGGGCAAACATTAGCAGATTCGATCCTCGCTGCCCGCACCAAAATTACTCAATTGGTAGGAACGTAACAAGATGGAGCAACATCTGAATCATGTAGCAAAATTTTTAGCTTACTTGAGCTGTTGGTTGCGGTGATACTCATCACCGTGATTGACTGACAAAACTCTCAAAACCCCGATGCTTGCGTAGGTTGGGTAAAGCCACTCCGGCATACCAGAAAAGCGCTAGCGTAACCCAACAAGATCAAGGCTGGTGCCGGATTTCACGTTGTACTGCTACCCAGAAGCAAGCGACAACCCAGCCGACAAAAACGATTTGTCAGTCAACCAACATTCAGTGAGTTTAGTCGTTTGGCAGTCATCCACGGAGGCTTTATGACCATTACTACCCACTCGCTTTTCGCCTTGAAGCTTCTTGCGGTATTGGGTTGCGGGCTAGCAGCAGGCGTTTTCTTTGCCTTTTCAACATTTGTGATGAATGCCCTTTCCCGTCTTCAACCAGCACAGGGCATTGCTGCTATGCAAGCCATCAACATTACAGCGATTAATCCATTGTTTATGTTGATACTGTTTGGTACGGCTGCGCTGTGTCTGTTGCTAGCGGTCTCTTCTTTATTCAAATGGCAGCAACCCGGTGCAGTCTATCTGCTCGTGGGTAGCCTGCTCTATCTCATTGGCACAATGCTAGTGACGATCGCCTGCAACGTGCCCCTGAACGATGCTCTGGCAGCCGTCGAACCAACCAGTAGTGATGGTGCAACCCTATGGACTCGCTACCTTACAAACTGGACAACCTGGAACCATGTCCGGACGATCGCCGCACTTGCCGCTACTGCCGCTTTCACCCTTGCGCTCTGTGCGCGATCGTAGCAACCTGTGTGGAGTTGCATTGCACAATGTTGTTTAGATACTTCTCCAAGAGGTTCTATATTTCAATATTGGGCAAGACATAAGCGTCTCAGAAATTAATTAATAATTTCTCCCTGGTTATTTGCCAATTTCTCACGCCATTTTTGGAGTTCTTCAGGTGTTTGTCTCCCCCAATCTGTCGCTTCGCCAACAATTTTTAATGGTGCTTGGGAGCGATATGAGCGTGTCGGGTTGCCCGGAAATTTTTTGTCTGTAACATTTGGGTCATTTTCAAACGTCCCTGTCGGTTCAACGATATAAACACGTTCACGTCCATCGCCTTTTGCTAATGCAGCAGCAAGTCCCGCTACATTAACAAGGGCTGTAAAATAAATGTGATTCATTTTGAGTTCAGCTTTGTAATTAGAGTTGCCCCCTGCTATCAGCAAATCACCAACCGACAAATCTGCCTTCGTTCCATGATAAAAAGAACCTTTGGCAGAAGGCTTGTCGTTCAATGAGGCTGCTAGTTCATAATTAGTTTTTGCCTTGTCAAAGTCGCTTAAGTCCTCATAGCACTTAGCAATGTTTGCATAGAGAGAAGGAAAAGCACTCTTAACAGAGTCGTCATTTATGTTTAAGGCAAACTGCAAAGCTGCTTCAAGCCATCTTAGTCGATCAGAAACATTTTTTTGATGTCGAGCTACATAATAAGCTGAAATAAATTTTTCAAAGTCATATATCGCTTCGTTCCAGGCTTGAAGAAATAGCTCACTTGCTTCTTCGGGTTTGCCTTTGTCTTCCATACTCATACCTTGAAGACAACGTTTAACCACATTGTTGCTTGGGTTGAATTCCATCGTTATTTTATCTCCTAATTATCGTAATATCGCTGTATTCTAGGCAATTACTAGACAGAGTAGTAGGGTACTCTATCAACCTGGTAGGTGATAGAAGCTTGACGACCATTCATAAAGCCAACTGAGATCCCTTGTTTCTACAAAAGCTCACTACTGCCCGTGTCACCTGCGCCTACAATACGTTGTGAAGTTGGTGAGTCGGAAATCCGAAGCCAGTTGCAGCAATTTCGAGTCAGCTATCGCTTGCTTTCAAACACCTTTCCAGGTTTGGTCTTAGCTATAGATCAGATTTTTGCAGAGCGCAACCAACAGTAATATTAGTAGGATTAGCAATACCCCCTTACTAACCTATTGACTGCGGTTAGCAAAGCAGCATTGTGGCTTGTTGCTAGGTGGTTATGGTACAAAATTCATTTGCCACTCGTTCCAGCCATCATCAGTTAATACGACTAACTCAACACCCTCGATAATCCTTTCAAGTCTTGCTTTAAGCTCGTCAGAATAAATAGAGTTGTCCCAATACCTGATGCAACCGTTGCCGTCACCACTAAGACCAATCTCTGCGAAATAACGAGCAAGACTACGGTACTCCTCACTCTCCCAAGACAGTTTTTGAAATAAACGGGAGAAAAAGCTACCTACTGGGCTAAAGTAACCTTCTTGATTATGCTCAATGGTGTGCCCTAAATACACAGTTTGAGTCCAAAGTCCTCTCCCAGAGTTAACTGACTCATGTTCCAAATTGAGACGTTGATTTGATACCAGAAAGGTGCTTATGAACGAACCCCAGGTTCCAAGATCAGCTACGCAAATTAAATCAATCATTTTTCTTGGATGATCAACCAACCTAGAATCATCTTCAATCAATTTGCTTTCAAGGTTTTTGATTGGTGTGGAGCTTTCTCCCTTCCAACAATGAGAATGTGCTAGAAGTCCATATATTATTGGAGAATTTTGTTCTTTGAATAGGGTGCTTTTTCTTAAATTAAACAACGATTTAATAGTAACACAGTTTTCTAAAGCTTCAGTAATGTGGGCACTCTTTAAAGTAACTTTGCATTCAAAAGCAGCAGCTATACCTGCTGCCAAATAGACTTTCTTGTTAAGTAGCTTCTTTGGGTAGCATGGCTTTAATACAAGTACATCAACTTGAGGACTTGTCTTCCCTTCATGGTTGATAATCCTACCTTTCGTTACAACCTGATACGCTGGCGGAAGCCAATCTTTTAATAACTCTGCCCAATTTTCTTCTCCTTGATCTCCAGCCGTACCAGGATCTTCAGTAGCACGTTTTTGAATGCGCTCATACTCTAAAGCCATTTCCTTGCTAATTTGCGACATGAAATCGAAAAGATCGTGGCTTCTACTTTCTTCCAAACCTTTCAGCTCCCTTTATACCTCTATGAAAGGCTCGCCTTGGAGTTTCACAGCTTGCGTATATCCTAGCTCGAGAAAACAGGCAGAGCAGATTTTCATTTCAGCCTCAACCCGATGCCTCCTCCCATAGCTTCGCGGACTCTACAACAATCAAGAGTAGAGTGGGCATTGCCCCACCCAACTACTAGGGGATGTCATTAATTACGATTCCACATTACTTGCAGCAAGGGTTCCAGCCCCTAGCTATGTGTTGAGGCGGGCGTGATCATGCTGATACCCCAAGGGTTTGGAGCTAATTGATGACGCGCCCTAACGTTTCGGCAGTCGGGGGCATTGGGGTTGTTGTACCGCTGCGTGTGTTTCTTTACCAGAACATTCTAATTAGACTCTTCAAAGAGGGATGGAAAATCACGGCGACCACTGACAACTCTCAGGATTTCAATACCGTCGTCCATCGTTCTGTAGAAAATGATGTAACCTTCCAAGGACAGCCCTCGGAGTTCGGGATGAATGGCTGTATGGCTTCTGCCACTGTTTGGGAAAGCCACAAGTTGTTGGCATTTACGATTGAAGGCACGAAAGAATCGTTCACCTGCTTCAAGGCTGTTTTCGACAAAGTAATCAGCAATTTCATCCAAGTCTTGGCTGGCAAGAATGTTGATGACGTAGCGACTCATGCCTGATTTGCCTGCTGGAATCGCTCTAAAATACCATTGATGAATGTTTCTCCATCAAGCGGAGTCGTATGCTTAGAGGCTTCAATCGCCGTATCAATCTTTACCCGCACGTCTTCGACCCACTCCGCTTCAGAGCGATCGTACTCATCAAGCAATCGCAAAGCAATTTCTAAAATTTGTTCGGCAGAGCGATACTTACCAGCTTGAAGCTTGGTTTGAATAAAGCGTTCCTGGTCAGGAGTGAGACTGATGCTCATGTAAACCTCTTATCCAGACTACTCATTATTTTAAGCTGGACTCTCACCTGCCTGCTCCTATCAGTTCTACAGATGCTATGGTACTCAGATTTCGTTGATGTGATTCCTCGCCCCATCATGATCGCCCCTCCTCATCCCCTCCCTCCCAATGCTGCCTTTGGGGAATAAGCGGGCACTCTAGCGTAGTTAGCGGTAGTCGTTTTGCTCTCGACGTGAAGCCTATGTCATTGTCTCTTACGCCCCTTGCTGCCAGCATTCACGAACTGCAAACGTTGATCATGTCTTTTCATCCCGCGATCGTCATTGAGACGGTGGAGGAAGAGCGGGTGCAGACCTTGCTACAAGAGGCAACGCAGGACATGAAAATGCAGTTGCTGGAGTGGAGCATCACACAGGGCTTGGCACGATCGCACGGGGCAGTCAAAGACGTTAGCAGCGCCCCTGAAAACCGTTGGGTCGATGAGTGTGCCCCACCCAGCGCGCACAAGCCTGCTGCATTTGAGGATACGACTGAACCATTGAAGGCGTTGAAGCACATGCAGGATATTGGCTTCAAAGCGGTGTTCTTGCTGAAGGATTTTGCGCGACACCTGGAAGATGCAGAAGTGGCGCGGCAGTTTCGAGACGTGGTGCAGTTGTTTGCCCAGAGCCGATCGGCGATCGTCCTCACAGGCAATGCCATCAAACTGCCTGCTGAAATTGCCCATGATGTTGTTTACTTTGACCTGAAGTTGCCCGGACGGGATGAGCTACAGCAGGTCGTTACTGATGCGATGCGATCGCTGCGAATGAAAAACCGCGTTGCGATCGAGCTTCAGGAGGCGGATGTCCCCACGCTGGTGCAGGCATTGAGCGGCATGACCTTAAAGCAGGCACGACAGGTGATTGCCTATGCTGCCCTGGAAGATGGCAAACTCACCCTGCAAGATGTGGGGCGCATCCTCCAGCGCAAAGCCCAGGTCATTCGAGAGGGTGGCGTGCTGGAGTATTTCCCGACCAGCGATGCACCTGTGGATCTGGGTGGGTTTAACGGACTCAAGCAATGGCTGGCGCAGGCGCGGGTGGGCTTCAGTCCCCAAGCGAAAGCGTTGAATCTGAAACCGCCCAAGGGCATTCTGATTGTGGGCATTCAGGGCTGCGGTAAGTCTCTGGCGGCAAAGGCGATCGCCCGTGCCTGGAAAATGCCCTTGCTCAAGCTCGACACCAGCCGCCTGTATGATAAATATGTGGGCGAATCGGAGAAGAACTTTCGGCAGGCGATCGCGCTGGCGGAGTCAATGGCTCCCACGGTCTTGTGGATCGATGAAATTGAGAAAGCATTGGGTGGCAGTACGGGGAGTGATGCCGATGGCGGGCTGAGTCGGCGCTTGTTCGGCTCCTTCCTCACCTGGATGCAGGAAAAAACGCAGGAAATTTTTGTGGTGGCGACTGCCAACGATCTGTCCCAACTGCCGCCCGAACTGTTGCGAAAAGGACGCTTTGACGAACTGTTCTTTGTCGATTTGCCCAATGACCCGGAACGCACAACCATTTTGCAGATTCACTTGACGCGTCATCGGCAGGCACCCCAGCAGTTTGACATGCCAGCACTGGTGAAAGCGATCGACGGGTTTAGCGGTGCCGAAATTGAGCAAGCGGTCATCACAGCCCTCTATCGTGCCCTTTATCTGCAAAAGCCTTTGGACACAGCCATTCTGCTAGACACTATCAAGGCAACGATTCCGCTTTCGGTGTCTCGCCGTGAAGCGTTGCAGACGCTGAGAGCGATCGCCCAGGAGCGGTTCGTCAATGTGCGCTAGGGGCTGTCATCAGTTAAAACTACATACTCCTTGCAGCAAGGGGTTTAGCCCCTCGCCTGGTGTGTTAGGGCAGGCGCGCTCATGCTGATACCGAAGGTTTTGGAGCTAATTGATAGACGCGCCCTGGTGGCAGTTCTTAACCGCCTGCCCACCGAAGTCGTGGCGCTGCACTTTGAAACAGGCTCAACTCAGGGTTATACTCGTTTCCATAGACCACCGCTCTAGCGTGCCATTTGAACAGAACAGTTTGGAAGGTGTCACCAGGATGTTTGCCCCACTCTTGAAGGTCTAGGCAAGACGATATACGGTTGTTCTTAAACCCATGAAGGCAGAGATAGGGAATGCTGTATCTGGCGCAGGTGCAAAAAAAGGGGCTTTTAGGTAAGTCGGGGCTACAGCTCTTAGCACGGCAAAAATCTGAAAACGCGTGGGCAACCCTTGTCGAAGAGGAAACCATTCTTGCGACTGAAGCCAGTAACTTTAACGAAGGGGTGCTTGTTCTAGTTGAGTTGGGTCCCAGCCGTCAAGCATTGAGCGTCTATGATGCCAAGCCTTGGTTGTTAGACGTTGTGCAGAAATTCTTGGTGAATGGGATTACGCCTGAGTTTTTGCAGCAAGAAACCGAACGAGCCGAGCAATGGCGGCAGTCACTCACGTTACAAAGTCAGGAACTCGATCGCCGTGCCCTGGAGCTAGAAGCACGCAAAGAGCAAATTCAAGAAATGGAGGAAAAGCTCAAGCGCGAAAAAAAAGCACTGGATGCACATTCTTCGCAGAGCAATCCTACTAACTAAGTCACCCTAGGGCGTGTCATCAATTAGCTCCGAAACCTTGCAATATCAGCAGTGTCACGCCCGTCTCACCACACCAGGCTAGGGGCTGGAACCCTTACTGCAAGCCATGTGTAGTAGTAATTGATGACAGCCCCTAGCAATGCACGTCCGTTGTGTGCCAGCTCGTATGCGCTTGGCATGCCTCTATTGTTAGAGTACACATATACTGCTATATTTTTGGATCATTTGCGTGGAGGTAGGCGAGATGAGCAACTATACGGGTGGTTGCCAATGCGGGTACATTCGCTATCGTTTAAGCGAAGAGCCTAGTTCGCCTCATTTTTGTCACTGTCGCATGTGTCAGCGTTCAGCAGGCGCACCCGTTGTCGCCTGGGCGCACTTTCCAGTTTCTTCATTGAAGTATGAAGGTTCAGAACCATCCCTGTATCGATCGTCAGAAAACACTCAGAGGGGTTTTTGCCCCAAATGTGGTAGCTCAATTTGTGTTGTGGACGATGGCGATGAGCTTCTTTGCATCACACTGGCAACGCTCGATCGCCCAGAAGCGGTAACGCCAGCCTACGATAGCCATTTAGAAAGTTCGCTTCCCTGGATGCATTGGCAAAGCCGAAATCGCTGAACCCTTGACATGAAGCAAGGTGAGCAGGATGAGTTGCCGTAGCATCACGTATCACGTTGCCATTACGCCTTCAAACCCGTCAGGCTAAACGCTCGCGCCTCGGTGATTTTGACGTGAACGAGGTTACCTTTTGTGGTGGCAATATCGCCCGGCAAGAAGGTGAGGCGGTTACTGCGGGTGCGCCCCATGACTTGAGTGGGATCTTTCGTATTCTGCGCCTCTACCAGGATTTCTTCGACCCGATCGCGGTACCGTTCCGATCGCTCCATTGCTTTGGTCGAAACTAGATGATTGAGCCGCTGGAGGCGATCGCGCTTCACATCTTCGCTGAGTTGGTTTTGCCACAGGGCAGCAGGCGTACTGGGTCGAGGCGAATAGGCAGCCGTGTTGACCAGATCAAAGCCGATGTCATCAACCAGTTGCAGCGTGTGTTCAAACTGGGCTTCGGTTTCGCCAGGAAAGCCGACGATCGCATCCGCACTGATGGAGGCATCGGGCATGTGATGGCGAATGGTATCAATAATGCGGCGATACTTCTCATGGGTGTAGCCCCGCGCCATCGCTTTGAGCACGTCGTTGTCGCCCGATTGAAAGGGGATGTGGAAGTGTTCGCAGACTTTGGGCAACTCCGCACAGGCACGAATCAGACGATCGGTGAAGTAACGGGGATGACTGGTGGCAAACCGGATGCGATCGATCCCTGGGACATCATGAATGTAGTAAAGCAAATCGGTCAGCGTATGTTGATGGCGACCTTCGGGCGTGGAGCCAGGAAGATCACGACCATAGGCATCAATATTTTGCCCCAGCAGCGTAATTTCCTTGAAGCCCTGTTCTGCCAACGTTTCGATTTCCGCACGAATCGCCTCTGGGGTACGGGATTGCTCTACCCCACGCACATTCGGCACCACGCAATAGGTGCAGCGTTCGTTGCAGCCGTAAATCACGTTGACCCAAGCCGTCACCGTACTATCACGACGGGGCTTGGTAATGTCCTCCATGATATGAAGCGGCTCAGTAGCTACGACCTGATTACCGCTAAACACGTCTTCCAGCAAATCCTGTAGGCGGTTGGCGTGCTGCGGTCCCATCACGAGATCTAGCTCTGGGACGCGGCGCAAAAGCTGTTCACCTTCTTGCTGCGCGACGCACCCCGCAACGATGAGGGTTAAATCAGGTTGGGTCTGCTTACGGATTGCCTGTCTACCCAGGTATGAATACACTTTCTGCTCGGCGTTGTCGCGGATGGTGCAAGTGTTGTAGAGAATAAGATCGGCATCGTCGGGTTGCTCTGACCATTCAAAGCCCATCGTTTCCAAGATGCCAGCCATGCGCTCGGAGTCGGCTTTGTTCATCTGGCAGCCGAACGTGGTGATGTGGTAGCGGCGGGAGGCAGCAGTCATGGAAGCTCATTAAAAGGGTCAGTCTTGGATCTTACCGCTTTTCCAATTTGCTGAGGTACACCTTACTCTCTTGACTCCTTGACTCCCTGCATGGATCCGCACTTCACTTGATTGAAAATTGCTGTATAACATTCGACTACGGATTCCCTTTCACTAGGGGCTGTCACCAATGACAACTACACATTACTTGCAGCAAGGATTCTAGCCCCTAGCCTCGTGTGTTGGGGGCGGGCGCAATCATGCTGATACCGCAATGTTTTGGAGCTAATTGATGACACGCCATAGGGTTTTGTTCGGCAAGACTGAGCCATCGTGCGGTGTAAGAAGCGTTTCTCGTGAGCCATCGTTTAGGGGAGGGTATCACAGACGTTACGATGGCAGGATATTTCTGTTAACGTTGTAACGAACTGCCTGATTGCTGCCTTGCATCGACTAAGCTAGCCTGAGAGGGGTGTAAACCTGCTTGAAAGGCTTCAGGTAGCGATTGTTAGCCCTTGAACTCAACCACGTTACGCCTGGGTCAATGCCTTCAGAACCGCATCAGAATCATCTCTTGATCATTCATGACGACAAAGGACAGCGTGAGTTTGTCCTGGATGGACCTGTGTACTCAATCGGCAGAGACCCGAAATGCGACATCCGCCTCGTGTCTCAGTTTGTGTCACGCCGTCATGCAACGCTCGTACAGCTACTCAACGACAACGGCTCTTACTACTACCGTATCGTAGACGGCAATCTCAAAGGCAAGTCCAGTGCCAATGGGTTATTGATTAATGGGCGCAAGCTTCAGGCGCACGATTTGCAAAACGAAGACGAGGTGGTCTTTGGTCCGCAAGTTCGTGCGAAGTATTACCTGCTGAAGCGCGAGGCTATTATGACGGTGCCGCCAGATGAATTTGACATCACGTTGATCAGTCCTAACATGGTTGGCGACCCGGAAGATTAGCAGCTCAAGCCGATCGTGCTGGTTTAGGAGCGTCGATTAAATCATCCGTGTCGGTTGGAATTGAGCTTTGCGTAGCTTGCTTCTCGCAGAGTAACCCAACGCTCTGAAGATGCTGAGTTTCGTGTCTTAGCCTAATCTGCCCAGATGATTTAAACCACGATCCTTAGATTGGTTTGCGGGCAGAAAGGATGAGAAAAAGTGGAATACGCTTGCGTCGCTCATAGGTTGGCACATCCTGAAAGTGGTCGCGCCGGGGACAGGCTTCACGCAACTGCTCAACCTGAAACCCGATCGCTTGCAGCAGATGAAAGTAGCCCTCAATGGTGCGGTGGTATTTTCGCACGGTGCCACCCAGCCAGTTCGTCACGCGAACTCCGGTCGAGAAGCCGTTTCAGCCATCCGCTGTGATCCTTCCACACCCGTATAGCTTGCTGCTCCTTGTTGCAGAAATTCTTTCCCGATCGCCGCATCACCACAGCCAAGATCGAGAATGCGTTTATGCACAACTGGGGCAACAAGCTCTAGAATGACTGGCTTTTCCAGCGTCTCATTAGGTGTATCCGGACAATGGCGATGCTGCCTGTAGGTAGCAAACACCGCCTCATCATCGTAGAAGTTTGAACCTGATTGATCCACCTGGCATTCCCTCGTTGCCGCTTGATCGCTAACGAAGCGCTCCCTTCTGCCTCCTGCCCCCCAACAAGCGGTTACTCCAAGCCCAACTCCCGCTTTAGTAGCTCGATCGACTTGGTAACGATGAAGTTCTCACAGCAGATAAGTTGGGGGGGACGAATGAGATCTTCCCTGGCAGCAGAAATCGCGGCTCTGACGGTTGCGCAGCTTGCCCGATCGCTAATAATCGTCTGGGCACTCCGCACGATCGCCCCCAATTTGTAGCCGTCGCCAACTTGAGCCGTCATCACCAGCAACTCATCGCCCCGCAAACTGTGAATGATGACTTCCGCCACGCCCACGGTGCCAGAGCTGAGGCTCACCACCCCAATACAGGTACCTTTCGTCAACCGCTTGATGAGCTTGATTTCAGAATCAAAGTCATAAATATCAACGGGGATCACTCGCACCGACTTAGGAGCCGCGATCGCCTCTGCCTGGGCAATAAAATAGCGGCTTGTCACCACTGTCCCAGAGCGGGTCTGATCCAGAATTTGATCCAACTCTTCGATCGGCACCAACTGCACGGGAATATTCAGCGCCCGCTCCAGTTCCCGCACAATCACTTCCCCAGCCCCAATATCGTGGGTCGGAGCCGTCACCAATACCTGAGCACTACAGCGCAGCCGCCAATCAATTTCGGCTAAGAACAGTTCTCTTGCCTGATTTAACGAGCAACCATGCTTGAGCAGCTCATCCAGGCTGTTCTGCACTACCTTGTATGCCTCTGGGTGCTGATCCAGAATGGGCGATCGCACCTTGGCTACGTCCTCATGGGTTTGATCCCGCACATAAATGCCAGAACCCGCCTGAGCATCCACCACACCCGCTTCTTCAAGCTGGCGATACACTTTACTGATCGTATTACGATGAAGTCCTGTTTGCATTGCCAACTGGCGCGTACTGGGCAGCCGATGCCCCGGTGGATACTGGCGAGAGGCGATCGCAAACAGAATCTGGTTATAAAGCTGTGTCGATGCTGGGATGTCACTCTCCGTCTGAATATGAAACTGAACCATGCAAGAGCCTCCACGCGCTCTAAATGAAGCGTTTAACAATGCAGCGCAGTCTCAGGGCACACATCTTCTACTCCATCTTAGATGCAGCAACCCCGAACCAGCGTTGTTTTCAGTCCTGATCTAACTTGACAGTTTGCCGCCGTCAAAAATCCTTCACCAATCAGGGGCAACCTGCAACGTATCAAACTAGGAACTTCCCAGACTGGGAACTTGTCAGACTGGGGATTTGTCCAATGGGGGACTTGTCAGACTGGGAACACGAAGTGACGATCTCACAACATCATTCATCGATGCTTGCGGGATTCAGGAATCTGTGGCAGTTTCTAGAGGGAAATTAACCTTTTGCATTATAGGCGGGCTTTAGATTGCGTCAACGCCTGCTGCATCAAGGAATATAGTCTTCGATGCCTGGTACGGCATAGGCGCGAGACAACCCAATTCATTTAGCAAAGCATTGAAACCAACCGCATCATGACAAACTCTGCTATTCACACAGCCAACGTTAAAGTCCCCAACGGTGATTTGCTTATCGATGCTTATCTGGCAGAACCAACGGGTAGCGGCACCTTTCCAGCCATCATTGTCGTGCAAGAGATCTGGGGCGTGAATGCCCACATCCGTGACATGACAGAACGGTTGGCGCAAGAAGGTTACGTGGCGATCGCACCCGCCATTTTCCAACGCAGCGCTCCAGGCTTTGAAGGCAACTACGATGCGGATACAACGGTTCTCGGACGCAAATACAAAGATGCCACCAAAGCCGATGAGTTGCTGAGCGACATCCAAACCACGATCGCCTATCTCAGAACCTTGCCTGCGGTAAATGGTAATGCGATCGGCGCGATCGGCTTCTGCTTTGGTGGTCACGTCGTTTATCTGACAGCGACCTTACCGGATATCAAAGCCACTGCCTCCTTCTATGGCGCTGGTATTGCTACGATGACCCCTGGTGGCGGTGCATCCACCCTCTCTCGCACGCCCGACATCAACGGCACCCTCTACGCCTTCTTTGGCACCACCGATCCCTTGATTCCTGCAGAGCAAATCGATCAGATCGAAGCCGCCCTTCAGGAACACCATATCGACCATCGCTTCTTTCGCTACCCTACCGGACACGGCTTCTTCTGCGACCAGCGCGCCGACTACAACCCCGAAGCCGCCGCTGATGCCTGGGAGAAGGTGAAAGAGTTGTTTGAGAAGTTGAAAGAGTGAGGGGTGAGGAGAGAGGGGCAGAAGGCAGGAGGCGGAGGGGAGTTGTTAGTTATTAGTTGTTAGTTTTTGGTTGTTAGAAAGAGGCAGGAGGCAGAATCTTGCCCTTCACCTTTCCCCTTTACGCCAGGAGTCATATAGATAGGTCAAGATCTTTCACCTAAACCTCGACCTTCCACGCTCCAAGCTCGACGTTCCGACTTCCAAGCTCGATGCTCCGACCTCTAAGCTCGACATTCCGAGTTCCAAGCTCAATGCTTCGACCTCTAAGCTCGATGTTCCAAGTCCAAAGCTCGACGCTCCGACTTCCAAGCTCAATGCTCCGACCTCTAAGCTCGACCCTCCGAGTTTCAAGCTCGACGCTCCGAGTTCTAAGCTTAACCCTCCAAGTCCGAAGCTCAACCTTCCGAGTTCTAAGCTCAAACCCTCTAACCTCTGACTCCTCGATCCTCTCCCCTCTCTCCTCTCCCCTCTCTCCTCTCCCCTCTCTCCTTACTCAAAACTTCAAACTCCTCCCCCTGCGGACTATAGTAAGAAAGCCGACTACGATCGCGTGTTTCATGGAAGCTAAATCAACTCGTCCAGCCAACGAGTCCTTTTCAATGGAGGACTTTGAGAAGGCGCTGGAGCAACATAACTACGAATTTCAGCCAGGGCAAATGATTGCGGGTAAAGCGGTCAATTATGAAATTGATGGCATTTACGTCGATATTGGTGCCAAGTCGCTTGCCTTTCTGCCCGCCAACGAAGCCAGTTTGAAAGGAGTGACCGACCCATCGGCGATCGTGCCCCTCAACGAAGAGCGCGAGTTTCTCATCATCCGCGAACAGGATGCCGATGGGCAGGTCACACTTTCGCTGAAGCAACTAGAAATTAAGCAAGCCTGGGATCGCTTAGCCGAAGCACAAGATAGTAACCAGAGCTATCAGGTGAGAGTAACAGGTGTCAACAAAGGTGGCGTAACGGTTGATGTACAGGGTTTGCGGGGCTTCATTCCGCGATCGCACCTCGTCGAACGTGAGGATCTGGACGCGCTCAAAGGCACCACCCTCAGCGCCAGCATCCTGGAGCTTGACCAATCCCGCGATAAGCTCGTACTGTCCAATCGACTCGCCACTCGCACCGCCAGCTTTAGTCAGCTCGAAATCGGGCAATTAGTAGACGGCAAAGTTGCCAGCATTAAACCTTTCGGCGTGTTTGTCGAGTTTGGCGGCGCGACTGGGTTACTCCACATCAACCAGATCAGTAACAAGTACGTCCAAGCCCTGGCAGACCTATTCCAGGTCGGGCAACCCCTCAAAGCCATCATTGCCGACCTCGACGAAGGCAGAGGCAGAATTTCCCTTTCTACTAAAGTGCTCGAAAACTTCCCTGGCGAAATGCTGGAAAAACCAGCCGATGTGATGGCAGAAGCCGAATCACGCCAGGAACGGGCGCGGAAGACCATTTTGGGAGAGTGAAGGGAGGCAGAGGCAGCAGGGGGAGCGGAGAGAGCAGGGGGAGCAGAGAGAGGAAGGCTAAAAGCCTTAGGCTGGCTGTTGATTGCTGACTCCTCAATTACCTCAAAGCTTCCCCCGCCTCCCTTGCTTCCCTTACCTCCCCTACTCCCTCCCTCATCACCCCTCTCTCCTCTCTCCTCACATGCCTACCGTCTGGGAACTCGATTTTTACTCTCGTCCGCTTCTGGATGAAAACAAGAAGAAGATGTGGGAAGTGCTGGTTTGCGAAAGCCCGTTAACGGTCGATCGCCAGCCAGAATCCCTGTTCCGCTATGCTGAATTTTGCTCTAGCGCGGAAGTCAACTCGGTGCGGTTGAGGGGAGTGATTGAAGCCGCGATCGCCCAGGCCCCCAGCCCACCAGACAAAATCCGCTTCTTTCGGCAGGCAATGAACAATATGATCACCAAAGCCTGCAATGAATTGGGCATTGACGCACAGTTAAGCCAACGGACGTTTGTACTTAACCAGTGGTTGCGGCAGCGGTTACATGAGGTTTATCCTGCGATGCCAGGATTTCAGCCCGGTACCAATCCCTCCGTGAGTTTTGCCAAAACGCCCCCCCAGCCGCTACCCGATGCCTTGCTGGGCGAGAAATGGCAGTTTGTCACCTTGCCAGCCAGTGATTTAGCTGAGATGAATGAATGGTCGATCGACTTTGGTGAAGCCTTTCCACTCGGCTTAGCAGGGCTTGCACCAGAGGCTCAGGTGCCGGGAGTGTTGATTTTTTCAGCGCGTGCGACTCCCCTTGCGGCGTGGATGTCAGGCTTAGAGGTCGCAGGGGTAAAGCTGGACAGCGACTATCCCACCCGCTTGCTGCTAGAGACAGGGCTGAACGATCGCTGGAATCTTGCCAGCCTTGCCAGTACCCAGGCACAAAAAGAAGCACAGACTTTTGAAGTCGCAAAGCAGCAGGCAAATGGGATGCACTTCCTCGCAGTGCAAGCCGATCCCAGCACAGAAGCCTTTGCTGGATTTTGGTTATTACAGGCGGTCAACTTAGCGTAAAGTGATCCTTAGTGGTCGCATTCAGCCTGCACTCTGGCACCGCAACTAGCTAAACGCTAATCGCCAGGTGCTGCAAACTCCACCGCAACTCGCTCCTTGCTCTTCCTGTTCGCTCACACACTATGGGTTCCGACGACTTGCAACACGAAACCTCAGCAGAGCAACTGCTGGAATTAGCTGCCAAGTCAGGGGCAGAAGCGGCAGAAGTTCTGCAATCACGATCGCTGGCGTACCCCGTTTTTTTTGAGGCAAATCGGCTCAAGCAGTTAGAGAGCGCTCAGGCAGAAGGAACGGCGCTGCGGCTATGGCGCAATGGGTGCCCCGGTTTAGCCGTTGCCTACGGATCCGTTGAGCCACAAGCACTGGTCGATCGTGCCATTGCTCTTAGCCAGTTGAACGATCCAGAAACGATCGAGCTGTCGGGTGCTACTCGCATCCAGTATCCCAACCTGGGTGAAGTTGTCCCTGTCGAGCAATTAGTCGCCTGGGGGCGAGAGGCGATCGCGCTCATCCGTGAAGCAAATTCTGACCTGATCTGCACCGCTGAATGGGAATGCGAAGCCGAAACCACACGTCTGCTTAATTCCAACGGCTTAGATTGCGGCTACACCGATACAACGCTGAGTTGCTATCTTTCGGCAGAATGGGTGCGCGGCGATGATTTTCTCTGCATTTCAGATGGGCAAACGCAGCGGAGCAGCCTTGATCCAGTGGCCCTAGCACAACAAATTTTGCAGCGCTTGGAGTGGGCAAAGGGCAATACCCAATCGCCAACCGGACGAATGCCTATCTTATTCACCTCGAAAGCCGCTGATATGCTGTGGGGCACCGTACAGTCGGCACTTAGCGGTAAGCAGGTCATTGAAGGTGCGTCACCCTGGAGCGATCGCCTGAACGAACTCGTCACGTCTGAACAGTTAACCCTCTCGCAACAGCCAAATGTGGGGCCGTTTAGCTGCCCCTTTGACGACGAAGGCATCCCCACTCGCGCCATCACCTTTATCGATCGTGGCGTGCTGCAACTCTTTTACACCGATTTCACGACCGGACGACTCCTCGGCAGCGGCACTACAGGCAATGGCTTTCGTCCTGGCTTGGGCAGCTACCCCACACCTGGTTTGTTCAACATTCTGATCGAGCCTGCCAGCAATGCACCTCCAGGCAAATCCCTTCCAGATCTGATTGCCACCCTCGACGATGGACTCATCATTGACCAGATGTTGGGCGGCGGTGCCGGAATATCGGGTGAATTTTCGATCAACGTTGACCTTGGCTACCGCGTCAAAAACGGCGAGGTCATCGGTCGCGTGAAAGATACGATGGTTTCCGGCAATGTCTACACGGCGCTGAAGCACTTGATTGCCCTCGGCGGTGACGCTGACTGGAACGGTGCCTGCTATACCCCGTCACTCATTGTCGATGGGCTTTCGGTGACTGGACGGAGCTAAGCTTTAAACTTTAGACAAGACTTACGCAAACCTTGGAGGTTTTGAACACGGATCGGGCATCGTGACTTACGTAACGGCTGAAACCTCTGAGGTTTTAGTCAAATGCGAAAGTCCAATAAACTTTAAACTAGGAGCTACCGACAGCAGATGGGCAGGTGCTTTGATGCTCAATGGTCTCAAATTCAGTAGAAAGCATAGGAATGGTTATGAACGGTGTAGGCATGTACATTCAACGGTGGCGTTACTGGCTGTTAGCGATCGCCGCGATCGCCACCATCACTACCCTTTCTGCCTGCCAGCCTCAGAACCTGAAAAGTCAGGCGGCACGCATACCACAGCTTGTCATCAGCACCACTACAGACCCCAAAACCTTCAACTATGCCCTTAACAACTCTTCGCCAAATGTCTTTCCCTTTACCTTTGATGGCTTAGTGGATGAGCACGGCATCACGGCAGAAATTGTGCCAGCCCTGGCAGAGTCCTGGCAAATCTCAGAGGATAAAAAACACCTCACGTTTGCCCTGCGAGACGGCATGAAATGGTCAGATGGACAGCCACTCACAGCCGATGACGTACTCTTTACCTACAAAGACGTTTACCTGAATGAAGCCATTCCAACCGATGTGAGAGACGGGCTACGGATTGGTAGTAAGAAAATTCTGCCGGAGGTGAAGAAGCTGGACGATCGCCGGATTGAGTTCATTCTGCCAGAGCCGTCATCGCCCTTTTTACGCACCCTGGTTGCCAAGATTCTACCCGCCCATCGCCTCCGCCAATCAGTCTTTACGAAAGGATCGGACGGCAACCCTCGCTTCCTGACGACTTGGGGCACTGATACCCCACCGAACGAAATCGTCACCAACGGTCCTTACACGCTTGAGAGCTACATCAACAGCCAGCGAGTGGTTTATCATCGCAATCCTTACTACTGGCGCAAAGGTGCTCAGGGCGAACCGCTGCCCTATATCGAGCGCATTATCTGGCAGGTCGTGGAAAACAGCGATGGGCGCATGTTGCGGTTCCGGTCTGGCGATTTGGACATCGCTGGCTTACGCCCCGAAGATTTCTCCCTGCTTAAGCGCGAAGAGCAGCGGGGAAAATTTAACATTCTCAATGGGGGACCAACCTCCGGTACTACCTTCATTGCGTTTAACTTAAACCGCGCCATCAATAAAGACGGCAAACCGTTTGTTGACCCTATCAAATCGGACTGGTTCAACACCAAAGCCTTTCGACAGGCAGTTGCCTACGCCCTCGATCGCCAGAGCATTATCAACAACCTGTATCGAGGCATTGGCGAACTGCAAAACTCACCCGTTTCAGTGCAGAGTCCCTACTTCCTCTCACCGCAGCAAGGGCTGAAAGTCTACGAATACAATCCCAAGAAGGCAAAGGAACTGCTCACCAGTGCAGGCTTTAAGTACGATGCCAGGGGACAATTGTTTGACGCAAAGGGAAATCGTATCCGCTTCACGATGATTCTGCCTGCGGGTAGCCGCTCTGCACAGCAGTTCGCCGCGCAAATGCAGCAAGATCTGAAGGGCATCGGCATTCAGCTCGATCTAAACCCGGTTGACTTTAACGTAATGGTTGAAAATGTCGGTAATCGGAATTGGGAGTGTTACTTTATCAGCTACACAGGCGGCGTAGAACCCAACGATGGTGCCAATTACTGGGTCAGTTCTGGCACCTCGCACGACTTCAACCAGGGACCAAACGTGGGTGCGCCACCCATTAAAAACTGGGTCGTGTCTGATTGGGAGCAGGAAATCGATCGCCTCTTTGTCGCTGGAGCCAGAGAGTACGACGAGAACAAACGCAAACAGATCTACGCTGACTTTCAACGCATTGTGCAAGACCAACTCCCCGTCATTCATCTGGTCACGCCAACGGCCCTCTCCGCCATCCGCGATCGGGTCAAGGGCGTGCAGTTTTCCGGCTTAGATACCCGTGGCTCCCTCTGGAATGTCTACGAGCTTAAGGTGACGGACAATTAAAATCATACTCGCTTAAAATCAATCCTCACTGGCAGCCTCTCCCTGTACCCGCGTTATATGCGCCCTCATCAGTGCGGATGGATGCCAAAAGCGTATCGATCACCACACAGCGGTTCGTTGCTGTACCTGTTGTGTTGCCTCGTGACACGGTAATGAAAAAGGGTAAAGACTGGGCTGTTGGGACTGTTGGCACCTGAGCAATGGTGCCATTACTGTCGAAAACGAGTGCTCTATTGGCGGCACTAGACCCACCGATCGCCAGCTTCAGCGTGTTTGGGTTGACGTTTCCGTTACCTAGTAGCTCCCAGGTCGTAATGTTGGCGTTGTTTACTGGTAGAGCAGTGCCTGTTGTATACGGCGCAGTAGCCACTCTAGGCTTGCCATTCGTACTGGCATCAAACACTACGATGCGGGGCGCGCGCGTGCGTCTGGCTTCACTCTGAGCGATACGGATTGTTTGAGCAATCTGTTCGCGACCAGCAGAAACCCGCTGGCGGCTCAAAATGGTATCCCAGCCAGGAGCCGCGATCGCAAACAACACGCCAATCACAATAATGACCACCAGCATCTCAATGAGGGTAAAACCACTGATTGATCGTTTTGAGCGACTTCGCTGCTTCATCGTCGTTCTCCTCCGGGTAGACAAACTGCTATTTAGGACTCTTATTGATAATGCCTCGCGTCAGCACCCGTGTTTGCAACGGAAACGCCTGACTTTCAATGGCTCCACTGGGCAGGTCAGTCCTCAATGGGAACCCTGGTCGCCCCTGCACATTGCCAGCCAGGAATAGCTGCACTTCCTGGTTCACACCCTGTTCTGTATCGACTGCGCCGTAGGTTTTCCCGCGAATGCACGCATAGAAGCTCCGAATGTTGGGGTTAGGGTTGAAAGGGGTAATATTGCTGTTTGCCGCACAAACAGGGGTAACAGCCAACAGCCCATCATCCACATAATCGACCAACACTGCCGAGTTTGAACCCAACGTACCATCGCCTGGACGACCGCCTGCGCTGGTTTGAGCATTTGCCACAACCGTACCGCCACCGGCATCAGTCGTTAATTGAAACGGCCACTGCTGGAAGCTAGAGTTGGGCGATGACAACGGATCGACATAACCTGTGTTGGTTTGTGTTCCGCTGGTTGCACTGCTTGCAAACTGAGCTAACTGGTACCGCACTAACCGCGCTCTACCCGGCCAGATATCGCTAGTGCTGGTGTCGTTAAAGAGGGTATACACCACCAGAGTATAGGTTCTGCCAGAGAGACAGGGCACACCTTGCACGGCGGCTGGCAAGGTGGCATCATCCAAAGCACCCGAATTATTTGAACAGGCAGCAAGCAACCCTTGAGGCAGCGGATCGGCACGCCAAAAGGCAAGGACAGGGATTGGTGTATAAGCCGTACTCGCGGTGCTCAGCCCAGGTGGAATGTAACTCAATAACCCAGGACACTCAGTCGTGTAGTTAGCAGCGGTAATCGTTGCCGTACCCTGAAGACACCTACCGTCATACACGAAGACCGCTTCCCTCAGCTCTTGGCTGATGTAGTTCATAGCAGCCTGCATGTCTCGCTGGGTTTCACTGCGAGCCGAATCACGCTGGTTCACGTCCACCAACTGCACCACCAGCGCCAGCAGCGTCACCGTAATGATACCGCCGATGAACATTGCGACGAGCAGCTCAATCAGGGTAAAGCCAGCCTGTTGCCGCTTTCTGTAGGCAGCCCAGAACCGTTTCAAACGTGCGATAACGTGTGGTCTAGCCATGATATTCACCGTTTAGCAGAGGATGGAGCCTGAACATTAATACGGGCAGTTAGCAGTGGTGTTGCCACCGTTCTGGATACAAAGCTGACCAAGCGATCGGCTGGAATCGTTACGAGCCATCTTAGAGTAGAGAACTGCCATCGGTCGCCGCTTACCGCCCGCAATATCCAGCGGTCCCGTTCCCATCCGCAGTGATGCCTTCGTGGTATCAAGCGGTAGAAATGGCTGTGGTGGTGGATAGTAGGCATAGACCCGGACTCCCATCTCAAACGAGAACGGCACGCTAGTGGCTGTAAGGGCAGGGGGCGTGGGAGCATACCCAGGTGTCCGAAAGACTTGCATCACATACTCTGGTTTACAATCACCATCTACATCAACCCGAATGAGGTCAGTTACTGCAACCGGAGTCGCACCAGGATAGTTACCGCAAGGTGCCCCAGTTGGTGTCCCGTCGACAGTACCGGAGGAGTAGAGCAAGCCACCCGTTGGGCTACCCGTCGCTGCGCCAAAGGAGCTGATGTTGTTCGTGCCGTTGATCGTTCCGGTGGTTCCTGGCAGATCATTCACTACGTAGGAACCTCGTTCGACCAGGAGGCGCACCCGATCGACCTCCCCCTGCGCCACCTGGTTTGCTTTCTCAACCTTGCGCGACTGAATCCGACTGGCGGTAGCAAGCATAATCGGCGGCGTGATGGCAACCACTGTTAACGCAATGATGACGATCGCCACCAAACATTCGATAATGGTCAGCCCTTGCTCTGATGGTGTTGATCGACGACCTTGTAGGCAGCGACGGCTAGCGAGACCTAACGCGATCGCAGGGCGCAAAGCTTGCCTGCTAATCCCACTTGAATGGGTTGAACGAACGTGCATGTCAGGATGCTCCAGAACGGGTAGACGGCAGGATTAAGATGGGCACTTAGCATCAGGGAACAGCGAGTTCGGCAGGGCGATACACAGGTTCCGAATGTACGGATCGTTAGCAGCAGGTTCTTGATAGAACTCGTTGCGATCTTTCGTTGCCGTCACAAAGCGTGCCGCTGCTGGTCCTGCAGGAGACTTCTGCAACGCGACATCATACCCCCAGAGACGAGCAGGCGGGCTGTAGTACGAAATCCGCTCATTGCCTGCGGTTGGCGTACCACCGGGTTCCCAGACCTGTTGATCAAACGGACCTGTAGCATAATTGCTGAAGCTGAGCTGCAAGAAAGAGCCAGCAAACCAGAGACGATCCCAGTTTTCCAGGAAGCGCGGGAAGTTGTGCAGCCCCCCGTAAGACTGACCGTTACGAGAGGGGATCAAGCCGCTGACCACAATGGTGTTGACGCGGGTGTTCTCCGCCGCCTGTCGAGTCCGATCTGTACTCGCAATATTGTAGTAAGCACCATTCACAGGAGCGCTGATATAAGGAATGGGCATCAGCGGCTTGCCACTCAAGGGGGACGAGCCAGCCGTAACAGCAGGCAAGATCAGAATGTTTGGAGTCCGTGCCGTGGTTTGCACTTGAAGCGGTAGCCCCTCTCCATTCCGCGATACTTTGATCGGCGTGAAGATGTCGTAGGGGTTTTCCCGTAGCCAGCCCCAGTTACCGCCCGTATTACCTGGAAGGTCAACGCTCGGACGATTTTGGTTGAGGAAGCTGGTAATACCACCGTTTGTACAACCTCGTCCATAGAGGGGGCTGGTATTTACGGTGGTCGTGGTGTAGACGCTGGCACCCCCACTGTTACCCGTACTCGCTCGATAGGGAAAGTAGCCCGTCGGGAAGTTAAACCCGGAATCGGTTCTCGTGCGTCCTTCGTAGGTTGTGGTGCCCAGGGTTGCACCGCTACTACCCGTTGTCATGAACGTATCAAGGGCACTGCCATCACAGAAGGTATCGGAGATGATGGAAATTGCATCTGCCAGCAGTTCAGACGGTCGCCAGCGATCGCCATCGCGATCGGCAAAGTTATCTTCGCGGGACTGCCGACTGTAAAAATCGGTTTCGTTGTAGTTTCCGTTTGGCAGTTGCTCCTTGAACTCTTCTAACCGAGGTGCAGTACCGTCATCTTCGCCGCCTGACTGATGGAGATTAAAGTTCCCCATAATGTAAAGCGGGTTGTCGGTAAAGAAGGAGAGTCCACGAATGTTGTCTTGAGCAGGCACGCCCGTATCGGAGTGGCGTTTAAGCTGAGAGCCGTTGCGGAGACGGAAGCCATAGGGGCGACGATCGGGATCAGGCACCCCGTCCACCTGCTTGACCGAAACGGATGCAGCGGCAACAGCAGGGTCAACTGGCGCAGTGGGGTTGGTAGCATTGGTGGAGGTACCAGAAGCAGGACGGTTGATCGCATCTTCGCGCACCGCGTCTTCACGGAAGGCGTAGACAATGCCACTGATTGGCAACCAGACCTCATTGGAAGCACCACCCGACAACGTTGCAGTGGCGCTAACTTTGGTGCGGCGCAACATACCCAGATCAATGTCTGTCACTCTTGCGGGTAGCCATTCTCGCCCGTTGAACAGTGCCCGATCGAGGAACGGAATCACCGCCGTTATCCCGGTCACTGCGGTCCCATTGGGTGCCGTAATCCGGTTGGGTGGCGTATTTTGCACGGGCGGGTTGGCTGGCAAAGTTGTAATGGGCAACTGCCAGGTATTATTGCCTGTGATGGAGAAGGGGTTAGTAAAGCCTGTGGACGGAAGTTTGCGAGGTTTGAGTGCCAGTCTTGCCACAGACAAGTCAGCCAGAGGGTTACCAAACGTCTTGTACTGATACGTCAGTTGTTTGGTTGGATCCTTCAGATCCTTGAAACTAATCGATTGATCTCCAGTAGTGATGTCGTTGATGTCTTTCACGACATAACCGGAGTCTTGTCCACGAGCGATGATCGCTGGCGTGAGAGTATCGACAGGCTTGTAGGTGACTGATGCGTTTGCCGTATTGATGTATGGGTCAGTAATGTAAGGTTCTGCCCAGGGCTGTAATGCAGCCGGGAGGGTATTGCTGGCAGTGGCAGCAGGGGGGGCAGCAGGATAGGCAACTAGCGGATAGGTAAGTTGCCCTGTTGGCTGGCGATGATCGACATCATCCTCCCAGTTTGCAGCAGTCACGCCCCTACTATCCTTGCTATTAGCGGTGCCAACGCCATCCGGGGCGACGGCGGATGGCGGCGTAGTTGGTGTAATGCCACCTGTATCTTCAACCGCACCCAGATGACTGTGCTCCACCTCTGGGAAGAGATAGTACAACGAGGGCCATTTCGGTGCGACTGCGGCAGCTAAATACGGATAGCCGTTGTCATTGAGAATGGTTCCAGAAGGGGTAGCCGTATAGGGGAAGGCTGGGTCGTTGAGCCTTGTCTGTGCGCCCGCAGCCTTAGTGGCAAACGCCGAGGTTAGGCTGACGCTAAGCGACGACTCGCGTGGTGTGTCCTGGGAATAGATAGAGGTTGGACCCGTACCGCCGATCTTGGGAATGAAGCTCAGTAGCGCACCTGGCGAATTCGGAGTGACAAAAGTTCCAGCCGTATTCCCTGCTTCAAGACCATTGCGCGCTGGGAAGCTGACATCTCCAGGGTAGTCGCGCACAGCACCCGGGGGAATCACGGTGCCACAGAGTCTGGATAGTGCCAGCCGCGAAATCGAAACGGTTGGATCGGCTTCAAAAAAGGATGGCGCGCCTGGAGTGGCATTTACAGGCTGAGCAAGCGCTTTGACACCTTGAGCGCCCGTTTGCTTCCCGATCGTGTCATTAATAGCAAACACATTTGGATCGCACGCCGATGACCACAGGTTCGTCTTGCCCTGGATTTGGGCGACATAGGGGTTGTAGTTCCAGGTGTTGGCAGCGGGGGACGGGCGGAACCCAAAGGTACGATCGCGCCGTAGCTGAAAATAGGTAAAGATCAGTTCAGCAAGGCGATAGCGAGGATCGTTGTTTGAGTTGATGCTGGGGTTAGAAGCCGCGATATATTCTCGCAGCTTACCGAGGTATGCTTCTGCGGGCACACGATCGTAGTCGCGCGCATCGTAGCCTGCGGCATTGAAGGTGCCGTTCGGGTCGTAGTTATAGGTTCCCAGGCGACCCCTCGGCAGGACTTCAAAGTTGTTTGAAGATTCATTGACCGACCCGTCCATCAGTTTATACAGGTCGCCAACCAGCGTGGTCATAATGGGCGACCCCTGACCAGGACGAACAATATCGTTTTTGAAGTTGGTGGGGTCAAACCGCTGCACGCGATCGACGTTGTATGCCAACATGCCAAGCGTACAAGAGGCGGTGTGGAGATAGGTTTTGTCCGCGATGCTGAGACCGTCGTAACCCACCGCGTTCAATCGTACCAAGGTGCGTCGCAGGTTCGAGAAGTTCCCCCACATGGAGAACTCAGGGTCGGGATGAATCTGCCCTGCCTCCTGAGTGGGCGGAAAAGCTCCTGTCTGGGTATCGCTAATGTGATCACCTGCAAACTGTGCCAGGTTTTGCAGCGCAATGCGAAGGGGGCTATTAGCGTTCCCAATATCGGCTATGAAGGTTGCTTTGTCGCCGCCAGGGGCATCAAACTCCCACCCATCTGTACCACGACCGTTGAAGAAATCAGTCAGGAGCGCAGTGTCGGTCGTGCTTGGGGCAGGATTATTTGCAGGATTAGCCGCTGCTGTACTATCGACAAAGACTGAGGGCACAAAGTTGAGCGATTGCTGAAGTGTCAGTGGAGAGCCAGGATGCACCACACTTGCCATACACGCAACGGGGTAATCTTTGCCTGCTACGTTTTCGGCTGTATCAAAGTGATAGACCGCCGTACTCTGCACCGCTGACAGGTTGTCGCGCAACGCTCGACGTTGACGTGCTTCGTGAGTAATGGTAGCTGAGTGAGGCGGATAGAGCGGATCGCCTTCATCGTCGCTAATGTCTGGGTCGATCGCATTAGGGTCTGTTGAGCTAACAAACGCGTTGGACGCATTGCGGGCGCGCAACTGGCGATAGTCGTTGTCGCCGATCGTGTAAGCCGTGTTGGTGCCTGCGGGCAGAGTTGGCGCAGGTGCAGCCGTTTGCAGGTAGGTCTGTTCCTCTGCGTCGTTCGTTACGCGAGTCGGTCGATCTTGTGGCGTAACCCAGCCAAACGGATTACCCAACTCTAGCCGCTGCCCTACGAGGATACGTAACCCCTGGAAGCGGGCACGTCGTTCCCAGTAACCATCCAGACCCAGGTTGGGCGTGTCACCAGGTTTCGCGTTCGGATCGTTCTGCGCGGTTAGAGCCGGGTCAGCATTAATCGGAATCGTCGCAGGTGTCGTCGAAACGTTATCGGTTGCGGCAATCAAGTCACCAATCTTCTTGCTGCTGGGAATCTGCACCTGATCGCTGTACTTCTGCTTGGGACCATAGCGATCGTCTGCACGATAGGTATCGTCCACATAGGGTGCAGTTTCTGTGCGGTTAAAGATCCGCTTTTTCAACGTGCTGGTGTCGTAAGCCGTCCGACGAATGCTGCGGTTATTAGTGGCAGCTCTGGAGGTATAGCCGTTGTCTGTTTGAATCTTCAGCGGATCGATCGAGAGGTCAAAGGGCGTGCTGGCGTTAACCGAGTCAGAGTTCTGATCTAACGTTTGTCTGCTGGCTGCTGCGTTGAAGTTTTGGTTCCAGATGTAAACCAGGCTGCTACCGCCGTAGCTGTTGGCACCCACTAACCCGCTGACTACCTGCCCCTGGAAATCTTGCCCGTTGTTTGCGGTAGGGGTGACATCTGTAACGGTAATTTCAGAGGAAGACTCGTACCACAGACAGGAGTAAGGAGAGCTAATGAGGTACGCGCTGAAGCTACCGTTGCCAACGATCAGGTTGCCTTCTGTGTGCATCGCACCATTCCACTGGAATGGTGGACCGGGGAAGATCTCCAGGTCGTTGCGGAACCAGGCTCCCCATTTATTCCCCCGGTTTAATACCCGGTCTTGCTGAAACTCCAGCGTGGCGAAGTTGGTCGCGCCACCTTGTGCTGCGCTATCCGGCAATACGAATGCATCCACCTGAAAGTTGCGGCGGAGGGTCGCGGTATTACTGGTGTCTTGATACCAGCCACTTTCCACGCTAGACCCACCACTAGACGCACCCCGACACCCTGCGGCACTGGGGGAGTTGCTCAGTGGTCCTGTGCGGGCGTATGGAACGGGCGATCGCGGGTCGGCACCTGCAATCCCTCTTGCTTTGTCAGAATCATTCAGGGCAACCAATCGCTGCCAACCCTGAGTCACATTAGTTCCTGTACCTGAGTTAGCAGGAATCGTCAGGGCGATCGAGTAGACGATCGTGGCATCCTGAGTACCATCGCCATCGGTATCTGCTCGAAAGCTCCAGGCATTGTCGGGTGTACCATCCCCATTGCTGTCGAGCCGTCCCGTCGTCGCCTCATCGGGCAGCGTATAGGGGTCTCTACCACCGAGCAGCAGTTGTCCTGCCTTTTGCCCGTTGATGGTGGTAGTGCCATCGTTGAGCAGCATTGATGCCAGAAAGTCTGATGACGGTACGCCACCAGGGAAGCGATTATCTTTCGTGGAATCGAAGAGAAACTCGATTTTGGCGCGGGCACGATCGATCGCAGGAGTCGCCGCGTTGTAGATGACACGGTTCTGCGTTTCAGCGATCGTGCGCGTGCTGGTGTTGAAGGCGCGATAGCTCAGGGCACCTGCTGTCAAAGACACCACCAGAATCAGCAGCACAGTCGTTGGCAAGACAAAACCCGCTGCGGGTCGCGTTCTGCGATTGGCGATCAGGGCAGCTCGCAATAGCCATGCAACGAGTGCGCGACTCATAGTTCGAGAGAGACGGGCAATTTGCCTGAAAAGAGTTTGGACAGCCCTGGCTAATTTACGGTCTGACATGATAGCTGCTTCCTGCGACGACGGCGAGAGATTCGTAGACTGACTTCACAACGTAATCAAATGGGCACTACAGAAGGCAGAGGGAGGAGGCTCTGCAACGGTACAACGCGATAGCTGTGTTCGTTAAACGCTTACTATAAGTTCTGATTGTTCTGATGTAGATGCTCACTGTGCTAACAGTTCAACAGCCTGTAATCAACCGGGAAGCCACGAGTCCAAACACGACGAAAAGCAGTCACGAATCAGCAAATTAACGGAGAGGTGGAAGGTGAGCGGTGCCTGAAACCCTTAACTCTGCAAGCTTCCTGTAAGCCACAGTAGAGGATACTGTCTTGCAGAATGTGTTTTGCAGGTTGCCACTTTATGAAAACTTTACTGATTCAGGATAGAGAGATGCACCAATAGTACCCGCCTGTTCGCTGGAAGCGATCGTCCACTGCCAACATTTTTAGCATCTTGTGCTGAACGCCAAATTCCTTCTTAAAAATATTTTCTAAAAGCAACAATCGGGCAACCAAGAAAGGTTACCCGATGTTCTCATGACGTGTTCTTTATGAACAGCATTCATTGTGAGTAGCCTGCCAGCAACTCTAGGGGCTGTCATCAATTACTCTACACATTGCTTTCAGCAAGGGTTCCAGCCCCTAGCCTGGTGTGTTGGGACGGGCGTGACACTGCTGATATTGCAAGGTTTTGGAGCTAATTGATGACACGCCCTAGAAATGGTTCTCTAGAAATGATTTAGATTGATGCCTGCTTCTTTGGCAAACACAGCAAGACTCTTATGCTCAAGGGTTTTGATCGCTTTTGTAGAAAGCCGTAGTTTTACCCAGCGGTTGCCTTCAGCCCACCAAACACGCTTCCACTGCAAGTTGACTTCTTGCAGCTTTTTGGTGCGACGGTGGGAGTGAGAAACCGCGTAGGCGTTGTTTGCCTTCTTCCCGGTAAGTTGACATTGACGAGCCATAGCAATCTCCGAAGGTGTACGCCTGTAAAATTAGTCAGCACTCTATTGTATATGTCTACTTGCCTGGGGGCAATGGGTGAGGAGTGAGGGGGGAAGAGTTAAGAGTTTTGAATTCAGCAGTCAGCAGTCAGCTTTCAGTTTCGAGCCTTCAGTCATGCCGTGCTTATACGCTGGTGCCTATTTCACTGATCACTGACGACTATTAACCCCTTTTAGCCTTCATCTTTCTCCCCTCTAACAAACTAACAACCAACAACTTCTTCTGCCTTCCTTACTCCCTACCTTCATCCCTCCTCCCGCTCACCTCACTCCTCACCCCTTACCTCTTACACTGCGGCGCGATCGGTGAGTTGGGTGAGTACGGCGTTCGATCGCTCAACGAAGGCTTGCATCCCTTCGGCATCGAAGCCTTTTTGCGCCATAAGTGCCAAATCGTAGACGTGATGGCAGATCATGTTTGCTAATTCTGCCGAGGGTGATTGCCCTTCGCTTTGAATGATGGCACCCTGGCTGAGGCTGATGAGATTTTGGATGAGTGGATGCGAGGTGTTGACCAGAAGGGTGTGCTCTTCGGGAAACTGCACGGCTTGCTGTTGCATGAGTGCGGTCATTTCTTGCATCCGCCGGAGATGTTCGGGCAAAAGCACCATTGCTGGGGGTACACCCTTTGCGTCGCTGGCTTTGAGCGCTTCGGTACGAATGGTGAGCTTGGGTTTGTTGAGCGCTTTTTGGAACAGTTCTTTGATGCGATCGCTCTTCGTTTGATTCGTCGTTGGGTCAACGATATCGGCTGGCTTGTCTTTGTCGATGAGGGTGTCATCCAGATCGGCATCCACCCGCGAGAATTTCACATCGGAATGTTCGCGCTCCAGGAAGCTAACAAAGTGGCTATCGATGAACGAGTCCATAAACAGGACTTCCAACCCTTGCTGCTTGTGCAGTTCGACATAGGTCGTTTGCGCCACTTCATCGGTGCAGTAGAAGACGCGATTGGGGTGATGCTCTTTGTTGCGCTCCAGATATTCTTTGAGCGTGGTGTAGGGAGGTGAGGAGGGGGGGGAAGCAGGGGAAGCGGAGGAAGCAGGGGAGGCGGGGGGAGAAGAGGATACATCTTGCCATGCGTCGCCTTCTGCCGATTGAACCTCAATTTTTGGTGATTCGTTCTCCTCACTCTTCTCCCCTCTCTCCTCACCCAACTTCGCGGTTGTGCGGTAGATGAGGATGTCCTCGACCTGTTTCTTAAACTTGTCGTCGTTGATGGAGCCGAACTTGACGAAGGTGCCGAGGTCTTGCCAGCAGCGGATGTATTCGTCACGGTTATCGCGGTAAAGTTCTTTGAGCCGATCGCCCACTTTTTTCGCAATGTAATCGGCGATGCGACGCACGGTGCGATCGTTCTGCAAGAAGCTGCGGGAGACGTTGAGCGGAATGTCTACACTGTCGATGACCCCACGCAGAGGCAGCAGAAACTTGGGAATCACTTCTTCGCAGTTGTCGCTGACGAACACCTGATTACAGAAGAGTTTGATCTGTCCCTTGGTGGTGTCAACGTCGGGCTTGAGCTTGGGGAAGTAGAGAATGCCGTTGACCACAAACGGATAGTCGGTGTTGAGATGGACCCACAGCAGCGGCTCTTCCTGGAAGGGATAGAGGTAGCGGTAGAACTCCAGGTAATCTTCTGAGGTGAGAGAACTGGGCGATTCTTTCCAGGGAGCCTTTTGACGGTTGATCTGCTCTGGGGCTTTAACTTCGAGCGCTTTTGGTTCGATTGGGGGTTCAGCTAGAGCTTCAGCCGCTGGTTCGGTCACAGATTCTGTAGGAGGAGCTTCCGCTACCGCTTCGATGACCTCTAGCTTGATGGGGACGGGTAGAAAGTCGCAGTAGGTTTTGATCAACTGCCGGATGCGATACGGCTCCAGATATTCTTGCTCTTCGTCCTGAAGGAGAAGCGTTACAGTGGTGCCGCGATCGCGTCGAGTCGTTGACGCACTCAGTTCAAATTCGGTAGAACCATCACATGACCAATGCACTGGCTCAGCGTCGGCTTTGTAGGAAAGGGTATCAAGCTCAACCCGTTGCGCGACCATAAAGGACGAGTAGAAGCCCAACCCAAAGTGACCGATGATTTGCTGATCGCCAGCGGCTTTATACTTTTCGACAAATTCTTCCGCACTGGAGAACGCCACCTGATTAATGTATTGCTTTACTTCGTCCGCCGTCATGCCAATGCCCGTATCGGACACAGCCAGGGTTTTCTGTGCTTTGTCGATCGTAATTACAATTTCAGGTTCGCCCAACTCTCCCGCTAATTCGCCCGAATAGGACACCATTTTGAGCTTTTGGATCGCATCGACGGCGTTAGAGACAAGCTCCCTCAGAAAAATCTCGTGGTCTGAGTAGAGCCATTTCTTGATGATGGGGAAAATATTCTCAGTATGAATACTGATGTTGCCCTTTTCGAGAACGGTCGTCATAGGGGATACTCCAAGATCTCAGCAGGTTGATGACAGAAAGAATGAAACGATCGTGACTTAGCTGCTTTCGATTGTACTGAGAGGTTTGCCTGACTTGCAGATGCGGATTTCCCTACCTGAGGATAAAGGCTAAAGGCTGAAGGCTAAAGGCTGAAAGTTTTGAGCTAAACCAGTTGTTGGTTGTTAGTTGTTAGTGCATGAGCCGTTCCTGACTCCTTCTAAAAACTAAAAACTAAAAACCAACAACTCTCCTTGCCTTCTGCCTCCTGCCTTCTACATGTGGATATAAAGCTGCATGACATCGGCGATCGCCATGCGAGATTGGGCACCGAGGGTCAAGGGTGAGGTGTGTCCACGGTTGAGGTGATCGGCGGCGGCGCAGGCAATCATGGCAGCGTTGTCGGTGCAGAACTGGAGCGGGGGAAAAAGGACGCGCAGATTGTATGGCTGAGCCGCTGCTTGTAAGTGCTGTCGTAAGCCGCTGTTAGCTGCTACGCCGCCACCGACGGCGATCGTAGTCAGTCCATAATCAAGGGCGCAGGCGATCGCCCGTTTAGTTAATGCTTTAGCAACGGTGGCTTGAAAGCTTGCGGCGATGTCGTTGATCGGGAGCGTTTCTGTTTCCTGTTCCAGCTTTTGGGTCAGGCGCAGGACGGCTGTTTTGAGGCCGCTGAAGCTGGAGTCGTAGCGGTGAAAGCCTCCGTTTGTCAGCGATACCTGTCCTTCAGGTAAAGAAAACGCTTTGGGGTTGCCTTGTTGAGCGAGGCGATCGATGACAGGACCACCGGGATAGCCCAGATGCATCAACCGCGCCACTTTATCAAACGCTTCCCCAACGGCATCATCGCGGGTTTGCCCCAGCGTTTCGTAGTAGCCACAGTCTTTGACATAGATCAGGCTGGTATGACCACCGGAGACGAGCAAACAGAGAAACGGAGGCTGTAAATCTGTCGCGGTTAAATAAGAGGCGTAGATGTGCCCCTCAAGGTGATGGACACCAATCAACGGTTTCTGGTGCAACAGTGCAAGGGTTTTGGCAGTAGTTAAACCGACGAGCAACGCACCCACCAGACCGGGAGCACAGGTGGCGGCAATGCCATCGATAGCATTCCAATCGAGGGCGGCTTCCTGAAGCGCCTGGGCGATCGCAGCATTCACAATTTCCACATGCTGACGGGATGCCACTTCGGGCACAATCCCACCATAGGGCTGATGAGCCGCAATCTGAGATGAAACAACGCTACTTAAAACTTCACGATCGTTGACGATCGCCACCGCTGTTTCGTCACAACTTGTTTCAATCGCCAAAACCGTCACCATTTGCTGGTACCTTTTTGAAGGTATGAACTTGAAGGTATGAACTGCCTCTTGTAGCTTAGACTGCATCAGGGGTCGCTTCAAACGGCACGATGCTATCTCTTTTTAGTAAACCGACCGTTGCAAGACCTCTAACCTGTTTGACCAGGCGGTTTGTGCGAAAAGATTTGTCTTTTGTTTTGTGCGTTTTGTAAATTTAAAGAAGGGAAACAATTCCATGCAACGGTTGTTTGCTCTAGTACTCGTCGTAATGCTCTGGTTCGGGTTTGTCTCCATCCCAACCGCTCAGGCTTCTAACCTAACACCTTGTAAAGATTCTGCCGCGTTTGCCCAGCGAGCGAAAGATTCAATTAGTGCTACCGCAAAGCAGCGGTTTGATTTTTACGCGAATTCTGGTGTGCTGTGTGGTGAGGAAGGACTGCCTCATCTGGTGGTTGATCCAACAGCCGCCCATGCAGGCGAATTTGCGATTCCAAGTATCCTTTTCCTCTATATCGCTGGCTGGATTGGTTGGGTCGGTCGTGCTTATCTTCAGGCAATTAAGAAAGGCTCATCTCCTGAACAGGATGAAATCATCATCAATGTTCCTCTGGCGCTTAAGTATGCCCTCTCTGGGTTTGCTTGGCCCCTGGCAGCAATCAAAGAGTTTACGACGGGTGAACTGACCGCGAAAGATGACGAAATCCCCGTTTCCGTTCGCTAGTTTGTTTCACTGCTTGGACGTTGCACTTGGACGTTGAATCGGTGCAAGCGCATCTTAAGTGCCTTTCCCAAAAGAAGTTACCTGACATAGTGCGGACTTCCTGCCCGCGTTGCAAGTGAGACGCTTGCACTACGGCATCCATTGGGTAGATTCTTTAAGAGAAATTACCTTAGTACGGCACGATCGCGTGCTACAAAGCAAGTGCCGCATCTATTGAGCAGATTACTTGCAATGTCCAAGCTGACACGATCGTAAATTGAGAGTTGAGTTTTCAGTTTTCAGGAGAACACGTTATGCAATATTTCCTCAAGTATCTTTCGACCGCTCCTGTGATTCTCACCGCCTGGATGGTGCTCACAGCCGGTATCCTCATTGAGTTCAATCGCTTCTTTCCAGACTTACTGTTCCACCCAATGCCGTAACTCATCTGCCTTCAATCATCTGGTTGAGCGATCTCTGGTTGGGCGATCGTGTATCGATCGAAGTCCATGTTGATAAAAGCGAAGGGCAAGATCATCATCGATCTCGCCCTTCGCTTTTTAGTTGACCCGTAGCCCACGCCTCTCAGCGTTAATGCATTCAGCAAAACATACGGGAGCGATGCTTCGGTCTAAGATTTGAGATGACAGGATTTAAGTGAGCAACGTTTGCTTTGGTAGAATCGTTGCGATCGTGCTAGGGGAGTAAAAAGACGGATGACAAACCTTAAGCCAAGCCAGCGGGCTGCATCGAGCGTGACCCAAAGCACTGTTCTACCAGCCTTAGCGCCAAAATTTGTTGATGCCGTTGGCGATCCGCAAGAAGGAAATTTGGCAACCCCCATTAATAGTTCTAAGCTTACACGCTGGTTTATTAATCAACTCCCTGCCTATCGTCCAGGAGTATCTCCTTTTCAACGCGGGCTGCAAATTGGGCTTTCGCATGGGTTTTGGCTCTTAGGTCCCTTTGTCGCGTTGGGACCTTTACGAGACACAGGTTTAGCGCTTTTTGCAGGGCTACTCTCGACCATCGGCGTTGTCGTGATTGCCGTACTATCGATCGCGCTTTATGCCGAAAGTTCGCCTCCGCCCCCGATTGCCACTTTAACGACTCCCCAGCCGCCTCAAGATCTGGGCACACCGCAAGGCTGGCAAGAGCTTGCCCGTGGTTTTTTGTTCGGCGGTCTCAGTGGTGCCGTTTTTGCAGCCGTCTTACTCCTCATCTATGGGGTATAGGGCAGTGGGGTGTAAGGCAGTTCTGCGGCTGCTTTAAGGCTCATTTCAACTAACAAGCGGCAGTCGCAAACAGGGTTTCCTCAATCCGGTCGAGCGCCTTGGCAAAGTCATCGTTAACGATACAAGTATCAAATTCATTCGCCGCCTCAATTTCTGATCGGGCACTCTGAAGGCGGCGGACGATCGCGTCTTCGCTATCCTGCGCTCGACTCCGAATGCGGTATTCCAACTCCAATAAAGAGGGCGGCAGGATAAAGATTTGCAGTGCATCGGGGAACGTTTTGCGAATTTGGCGTGCTCCCTGAAGCTCGATTTCTAAAATGACTCGTCTGCCACAGCGAATTTGTTCTTCAACTGCATAGCGAGGGGTGCCATAAAAGTTACCAGCAAATTCTGCCCATTCCAGTAGTTCGCCATTGGCAACCATGCGCTCAAAGACATTGCGGGTGACGAAGTAATAGTTTTTGCCGTCAATTTCTCCAGGGCGGGGCGATCGCGTCGTCACCGATACGGAAAGGTACAGGTCTGGATGACGCTGAATGAGCGATCGGAGAAGCGTCCCCTTGCCGACTCCACTTGGTCCTGTCAAGACAATCAATGCGCCCATAGCCCCTTCTTACTCTCAGTGAGAATGATAGTCAGTAACAATAACGACATTAACAGCAATGTTAATAATTCTTTATCTTCCTCTTCATCTTCAACCACAAGATCCCATTCTGGCAACCTATCCGTAAAGCTCAAGCATCGCTGTAAAGCTTAGATAGTTGCGAGGCAGTCAGTCGAGCGCTGAAAGGCTGGAAACGCCTTGAGGCAGATACCGAACGAAGCACCCTATGCGCGATCGATTGCTACGCCTACACTGGTTACCTACTCGCTATGAGCGTCTTTACTGACAATAAATCGATTGGCGACCGTTTCTGGTTGAATGGCTGACAGAATAACATGCCCAGAGTCTGTGATGATCACGGCGCGTGTCCGACGACCATAGGTAGCATCGATCAATTGCTTGCTGTCTCGTGCGTCACTGATGATACGCTTGATGGGGGCAGATTCTGGGCTGACGATGGCAATGACCCTGCTCGCAGAGACGATATTGCCAAACCCGATATTGATGAGCTTGATGTCCATAAGGACTGAAGACAGGGGTAGGAGGGCAACTGAATCGCAGCCTAGTCTTCTATCCTAGTTCACAAAAAAAGTGCGTCACCAGGTTAAATTGCTGAAAATTGACTGGCTGACGTGCCTTTCGCCCCCCGCTTTTTCTCACACCCCCCTCACGACCTTGCAACCTGTTGATTTTACTGTCCTCACCGCGATCGGTGCAGAACTGCGAGCCGAATGGTTGCCCGCCCGCTTAGAGCAGGTTTATCAGCGCGATCGCCATACCGTGTACTTGGGGTTACGCACCTTCCAAAAGCGTGCCTGGTTGCTGCTTTCCTGGCATCCGCAGGCAGCACGGTTGTGTGTTGGCGATGCTCCACCCCGCACTCCCGACACCTTTACCTTTAGCCAGCAGTTAAAGCACCAGTTAGGCAACCTGGCGCTGGTGTCGATCGTCCCGATCGCGCCGTGGGAACGTGTCCTGGATCTTCAATTTGCCCAACGTCCAGGAGAGCCAGCGCTGTGGCATCTCTATGTGGAAATTATGGGGAAGTACAGCAATGTGGTGCTGGCAAATCAGGAGAATCAGATTGTGACTGCCGCCCATCAGGTCAGCATGCAACAATCGAGCGTGCGCCCCATTCAGACGGGAGAGACTTATGAACTGCCACCCCCCTTGACCGATCCAGCACCAACGTTGGCAGAACCTTTCGATCGCTGGCAGGAGCGCGTCAGCCTTGTACCCGGACCATTACGACGCACACTGCAAAAAAACTATCGCGGATTGAGTTCGGCGTTGACTCTCTCGCTGATTCACGCCGCAGACCTCAACCCTGATCAAGCCACCACCAGTCTCAGTGCAGCCGACTGGCAACGGTTGTTTCAACGCTGGCAAGAATGGCTGCAAGCACTCACAACGGAGACCTTTCACCCTGGATGGACAGCTGATGGCTATACCGTACTGGGGTGGGGCATGACGCAAGCGGTCGATCGTGTGCAAACGGTCATCGATCGCTATTACACCAGCCAGCTCGAACAGCAGGCATTTGTACAGCTTCGCCACCAACTCACGCAAAAGCTCCGTACCGTGCTGGACAAGCTGCGCGTGAAAGCCAGGGTTTTTCAAACGCGGTTGGCACAGTCGGATGGAGCCGATCGCTACCGTGAGCAAGCCGATTTGCTGATGGCGAACCTGCACCACTGGCAAAATGGGATATCAGCCATCACGCTGCCCGATTTTGCGACCGAGCAGCCCGTCACGATCCCCCTTAATCCCGAAAAAAATGCGGTACAAAATGCCCAGGCATTTTACAAGCAGCACCAAAAATTGAAGCGTGCCCGCAACGCGATCGCGCCACTGCTGGCAGAGGTCAACGCCGAAATTCACTACTTAGAGCAAGTCGAAGCGGCGATCGCGGAACTAGAGACCTATCAAACGGCTGAAGACCTCAACACTCTGGATGAAATTCGGGATGAGCTGATTCAGCAGCAGTATTTGAACGATCCAGAGTATCGCAATGCCAATCTGACCCCCACCGATTCCCAAAGCCATCCCCATCGCTACACTACACCTGGCGGACTGGAAGTGCTGGTAGGACGAAACAATCGCCAAAACGATCAGCTCACCTTTCGCACGGCGGGAGACTACGATCTCTGGTTTCATACCCAGGAAATTCCCGGTAGTCACGTTTTGCTGCGCTTAAAGCCGGGAATGGTGCCAGATGCGATCGACCTGCAATGTGCCGCCAACCTGGCAGCCTATTACAGCCGCGCACGTCAAAGTGAGCAGGTGTCTGTCATCTACACCGAGCCGAAGCATGTTTATAAACCCAAAGGCGCGAAACCCGGAATGACCGTTTATAAGCACGAGCGTACGTTATGGGCGCAGCCACGATTGGGGGAGGAGTGGGTGAGGGGTGAGTTGAAGTAGTTGTTGGTTGTTAGTTGTTGGTTGTTAGTGTATGAGCCTTGCTTAAATCCTTCTAAAAACCAAAAACCAAAAACTTCTTGTGCTCCCTGCCCATGCGGAAATAAAAGCTAGTCTTATCGATCACACCCTCCCTTATAAGAAAGGTTTAAAGTCAGCAAACGTGAATTTTTATGAAAAAATGATTGTGTATCTTGCTACAATAAAGCCGAAACGAGGGAATACTAAAAATTAGTAACCCGCTGTACGTTTGGGAACGCACAGCTCGTTTCCTCCAATTTGAGAGAGCAACGTCTTTAATTGACTGACCAGCCTTTGCGCTGGTCTTTTTTTATGCCGGACTGCTCAGCCCGTCTCGTTGCTAATGACGATCGCCACCGTAGTCTATAGTTGCACCAGGACAATAGAGTTCACATCCCTTAGAGAGTGCAGGTAGGCGGTTGTGGCATTGAAGTACGCGCTGGTGCATGAATGGTTAACACCGCAAGCGACAGGTGGTTCCGAATTGGTGGTGCAGGAGATTCTCAAGGGTGTGGATGCGGATGTCTATGCGTTAATTGACTTTGAATCGACGAATCCTGAGAGCTATTTATTCAAGCGCACGATCGGCACCACGTTTTTGCAGCACTTTCCCCTTGCCCGGAATGGCGTGCAGAAGTATTTACCGTTTTTGCCCCTGGCGATCGAACAGCTTGACCTACGGGATTACGATGTCATCCTTTCGTCTTCTCACGCTGTCGCTAAAGGCGTTCTTACGGGATCGAATCAATTGCATGTCTGTTACTGTCACGCCCCGATGCGCTATGCGTGGGATATGACTTTTGACTATTTACGCAGCAGCAACGCTGGTCGAGGGATACCGGGATGGCTCACTCGCTACTTGTTGCATCGCTTACGTCAATGGGACGTGTTATCAGCTAATCGGGTCGATTACTTCATTGCCAACTCTCACCACACGGCTCGGCGGATCTGGCGTTGCTATCGTCGTCCAGCCGAGGTGATCTATCCCCCTGTAGATACAGAGCGGTTTCGCTTTCAGCCGCAGAAGCAGGATTTTTATGTGACGGTTTCGCGTCTGGTCAGCTACAAAAAAATCTCGGTGATTGTCAACGCGTTTAACAAGTTGGGCTATCCGCTTGTGGTCATTGGTGAAGGACCTGAACTCAAGCAAATGCAACAGCTTGCCCGATCGAATGTGCAGGTGTTGGGCTGGCAGTCAGACGACGTTGTGGAACAGTATGTGGCGCAGGCAAAAGCGTTTGTTTATGCGGCATTTGAGGATTTTGGCATTGCTCCAGTAGAGGCTCAAGCCTGTGGTACGCCCGTCATTGCGTATGGGCTGGGGGGAACTTTGGAGACGGTGCGGGATGTCAGGGAATATGGTGAGGCTGGGACGGGGTTGCTATTTGGTGAACAGAGCGAAGCTGCGATCGTGGATGCGGTTCAAACGTTTGAAACGTATCAAAAAACACTAAATCCAGCGGTGGTACGATCGCACGCGCTTTCCTTTAGTCCTGGTGTCTTTCAAGAGCGGTATCAACGCTTTCTGGAGAGCTGTTACAAAGAATTTCAGGAACGCATCTCTCCCTGAAGCAAGAGGGCAAGCGGTAAGAGACAAAATAAGGCGAAATGCTTGCGTAGTGGGCTTTTTCTACTTTTTTAAGTTTCTATTGATGCTGCTCTAGCTGATGCAATGCGATTGTACTGATTCTGCGATCGTGCCAATTTTTCAACTGAATTGGTGCCAAAAACGATGTAGATAGGGTGAGTGGCTTTATGATAATGGGTGTGTGGTGTGGATGTGTGAAGGAGTAAAATGACTGCCGAAAGCCAATTAATCTCTGGCAAGACTATTCGTGCATTCTTAAAACGGGGTTTTGTACCCCTGTTTGAGCATGCCCTGGATGGAGCGTTTGCTAAACGGCTGTTTGATGTTGCATTTTCCCTGACAATTCTGATTGTGTTTGCCCCGGTTTACCTGCTGCTGATTGGTTTGATTGCGCTTAGCTCGCGTGGTCCCATCTTTTATGTCCAGGAGCGCGTTGGTAGGAACTATAAACCTTTTGGCTGTATCAAATTCAGAACGATGGTGCGAAATGCCGATGAGGTACTGATGGAAATGATGGAGACCTCCCCAGGTTTACGTCAGGAGTTCAAGAGCAACTTTAAACTGCGACGCGACCCACGCATTACCCGTATTGGTCGCTTTTTGCGGATTACCAGCTTGGACGAATTTCCGCAGTTTTTGAACGTGCTGAAGGGCGATATGAGTGTGGTCGGTCCACGTCCAGTGGTGACGGAAGAGTTGGAACGCTATGGCAATGCTGCCGATCGCGTGTTTAGCATTCGTCCGGGGATCACAGGACTATGGCAAGTCTCAGGACGGAACGATATTCCGTATCCCAGGCGAGTCCAGATCGATGTCTACTACGTCAATTTCCGCAGCTTTTTGATGGATCTGTGGATCGTCTCCAAAACAATCGGTGTCATCCTTTTTCCAAAAGATAATGGAGCCTACTGATCACTGAGAGTTTGATCACTGAGAGCCTGAAGCTATTTCTAAGGCGTTGGTGCTGAGCGGGTTAAGCTTGTGACCGTTACCAACCGCATGACGGTCAAACCTGGAGCAGAGGCAACCACAGAGATCATAACGAACGCTGTCTAATGCCGTTTCCCACTGCCCCGAAATCGATCGCGCTGTTGCTGACTCCCAAACGGTTAGCCATTCTTGAGGCGATTCTGATTGGTCTGGTCGCGGCACTAGCAGCCGTGCTTTTGAAGCAAAGCATCCATTGGTTAGGCGGTTGGCGGCTAAAGGAAGCGCTCATACTGCCGATTTGGCTGCTGATACCAACCCTTGGTTTAGTCGGCGGTCTTTTGGTCGGGTTTCTGGTGAATCGCACGGCACCAGAAGCATTTGGGAGTGGCGTACCGCAAGTGAAGGCGGCGCTGGCTTACCTGCCGATTCCGCTGAATTTGCGGGTGGCAGTCGTTAAGTTAGTCAGTACAACCCTGGCTCTGGGTTCTGGGTTTGCGCTGGGTCGTGAGGGACCTACCATTCAAATTGGGGCAGCGTTGGCGGCTCAACTAAGCCGCTGGTTGCCTGCGTCACCTGAACACCAGCGTCAACTGATCGCAGCCGGAGCCGCAGCAGGGTTAGCAGCTAGTTTTGATGCGCCGATCGCAGGCGTAATGTTTGTTATCGAGGAATTACTCCAGGATTTCTCTAACTTAACCCTGGGAACTGCCATTCTTGCCTCGTTTATTGGCGGAGTCACCTCGCGCGTTTTATCAGGACCAAACCTCCATCTGGGGGTAAACCCGCTGAACTACCACACCAGCTTTTCGCTGCTAGAAATTCCTTTTTTTCTGGTGCTGGGGTTGCTCACAGGGGTTTTGTCCACAGGCTTTAATCACGGCATTCTGCAAAGCATTCGCTGGAGCCGCCGCAACCTGCGAATGAGTCCCATGTGGCGGATTGGGCTGGCAGGTCTGGTGACGGGAACGACGATCGCCTTTCTACCTGTGCCCTTTCGAGATAGCTATTCGCTGGAGGTCTTTCTCACCAGTGGGCAGGCAGATTGGCGCATGGCGACGTTTGCCTTTGTGGTGCAATTTGGCTTAACCATGATCGCCTGTGGGGTAGAAGTGCCAGGAGGCTTGTTTGTGCCCAGCCTGATTTTGGGTGCCTCGTTGGGGCAACTGGTGGGTTTAGCCAATCACGCCCTGCTGGGGGGTGATCCTGTTCTTTATGCCCTGGCAGGGATGGGTGCTTTTTTAGGAGCATCCGCCAGAGTCCCCATTACGGCGATCGTGATTGTCTTTGAAATTACGACAGACTTCAACCTGGTGCTGCCGTTGATGATCAGTGCAGTGACGGCGTATTTGATTGCAGAGAGGCTGTTCCCAGAATCGATCTACACGCACCTGCTAGAGCTGAAGGGCATTCACATTGAGCCAGACGTAGTACAGGATGGACTCTGGGCAAGGTTGACGGCGGCTGATGTGATGCAGCAAAAGGTCGAAACCCTGAGTAGCCAGATGAGTTTGGATGAGGTCAGGCAGGCATTTGCACGATCGCACCATCGCGGCTTTCCCGTCGTAGATGAGAGTCGTTTGGTCGGCATTGTCACCTTGACCGACCTGGACAAAGTGACGCAGCGACAGCTTCCAGGCACGGCTGCACTGGAAGACATTATGACTCCCCAGCCCATTACGGTTAGCCCACCGGATACACTGAGCCATGTGCTTTATCTCCTGTCGCGCTATAAACTGTCTCGCCTGCCAGTCACCGACCATCGTAAGCTCGTTGGCATCATTACCCGCAGCGACATTTTACGGGTAGAATCCGATCAGCTCCGGGGGGGCGATCGGCTGGGCTCACGAGTGGAACCGTCCTATGTCGTTTACCAGACGCGATCGCCTGCGGCGGGACGGGGGCGCATACTCTTGCCGCTCAGCAATCCTCAAACGGCAGCCCGGATGCTCAAACTCGCCTTTGCGATCGCGCAGGAACGCCACTACGAAGTGGAATGTTTGCAGGTGATCCCCGTACCGCGTCACAGTTCGCCAGCCGAAGTGTCGGTAAACACCACCCTGAGCCGTCGCCTGTTAAAACAAGCCGTCAGGCAAGGCATGGCAAACCGCGTTCTGGTGCATACGCAAATTCGAGCGGCTCAAAGCATTGACCAGGCAATTTTAGAAACCATTGCCGATCGCCACATTGACCTGCTGCTGATGGGCTGGAAAGGCAAGACCTCCACACCTGGTCGCATTTTTGGCGATGTGGTGGATACGATGATTCGGCAGGCAAGCTGTGACGTTGTGCTCGTCAAACTCACGGAAACCCATACCACTACTCCAGCGCAGGGCTCTGCGACTGAGCAACCCGGTGAAGACAGACAACACGCTGACCTAAATCGCTGGCTGTTGCCACTGGCGGGTGGTCCCAATTCGCAACATGCACTGAAGCTGCTACCAGCCTTGGTGACGCTCAGTCCAAAGCCTGAAATTCGCCTTTGTCAAGTCTTTCCAGCCTCCGAGCTTTCCCCTCGGCAGGATTTGTTGGAGGAAGACGCTCGCTTCCTGCGGCAGCGACTGCAAACGAATGTGATCACCCTACCAGTCTGTGCCAACTCCGTCTCGGATGCCGTGGTTGATATGGCTCAGAAGGATCAGTGCGATGTCATTGTGCTAGGTGCCAGCCGAGAAGGCATGCTGCAACAGGCAATTCAGGGCAATATTCCTGAAACCATTGCTCGCGGTTGCGACTGCACGGTGATCCTGGTCAGAAAGGCAATCGTCAGCGGCACCTAAGTATATCTTTAGGAATGAGAATTAAATAAGATCGACTTTTTAGTAGGTTGGGTTGAGGTACGAAACCCGACATCGCCGGAGCGTTGGGTTTCGCCAAGCTCAACCCAACCTACACAGATTATTTAATCCACGATCCTTAGAAAGAGCCGATGAGCCGTAAGGTCAGCAGTCAGCGTAGAGACTGATTGCGATCGCCCAGCCATCAAACGCGCGCCCATCAGCTTCCACCCGTTGCCTTCGATCAGCTGCGAATCATTACATCCAAAGCGCTTTAAGCCCTTTTGTTGGTGTAGGCTCGGCTGAAGCAGGAGAGTCCAGCCCACAAGGCGGAGTGCAATTAAAACTAGATTCTGCGATGGCTCGATCGTCCACTGCCTGGGCGATCGTCAACTCAGGACAACGAGCGGCGGCTGAAGCATCTGCCCGTTCAGACTCCTGCATAGCAACAAGGGTCTTTTGCTGCCAAACCATAATATCCTCAAAGGTTTCCCACGCTGGAGAGAAGGGGGGGATCGCCAGACTACAAGCCGTCCAGTTACCCTGAACGGCTACGTTAAGCTGCTGACAATGCCCTCCACGTCGTCCTTCCGGCTCATAGTAACGACAGCGCCGACAAACGGACGTTTGAGCATGAGAGGTTTTCATAAAAAGAGAGATTTGAAAGCGGTATTAACCTCATTCTGATGTCAGCCATTTCCTTAAATTTGCGCGATAAAACTCCAAGGAGTTGATGCGGTGCCGATCTAAGGGATCGGTGCCGCAAACAGGCTTTTAGATTGTCTTCATTTTTATGAAATCAAGAGCAACATCTTTAGCAGTGGCTTTGCACCAAACGCTTCATAGAAGGTCTGCTTTAGTCGCAAAAAACACAGGGATCAAGCCAATTCGCTTTCAGAGTTTTACTCTAAGCAGCAGGTTGCTTGACCAGCATTGACCCGAAAAAGCGTTGAGCAATCATCGTACATTTGGGAAATTCATCGCCCTTGTCATTGAACAGAACCTGTTTTAACCTGTCGCTCTGAGCGCAGCCATCGTTCAAGTGCCGCCGTTGTCAACGTCACCGTCCCTAACATCTCTGGGTGATGCATCGATTCAACAAGCGTCAGCAGGATTGCGATGAGGGTGAGTGCTGACTCCTACCATTGTTTCGCAGCGCAAAGAGAACACATTGCCCAACGTTGTAGTTCACCAGGAGGCGATGGACACTGACACCGAGGACAGCAGGGCATGTTTTCTGCCCGCGATCGCATCAGGGCACGCCAATGCTGAAAAGCGAGTAAGGGATCAGTAAGCGCCTCTGAGCGCTGCGTACCAACCGATCGAACCTTACTGGACAGGCGGCTAGGATGCTGCTGCCAGACTTGTGTTTGCAGATCGGCGTTGACCGTCGATCGAGGCGATTCTTGCCATTGAGCGCTGGAAAACCGAATATCAACTAAAGACGACGCAAGAATCGCATTCAGCTTGGTCAAAATGCGCTGACGCTCAAACACTAAATTTTGAGACCAGGCAGAGCTTGACGTTGCCACTCGCAGCACATCGTTATAGATCGAGAGGGGTCGTGTTTGCACTGCCACAACAGGACCAACCGCTTCAACCCAAGCGCGGAGCAGCCGCTGAGACTGATGTTGACCGTGCCTGCGGTAGCGATCGTCCAACTGACCCAGCACATGATCGATAGACTTAAAAGACATAGCGTCAATAAAACCATGAAAGGGGTGCAGGAGCGCGTAAAAAAGTGTATAACGTTAGCTCAGCATCTAGTTCAAAAAGCAGTCGATCGATAATACTGGACGGCAAAGCCTCTACTACAAAAGCATCTACTACTATTTATTTAGAGGTATTAGAGGCAATTTAGCCTGAAATGTCGCGGTTCGCGTCGTTCATAACGAGGATCCAGGACAAATGGCAGGGTTGCCCAACGTAACATCAATCTATCGAGTTCGCGATCGCAGGCGGATTCGCTTTACACACCAGGTTTAGTCAGCGTCTTCGTAGGAGGTGCGTTATGCGTCAAAGTTCCAGAGTCGAACCATCGAACCCATCATCTCCAGCGGTTGGGCTGCATCCACTGTTGAGTCAGGCTTTGGCGAATTTAGACATGCAGCTAGAAGAGGAGTTGGTGCGCTACAGGCGGCAGCGAGCTGGCATCCAACGCTCCACGCCGCAGTCTGGTCGCAAACAGTCGCCACATCCGCTTGATTTAATTGCCGTGGCAGCGATGGGCACCCAAAATGGCATAGCAGCACAGTCCGAACCCGCACTAGAAGCACGGTTGGCTGGGGTTGCGAACCCCCCGATCGCCCCGGATACTACCTATAAACCCATCCCTGCCTTTACCGCTCAGGCACAACCGCTAGAAGCCCCGATCGCCGTGAGAACAGGTGACTATCCGCTGGTTCATCATCCCAATCCTACGAATCCACCAGCACAAGCCGCGGATGACGTACATGCCCTCACTCAAGCAAACGCCCCCAACCTGGATGATTATCTAGAATCGTCTGAAGAGTTGCTCCGCAGCCTTGCCGACGAGCAAGCCGAAGTGCAAGCAGAGCGAAGCTTCATGCAAAGCCTACTCACACCGTTAGGGCTGGGCACTATGCTGCTACTGCTGCTTTCTAGCGCCATGTTTGGCTATGTCATTATGAACCCGTCTAGCCTGAGCTGGCTAGCCATGCAAAAGCGCTCTGGCACCGATTCGTTAGGGCAGAATGCAGGTACAACCGCCGTAGCACCTCCTCAACCAGATCTCGCAAAGCGGGAACTGCCGGAACTGAGTTTAAACAATTTGGGCACCGTGAATGTTGGTCCCGGTTCCACCACTCTACCCACCCCAAAGCAACCGACCGCTACTCCTGGCAGTAAGCCAGCGATCGCAACCGCTAAACCCCTGACCACGGCTCAGCCCAGCACGGGGCAACCCAGCCGTGAAGCGGCTTCTCCAGCCCAGGCACCCATCCCAGCCGTGTCGTCTAACTACAGCAAGCCTGCACCTGTGCAACCTGCCAGACCACCGCAAGCCGCCCTGCCCCAGTTGGCTCCTGCCACACCTGTGCTCCCCAACCGTCCAGCCGCGACGACCAGCACGACGGCAAGCAATGGCGACTCCGGCTCCTACCAATACAAAGTTGGCATTCCCTTTGAAAACGACCAGACACTCGAAAATGCCCGTAAGGTAGTACCTGATGCCTTTGTACGCACCTTACCCGATGGTCGAACGATCGTCCAGGTCGGTGCCGGTCGCAGCGAGTCTGAAGTGAAGGAAAGTATGCAAGGACTCCGCGATCGGGGACTCTCTTCCACCGAAGTCTATAAACGGTAGGACGTAGGAACCAAAAAGGTACGGTAGGATTGAGGGAAGTTTTCAGTTCAAGGCAACGGAGTTTGAGGCTTGAGCCGAGCTGTAACTCTTGAACCTCAACGTTAATGAACTTTACCTTCACCTATCACCGGAGAGCATCATGGGACTTTTCGATCGAATCATGCGGGTGATTCGCGCCAACCTGAATAGCTTGGTGAGTGGTGCTGAAGATCCAGAGAAAATTCTGGAACAGGCGGTGATGGACATGCAGGAGGAGTTAATCCAACTGCGGCAGGCAGTCGCTCAGGCGATCGCCACCCAAAAGCGTACCGAACGCCAATGTTCTCAGGCACAAACCACCGCCGATGAATGGTATCGTCGAGCGCAACTGGCACTTCAAAAAGGCGACGAAGCACTGGCACGCGAAGCTTTAACGCGCCGCAAATCCTATCAGGATACGGCAGAGGCAATGCGATCGCAGATTGAGCAGCAGTCCACCATCGTGACCCAGCTCCGGCAGAACATGATGAAACTGGAAAGCAAAATCTCCGAAGCCAAAACCAAGAAAGATTTGTACATTGCCAGAGCACGATCGGCAAAAGCGTCTCAGCAGATTAACGACATGATGGGGCGCGTGGGCACCGGAAGCGCGATCGCCGCCTTTGAGCGTATGGAAGAAAAAGTGTTGCAGCTCGAAGCCCAATCCGAAGCGGTTGCAGAACTGGGTACAGACGACCTGGAGAAGCGCATCGCTGCCCTGGGTGAAGCCGATGAAGTTGAAGCCGAACTCGCCGCCTTGAGAAACCAGATGACCGGGAGCGCTTCAACCGCCCAACTGCCATCCAGCCCCGCACCCACTAGCGAAGCCGATCAAGAACTCGAAAAACTACGTCAGCAAATCCGGGAGCCTTAGGTTTAGCGGTGTTTCGCTGATTTAACGCTTGGACTCCGGGTTTATTTGGTCAACACCAGATTGCATGAACACCTGAGCGATCGTGTGTGAACGCGGGGAGTTCTGGGCACCTTAAGATCCAGAGTCGCGCTGGAGAGAAGGGAATGCATATGGTAGCAGTAAGTACAAAGTATCGGTTGGTAACAAGAAGTGATTTTGATGGGCTGGTCTGTGCCGTTCTATTAAAGGAACTGGACATCATTGATGACATCAAGTTTGTCCATCCTAAAGATATGCAAGACGGCAAGATTGAGATTACCGATCGCGACATCACAACCAATTTGCCCTATGTCGAAACGGCGCACTTAGTCTTTGACCATCACTCCAGCGAAACGATCCGCAATCAAAGCCCCAAACAAAACTACATCATCGACCCCAATGCTCCTTCTGCTGCCAGGGTTGTTTATGACCATTTCGGTGGACAGCAGCGGTTTCCACAGATTTCGCCGATGATGATGCAGGCTGTAGATAAAGCAGACTCAGCCCAATTTTCAGCCGAAGAAATTCTCAATCCCACTGGTTGGACGTTGCTAAATTTTTTGATGGATGCCAGGACGGGCTTAGGGCGCTTCAAGGAATTTCGCGTCTCAAACTACACGTTGATGATGCAGTTGATTGAAAGCTGTAAAACGCAGTCGATCGACCACATTCTTGCCTTACCCGATGTCAAAGAACGGGTTGATTTGTATTTTGAGCACGAGTCACGCTTCAAAGCGCAAATTCAAGCCTGCGCCACCGTTTACAACAATCTCGTCGTCCTTGATCTGCGAAACGAAGATGTGATCTACGCTGGCAATCGGTTTATGGTCTACGCCCTCTTTCCGCAATGCAATATTTCCGTTCACCTCATGTGGGGGCGACAGCAACAAAACACCGTTTTTGCGACCGGAAAATCCATTTTCAACCGTACCTCCAATACGAATATCGGCGAACTGATGCTGAAGTATGGCGGCGGTGGACACGAAAATGCAGGCACCTGTCAGGTAGACAACAACCAGGCAGAAGACACCCTCAAAGCGCTCGTTGCCCAAATCACGGCTGACGGTTAACCAGCTACAACCGTGTGCCACTGAACGAGAGACATCTTTAAACAAGAGGCATCAGCTCAGAAGCACTTTCACGACTTCTACCTTCTGCCCTCATTAACTCCTCAACGTGGGCACGTCATTTGCGATCGCCGACTCCTTGACTACCGCTTCGGCATGGGGCAGATCGGCGTGCGTGATCGCGTCTGGTGCATGAGTCGCCACTTCATCCCCAGTGATCGGCGGGCTAGCTGGAGGTGTATGCGATCGTGCTGCAATAGCGCCCCTCGACGATCGCACAGCAACGAGAATATCCTTGAGAACGACAGCAGTAGGTACAGCGACAATTACGCCCAACAGCCCACCCACACGGGCACCCGTCAGAATAGACACAAAGATCCAGACAGGATTGAGTCCTGTAACGCTGCCTAGAACGCGAGGCGCAACCAGGTTTTCTAGAATCTGCTGCACAATCAATGAGGCGGCGAGTACCTTAACCCCCAAACCAATGTCTCGCAGGGCGACCAGCAATGTAACAAGCGCAATGCCCACTGAACCGCCAAAGGGCACCAGCGCCATCGTGCCGATCGTTAGCCCAAACAGCAAGCCAAAGGGCACCGCTAACCACAAGAAGATGAGGGTCAAAATCGACCCCATGCACGTCGAGAGAATGAACTGGCTCAAAAAGTAGTTTTGAAAGCTCAGTCGCAGCGTTTCCGAAAACGGCTTTTGGACTTTAATCGGTAGCCAACCCACCAGGCTATCCCACAGCAAATCGCCATTTTGAAGCAGGTAGAATGTGAGCACCAGCGTCAGCAGCACATCTAACAGACTGGTGACGGTAAAGACGGCAACGCTTAACGCCTGCGCCGCAATGAGTTGCAGTTGGCTTTTAAGGCGATCGTTCACCTGCTCAGCCAGCAAGCTCAAATCGAGCGGTAGATTCGTTCCTTCAAGCTGTTGATTCAACAAAATGAGCTGCCGTTGACCAGAATCGAACCATTCTGGTAGCCGAGCGACCAACTGACGAGCTTGATCCAGCGCACTCGGCAGCAGCGTAATGCCACCCGCCAGAAGGATTGACAGTGCCAACAGGAAAACCACGATCGCTGCTCGTCCTCGTGGCACCCCCTGCCGCTGCATCACGCTGACGGGATAGTTCAAGAGAAAGGCGATCAGCGATGCGGCAACCAAAATGACGATCAGGGAGTGGAAGTAATCTGCGATCGCCGAAACCGCCCAGCCATTGAGCACCAAAAGCGGAGCCGCCAGCATAATCAGCAGCGCTTTTGCAGCGGGAGACAGCGTTTCCCACCAGAGCCGCAAGCGCCCTTTATGCACATCATGAGCTTCAGTTTGATGTTCCGGAGTTTGGTGTTCCAGAGTTTGGTGTTCCAACATGGGCACCCGTTGTCTTTTACCCTATACCCTATACCCTACACCCCACTGACACCCCTACCGATAGTTAGTAAATTGCAGTGCGACAGGCAGTTCTTCTTGCTTCAACCGTTGCATCACCGCTTGCAAATCATCTTTTGATTTCGCGCTGACTCTCACCGCATCGCCCTGGATCGATCCCTGCACTTTGTTGAACTCGTCGCGGATCAGCTTGGTAATTTTTTTGGCGATCTCCTGGCTGATGCCTTTGCGTAACGTAATTTCTTGCCGTACCCGGTTGCCACTCGACGCTTCAATCTTGCCGTAGTCAAAAATCTTCAGCGACAGGTTGCGCTTTGCCGCTTTCATTTGCAGCAGGGTATGAATAGCATCTAGGGTAAATTCGCTGTCGGTGTGGATGGTAATGGTGGTTTCGCCCAACTCCACGGTCGTTTTGGTATCTTTAAGGTCGTAGCGACTCTGGATCTCACGCGTGGTTTGATCGATCGCATTGACGAGTTCCTGCCGATCGAACTCACTCACGACATCAAACGAAAAGGATGCAGCCATAGGAGTAGACTTTGTGTAATTCAGAAGGGCTTTGCTTGCTGCCTGGACTCCTTAGTCTATAACCTACCGTCAATTGTCTCAAGCCCACCACGATCGCCTCCGCACCTACAACAGACGTGTCCCCATCTTCTCAACCGCCGCCTCGCCGAAAAAAACTGCCAAGCTCTATAACGGTGGGTAAGACGTGCGGCAGTCTTCGTTGGTAGTTACGTTGCCGTTTGCACCCTACTGTGGTGGCAGCAGCAGCGCTTGATCTTTTGGCCGTCACCGACGCTTGAACATACACCTGGTCTTTACAACCTCAGCTATCAAGACGTTTGGTTACCAGTCACCGCTAAAAGTGGTCGCATAGAGCGAATGCATGGCTGGTGGATTCCAGCAGAGCAACCAACGGCTCCCGTACTCCTGTACTTTCACCACAATGCCATCAACATTGGAGCCAACGTTAGTCAGGCTCACAAATTTCAGCAGTTGGGCTATGCCGTCCTCTTAATCGACTATCGCGGTTTCGGGCGAAGTGAAGGCAGTTTTCCAACAGAGCCGCAACTGTATGAAGACGCTCAAGCTGCCTGGGTTTACTTAACGCGCGATCGCCAGGTGCCAGCGAAGCAAATTGTGATTTACGGTCATTCAGTCGGAGGAGCCGTTGCCATTGATCTGGCGACCAAACACCCAGAGGCGGCAGCGCTCATTGTGCAAAGTTCCTTCACCAGTTTGCGCGACATGACAAAGCGTTTTGGTTTGTTTTGGGTGTTGCCAATAGACCTGATTTTACGTCAGCACTTTGACTCGTTGCAGAAAATTAAGTCTCTGAGAATGCCACTTCTAGTCATTCACGGCACGGCTGATCCACAGATTCCGGTAGCGATGGGTCAAACCTTGTATCAAGCGGCTCCTGAACCCAAGCAAATCTTGATCATTCCTCAAGCTGGACACGATAACAACATGTCTACCCAATCCTATCAGGTGGTCAGGCAGTTTGTAGAGACGTTGCGGGGCACAGCTACCAGCCAACGATCAGTCGCACGATCGCGCCCGTCGCATCTCTCTTCCAAAGGCGTGATGTCGCGTTGAGCGGCTCCTGTTACAGTTCATGTAGCGTAGCAAGCCTCCAATACACAAAAATGTGACAGATGTAAAGCATTTACGCTTCGTTTGTCCCGTCTCATTGGTTTGAACGCTAAGCTAGAAACACAAAGCGCTGACAGGAGTACCAGTCATGTTTAAGGCGATCGCGGCTCTCGGCACGGTGATGATTCTGACCAGCGCAGCCTTCCCTACAGTTGCTCAAACAAAGCCAATGGGTTCCGCTGCTTCTCTGGATGGCTTGCAAGAACGATCAGTGGCAAGACCTTCATCAGATGCACCCATCTCTTCATCCCCACAAAGCAGCACCGATGTTCCTGCGGGTAGCCAGAGAGGGCTTCAGCTAGACAAAAAGGTGCAGCTAATCTTTAGCCCAGAACGGGGTACCAGTCAGGTTGGCGTTTACCCGACCGATGATCCATCGTCGGGTAACAAAGTGCAAGTGCTTTACCAACTCAACCAGCAATAAATGCCAAAGGGCTTGGATATAAATTAGCTGTAAGCAAGGCGTTAAAAATGCGCTGTATCTGCGGTCATTCTATGCAGACGCAGCGCGTTATGGGTTGGAGAATATGGTGAAGCAACCGCTTTCTCTACTTCAGCTTTTGCTTGATGAAGGTGAGGATTTGCGTCATCTGTCGCTTCAGTCCGTCAATTTCAGCCTGCATTTTGACGATCTTCTCGTTCAACGCCTGTACATCATCGGTGGGAGTCGCTGCTGTACTGACGGCTGATGGAGTAGAGGCAACCATTGCAGGGCGGCGCTTGGACTTTGCCATTGCAGTTTTGATGGCATCAATGAGTTCTTTCTGGTCAAACGGCTTCTGGACAAACTCAAAATACTCAAACGGCTCTTGAAGCTTTTCGGTCACTTCTTCTTTGCGACCAGACATGAGTACAAGCGGAATGGCTTGTAAGTCTTGCTGAAGCTGAATCTGCTGATATACCTCCCACCCGCTTAGTCGAGGCAGCAAGAAATCTAGCATGATCAGGTTGGGACGTTCCTGGCGAATTAAGTTAAGCCCTTGAACGCCATCTTTTGCCTCCAGGACTTCAAAGTTACCCTTTGGCAACATGTCCCGAACCATATTACGGATGACGTTGCTGTCATCAATGACCAGGATCTTGTGACTTGCCACAACTGAACTCCTCTGGTAGAGACTGCAAGGTTAGCGAGTAAGGTGAAAGCCCGTATTGCGACACGGCTCAATCTCGCTGACAGGATCAAACTCTAATCTAAAGCTCCATTGAATTAACTCAAGTGAATTAACTAGCAATGGAGACTTAGATAGTAACAACTAAACGACGAACTGTACCGAGATTAGACGGTAATCCTGCCGCAGCACAACCTAGTTTAGCCTCAACAGGACAGAATTGCGCCCGTTGAAGGATTGCTCGATCGCAAACGGTCAGCCAAGCTTCTCTGAATCCTTGAGATGAATCCTTTAGAATTTGAGAAAGCGATGCTGTGTTCATCGTAGTGTGCCCAACTTTATGTCGGCTGAAACAACCTCTTTTGCTTCCATCTCATCTCGTCGCGCCTCAATAGGTGAAGGGCTTCCAGAATGGCTCAAACGTCCGGTCGGCAAAGCCAGTGAGCTTTCAACAGTACAGCGGATTATCAAGCAGCGTCAAATCCATACGATTTGTGAGGAGGGACGTTGCCCAAACCGGGGAGAGTGCTATGCCCAGCAAACAGCAACCTTCTTACTGATGGGACCAACCTGTACGCGATCGTGCGGCTTTTGCCAGGTGGATAAAGGACACGCACCCATGCCCCTCGACCCAGAAGAACCGCAAAAAGTGGCAGAGTCAGTCAATTTGTTGGGCTTGCGCTATGTGGTGCTCACATCCGTCACCCGCGATGACTTACCGGACCAGGGCGCAGGCTGGTTTGCCCAAACGATCGCCGCCATTCGCCAGCGCAATCCTCAGTCCCAAATCGAAGTGCTGACTCCCGATTTTTGGGGTGGACGAGCGGGAGGTGAACCAGATGACTTGCAGAAGGCTCGTGTGGCAACCGTTGTAGAGGCACACCCCGCTTGCTATAACCACAACCTGGAAACGGTGCAGCGGCTTCAAGATCCCGTTCGACGCGGCGCAAAGTATGGGCGATCGCTGCGGGTGCTGGAGTTGGTCAAAACCCTGAATCCTGCTATTCCTACCAAATCAGGACTAATGCTGGGGCTGGGTGAAACCGAAGCAGAGGTACTGGAGACGCTGGCAGACTTGCGATCGGCGGGGTGCGATCGACTTACGTTGGGACAATACATGCGCCCGTCGTTGGAGCATTTGCCTGTAGAGAAGTATTGGACACCCGCTGAGTTCGATCGCCTGGGAGAGTTAGCGCGTGTGATGGGGTTTGCCCATGTGCGATCGGGACCACTGGTGCGCAGCTCATATCATGCAGGAGAAATCGACTGATGTTGAAGCGTTATGAAAACCTGGGGCTGAAATCTGTCCCCTAACCGTTCCGTTTTCTCTCTTTTGGTACTGCTGTCTAATTTCTCTCAGACGTTAAGATTCATCCAGTGGCATTACCAATGTCTGACATTCTTTGGTATTTCTTAAACAGTTAGTTGATCTCTAAGGAGTCTTTTTATGACTGCACGGACCAAGACAGCGCCTCCTGTCACCAAAACAGGAAGCCCTCCCTATCCCTTCCGCACCTTTTGGGCGCTGCTGCTACTAGGAGTCAATCTCCTGGTGGCTGCGATTTATGCAGGATATTTGAATATTTAGCTGCGGCTTCCCTTGTGGTCTGCTCTGAGCTGTTTGTGACCGTAAGTTGGGGCTTTAAGATTAAGCGGCTGTGTAAGCGGCTTTGCCCTGGCTACGGTCACATTTAACTGACGCATTGCAGGCTGCAAGCCAGGCTCGATCGCGCGTTCAAAGCGTGCCCCTAAAGATACCCTGAGGGCGAAAGAGCAAGACCAGTAGCATAATGACCAGCGCTACACCGAGTTTGTATTCAGTCGGCAACCAGTAGGTGCTAACTTCTTGAGCAATTCCAATGACGATCGCACCCGCGATCGCGCCGTAGGGGTTGCCAATGCCGCCCAGAATAACTGCTGCAAACAACGGCAAAATGAGAAACCAGCCCATGTTAGGGCGCACCGCTTCGACCAAGCCCAACATGCTGCCACTGAGTGCCGTTAAGCCACCTGCAATGATCCACGTCCAGATGACGACACGATCGACGTTGATGCCCGTAACACGAGCTAGATCAATATCGTCCGCAACGGCTCGCATCGCTTTGCCAATGCGAGTATTTTGCAAAAGATAGTGGAGTGCGACGATCGCCAGAACCGCCAGAACCGTCACAACTACATCGTAGTAGGCAATCCGCAACCCCAGGATGGGTAGGGCTTCTGAAACAGGTAGGTTATAGCTCTGGTTGCCGCCGCCCCACACCAGAATGATGCCATTCCGCAAAAAGAGTGCCAGCCCGATCGAAATAATCACCAGCGTTGTGGAACTGGCTCGTCGTGCGCGCATAGGTGACCAGATGAGCTTTTCACTCACCAGCACAGCTATCACAGTCATGACCGCTCCAAGCAGCATGGCTAGCCAAATGTTGAGTCCAGCCGTGTTTGCCACCAGCGTCAGGTAGGCACCCAGAGTCATAAAATCGCCGTGGGCAAAGTTAGACAGGCGTAGAATGCCGTAGGTCAGGGTCAGACCGATCGCGGCGAGGGCGATGATGCTGCCGACCGCCAAACCATTGACGAGCAATTGAGCGAATTGAGGATCCATCAGAATCTGTTGAGGCGATCGCTTTTGATTGTGCAGGATGGCAGCGACATTTGGGAAGCGAACGTCTCCATAATTTCTGCTTTCTCTGACCTGGAAGGCGGAGCTGGCGATCGCAGGGACGTTACATGTAATGTCTCTACAGCAAGCGTGAACAACATTTCTAGAACACCACCCTTCTGGCTTCTGACCCGCTCGTCCAACCGCGCTGCCGTGAGCGTTTCATAACGCCGCTACTTTTTCTTCTTCTTGCCCTTCTGCACTTTGGGCTGAGCCGTTTTACCAAAGCCTTGCGGTTTAGGTGGGGGCAGCGCATCAAGTTTTTCGATAATTTGCCGTATTTCATCCAGTCCGGGCGGCATTTTTGGCTTCAGGTCTTCAGGGGCAAAGTCCGACTCTTGCTTGAGACCCAGTTCGATCTGGATGGATGCCCAGGTGCCCACCATAAATTCGTCAACGTTTTCGGTCTCAAACGCCTGTTCGATCAGGGGTGCCGCTTCAACTGCCTTGAGGTCGAGCAAGTCGCTAATCAAAATTGTGTTGAGGTCAGTATCGTTTTCAGCGAAGGATTCTAGCTGCTGGAGCATCGGTGCAACGCACGCATCTCGGCTTTCTGGGTGCGATCGGGCAATCTCTAGCAGACTATCAACCGATATATTGCGCGCCCAGGTTTGATGGGAAGCATTGGTCAGATAGTCTGCCAGCACGGGAATCGCGGCTGGTCCCAGCATGGCATACACTTTGGGCATTTCTTCGGTCACCCAATCGTGATCATCCTCTTCAAAAAGCTGGGTCAGTGGGGCGATCGCGGCTTCGGCATGGAGTTGTCCCAGCGCTCGCCACGCGTGAATCGGTGCCCAGATCTCTAGATCATCGCTCTCGATCTCCCAGAGGGTGCGATCGGTTGCCATGCGAATAAGTTCTGGCACATCATCTGTTGTAAGACCAAGCGTTTCAGGATAGTTATGCCAATCGCGTAAATCCATTTCATGACAATCGCCGTAGGTCAAAAGCTTTGCCACCGGATCGCGGTAAGTGTCAAGACTCATAAATCATTCGCCTGCGTTCATGACCGATTCACTAACATTTTAGACCTGCAATGTTCTAGCTTTGCAGCTATTATTCTCTTCCAGTAATACTTGTGACTTAACAGGTCAAATTTATCAGAACATGCATCGCTCAAAGGCTTTGAGAGAATGTCTGAAAGGTACGAGCAGCAGCAGATTAAAAGCAGATTGCTCACGGCTTAAAGCCAAAAACTGCTATCTGCGATTCCGGCTTTTTAACCGTTGTCAACTGGTTTGACGCTTTTCAGACACTCTTTTTAAAGCACTCTCCAAAGTGATGAGCCATCACGATCGAAGAGACATAGAGCTGAAGGCTTTTGTACCTCCACCTCTATGCCTTTTGCTCGTAGGATCGACTATGCTTATAGCAACCCTTAATCACTTGGTCACGTCATTTGCGTTATCAAGGGCAATACGTGATTCCTCAAGCGCGCTTATTGAACTGGTTGCTCGTATTTACCCTCACCTTACCAGAGTGCGCGCACACCGTTATCGGAGGGTTGTTGTTGTGAAGTATCACCCGTCGTACCAGCACCTGAATTTGTGTCAGATTGCGTTCTCGGTTGAGGAGATGTTTGAGACCCGCCTTGAGGCGCTGTTCGATTTTGGCGTGTAGTCGAGCCGTTCGGTTGATTTTGCTCAACTTGCTGAATTGAGTCACCACCTGTGGTTGCGCCGGGCTGGTTAGCTCCAGACGGATCGTTACTGCCGTTGGGTGAAGAAGGAGTGCCTCTCTGCGTTCCTTGATCTCGACCTTCAACCCGATTGATGGGGTCTGGGTTTGAGGTTGGGTCAGCGTTATCAGCACCAGTACCAGCAGGCTGCCCCGTTGGATTGTTTCGTTGCGTGTTTGAGTCGCTACTGGGCACCCGATTTAAGTTCTCTCCGCCATTGGTGGTGCCAGCATCTCTACCGCCCGGATTGGTAGGTTTCACCGTTGAAGGTACGTCTGGGCTTGTATTTGCTGGAGATTGCTGTGAGAATCCAGGAAGGCTAATCAAAACGCTCAAGCCAGTGACACTCAAAACGCCAGTTGCTTTAAAGAGTAGAGTTCTAACGCTGTTTCTGTTCATTTTTTCTCCTTTTGAGCCTGATCTAAGACGATTGATCGACAACTTCTAAACAACTAAAACCATGATTACTGTGTGCATTGATGGTGTTCCTTGATACAGGCAACCCGGAGTACACCTTCAATACAAGCGAGCAATGATTGTTTCTTACTTGCTAAAGTTCTTACTTGCTAAAGGTTAGAAGTCCTTCCGCAGTGATTTCTCTGTCTTAGGGATAAGCCCTTACTGTGCCGATCGAGGTAAAAGGAGAATCAAAAACTCTGAGCAACAATCTTGAGGCTTTGGAGACGATCGATCACCTGACCAAAGAGATAAATCAAGGATTACTGAAGTCGCCATGCGGCGATCGCCACGCAACCCCATCCCAACAGAAAGGCTGCGCCGCCAAGCGGTGTAATGGCACCCAACCATTTGATACCTGTGAGGCTGAGTGCATAGAGACTGCCAGAAAAAATGGCAATGCCAGCGATAAAGGCATAGCCTGCGACACTCAATGTTGGCGGCACATTCTCGGCTCGACTTAAAAGCACTGCCACCAAAAACAGAGCCAGCGCGTGATACATTTGATAGCGTGCAGCCGTTTCAAAGATTTCCAGGGCACGATCGGTCAAACGCTCTTTTAGCGCATGGGAGGCAAACGCTCCTGCGGCAACGGCAAGCCCTGCAAGAATGGCGGCGACAGTGAGAAAGACACGAGTTAGTAGCATCTCAAACCTTGAAACAGAATACAGGAGTCAGAAATAGGGACAGTCTATAGACCGTCTCTACTAATTTTCGATCACCATGACCACGGCACCGATCGCCTCTAGTTTTTGTTTGCACTGTCGAACCGTTGCTTCGCTTACACCCGTTTGCAGCGTCGTAGGAGCGGCTTCCACCAGATCTTTGGCTTCCTTTAACCCCAGACCGGTCAGTTCGCGCACGGCTTTAATTGCAGCAATTTTGTGAACGCCTGGTACGGCTTCTAAAATGACATCAAAGCTGCCCTGGGGAGAAAGTGGCAAACTGGCTGCTAGTCTCTGCTGAGGCAAGATCACTCTCGATTGCGTGTTGCTGATGCTGACTATGGCGCCGATCGCTTCCAGTTGGTCTTTGCACTGTTGGGCGATCGCCTCGCTCACACTTGTTGTCAGCGGAGTCGGCACAGCTTCCACCAAATCCTTCACATCCTTGTATCCCAGTCCGGTCAGTTCGCGTACTACCCTCATTGCCGCAATTTTGTGTACATCGGGTAAGGCTTCTAAAATCACATCAAAATTACCGTAAGCGGCGATCGGCTGACCAGGAATCACTCGCTTCGTCTTCGGTTGCGGATTGCTACGGCTTTCAGGAATCGTTCCCCCCAAATTGAAGCGGTAGAACATGTTGCCTTCCTCATCCACATCAAAGTTGGCACTGAACTCTCTGGCTCGTTCATCCAGGTATGCCTTTGCCAATTCGCCTGTGAGTCCGGTTTCCATCGCAAAGCCTAATGGCGTAATGCGTCCATCTCCCTGCTTGAGCAGCTTGAAAAAAGAGGTTTGGAGGCGATCGTGTTCTTCCTGCTCACTTTTACGTCGCCCACCCAAAATGAGCCAACCACCCAGGGCGCTGGGTCCTAACCCAAAAAAACAAATTGCTGCTAAAGCCCCCTCTTTGTTAGTTGACTTTGGATTTGCCAAATCAGCTCCCATCCCTAAGACGATCGGCAACCCAATGCCTAATAGTACCCCTGCCGCTATTTTCGTGATTAACCGCATAGACCCAGCACGCTTCCCAACGATGCCGCGATCTTAGCTTTTGGAAAGGCTAAAGGCTAAGGGATAAAGGATAAAAGTTAAGAGAGTGGGGAGGGGAGTCAGGAGTCAGAAGCGGAGGGACAGGGGAAGCAAGGGGGCAGAGGGAGAGCGGTCAGCGGTCAACAGCCTTTTTATCCTTTATCCCTTATCCTTCCTTCCTCCTTCCTCCCTCGTCACTTCCAGCAAACGCGAAAAATAGAAGCTCGTTTTGGTCATGGCATTACGTTGCACCGTCCAACCCTGGCTTTCCAGAATCTTGACAACATCAGCTTCACGATGCAGATACGCACGAGTCGCTTTGCTAGGACCGGGAAAGAAGTCGCCAATCTTTTTCAACAGGCTGTAAGCAAGCGTTTTGGGTGCAAAGCTGAGAATGAGTCGTGATTCTGCCAGCGAACTGAGATGGCTAATCATCGCCGCTGCTTTATCTTGGGGATAGTGGATCAGCACATCCAGGCAGATAACGGTGTGATAGCGACCGCTCAAGGTTTCCAAATCCTGCACAGCAAAAGTGGGATTGGTAGATTGTCCCAACGTAGCCTGCGATCGCTCTTTCGCTTCTCCCACCATCTTCTCGGAAATGTCGCTGGCAAAGACCGTTGCGCCTGCTGCTGCCAGCGGAATGCTGAGACTGCCTACGCCACACCCTGCATCGCAAATGGAGAGTTGCGGTAGATTGCCGTCTGCCTGTAGCCAACTCAGCACCGTATCCACAGTTTGCTGGTGCCCGGTACGAATGTCGAGTTGCACTTTGTTGACTTCGCCATCCCCATAAATTCTGCGCCAGCGATCGAACCCGGTGGCATTGAAGTATTCGCGTACAACAGTCTTATCGTCAACGGCAGGCATAGGTTTGGCTTAGATGGTTTTGCTCACAGCTTCATCCTATTACTGTGTGGTACAGAAACCAAGAGCAGTAGGATACGATGACGACGAGCAGCAGTCCAAAGGGCGTAAAGAAACTTCAATTACCAACTAGCCCAACGAAGGTAGTAGAGGAAGTAAGGATCTGGAATATTCAAAAATTCCTTGTCGTCATCCCATTCTAGAACTCTGTCCTCTCCAAGCTTCTCCGAAACAGCTTTACCCATCTGTTGAAGCGCTTGTATTATGCCTACGCCGCGAGGTGGATCATTTGGAACTAGAGTCTCAATACGTTCTTTCAACATTGCGTAAGGTAGAGTCAAAACTGGTTCTTTGCTCGCGATCGCCTTTAAAATCACGTAGTAAACATCTCCAGATTTGCCATCACCCAAATAATGAGTCTTCCGATCCGTTCCGCGTGGTTTCGGTCCTGTTAGAATGATATCAAATGCAGTCTTACAATTGGCTAAAGAAGTAGTGTTTTTGAATAGAACTCCAACTTGTTCCTGATTAAGATTAACAGACTCTTCGGCTTCTAGCGTATCTTCACACCCCATATCTCGACAGAATTGTAGGCAAATAGCTTGCATCAATTGGGGCGATGACACACTTTCTGATACGAACCGATCGATGAGTGTCGATTCTGGTTTGACTTTGAGTAATGGAAAACCCTTCTCAGCAATTACGCTCAACTCTTGGTTTTGCCAATAAGGAATATCTATGCTGGAAACTCGTCCGCGAAGATCAGGATTCGCACGGATTGTATCATCACTGCGATGTGTAACCGATACCACAACAATTGGAGTACCTAATCTTGCAGCTTCTTTAAATTGCTCTGCAAGTGATCGTTGAACAGATTTACTGATGTAATGAAAGTCGTCAACGACTAACGCGTAGCCTTTTTGACCTATAAATTCAAGTAACTCAGTTCCATTTGGTCCTTCATATTGAGTGAGTTCTCCAGATGAACTTCCTGTACCCAGATTTCCCTCAATTCCTCCTTTTGCATTTAGCAGCAAAGGCAGTTGCAAACCAGCCTCAGTTTTTCCTGTAAGTTGGGATGAACGGCTTGTTTGACTTGAAACTGATCTAAATGAAGGCAGTTCAATCTTTTTTCGGATCTTTTGCCAGAATGTTGCCTCATCACTAACGCCGCCACCAGTTACAAGAAGCATCTGGTGTTTACCTATAACACTTTCACATAAAACAGTTTTGCCGCTTTTAGATGGACCAGAGATGGAACAAATAAAGCCCCTGGTTGTGATTGCATCTAAAAGGCGTTGTTCTAGCCTTAATTCCTCACGTTTATTGTATGTAAATTCCGGTAGAAATCCAGGAGTAAAAACAACGTTTGCTTTCATTGAGTATTGCAAGAGTCACTATCTAGCCAACAACTATCTTAAATATAGATCACGCTTCGTGCCATCTAACTCTTAAAACCTTCACAGCCGTTGCCAGATGAGTTCTCCACTACCAGACTGATGCCATCGCAGGAGGTTGGCGGGTTGGCCGATGTAGTCTGTAGGCAACCCGATCGCGCGACGAGGGGCAATGGTAGCAAGGGCGATCGCCTGCTCCACCTCACAAATGCCCCATTTCACCAGATTTTGCGCTCCGACCAAGAGCGGTAAGGTTGTTCCAGAGAGTGTGCCATCAAGTAGACGAGCCGTACCGTTTTTGACTTCAATCTGGCGCGTGTCCCAGGGATAGGTGCCATCGGGTAAGCCCAACGGCGAAAGGGCATCGCTGACGAGGAAGATGCCACGATCGTACTGACTGGCTCTCAGCAGAATCTCCATCATGATGGGCGAAACGTGCTGACCATCAGCAATCAGTCCGCAGTGAATGTTGGGATGGACGATCGCCGCACCTAACAAGCCTGGTTCACGATGATGGAGTGGCGGCATGGCGTTAAAGGCATGTGTGACCATCGTTGCGCCCTGATCAAATGCTTGCTGTGCTTGAGCCGCTGTTGCTTGCGAATGTCCCAGGCTGACGGTGATGCCGAGCGATCGCAAGTAGGGAATCACCGTTCCAGTCGTATCCAGTTCGGGCGCAAGAGTCATCACTTTGACCACGCTGGCATAATCGCCGAGGATGCGCTTAATGGTGTCGATCGTCAACGGCAGCAGATATTCGGCAGGATGAGCACCACGTTTCGCAGGGTTGAGGCAGGGACCTTCGAGGTGAACGCCAAGCAGTGAGGAGTGAGGAGTGAGGAGTGAGGAGTGTAGGGTGTGGGGTGTGGAGTGTGGGGTGTGGTGGGAAAGAGTGGTGAGCGATCGCTGGATGTTTTCGATCGAGGTGGTGACGATCGTGGGTAGGAAACCATCTACGCTTTGCTGCCAGAGGAATTGACCGATCGCATGCAGCTTATCGCGGTTGTCAGCATTCAAGTCAGGAAAGGCTAGACCGAGTGCGCCGTTAATCTGTAAATCAATGCCACCTAATGAAACCCAATCGCCTGCCAGATCAGTACTTTCAACATCAGGGACGGATGCAGGGGCAGCATTCATAGGCGCGATCGCTTGGATTATGTTGTCCTCGATCGTCAGTTGATGCAAGCCGTTGTCATTGAGCAACCGGGCATTGATCAGGGTGTGGTGAAGCATAAAACGGCAGGTGGAGCAAAGGACACATTCACAAACTACCCTATAGCGCCTGACTCCTGACTCCTAGCTTCTTCTAACAACTAACAACCAAAAACCAAAAACTCTCTTGCCTTCTGCCCTCTGCCCTATGTCTTCTGCCTCCTCACTCTCATCCCTCACCCGATCGGTTGAAATGTCAAAAATTGTTTGACATAAAACAGTTTGTAGATTGATAATAAATTTATCGACAGTTTAGACAATTACTAAACAGGCATCGATAATCTTATTTCAAACCACTATTCGGAGGTTGACCATGAAACGCTTCATTCTCGCTGGTTTAACCACATTGTCTCTCTGCACAGCAATGGTTTCGACCGCAAACGCAGATCCAACCGCATTCAATCCCTACACGGCTGTTAGCTCTGCGAACGATCGCATTCCCCCTTCTGATCTTGTCTCAATGGCGCAACGGGGCTACCTGAAGCCACAGGGCATTCCTGGCTACCTCGGCTTGGCTTCGGCGTATACGCTGGGTCAAATTGGTGCCAAAGAAGTGGTTCAAAGTGCGGTGACGGCTCAATTGCTGCCTGCTGAGGCTGTCAACGACCAGGGCTATCTAAACCTGGTGGATGCCCAACTGCAATCGCAGATCAGGGTGCGGTAATGAAAACAGACCTTCGAGGCTTCAAGACTTCGGAGGTCTTGTTTAGAACCCGATTGGACAGGTTATACAAAGCCTCCAATAGCTTTTAACAATCTTGAGTCTTACAAACCGTCCTGCAAATCCCGATGTTTTGGCGGAATCCGAACGGTGAAGAGGCAACCACTATAAGCCTTGCCATTAGCTAGATTCAAGCTGCTTGAGTAGGTATTCTGACCGTTTTGATCATGAACTTCCACTTTGTAGAACTTTGGACTCAGAGCAAACTTTTCGTAAGTGGTGTCTGAGGGACACGGCAATGGGGTTGGAGGCTCAGCGGTTAAAATTTGGCACGTTGGGCAGCGGTGGATTCTAACGCTGTAGACTTTTCCTGTTTCACTTGTCAAGATCACATTCATAAGCTCTGGACTAGCGTTACCAAGTTTGATAGGTACTAAGCCAACTCCACTGGACGGTGGTGCGGGAATAACGGGCTTTGTCACTTGGGCATAGAACCAAATTCCATAAAGCCCCACCACGAGGAAAAGAATTCGAGCTACTTTCATCAACCTTAGATAAAACAACAAAGCTCTCTAACAGTACAGAGGAGCTTTTTAAAGGGCTACCCAAGTTGAGGGATTAACACTAACTCTTTAAATCGTTAAACCGTTCTTGAAGACTTTTGATGTGTTGTCTAAAGCGTGATTTTGCTAGGCTGGGCACACATCGACCCATTGCGTTTGGCTGCTAAGCCTGCATGAAATTATTGACGAAAAAGCGTGGTTTGTTGGCAGTGGCGATCGCGCTCTTTCTTGTGATCTGTCACTATGGACAAAGTTGCTCCTTATCCATCGCCATGACTGCCCCTCCCAAACCGTTTGTCTATCCTCAACCCCGCAAGGCGAATCAGGTCGATAACTATCACGGTACGCAGGTTGCCGACCCGTACCGCTGGCTCGAAGATCCCGATGCGGATGAAACCAAAGCCTGGGTTGAAGCAGAGAATAAAGTGACGTTTGGGTTTCTGGAGCAAATTCCCGCGCGCGATCGCCTCAAGCAGCGCCTGACGGAACTGTGGAACTATGAAAAGTACGGCATTCCGTTTAAGCAAGGCGACCGCTACTTTTACTTCAAAAACGATGGGTTGCAGAACCAGAGCGTCCTCTACACATTAAAGTCTCTGGATGATGAACCCGTTGTCTTGCTCGACCCGAACACCTTGTCCGAAGACGGCACCGTTGCGCTATCGGGATTGTCTGTGAGCGAAGATGGACGCTACCTCGCCTATGGCTTGTCTACCTCCGGTTCCGACTGGCAGGAGTGGAAGGTGCGTGAGGTTGAGAGCGGCAAAGATACGGACGATCGCGTGCAGTGGGTCAAATTCTCCGGTGCCGAATGGACACATGACGGCAAAGGCTTTTTCTACTCCCGCTACGATGAGCCGAACGAAAAGTCCAAGCACGAAGACGTTAACTATTTCCAGAAGCTCTACTACCATCGCCTCGGCACCCCGCAAAACGACGATACGCTGATTTACGATCGTCCCGACCAAAAAGACTGGGGCTTCAACGGTGGCGTAAGCGAAGATGGACGCTTTTTGATCATCTCCGTCTGGCTAGGCACCGATCCGCGCAATCTGGTGTTCTACAAGGATTTGTCTGTTGCCAATGCCCCGATCGTCGAACTCATCAATACCTTTGAAGCCAACTACAGCTTCATCGACAATGAGGGCGATCGCTTCTGGTTCAGCACCGATCTGGAGGCACCGCGCAGTCGTGTGATTGCGATCGATACTAAAAAGCCCGATCGCGACCACTGGCAAGAAGTCATTCCTCAAGCGGCGGAAACCCTCGAAGGCGTAGGCATTCTCAACAACCAGTTCGTCGCCTCCTACCTCAAAGATGCTCATAGTCAGGTGAAGCTCTTTGACCTGAACGGCATGCCCATTCGTGAGGTTAACTTTCCTGGATTTGGCTCTGTCGGCGGTTTTGGTGGTAAACGCCACGACACCGAAACCTTCTACAGCTTCACCAGCTTCACCACTCCCGCCACCATCTATCGCTACGACCTGGTGAAAAACGAAAGCCGCCTCTTCCGCCAGCCCAACGTAGACTTTAACCCCGACGATTACGAAACCAAGCAAGTCTTTTACCCCAGCAAAGACGGCACCCAGATTCCCATGTTCATCGTCCACAAAAGAGGACTGGTGCTGGATGGGAAAAACCCCACCTATCTCTACGGTTACGGTGGTTTTGGGGCTTCCCTGACACCGAGTTTTTCCGTCAGCGCTCTCGTCTGGTTAGAAATGGGCGGCATCTTCGCGCAACCAAACTTGCGCGGTGGCGGCGAATACGGCGAAGACTGGCATCAGGCAGGCACGAAGCTGAAAAAGCAGAACGTGTTTGATGATTTCATCGCGGCAGCAGAATGGCTGATTGACCATAAATACACCTCATCCAAAAAACTGGCGATCGCAGGCGGCAGTAACGGCGGCTTACTCGTCGGTGCCTGCATGACCCAACGCCCCGATCTCTTTGGTGCTGCCCTCCCTGCCGTTGGCGTACTGGATATGCTGCGGTTCCACAAATTCACGATCGGCTGGGCGTGGATCTCTGACTACGGCACACCCGAAAACCCAGAAGAATTTAAAGCACTCTACGCTTACTCGCCGCTGCACAACCTCAAAGCTGGGACTGCCTATCCTGCCACGCTGATCACTACAGCCGACCATGACAATCGCGTCGTTCCCGCTCACAGCTTTAAATTTGCTGCGGCCCTCCAAGCGGCCCATGAAGGTGACGCGCCTGTGATGATCCGCATTGAAACGAAAGCAGGACACGGTGCAGGCAAACCCACTGCCAAAATCATCGAAGAAAGCGCCGATAAATGGGCATTTTTGGTGAAGGTACTGGCGATCGACAGCTAGTGATTTGCCAAGCAAAAAGCGAAGATAGAACAGTGCCAAATTGATGGCATAAACTGGTGCTATAGATCTCTGCAAAATTGTAAGAGCATTATGGCAACCTCCACGTCTCAACACTTGCTAGATTCCTTTGAGCAACTATCAGACGCTGAAAAGCAGCAGGTTGCTATTGAGATTCTGCGTCGTACCCTCAGCCTCGACATTCCTGAACTTTCGGCAGACGAATTGACGCTAAGTGCCGAAGCGATTTTCTTGAGTCTTGACGAAGAAGAGGCAGCCTATGAGCAGCAGTCCGAGTCGAGGTGAAGTCTGGCTGGTTGATCTAGGCTATGTGGCGAAAGTGAGACCGTGTTTAGTGATCAGCATTCCGGTTTTGGATCGCGATCGAGCGCTTGTCACGCTGGTGCCTCATACAACGCGAGCAAGAGGATCAAGATTTGAAGTGGATACAGGAGTCAAGTTTCTACGTGCAGGAGTCTTTGATGCTCAAAATCTGGTCACAATTCCCTACGTGAAGCTGATTAAGAAACTTGGAGTCTTATCATCCGAGCAATTGCCACAGGTGGAAGATGTTGTTTGTTTATGGCTTGGTTTGTAATTAGAACCAAAGCAAGACACAGCGAGGCAAACCCACCGCAAAACCATCGAAGAAAGCGCTAGTAAATGGGCGTTTTTGATGAAAGTGTTGATGATCGAAAGCTACTTTGCTGCAAGTTATAGAGATTCTTCTCATAGAGCTTTGTACCGTACTGATTAGCAATATGGGGTGATGTGGTGAAATACAGCCATACAGTTATTTATTGGATCAAAGGGCTTTCTCCATCTCAAGCCGAAAATAGCAAAGAGATTATCATCAATCTTGCTGTGAATTTCCAATTGGTACTAACAAGTAGCCCAGACACGTACTGCTTTGAAGGTGATCGACACATGGCAGTAGCTGGACTTCTTCTGAATGGTATGTTTGGTCTGGCTAATTCAGGTACTTTTGAGGAGCGGCTTGAAGAGACTCTTCTAGAAATCAAAGAATCTCGAAAACAAAAGTTTGGAATAGGAGTATATCTTATTTTTCTACGCCGTAGAAAAATAAATACCTTTTCTCCATCTCATGAAAGGGAATTAGAAAGTTTTGTAGTTTGCTTTGATGGAGCGTCAAAACAAGAAATTCAACTAGATTCAGAACCGAAAATTCAGGCTGCGCTTTCAGCACTTACCCTTGCTATAGATAATGTTTTAGGAATAACAAAAGTTAGTGATTCTGTTGTATTTTTTCGAGAAGATGGAAAACCGATATATTCTTATACTGGCTTGGCAGGTTCAGCAAAACTTTTTGTCTCACAGCCTATTAGTATAAGCTCAGTTGAGTCTTTACTACATTGGTACGAGATTGTAGACTCAGACGCTGAACTTGAACGAGTTAATCGTCTCTTGCTATCATCTCTGCAAACAGAAGATGACGCACTTCGCTCTTTCCTTTTTGCCTGGAATGCACTTGAAATATTCATCAACAAAATCTTTGGATTTTACGAGCTTAAGTTTTTTGAAGAACTTAATGTCGGCAATTATCCAAATGCACGACGAAATTACTTTGAACGAATTCGTACTGTAATGAAGGACAAATATAAATTGGCTGATAAATTCACTTTGGTTGCTTTTATGCTTTGTTCTGAAGGTGTTGATCAGGATAGCGAAAAATTCAAAAAAATAAACAAGGAACGCAATAACCTATCACACGGTCAAGACGTTGTTGAAACTGCTTTACCAGTGGAGGCAACTCAGAAAATGGTTCGCAAGTATCTTCAATTACACCTTGGCTATCTGCACTAGATGAGGGAAATGGTTGAGTATTTTGCCGTCAAAGGTATAAAGAGTTGAACAACTCTGACTTTTGGCTGAATGAAAGGCATCTGCAAAATTCAAACCTTGTTCATGCCACTGTAAAACTTGTGCCATTAAGCTTGCGTTTTCAAGCTGCACATTGGGCAACCCAAAAAGTTTGCTCAACGCTCGGCAGTTTTCATCCGGTTTGAACTGGTAAGCAAACCGTAAAACCCATTCCGTTTCAAGAATGACTGTATCCGCGATAAAAATGGCTTGCTCTTGAAACAGCTTGAGGCTTTTGTGGTACTGCTGCTCATCGTCTCGCGTCAGCAGGCGTACAATCACATTTGTATCAACGGCAATCATGCCACTGCTCCAGGAAACCCTGCTGCACAGCCTTTTCTATATCATCAAGGCTCTTTGGCTCACCTTGATAGTGCAAACAGCCTGCAACGTCTGCCAAGGTCGTTTCTTGAAAGGGCTTTTTGGGTTTTAGCAAAATGCCATCACCAAAGGCAGTGGCAATGAGTTCTTGCCCAGCCTCCCAATTGTGGGCAGCACGTAACGCTTTGGGAATAATCACCTGCCCCTTACTGGATAAGCGAGTGGTTTCCATTGAACGACCTGTAGGGCAAAAAGTAAGAAAGATGTAAGAATTCTAGCATTGCGATCGTCACCCTTGAAATGACATTGACAGTCAAAATCCCAACATCAGCTTTTTGAACACTAACGTTGTGGATCGCCCTCCTCTTTTTTACCGTTCAAATGCCTGCGATCGCTCCATTACAATAGAGGCTGTCGAGGAATCCCTACTATTCCAATGGTTTCACAACCGCTTGACACCACCCTACCCAGCACCGAAGAGCTACCTTGCTCTGATGATACGCCCGTGGATAACGAGGATCAGAACTTACTGCCCAACCTGCTGCTGTTTTCGCTAGCGCTGCTCTGGTCAGACCGCATGGACTGGTATTTTGGCGTGGATATGGCGGTGTATCACACTACCGGAGTTAGTCCCAAAGTGCCTGTCGTGCCCGATGCCTTTTTGAGCTTGGGCGTGGAGCGCAAGAAAGGGGGCAAGTCGCGCCGCAGCTACGCCACCTGGGAAGAAAACAACACTCCGCCCATGCTGGTGTTAGAGATGGTGTCGCACCGTCCGAATGATGAGTATGACGAGAAGCTCGCGCTCTATGCCCGGTTAGGCGTACTCTACTACGTGATCTACAATCCAGAGTTCTGGCAGCGCGATCGCCACCAACCCTTTGAGGTCTATCGGCTGGAGGGAGACACCTATCGATCGCAAATCGGTGAGCCCTACTGGATGCCAGAAGTGGGTTTGGGTCTCGGTCGTGGTCGGCAGATGATTGGCGGCATTGAGCAAGAAGTGTTGCTCTGGCATGATGCCCAAGGGCGAGCATATCCAATGCCAGAGCAAAGAATGAAAGAAATGCAAGATCAACTCATTGCCGAGCGCCAACGCACCGAAGCCGAGCGCCAGCGCACCGAAGCCGAGCGTCAGCGGGCAGAACGTCTCGCGGAGTATGTGCGATCGCTCGGTGTTGATCCAGACAACTTACCGGAGTAGGAACCGAGCGAACCGAAGAAATTTTAGCCCGTGAAGTTGATCATGTTTCGCGGCTGAAGTCTTTAGCCAAACAAGCCAAGATAACGGTCATTCTGAACGCCAGACTTTAGCTTTACAAGGGGCTGCGATCGCGCGCGCCTTGCTATATCTTCACGAGCTTGAGTTCACAAGCAATTTTTCGATGGTGCATCCAGCGTTTGCCAGAAGCATGATCGAGGTTCGGATGGCAGGGTATTGAAGGGTACTATGACGCGACCTGTTGTTACAACTGTTGTTGTTTGTTGTCATTAAAAATCAAAGTAAATGTAGGGCAGCGACCCTTTGGGTGCCAGAATCCAAACAGCAAAGAGGCAGAGCGGTACGAGCATCAGCTTTACATGCCAATTGAGTTGGAGTTTGAGCGCACGATCGAACACATAGGCAGCGCCCATACAAACCATGATTGACCAAAGCAACAGGGCAATTTGCAGTAGCCCCAGCCCGATCGCTTCCAGATAAACCTTTTGGGCAAACTGAGCATCGGCAGCATGTCCCCACAAGCGCTGCACCGCCAACCAGGAGTCTTTGACATCCGGCAGCCGAAAGAAAATCCAGGTAGTAAACACCATGCTCTGAGTCAACGCCCATGCCAGCACTACGCCAGGTAAACTTTGCCATGCATGCTCTAGCCAGGACATTCGCTTTGAGAGCGCTTCTGTCAATCGATGCGCAACCAGCGCAATGCCGTGGAGCACGCCCCACACAACAAAGCCCCAGGCTGCACCATGCCAGATGCCTGCGATCGTCATAATAATCAGCAAATTCACACAGGTACGCAGCAAGCCCTCCCGTGAGCCACCTAATGGAAAGTACAGGTAATTGCGTAGCCAGTCGCCCAGCGTTATGTGCCACCGTCGCCAAAAGTCTGCAATGCTGGTGCTGAAATAGGGAAAATCAAAATTCTGCGGCAGGTCAAACCCCAGGAGGATGGCACTCCCTCGCGCCATGTCTACATAGCCGCTGAAATCGAGATAAAGCTGAAGCCCATACGCTACAGTCGCTAGCCACAGGTCTGCGCTACCTGCTCGCTGAAGATTCTGAAAGCTCAGGTCAACCAAAACGCCAAGATTGTCTGCCAGCAAGCCCTTTTTGACGGCACCACAGGTAATGAGCCATATCCCTTCGACCCAGCGATCGACGGTCGGAAAGGTCTGCGTTTGCACCTGTGCTGCCAGCGGATGGTAGCGAGTGATCGGACCACTAATCAGCTTGGCAAAAAACAATTTGTAGGCAGAGAAGTTAAGAAACTGATGCGCGGCGGGTGCTCCACGATACACATCGACCAGATAGGCAATGCACTCAAAGCAGAAAAAGCTCAACCCCAACGGTGCAACGAGGTTCGATCGCGTCCACGTCGCATTTGCCTGTAGCGCCGGGTTGCCAACCAGTGCTCCCACTGTAGACAGCACAAAAGGAACATACTTAAAACCCAGCAGAAGCAGCAGGTTGACTGCAATACCCAACCACAATAGCCTGAAGCGTTGCCGCTGCCAATCTTGCTGGGCAAACTGCCAGTCTTCCATACGCCAGTTGGGTGGAACGGCGATCGCCTGTCCCAGTTGAAACGTCACCCACGTCCCAGCCAGCAGCAGTGGAATGTACTGCACCTGAAACGATGAGTAGAAAACAATGCTGGCAGCTAGCAATGCCCACATGCGGAGCCACTGCTGCTGCACCGACCAGTAAATGCCGATCACACTCAGCAGAAACAGTCCGTAGGTGATAGAAATGAAGGTCATGCGCGAGAAAACGTGACGACAGTTGAAGCAAAGATGAAACGAAGAACAGGCAATGGCGTTGATTATAGTGAAGGTTTGTCCATTCGCACAGATTCCTTATACAAGGGCGCGATCGTCGTGCCCTCTACAAAAGTCAATTGACCTACAAGCATGGCTCTTCGTCGATCACTACACGCATCGATTCAGCAATCAACCAAAATTTGATTGAGCGTGAATCTGGTCGCCCTGTTATGTTAGGATCAATTTCCGTGGGTGAAGTGGGTCGATGCCCGAGTGGTTAATGGGGGCGGACTGTAAATCCGCTGGCTATGCCTACGCTGGTTCAAATCCAGCTCGGCCCATCCACAGGAAAAAGCAAAAGTAAAAAGGCAAAAGGTAAAGGTAATCTTGCTCCTCTTATCTTCACTTGCCCGTGTGGCTCAGTGGTAGAGCACACCCTTGGTAAGGGTGAGGTCACGAGTTCAATCCTCGTCACGGGCTCTGTTTGGAAACCCTAGAGTTGAAGGCTTTCGAGGGCTTTAAAGCAAGCCCTTAACCTCGTGTATTGGGACGAGCGCGACCATGCTTACACCAAAAATTTCGGGTGGTGTTCTAGAAATGTTGTTCACGATTTCGTAGGGACGTTACATGTAATGTCCCTGCGATCGCCGACCACACGTTTGAAACACTACCAAAAGTTTCGGAGCGGAATAGATGACGCGCCCTAGAAAGTAAATAGACGCTTTAAGAGGCAGCGAGTTCTGGGGTGTTGGTGAGGTTAGCAAGGATTTGGCGCATTTCGGCGATCGCCTGTCCCTGCGAATCTCCTGCTTCCTGGCATTGAGCCATTGAGCCTGCAATGCCTTCTAACCGTTGCCGCAAGCCGTCTACGTTGTCCTGGATTGGTTGAAGCATTTCCTGGTAGAGGTTGACACGCCCCCAGGTTTCAGCCGCAGCAGAGCGACGATCGAGCAAGGTTTGCTCTAGCTGCTTTAGCTCATTGCGCTTGTTTTCCTGTTCTGAGGCTTGAGTATTGACCATGCCTTGCGCCTGGTCGATCGCGCCTCGCATCTGCTCAATCTGGCTCTCCAGCTTTTGCAGTTCTTCCGCCTGCTGTTGCCGTTGTGCTTCAATCTGGCTCAGGATAGGACCCAGATCGATGTCATTTTCCGGTGGGCTGGCATCAGCATTGCCTTGACGACGTAGTAGTACATTGCGATGCTGGCTCAGTAGCCCCTCGCGTTCTCGCAGGTTCCGACGCTGACCCACCAATGTTTCGTTTAGCATCTGGTAGCCGTCTCGTTCATCCGCCAGTTCGTTTTCCAGGTTGAGGCGATCGTACTCATTCGCTGCCTGAATTTTTGCCTGTAGCTCGTCGATTTCTTGCTGCTTATAGCGCAGTTCTTCTTCCTGGCTTTCCACAAACTGCGACAGCTTTTGCAAATCGCGTTCCAGGTCGCTGACCACCTTTTGCAGGTCGTCGATCGAGAGCTTTTCCAGCGCTTCAAGATCGATTTTTTGACCCACTTTAACCTTGTCAGAACTGTCGGCTAAGCCATAAAGCTGCTGGTGTAAATCCTCCTGGTTTTGGATCTGCACACCCAGCATCCGGGCATATTCCTGGCGCACGTTGAGCGACGTTTGCTGCACCTTGAGTTCTGCCCGTCCCTGCTCCAACGATTCTTGTGCCTGGTTCCAATCTTGCCAGCGCTGTTGAATGTCTTGCGTCTGGCGATCGGCTTCTCCCTGTAGCTCTTGCGCGGTCGAACGCTGCTGCTCCAACGCTTGCCACTGTTGATTCAGGTTATTTTGCTGCTGAGACAAAATTTCAAGGGAGGCGTTCAACTGCTCTCGTACTGCCTCGGTTGGCGGCGCAGCGCTTGTTAACCGATTTAGCAACTCATGAATGGTACGGGCTTGATCGTCATCCAGAAAGGCGGTCTGCTGAAATTCTGCCTGCCGCTCTTCTAGGCGACGCATTTCACCACGCAGATGATCCCAGGCACCTTCAAGTTCTTGTCGGTTGCGCTCAAACTCGTCTCGCTGTTGGGTAAATTCATCCCGCAGCGTTTCTACTTCCTGCCGCTGTTGCTCTAGTTGCTCAAAGTCGTCTTCCATCTGCTGGAGCTGTTCGCGTCGGGCTTCCATTTCCATTTCCCGACGGTTTAGTTCCTGGCTTTGGTAGGTCAGCGATTGCTTCCACTGCTCAATTTCTTCTTCTTGCGTCTTAAATTTCTCTTGCAGACGCGAAAAGTTTTGCAGGATGCTAACCAGTTGCCGACCCGCTTCTTGGACGCGCTGCACTTGCTTGTTTGCCGTCAGATCAACCAGTACAAGTGCCCCACCGTTATAGTTGTTTGCCTCGTCGCAGCCCACAAGTTCTTCACCGGGCACAGCGCTCCAGCTTTGTTCAGATCGCTGGCAGGCGAGCAGTTTTAGCTCTGCTTTTCCACCACCCAGCAAGCCGCCACTTTTCTTTTGTACTTCTGCGAGATACAGCACGCTGATAATCCTCTTCTGTGTCTGTGCCCAATCTTGATCGCGTTTACGGTCTCATGTGTAACGGTCTGGTCAAAACTGTTAAACCTAGTGTAGTGAGACAACCCCAGCAAAACAATCCTTACGACGAATTGCGATCGTACACACCTGTCTACTTACCCTGCTATCAACGCCTCAGTAGTCAGCGCCTTGGTAGTCAGTTTCCTGACTGTCGCAACAACTCCAGTGCTCGATCGGGGTGCCACTCCAGTCCCAAAATACGGAAAGCACCCTGCCAAGCGGTAAGTCTATCGCTCTGTAGCCAAGCCACTAAACGCTCAACCAAACACCACTGCTGACTGAACTGGTTGCCGACCCTGCGGGTTGCTGCGCCCATCTGGTTGGAACTATGATGCCCACCGTACAGCAATGGTTGCTGCCAGATGATTCACCCTCCAATGCTCAAGCTATCGTCGCCAGGAAACCACTGAGTGCAACCTACAAACCGCTCAACAGGATCTCACACTGAGATTAGCACTGTGCTCCAGGCAGAACGCCTGCGTTTACCCTGCTATTCTAAGTCAGACTTCTGACTCAAGCAGCCGACTTGCTTTAAAACTTGCCCAAATTGGACACCGATCGCACCCCTTAACAAAAGTAAACCGAGCGGGATGACATCTGGAACAGGCAGCGCGCTGTCACCGTAGATCGGCAACAACATCATTGAGTCGAGCCTTCACAAACTTAACTAAAGGGCTAAAAGCGAATCGATCGCGCCCATTACTGGATGTCAAGCGCCTGCATCCAGTCGGCTCTGGCTGAGACACACCAATCGGTTTGACCTTTGCTGGCTTCTAATTTAGCACTGCTATCACCAATGCCTGCAAAGAAGTGTAAAGCGATCGGTGCCCGTGTGATGCCGCCGTCAAGCCGGGTTGCCTTCACTCGATTGGGTGCGAAGCCCGCTCCGATGGAGAGACGGTTGGAGAGACGGTCTCAACCGCTGGGGCGCGATCGTCAGAGAAAGGTTTCAACCGCAGAAAAACTGAGAGATTCTCGTGATAAACGTGTCAAGGGGAGTATAAAAGTTGTATCAGCCAGCGTTCGCTAGCTGATCAGAAATTCTTTGCCGAGCAACCACTGTTTTTATAAAGATGCCCGAGCAAAAAGGGTTTTCAAGCGTTTGAGGAGAAGGCTAGAGTTTCATGCAGGGTAAGTTGAATGAAATTGACATTCGCAGCATTCTGCAACTCATTGAGTTGGGGCAACGAACGGGTGAGCTGTTTGTCGAAGCCTATCCCTCACAGCCGAGTGGAATGGGAAACCCTGGTGTGGTCTATGTGCAGGATGTTCGCTCGTCTAGAGCATTGGCAGAGCAGTATTGGTTTGTCTTTTTTCTCAATGGGCAGATTGTGTATGCCGCCGATCGCTCGACCAGCTTAGCGCGACTGTCCGATTACCTGCGGCGCTACAAAGCAGAGGCAACGCTAAGCAATCTTGTGGTGCCGTCTGCCAACACCAATGCGCTGGAGTATGGCTATTTATGGGCGCTGCTCGAAAGCCACACGCTCACCCCCGCTCAGGGGCGCAGCATCATGCAAAGTATGGTGCATGAAACGCTGTTTGATCTGCTGAGTTTGCATCAAGGGTCGTTTATTTTTGAACTCGGTCCAGCCCTGTCGCCGCAGTTGACGACGCTAGAGATTACGCCGCTGCTGGCAAAAATTATGACGCAGGTGCAGGAATGGAAGCAGTTTCATCCGCACATTCAGTCCCCCGATCAATGCCCTGCGATCGCCGATCTCGCTGCCCTTCAAGAAACCCTCTCGCGACGCACGTTAGCCACGTTAGACCGTTACGCAGATGGCAAAACCTCAATTCGTCAAATTGCGCGTTATCTCAATCGCGATAGTTTAACCGTCGCGCGGGCAATCTATCCTTACGTGCAGAAAGGGGTGATTCAACTCGTCTATGCTGCCGCTAAAGATACCGAAGCGGGTGGCTTAAAGCCCGTGCGAAAGGAGTTTGGTGTGTCGCAAGCCCCAAGACCGTTGCGGGTAGCTTGTATTGACGATGGCATCACGGTTCGTGAGACTGTAGAGCACATTTTGCGACATCATGGCTACGAAGCCACCGCGATCGGCAACCCGTTAGAGGCACTCAGTCTTGTCTTTCAACTCAAGCCAGATCTGATTCTTTGCGACATTGCCATGCCAGAACTGGATGGCTATGAAATCTGCGCCATGCTGCGCCAGACAACTGCCTTTCGCCAACTGCCGATTGTGATGCTGACGGGAAAAGATGGGTTTATCGATCGTGTCAAAGCAAAAATGGTAGGTGCCACGGACTACCTGACCAAACCGTTTGGTGAAAGTGAGCTTTTGATGTTAGTTGAAAAGTATATTGGCATAGGCACGCAACAAGGAGACCGAGCCAGCCTTCTACTCACGAACCAGGCACTAGCAAAGACAGGAGAGAATGGGTTAAAAATTGAGATGACTGATGCCGATTCGACTTCATCAGCATCCATTGAGTGACAGATTGGCGATACTTTAGCGACAGATCGGGGATACTTTATGGATTACGCGTTTTAGGGTGAATACTAAAGGTGAGTGGCGTTGGGTCTTCCCGTGAACGTTTCAGTCGGCAAGCAGGGAAAGGAATATGAGTACAGTCCTGGTCGTAGAAGATAGTGTGACTCAACGAGAGATGATTACCGATCTCTTAAAGGGGAGTGGCTTGAGTGTCACCGTCGCGGGTGATGGCGTAGAAGCGTTAGAGCAAATTCAAGGACATCGCCCCGATTTAGTCGTGCTAGATATTGTGATGCCACGGATGAATGGGTACGAAGTGTGCCGTCGTCTCAAAGCCGATCCCAAAACTCAAGACGTACCCGTGGTGATGTGCTCGTCAAAAGGGGAAGAATTCGATCGCTACTGGGGCATGAAACAAGGAGCCGATGCTTACATCGCTAAACCGTTTCAGCCAACCGAATTAGTGGGAACGGTCAAGCAATTGTTGCGGGGTTGAAGCAAACGGCTATGGTAGGTAATCCAGATTTTTTAACCGGCAGAGGGCAAGATCAAGCGCCCGAATTTCAAGAGCTAGAAAGCCCTGAAGGTGAGCTGCATCTGCGGTTTTACATCACATCAGGCAATGAATTCGCGCTGCCTGCCACGGGGATTCGAGAAGTCCTCTCGCCCTCACCCGATCGGATTACACCCGTGCCTAACGTTTCACCGCTGCTTTTGGGTACTCTTAATGTACGAGGGCGCGTGGTTTGGGTCGCAGACCTGGGACAATTTCTCGGTGATCCAACCCCGTTGAATACCGACAAGCCAGAAGTGCAGGTGATTGCCGTGGAAGACCAGGACATTATGTTGGGGCTGGCGGTTGATCGCATCGTTGGGATGGACTGGCTAGATATTGAGGAGGTGCAGATGTCTACGAATGTTCCTGATAGCGTCGCTCCCTTCCTGCGGGGTGAATGGGTTTTGGATGCCCAGTCAAACAAATTTCTGCGGCTGCTGGATCAGATTGCGATTTTGCGATCGGCTCGATGGGCAGCTTAGGAGAGAAATTGACGTGAAAAAACTGAGAACTCGCAGTAAAACTGAGGAACAAATCACGCGGATTGAATGCGGGGTCGGTAGCAGCCGTTCCGAACGTCGCAACCCCTCCGCTCTGCCTAAGCTACAGCACTCAATACGCAACTGGGAGGAGGCACATGGCATCCGGCACTGAATACGCACAGGAATATCAACAGGCTCAAAAAGCTTACGTGCAGGGCAACTATCAAGAGGCTGCCGAGATCGTCGATCGCCTCGTCAAAGAATTCCCTGAAGACCCCAGCGCTTCCTTGCTGCGCGGTCACGTTTACTGCTACGGCTTACAGCAGTTTGCCATCGCTAGAGAGCAGTACCAATCGGTTTTGGGGCTGACGGCTGATCAAGAATTTATCAACTACGCCAATGATGGGCTGGCGTATATCACCAGTCAGGCTGAAGGTAGCGTTGACGGCGATGGAGGTGAGTTTGGTGCCGCGATCGCGCCTGAAGAGTACGCGCCATCGGAAACTGACTATGCCTCAGCAAACAACTGGCAGAATGGCGATGCGTTGGCATTAGACAACGACTTTGACAATGCTTTTGGCACCGATCCGCTTGATTTTGACCCTAACTTCAACGATCCCAGTTTCAACGATGCCAATTTCAACGATCCCAGCTTTAACGATGCCAATTTCAATGACCCCAGTTTCAACGATGCCAACTTCAACGATGCCAGTTTCAGCCCGGTAGCGGATGAGTATGGAGCCGGAAGCGAGTTTGATGAGGTCAATGCGTTTGAGCAGAGTTTTGCAGCCCCCGATGACTTTGCACCGTCCAATCCGGAATCGTATGCCAGCCCATTTGCTAATAGCACCCATTTTCAAGAGGCTGAAGACGCAGACTCTGAACCTTCAGAGTTAAGCAACCTCGACTCCTTATCCGACCCCTTTTCAGTCGATGAGGTCGAACTGTCTGCTCTCCCCGAAGACTCTTTCTTGCAAGAAACGTCGCCAGACTTGTCAATGTCTCCAGACGATACGGCTCCGCCCTTTAACTATGGAGCGATCGACGCTGGCACAAACGCCCATCCAAACGATCAATTTGCCTCAGCTTTAGACGATTTTGACGATGCCTTTGCGCCGCTCGACTTGCCAGAAGCGTCACCCCTGGAGCAGGCACCGTACACGCTGGAAAGCGATAATCTCACCAGCGATCGCTTTGCGGAACCGCCAAGTGCAGCCCGTAACAGCGCCCCTCGCATCAGCGAAGATGAAACCCTCTTTATGGGTAGCACGGGTGTCTACGAGGGTGATCAAACGTTTGGGGCTGCCAGGTTTACCCAAGAGCCCGTAGACAGTGCCTATGGCGATCGTGCCTACAGCGATGTCAACTCTGGGCAAGCCAGTGCCGATTTCTTGGATGAGTTTGATGAATTTGACGATCTGGGCAACCTGGCTGATTTTGACCTTTCGGAGAATTCGGCAGGTTTTACCAGCCCTGCGGTAGGCACTGGCTTTGATCTGCCCGGTGGAGCGGCTGTGGCGGGTGGAGCAGCCTTAGCCGGTGGAGCAGCCTTAGCCGGTGGAGCAGCCTTTGCAGGGAGACCCACTACGCGTGACTTCGATTCGATGGACTTCAGCAATGGTGGCACTCATTCCACCATTTCGGATGATGAAGTCTTCAGTATCTCCAGCACGTCAGACCAGGTGCCGACGTTTACCCAGGGCGATCAGCAGGTGCTGGAACCGACCCCTAGCGTGGAGCAAGGAGCGCTGGCGTTTCTGGAGAATGCCCCGATCGAGCGCAAGCAGTTCTACACAGCGATTACAGCAGGCATCTTTTCGGCAGTGGCGGTCGCAGTCGTCAACCTCATCTCCACCAGCACCCTTCCTGGAACATCCGCTAACGCGACACCGCAGGAAAAAGAACTCTCCAGCGCTGTCATTTCTCGACTACAAGGGACGGGCTGGGCGATGGCGTTAGTCGGTGGTCTGTCGGGCGGCATAGCCGCCTTTGCGGTCGGACAGTTTACGGCGAAGAAAATCCGGCAATCGACGGACGACCTGCAAGCTCAGTTCACGTCGGTTTCGCAAGGTAACTTAAATGCCCGTGCCACGGTCTACACTGAGGACGAATTTGGGCACCTGTCCACAGGCTTTAACCAGATGGCGCGTGTCATTCTCACTACCACTAGCGAAGCACAGCGCAAAGCCGAAGAGCAAGAACAAGCCAAAGAAGACCTCCAACGTCAGGTGATTCGCCTGCTGGATGATGTGGAAGGCGCGGCTCGTGGTGACTTGACCGTGCAGGCAGAAGTGACGGCAGACGTGTTGGGAGCGGTTGCCGACTCGTTCAACCTGACCATCCAAAACCTGCGCGAAATTGTACAACAGGTAAAAGTCGCCGCACGGCAAGTCAGCAAAGGCTCCACCGACAACGAAATGTTTGCCCGCAGCCTGTCATCGGATGCGCTCCGGCAGGCAGAAGAACTTGCCGTCACGCTGAACTCGGTACAGGTGATGACCGACTCCATTCAACGGGTGGCAGAAAGCGCCCGTGAAGCAGAGGAAGTGGCACGATCGGCATCCGCAACCGCTCTCAAAGGGGGTGAAGCGGTAGAACGCACGGTGGCAGGTATTCTCGAAATCCGTGAAACGGTGGCAGAAACCACGCGCAAGGTGAAGCGTCTGGCAGAATCGTCGCAAGAGATTTCTAAGATCGTCGCGTTGATTTCGCAAATTGCGTCTCGTACAAACTTGCTGGCACTCAACGCCAGTATTGAGGCAGCACGGGCAGGGGAAGCGGGTCGTGGGTTTGCGATCGTCGCCGACGAGGTGCGACAGTTGGCAGATCGTGCCGCAAAAGCATCGAAGGAAATCGAACAAATCGTGCTGCAAATTCAGGGTGAAACGGGTTCAGTCATGACCGCAATGGAGGAAGGCACCCAGCAGGTCATTGAGGGGACGCGGTTGGCGGAGCAGGCGAAGCGATCGCTCGAAGACATCATTCAGGTCTCCAACCGGATTGACGTACTGGTGCGATCAATTACGGCAGATACGGTTGAGCAAACCGAAACGTCACGCGCCGTCGCGCAGGTGATGCAGTCGGTTGAGTTGACCGCTCAAGAAACCTCTCAGGAAGCGCAACGAGTGTCTGGCTCACTGCAAAATCTGGTAGGGGTTGCCCGCGATCTACTCACCTCTGTAGAACGGTTCCGGGTGGAAACCATCGAACGCAAATAGCCGTAGACGGCGAGAGTTGGCTGCGGGTGTCAAATTTAGGTGTATCAGGTACAGTAGAGCAATCCAACAGACTGGTATGCCACACGGCGAAATCCACCCACACGTTTCGCCGCTGATACTTGAATTAAGGGCTCGCAGCGTCAGGTACCGATGCTGCTCCTGAAACGGTCTTCTCGATACGGTCTTCTCATAACGGTTTTCTCAGTGCCTCTGAGCGATCGATCTGGTCACGCACGATGCGCCTCGGTAGCAATCATACGTTTCAAAGGAATGGGACACTGCCATGCAGCCTGAACAGCAACAGCGAATCATGGGCTACTTCATTGAGGAGGCGAAAGACCACCTCAACACGATCGAGCAAGGCTTGCTCAATCTGCAAAGTACCATCGAAGATCAGGAAATGGTCAACGAACTGTTTCGGGCAGCCCACTCGGTCAAGGGTGGCGCGGCAATGTTGGGGCTAAATAGCATTCAACAAGTCTCCCATCGCCTAGAAGACTATTTTAAGATTCTCAAAGAGTCGCCCGTCAAGGTAGACCAAAAGCTGGAAAGTCTATTTTTGCAGGTCTTTGACGCGCTGCAAGAACTGGTGGGGCAGCTACAAGGACCCTTTGGCTTGACGGATGAAACCGCCAACGCGACCGTTTCTGGGGTAGAGCCTGTCTTTGCCGAGCTAGAAAACCACTTAAACGTGCTGGCAAGTGGCGCGGCTCCCGCTTCGTCTCTTGTCGATCGTCCGGCTACGACTACCACAGCGGCTCAGCAAGACAGCGTCTTCATCTCGCTCTTTCAAACCGATATTCCGCTACGGTTGCGTGAGATGCTGCAACTGTTTAAGCAATCTGAGCTGGATGCTGCCAATCGCCAACAGCTTCAAGACCTCTGCCGCCAGTTAATTGGCATGGGTGAGCAGTTCAACCTGCCAAACTGGTGTCAACTGCTTGAGCAAGCACACGCCGCGATCGGCTATCCCGAAAATGCCTATCGGACGTTGGCTCCGATTGTGATTCGAGACATCAAGCGCGCTCAGGAACAGGTGCTCTCTGGTCGTGCCGCTGACATTGCACCATGCCCCCAACTGCAAGCACTCCAGCCGCCTGCTCCTTCGATCGCGGTGCCGGACGACGACTTTGCTGATTTGCTTGCCTCCGATTTGAATGTCTCTACAGATGACAGTGATTGGCTGACCACACCTCACGCGACCACCGACGAGGATGCCTTGTTTGCAGGGCTAGAAACCGCTGAACCTGCATCAGACTTCAGCAATAGCCTTGACTTCAGCGATAGCCTGGAAGCCGCGATGGTAGATGCAGAAGCTGATGACCAACAAGGACCAGAAGTGGGGATGGCAGAACTGAACAGTCTGGCTGACTTATTTGAGGGTGAAATGCCTGATCTGGGGTCTACGTGGCAAGAAGAAGAAATTCTGACAGAAACCACGCTGCATGCCGCCAACTCAGTCGATACGGATAGCTTGGATGAATCGACCGACTTTTCTGATCTCCTCTTTGATGAAACGGAGATGGGTCAAGAAGAAGCCTCGACCTCATCGCAGGATGCACTGACCGATCTCTTCAGCGATGATGCACTCACCTCAGATGCACTAATCTCAGAGTCGCCAACAAGTGAGGACGATCGCGCCCGCGTCCAGAATAGCACTCAATCAGATGAGCTGGATGCGCTCTTTGGAAATTCTGGGACGGCTGACCTTACGGCGGCAACGGCAACGGGAACAGAAGCCTTTGATGAAGCTGCGTTTGATGACATGTTTGGCGAGTCTGGTTCGGATACGCCCCCCGATGCCGCATCAACCACGACCGCTTTTGGACTCACATCGACTGCCGATTCGCCCCTCAACAACCTGGGTGAACTCTTTGACGGGATGGACGGTGAGCAGGATTTAGCCTTCTCATCCCTGCCAGGTGGCTCAGAGAGTACACCCGTCGAACTGGAGCTAGACGAATTGGAGCTAGACAATCTGGATGCTTCTTTGCTGGATGACGCTCCAGGCAAAGGACCAGCAGAGCACAGCGCAATGCCTTTAATGGCTCCTGATATCAGCGCTACGCCGATCGCCGATCCGTGGGAAGAATTGAACCAGCATTCCGTAGCAGAACCTCCAGTTTCTGCTGCTCAGCCCACGTCACCCTGGATGGATGAGGCAGTCGTGCCAACTCCAGAAAGCCAGTCTGATTTTGGAACGGGTGATTTCTTTGAGGATCAGTCGTCACCAGACGCGATTGAAGAACTGTCCGATCAAGGTGATTTGGATGATCTGGACTTTAGTAGCCTGCTCAACGCCACCGCTGATCAAACCCCAACTGATGCTTTCTCAGATGCAGAGCCGCTAGTAGAAGAGCTTGCGGATGATAGCGGCTTTGATCCGTCGATCGCATCCCTGTTGGCAGATGACTCAACACCAGGCGATGATGCTGACCTGCCAGGGTTTGATCAACTTGTCGCAGAAGATTCGTTCTCTGAGCTGTCAGCCACTACCATCCAGAGCGACTCTGATGATCCCTGGGGCACCTCGCAGCCACCTCAGACTCAGCTAGCCGATCTGGAGGCTCCCATCGAGACTCTTGATGCAGCGGGCTTAGACCTTGATTTTAACGATATTGACTTTGGCAACTCTGAGGATACAGGCGAATCAACTGCTGCTTTGGACGAGAATCTGGACATCGATTTCGCTGGGCTTGATGCCGATAACGCACTGGATGCTAGCCTCTTAGACACACCCGAAGATTGGCTGGTGCTACATCCTTCAGAGCCAGCGATCGATCCCGTTGCAGCGCTAGAAGAACCATTGATCAATGAAACGGCGATTGACGACGCTGGCACACTCCCAAATGCCGATCCGCTCAGCGAATCGCTGGAACCGCCACCGGACTTTGATACCTTTGACTTTGATGCAGCGTCCGCCTCTCTAGATGCTTTGTCGGGAGATGCTTTGTCAGGGGCAGAGTCCTCCAACATGACCGATGCTCTGGGCGATTTCTTTGACCAACCAGCTCAATCGGATGACAGCCTGGAATTACCCGATGACTTACTGGCGATCGGCGTTGAGTCAGACATCCGATCGGGTGACATGCCTCTAGAAGCCCTGAGCGACGATCGTCTCGGTCTCAGCGATCTGGACAGTATGGATGAGTCGGTGAACGGGCTAGATGAACCCTCGATCGCTGCCGTTGGAGACAACCTGGATTTGGGTGAGATGTTGTCTGCGGACATCCTAGCGGCAGAAGCCCTGAGCGATACGCCCTCGGAGGCGTGGGATCTGTCCTTTGATACAGAGACAGATGCCCCACCCGTTCCAACTGAAACCAACGCAGAAGAAGAGAGCTTAGACTTTGACACCGATCGGCTCGACTTTGGTGACTTAGCAAATGACGCGCCTCCTTCCATGTCTAGCGCCGAAAATAGCCTTGACTTTTGTGATGCTTTAGAGACTGAAAACAGCCTTGACTTGAGTGACACTCCAGAAACCAGTTCGCTAGACTTCGGTGATGACTTCTTTGCGCTACAAACGTCTGAGAGTTCTGACTTGCAAACGCTTGAGAACCTGGATGCAAGCGATGCACCCCCGGCAGAGGCTAGTACCAGCTTTGACGAGTCTCTCCTCGATTTTGACGAACCCAATGAGCGCAATGGTACAACCACAGAAGGCGCGGATAGTGATGCATTCTCGTTAGAGTTCGATCGCTCTGCGTTTGATGCGCTAGGGTTTGATTCGACTTCAGAAGACCCTGCAATGGCTTCTACCGACCTGCTGTTTGAGGACGTGGGTGGTGACGACGCTTCCTTCCTGTTCGATCAGGCGACAACAGATGCACCCGCCGAAGTTGAACCCTTCGAGAGCCATTCCCTGCTGGAGACTGATGCTGCGGCTTCAGCCATGGCTGACTTTGACTGGGAAACTGCCACTGGTGAGTCTGGGGCGGATGAGCAAGCGTCTGGTGAGCCTCTGCTTGATTTCGATCAGCTACTAGATGAATCGTCTACACCATCGGCGATCGATGCACCTGGAGAGTTTGATGACTTTCTGAACGAGGGGAATGCGTCAGAAACTACCGACGACCTTGCGTTTAACGATCTGCTAGGTGAAGAAACGGATGAGTTTGCTGATTTGAACAGCCTGTTAGAGGATAACGCCACAGATAGCGGTGAATTTTCCGGTCTAGACGCGCTTCTCGACCAAGAGACTCCGAGTGCCGATGCGCTGTCCGATTTAGATAACCTGCTGTCTGATACACCTGATTCCGATGCAACCCCATCAAGCACATCAACGTTTGAAGCAGTTGCTGGCGGCATGATGGCGTTTGGTGCAGCCACCGCCGCGTCATCGCCACTCAACGACTTTTCCGATCTAGAATCGCTGTTACAGGGTGACTCGTTTGAGTCGAATGATGCCGCTACCTCCTCTGACGGCACATCGCGCGCTTCTGAGTTTGACGAACTGGATGATTTGCTGAAGGATGCGGAAGAGAAAATGGGCGGTTCACCAACCGTAAAACTTTCTCGCAGCAGCGTTTCAGCGCAGAACCGTCGCCCCACTCGACCCGGGCGAGTGTTCAGCGAACAGACGATGCGGGTGCCCGTGAAGCATCTGGATAACCTCAGTAACCTGGTTGGGGAACTGGTGGTGAACCGCAACAGCCTGGAAGAAGACCAGGAACGTCTCCGCCAGTCGCTCGATAATTTGCTCTACCAGGTGCAGCAATTAAGCGATGTGGGACAACGAATGCAGGACTTGTACGAGCGATCGCTCCTGGAAAGTTCTCTCCTTGCCAGCCGTCAGAGCCACCGCAGCGCCTTCAGTCTGCCGAGTGCGTCCCGCGATAGCGGCACCGTGGTTCAGGCGGCAAACGGGACGGGGATTGAGTACGATCCGTTAGAAATGGATCGCTTCACCGGGTTTCACAGTCTTTCGCAAGAAATGATTGAGTTGATTGTGCGAGTGCGCGAATCTGCGTCGGACATCGAGTTCATCGTGGATGAAACCGATCAGGTCACGCGCATGTTCCGCCAGGTGACGACGCAGTTGCAGGAAGGGCTGACTCGATCGCGCATGGTGCCCTTTGCCCAAACCGCTGATCGTCTGCCTCGTGCTGTCCGCGACATTGCGATGAAAGTGGGCAAACAGGCAGAACTGAATGTAGAAGGGCGCGAGACGCTGATCGACAAGATGATCTTGGAGCAGTTGTATGACCCCATGACCCATCTGGTGAACAACGCCATCACTCACGGCATCGAGTCGCCAGAAGTTCGACGGGCGGCAGGCAAACCCCCAGCGGGACGCATCACCATTCGGGCGTTTCATCAAGGGAACCAGACCATTATCTCGGTCTCAGATGACGGTGCAGGTATTGACATCGATCGCGTGAAAGCCAAGGCGATCGAGAAGGGCTTGATTTCTGCCACCGAAGCCCAGAGCATGTCGCGGCTAGACATGTATGATTTGCTGTTCCACGCGGGCTTTAGCACCAAAGATCAGGCAGATGACTTCTCCGGTCGCGGGGTGGGCATGGATGTGGTGCGTACCAGCCTGAGCGAGATTCGCGGTGCCATCAATACCGATTCGACCTACGGCAAGGGCACCACGTTCACCATTCGTCTACCGCTCACGCTCAGTATCTCGAAAGCACTGTGCTGCATCAGCGATCGCGCCCGCATTGCCTTCCCAATGGATGGGGTGGAAGACATGCTGGATGTGCCCAAAGAACGGATTCAAACCAATGCCGAAGGTCAAGCGTGTATTCCCTGGCGGGATTCTCTGCTGCCGCTACGTCCTTTAAACGATCTGTTGTCTTACAGTCGCCACCTCAGCCGAGGGAATGTCTACGGCGGCAACCAGGAAGATGATATTGTGTCGATCGTCGTTCTACGCAGTGCTGGCAACTTCCTGGCGCTCCAGGTCGATCAGGTGCTGGGCGAACAGGAGATTGTGATCAAGCAACTGGAAGGTCCGATTCCCAAACCTGTTGGGGTTGCGGGTGCGACGGTGCTGGGGGATGGTCGCATTATGCCGATCGCCGATGTGCTGGAACTGATCGACCTCTCAATGGGTCGCATTCGCCGCGATGTGGGCGGTTCCCTGTGGGAGCAAGGCGGCATCAGCATGGTGCAGGAAGCGCCGGTCGCCAAGACCGAGCCAACGGTGCTCATTGTGGACGACTCCATCACGGTACGCGAACTGCTGTCGATGACCTTCAACAAGGTGGGCTATCGGGTGGAGCAGGCACGCGACGGGCAAGAAGCCTGGGAAAAACTCCGCGCTGGTCTACCCTGCGACATTGTGTTCTGCGACATCGAAATGCCCCGCATGGACGGTCTGGAACTGCTCTCCCGCATCCAAAAAGACCCCAACCTCAGCCATCTCCCGATCGCTATGCTCACCTCTCGCGGTGCCGATCGTCACCGTCAAATGGCAGTCTCCCTCGGAGCCAGCGGCTACTTCACCAAACCCTACCTAGAAGAAGCACTCTTAGATGCCGCTCAACGAATGCTCAAAGGCGAAGTCCTCATCTCCAGCAGCAATGCCTAAGCTTTCCGCTTAGCTAACTGTACGGCGGCTCAACTAACTTTGGGTTGCAATTTAGATCAGTTGCTAGACTGCAATACAGATATGTTATGGATTGCCGACAAGAGGGAAAGATGCGTATTTATGCTTACGTCGACAACTCTAATGTGTTCATTGAAGGTCAGAGAACAGCAGCAGTAGAAAGCGGATTGGCACTGGACATTTATGATGCAATGAATCGAGGAATTTTCAACTACGCTTGGTATCCCGACTATGGTAAGTTATACCAGTTTTTATTTGGTGATAATGTAGAAGTGGGCTGTGCAAAACTATGGGGGTCGCCCCCGCCCAAAGATGCTTTCTGGCAAATGGTAGAGCGGAAAGGATTTAAGGTTGTTAAGTTCGATAAAAGTGTTGCGGGAAAAGAGAAGAAAGTTGATGTAGCTATTGCACACCAACTCACAAAAGATGCTTATACTCTCATCGACAAAGCGGATAGTGAGATTATTCTTGTTGCAGGTGACAAAGACTTTGTTCCTGTCGTTGAAGATCTTGTCGCCAATGGATTTCAAGTAAATGTGTATTTTTGGAACCACGCAGCAAGAGAGCTGAAAGAGACAGCAACACGTTTTGTGTCGCTTAATTCTTTCCTCAAGCATCTTACCCGATAGATACAAGCACAACTAGGAAGAAGTTCCCAATCAAAAAGATGTCATGAGTGATTCTATCCAACGATTCAATCTCACTACACCCGAAGGTCGCAGTGAAGCAATTGAGTGGTTTGATAAACATGGAGCGGCAATGTTTTCTGTTTGGCTTCCATGGAAGATTGGTAGATTTTTGTGGAAGGCGGCAACTTCTGCAACAGCGGATGCAGTAGAAAAGGAGATTGAAGCACCAAAAAAAGCGGCAATCGATATTATCAAAGCAGGAAAGGAAAATGGTGTAAATGAGCTTGAGATTACAATGTCTGAGAAAGCAGGTTTAAGCCTTGGATCAGGGATCAAAGAATTTCCGGTTGAACTAATAGCTGGGACTTCAGGTAATATGACTCTGAAGGTGAAGTATAGGAGTTAGGCAATATTTCACGAACTTGTATTCTACGTTTAACAATCTTTAGCAGCAGATCGATTCTCTAGACCTGAGCATGACGCTTCCAATCACTGAATATAGTGTCTTTGTATGCATCGAATCGCCAGACGATTTAGAGCAATAGCCCGAATTTCTTGAACACGTTCTTGGGCTGTAGTTCTTAGAATGGAGTCAGAGGCAGCGGTCTCATGTCCACTACAAAGTAGCTCATGTTAAATCATCTTCGTTGGATTACGATCGCGCCTCAGCCCCTTTCAGAGGCGATCGTGACGTATGCACTGACGCGCGATTTTTACCGTGAAGTGGAGTATCGCGCCGAATTTGAGGCGTACTGTGATTGGTACTACCGCACGGCAGCCGCAAATCAGGCAGAACTGCAACGCATGCAGGGCGATTTCAATTTCTTTGGCTGGTTTAATCGACGGCGCTAACCACCTGTAAGGAGATTATTCTGTAGGGACGTTATATTGTAAGTCCCTACACACAAATCAAGTGCAGAACATTGGCGATGCATAGTAGGCATCGAGCAAAACATAGCTGCCAGCACCCATGTAGGTAACACACAACGCTGTCATTTTAGCGACTACCGCTGCAATCCCATCATGCAGTTTGAACACGATAGGCACCGCAAGCACCGCAGTCCCAGCCCTCAGCAGCAGACCCGAGACGCTGAAAGCGAGCCTAGAAACGCTTACGTCTTAACTTCAAACGTCGTGGTGGAGGCGACTGCTTTGGAATCGACGAGTCTGGCGAGAAACCGTGACGCTGACGGGGAGAGGCATCAGCATCCAGCATCATGCCTGGGCTAATCAACGTAATATCAAACTCATCTGACGGCACAGTGACCACTGCATCACGATGGCAGAGGTAGTAAATCGCCCGTACTTGTGGACCAAAGACGATCTCGTCTTCATTTTGCAAGTTGTGGGTGCGGAGACGATAGCCATTCACCAAAAATCCGTTGGAACTCCGTCTGCCTTCTAAATCACCGTCTACGATACGGTAACAAAAAGTGCCATCGCCATTGGGCAACCGTAGAAGCGTTGCATGGCGACGAGAAACAAACAGAGATTCGAGACAGATATCGCAGGATGGATCTCTGCCGATCGAATACTCGGAACCGTCCAGCACGACACCGCGCCGTCCGTTGTCATCTTCAACAATCAGCAAGTGGCTTTGATGGGGTTCTGAAGACATGAGGGACCCTAAGAGGCTGCTAGGTTTGCTTAATCGGTGCGCTTAATAAGGCAGTGCAAAAAGGCTAACCAACGCTATAGCAAATGATCAGGCGTTTTAGATGGCTTTGCTACAGGGAAGGTGAGATACAGCAACAGGGAATTCGTCACGACGCTAACGGAACTAAGTGCCATCATAGCGCCTGCAGCGGCAGGACTTAGCAAAAAACTGGCACTTGGCAAGAGTAATCCGGCTGCAAGAGGGATGCCCATTACGTTGTAGGCAAATGCCCAAAAGAGATTTTGGCGAATTTTGTTGAACGTGGCGTGGCTGAGTCGGATTGATTCCACCACATCGATTAGCCGATCGCGCATCAGCACAATGCCAGCGGTTTCAACGGCAACATCAGTACCAGAATGCATGGCAATGCCCACATCTGCCTGTGCCAGTGCTGGAGAGTCGTTAATGCCATCGCCCACCATCGCTACACGGTGCCCCTGAGCCTGAAGTTGAGCGATCGCCTGCGCCTTACCATCCGGTAGAATATCTGCCAGAATGTGGTCTGGACTGAGCTTGAGGGGTTGGGCGATCGCCACTGCCGACTCTCGTTGATCGCCCGTCAGCAGCATGATTGTTAGTCCCATTGCTTTCAAGGCTGCGACGGCGGCAACGGCATCTGGTCTCAGCCGATCAGCCACAGCAATTAGCCCTACCAGTGTGCCATCCACGGCCACGTAGACCACTGTTTTGCCCCTGTGCAGCAGCGCCTGAGTCTCTGTCTCCATTGCAGCGGTCGTCACGCCATGCTGGGCTAACCACGTTTGAGTACCGATCGCAACATCTAAAGCCGCCGTACCATCTGCCAGAGTCACCGCAGCGGCTACGCCTAATCCTGGTGCGGTCACAAAATTCTTTGCGGGCAAGAGTGGTAACGCCTGTTGCTGTGCCTGCTGCTGAATGGCGATCGCCAGAGGATGGCGTGTACCGCTTTCAACACTGGCAGCGAGTTGAAGAAGAAGGGAAGGGGTGTGGGGTGTGGGGTGTGCGGGAAGGGGACAGGGAACAGGGGACAGGGAATAGGGGACAGGGGGCAGAAGTGAGTCAGAAGAAGAAGCGGAGAATGGGCATACAGTTGATGCCGATGGCTGACGGCTGACGGCTGATGGGTGATCGCGTTTAAGTACAAGACAATCGGTGACAATGGGTTTGCCTGTCGTTAGGGTACCTGTTTTGTCAAAGATGATGGTGTCGAGCTGATGGACGCGTTCTAACACATCACCACCCCGAATGAGGAGTCCCCGTTCGGCACCGATGCCAGAGCCAACCAGAATCGCAGTCGGCGTAGCGAGTCCCAGGGCGCAAGGGCAGGCAACGACGAGAACGGCGATCGCCAGTTTGAGGCTGAGGACGAGGGGTGAGGGGTGAGGAGTGAGGGGTGAGGAGTGGGACATGGCGTGTCCGGTGTTCATGGCGATCGAGCCAGCGTGCATGAGAGCATCGCTCCACAGGTGACTGCCGATGACGTACCAAAAGAGAAAGGTGAGGGTCGCGATCGCCATCACCCCATAGGTAAAGTAACCAGCAACGGTATCGGCTAGTTTTTGGATCGGTGCCTTGCGGGTTTGAGCGTCTTCTACAAGAGCAATAATGTGTGCCAGCGTGGTTTCGTTGCCTGTACGGGTGGCACGCAGGGCGATCGTGCCTGTCTGATTCAGCGTTCCAGCCGCGACCAGATCTCCTGGTTGCTTTAACACAGGCATTGGCTCACCTGTCAGCATCGACTCATCCACTGTCGTTTGTCCAACCACCACTTCGCCATCCACCGGAATTTTGTCTCCAGGGAGCACTTGCAGCCACTCGCCTAGACGGACGCGATCGGCAGGAATTTCGATGAAGTGTGGGGTATGGGGTGTGGGGTGTGGGGTATGGGGTGTGGGGTGTGGGGTGTAGGATTGGGTCTTTTGGTCTATTTGAAGGGAAGGCTCATCATTGAACCCCTCTCTCCTCTCCTGCTCACTCCTCTCTTCCTCTCCCCTCTCCTTAATCAACCGCGCCACTTTAGGTTGGAGGGCAAGCAATGACCGAAAGGCACTGGCAGCACGATTTCTTGCTTGCTGTTCTAGAGTGCGCCCCAGCAGAATAAACCCGACGAGCATGACGGGTTCGTCAAAGAAGCATTCCCAGCCGAGTTGAGGCACTAAGAGTGCGACCAGGCTCGTCAGGTAAGCAGTCAAGGTTCCCAGGCTAACGAGGGTATTCATGTTGGGGGCGTTACGCCGCAGCCCGTGCCAACCGTCCACAAGCATCGATCGCCCTGGCACGAAGAGTGCGATCGTCGCCAGCCCGCAGTGAAACCAGATATTAGTCAAGCCGAGCTGAGTTAACCAGGGCAAGCTAAAGCCACTCAACTGGTCGAGATGCCCGATGCCCGAAAAGAGTAAGAGAAGGGTGGCGATCGCCAACCGCCAAAGCTGCCGCTGCGACTCTGCCCGCCGAACCGCCTGCAAATCAAGCTCACTTGCCGTTTGAGGATCGGCAGCATCCAGATCATGGGCAGCGAGGCGGAGTTGCGAAGGAAAGCCCGTTTCAGTCAGCGTTTCTGCCAAAACAGACGGCTTAAGGGCACCCTGCTTGTACTCAACCGTTGCCACCTCGGTTGCCAGGTTCACTGTCGCGGCGACGACTCCTGGGCACTGCTTTAATGCCTGCTCTACCGTTCGCACACAGCCTGCACACTTCATCCCGGTAACGTCCAGGGTGGCAGTTTCTAACGATGGAGCCGCGATCGTGCCAGCGAGGCGAGGCTCCTTCAAGGGGGTAAGTTTCGTCGCGTCTACAAGCAATGGACAACCTTCCACAAGCATCTACAGGGTTCTCTCTTGAGCGTAGATGAAGTGGAAGGCAATTGGTCAAAAAGTATCAACTTTCTTTAAGCTCAGGCTTCTAGGGCGTGTCATCAATTAGCTCCGAAACCTTGCAATATCAGCAGTGTCACGCCCGTCCCAACACACCGGGCTAGGGGCTGGAACCCTTACTGCAAACAATGTGTAGAGTAATTGATGACAGCCCCTAGCGATGCCGTTTGGCGTTTAGAGATCGGTCGTAGCAGGGGGCAACCCAACAATATCTGCATAAGCGGCAGCGAGCGCGCCAACAGACAGAGGGATCGTGATTAACAGCCCAAGACCAAACACCAGCGCACCCGCAATGTTGATCAGCCCCAGCACAAGCAAAAAGCCAAAAAAGGCAAACCAGTTTTTAGAAATGAGCTTGCGGCTGAGTTCCATCGCGTCCCAAAAGTTCATTTTCTTTTCAAGCACAAACGGCAAGGCAAACGTATAAGCGACCGCCAAATAAATGCCAGGAATGATGAGCAGTATGAAGCCAAGACCAATGAGTACTCCAGAGACTAAACTAACCAGGAATAATGGCAGATAGTAATTGAAGCCTCGAAAGAAATCACCAAATGAGGTCGCACGATCGCGCAAGAGCTTGAAGGCAACGATCAAAAACCCTGCATTCAAAGGACCTGAAATCAGCATGCTAATGAGTGAGCCGACAGGCGATGCAGACTGATTAATTTTCGCCAGTACAATATTAATCAAGGCGACGAGAATGGTAAAGCCAATAAAAGGACCTGCATTCTTTTTGAAAAGCTCCCAGCCACTACCAATGTATTCACCAATCTTCACCGTATAGGGTTTTTGCAGCAGACCTTCGAGACCCGTCGAGCCATAGCTTTCCATCGTATTTTCTCCAAAGTGCAAGATTGATGCTCTCGTTTCCAATGAACGCAATAAGTTTCTGAGTGGACTGTGTTGTTGGCTGTTAACTCACTTCGACCACTTCACTCAGCCCAGGTTAAAACCATTCCCAATGTACTCTTCAGAAATCCTTGAACAGGATAATCCCTAGAAAACTTAACTCACGAAAAGGTGTGGATAGAAGCGTGCAAAAGCGGTAGCACACGAATAGCAGCAAGCCAGAGACATATCATTGCTTACAGCAATAAGACAGTGCGGTCTTAATAGCGGCGACGCTGCTTTGTAGCTTGAGTCAGAAAAAGCTAACAGTTAAACAGTTCATGAAAGAACCCTATGCACGCATTTGAGCGCTCTCAATCAGCACGATTGGAGGTCAACTCGTTTGTTTAATGACTCAGCACTTGAAAAGATTCAGCACTTAGAAAGAGCAATCAGGACTTTTTCTCCTGTTTGAACATTAAGATTGATAAACCCCTGCCAGTATGAGCTGTATCCACAGAAAGCCCCTGACTTCAGTAAACGCGACATGAAGACGTTTGAAGTTAATAAAAATTTATGTTGAGGTTAATGCTTTTGCTGTCTTGCAACAGATTCACAAAGACGGCAATTACTAGGGGCTGTCATCAATTACTACTACACGTTAGTTGCAGCAAGGGTTACAGCCCCTAGCATCATGTGTTGGGACGGGCGCGATCATGCCGATACCGTAGGGTTTTGAAGCTAATTGATGACGCGCCCTAGGTACTGCTTCCTAAAACAAAGAGACTCAGTAGGGTGCCGCTGTTCCACAGACTATGCAGCAGCATCGACGAGAGCAGATTGCGCGATCGCGAGTAGACAAAGCCCAACACCATACCCAACACCATTAACGGCAGCACTTCCGACAGGCTGAGGTGAGCGATCGCAAAGATGAAACTGCTGAGGACGATCGCGCCCCAGGTAGGCATGTAGCGCGTCAGAGATGGCAGCAAAAAGCCGCGAAACAGGATTTCTTCAAAAAGGGGAGCGGCGATCGCGGCGGTCACAAAAAACAGGATCAGGGCACCGTTGTCTTTGCCTTCCAGGGCGATCGGCAAAATGGGATTGCTTCCCCCTTGCCCCTGCCAGATTTTTTGGTTCAGTAGTGAGATGAGAATGACCAATGGTAGCGCTGCAAAGTAGCCGCCAAAGCCCCATAGCAACCATTTGCTCCGCAGCCGTAGCTGAAACCAACCTTCGGGTAGCGGCAAAAAGGCTTTGATGGAGAAAAACATGACTACCAAGCCACCAGCCGCCAGCAGCAAGTAATTCAATAGAATGTAAAAGGCTCTCGCACGTTCACCCAGGGTGGCGGGATTAAAACCAGATGCCTGCTGCACAAAACTCAGCGTCAACGGCAGCAAAATTTGTCCCACCAGGAAGAAACCAAAAATCAAGACCTGCCAGACAATTTCGCCATCCCAGGGCACCGTCCAGGCAGGAATGCCTTCGGGGGCGAGGAGAGACTGCTTGCGGCGCACTACCCACTGTCCTCCAAGAAACAGCAAAATTCCCACCCCAATGAGGCAACTAATCGTAGGAATGCCGCCCACGATCGCCAGACTCGTCAAAGCACGTTCTGCTGTCACCTGCTGTTGCGTTTGCAGCTCGGTCAGCGCTTCTTGTCGTTGTTGCAGTTGATAAAGCTGGGAGAGCGATCGATACCGGAACCAGCTATCCAGGTTTTGCTTCAGCAATAGCTCCGCATCAGGAACCAGGCGCGGAGGCTTACTCCACAAGCCCACCAGCGCACCTGCCGTTTTGCTCAGTGGCTCCAGGCTAATGTTCTCATCCGATCGCTGGATGACTCCCGCCCAGGTTTTCTGAGCCGTATCGACCTGTCCCTGCTGTGCTTGCAGCACCCCCAATCTGAGATCGAGTTCCGTAATAAGCCGCTCTAGCTTCGGTTTCGTCACCTTGAGGGATGGATCACCCGTCGGTGAGGTCAGCAGCATCTCGGTGCGATCCAAATTCTTTTGCGCCGATTGCCGTAGCTCCTCATACTGCTTTGTCGCACCTTCCACAGGTTCACTACCAATGATCCCCTTACGCACGGATGCTAAGCCTGGATCATCGCCCTGCCACTCGGTCGCTTGCAGCACCAGATTGGTTTGATACAGCTCTAGCCGACTTTGAAACTGCGGCTGACTCCAGCTTGCCAGCAGATCTTGACCAATGAGGGCGATCGCCAACAGCGTCAAAATCACCAGAACGACCCGCTTGATTGTCATGAACCCTCCCACTAAGCAATTAGCCGCCAGCCGTTAGCGGTCAGCTACAGACGACTAAACCATGTGCCTTTCCACAGAGATCACAGATCCCGTAGAACGATTGTCGCTTAGATAGCGCAAAGCCTGTGCGCCAGACGGGGTAAAATTCGGCAGGGGAGAGGAGGTGAGGAGTGAGGAGTGAGGGGGTGAGTTAAGGTTTTGAGTTAAGAGTTTTGAGTTAAGACAGCTATCAGCAGTCAGCGGTCAGCTTTTTATCCTTTAGCCTTCATCCCTTGTCTTCCCCCTTCTGCCCTCTGCCTTCTGCCTCCTGCCTTCTAACAACTAACAACCAACAACCAACAACTTTCACCGGGAGGACAAACCCCTGACTACCCGCATCATCCTCGTTCGTCACGGCGAGAGTAGCTTTAACGTTGAACGCCGCGTACAGGGTCACGGTGACAAATCGACTCTGACGGAAGCAGGGCAGCAGTCTGCTAATCAGGTGGGTGCTGCCCTCAGCGCGTTGTCCTTTGATGCGGTCTATAGCAGTCCTCTCCGACGTGCCAGAGATACCGCCGATCGCATTCTGGCTCAACTCAAAACCCCACCTGCTAAACCGCTGCAAACCACGGATAAGCTGAAGGAAATCAACCTGCCTGTATGGGAAGGGCGACTTTTTACAGAGATCGCGGAGCAAGATCCAGAGGGGTATCGTGACTGGCAAACCCAGCCCCACAAGCTGAAAATGTCTCTTCCTGGGGCGGATGGGGCAACGGACTACTACCCGGTGCCAGCGCTGTTTGAGCAAGCGGAAGCTTTTTGGCGCGAAATGTTACCCCATCACGAGGGGCAAACCGTGCTTGTCGTCGCCCATAGTGGGATCAATCGGGCGCTGATCAGTACCGCGATCGGGCTGTCGAGCGATCGCTACCAGTCCGTGCATCAGTCCAACTGTGGGATTAGCGTCTTGAACTTTGCGGGCGAGTTGGGCGAAGCGGTGCAAATCGAATCTCTCAACCTGACGGCGCACCTGGGAGAATTGCTACCAAAACCCAAAAAAGGACAGAATGGACCTCGCTTCTTGCTGGTGCGCCACGGCGAAACGGACTGGAATCGGCAAAAGCGCTTTCAGGGACAGATCGATGTACCGCTCAACGAAAACGGACGGGCACAATCGCAACAGGCGGCTGAGTTTCTCAAGCCGATCGCCATTGACTATGCTGTGACCAGCCCCATGCTCCGCCCCAAAGAAACCGCCGAGATCATCCTGCAATACCACCCGGATGTGCCCTTAGACCTGGAGGATAACCTGAAAGAGATCAGCCACGGGCTTTGGGAAGGCAAGCTCGAAGCCGAAATTGAAGCCGAATATCCTGGCACCCTGCACCAGTGGCAACGATCGCCTGAAACGGTGCAAATGCCCGAAGGTGAAAACCTCCAGCAGGTGTGGGAACGGGCGATCGCCGCGTGGGATCACATCGTGCAAACCGCTGCCAGCCGACCCAACCCAGGCACCACAATGGTCGTTGCCCACGATGCTGTGAACAAAGCCATCCTCTGTTACGTCCTCGGTCTGGGACCAGAGCACTTCTGGAACTTCAAGCAGGGCAACGGAGCCGTCAGCGGCATCGATTATGCCGCCAATACCGACATTCAACCCGTCCTGATGGCGATGAATATTACCATTCACCTGTCCGGCAGCATTTTTGACAAAACAGCGGCGGGAGCGCTTTAGGGTGAGGAGCGAGGGGTGAAAGGCAAAGGGTAAAAGGCAGTAGGCAGAGGGCAGAGGGCAGAAGGCAAGAGAGTTGTAAAGCCCTATGGGCATACCAGAAAGGTTTTTAGTTTTTGGCTTTTAGAAGGAGTCAGGAAAAGCTCATGCACTAACAACTAACAACCAACAACCAACAACCAACAACTGGTTTAACTCAAAACTCTCTTTCACCCCTCTCTCCTTACTCCTCTCTCCTCACCCCTTCCCCATGCCGACTGAACTGCTTCAACAAGTACGAGTGATCGATCCGGCTTCAGGTACCGATCGCGTGGCGGATGTCCTAATAGGGGATGGCGTGATCAGCGCGATCGCAGACAGCATCTCCGACTATCCCAGCGACACTCATGTGCAGAACTGTCAGGGATTGATTCTCGGCACAGGCTTGGTTGATCTCTACAGTCATTCGGGCGAACCAGGCTTTGAAGAACGCGAAACCCTGCAATCCCTTCTCAGTTCAGCAAGTGCGGGTGGCTTTACGCGCATCACCATCCTGCCAGATACCAAGCCCGCGATCGACAACCCCGGTAGCGTTGCCTGGGTGCGAAGTAGGGGAACTGGGAATAGGGGACAGGGGACAGGTGCAGGGGAAGCAGAGGGAGCAGGGGAAGCAGGATTACACCCCACACCCCACACCCCACACCCCACACCCCACACCCCATACCCCACTCCCCACCTCCACTGCTGGGGCGCACTCACTCAAGACGTTGCCGGACAGCAAATGACGGAACTGGGTGAACTGGCGGCAACAGAGATTGTGGGCTTTGCGGATGGTCGATCGCTCACAAACCTACTGCTCATTCGTCGCCTGCTGGAATATCTGAAGCCTGTTGCAAAACCGATCGCGCTGTGGGCAGCCGACCCGTTCTTAAGTGGCAACGGAGTCATGCGAGAGGGTCAGGCATCGCTACAGTTTGGCTTACCGGGCATTCCGACGATCGCCGAAACGGCACCCCTCTCAGCTTTACTGGAATGCATTGAGGCGATCGGCACACCCGTTCATCTCATGCGGATTTCAACGGCGCGGGGAGTAGCGATGATTCAGGCAGCAAAAGCGCGTGGCGTGCCCATCACAGCCAGCACTACCTGGATGCATCTGTTGCTCAATAGTGAAGCGATCGGCGGCTATGATCCCAGCTTACATCTCGCGCCGCCTCTGGGTAATCCTGAGGATCAGGAGGCGCTGATCCACGCGGTCAAGGAAGGTGTCATTGATGTGATCGCCATCGACCACACGCCCTACACCTACGAAGAAAAGACGGTCGCCTTTGCCGAAGCACCTCCCGGCGCGATCGGGCTAGAGTTCGCGTTGCCGTTGCTCTGGCAGTCACTGGTCGAAACACGCAAATGGTCAGCCCTGGATCTGTGGCGCTCTCTCAGCCACCAACCATCTCTCTGCTTGCAGCAAAAACCTGCCACGATCGCCCCCGGTCAACCCGCCGAACTCACCCTCTTCGATCCGCAGCAGGTCTGGACAGTAGAACCGCGATCGCTCAAATCCCTCGCTGCCAACACACCCTGGCTTGGACGAACAGTGACAGGGCGCGTAGTAAGAACGTGGATAGAGAAGAAAGGCTAAAGGCTAAGGGATAAAGGATAAAAATTCTCAGTCTTTACTATCCTATGCCTTCGGCAGGCTTCGCCAACGGCAAGCAAGCTATAAGCCTTCATCCCTCATCCCTCATGTCTTGCCCCCCTTCTGCCTCCTGCCTTCTGCCTCCTGCCTTCTGCTTCCTGCCTCCTGCCTCTACTTATAATTCGGCTCTGGCGTAATTTCGCCCAGGCGATTCATGGGCCAAAAGCGAACAACGGCGCGACCGATAATGTGATCACGCGGCACGAAGCCCCAGTAATGGCTGTCGTAGCTGTTGTTGCGGTTGTCGCCCAGCACGAGATATTGATCTTGCGGCACGGTGACAGGTCCATACTGGTACTGGGGACGATCAGCGATATAGTCTTCATCCAAAGGCTTGTCGTTGATGAACACGCGCCCGTCTTTGACTTCCACCTTGTCACCCGGTAGCCCAATCACGCGCTTAATAAAGGCATCGTGGAAGTTCTGCTTCTCTAGCGTATCGGTTGGCGAAAACACAACGATATCGCCCCTCTGTGGCGCTTTGAAGTGATAGCCCAGCTTATCGACGATGAGTCGATCGTTAATCTGCAACGTGGGCAGCATCGAGCCTGACGGAATGTAGCGCGCTTCCGCTACGAACGTCCGAATGCCAAATGCTAACACCGCACTCAGACCGATCGTTTTCAGACCTTCTAACCAGGGGTTTTCAGCCGTTTTCTGTGGCGGCTTCTCGCCCGATACTTTGCCTTGTACTCGTGTCATAAAGAGTCAACTATGAAATAATCGCAAGCTTGAGCAAACAAGTGATGAACGTGCCATGCCAGCCGTCAGGCGAACCATCACAACATACGTGCAACTTTAAACCATCTCGTCAGTTTATTTCGGAATTTAGTTATTTCACAATTTGGCTCATGATGAGAGGGATACCCTCGTTGTAACCGACCCACTGCAAAACCGACCCACTGCAAAACCGACTTACTGTAAAACCGACCCAAAACAGTCATCTGGTATTCGTATGGTAGCCAATTCTGCGCTTATAGTCCGTCACGCTCGTATCCTGCTGCCCGATGGCAACTTTATCATAGGCGATGTGCAGGTCACTGGCGGGACGATCGTCCGCGTGATCGACGCTAGCAATTCAGCACAACCGATTTCGTCTCCAGGAAATGACACTATCGAGATAGACGCAAGCGGTTTAACTTTGTTGCCGGGAGTCATTGATCCCCAGGTGCATTTCCGCGATCCGGGGCTGGAGCATAAGGAGGATCTGTTCACGGCAACCTGTGCCTGTGCCAAGGGGGGTGTCACCTCCTTTCTGGAAATGCCTAATACGAAACCATTGACAACCACACAGGCAACCCTGAACAGCAAACTGCAACTTGCGGCTCAAAAGTGCTTGGTGAACTACGGCTTTTTCATCGGCGCCACCCCAGAGGTACTGCCAGATTTGATTCAGGCAAACCCAACACCGGGCATCAAGATCTTTATGGGGTCAATGCACGGACCCTTGCTGAATGACCAGGAAGAAGGGCTGGAAAAAATCTTTGCCTATGGCGATCGCCTCATTGCCGTCCATGCCGAAAACCAGGCGCGAATTACAGAACGGCGGCAGCAGTTTGCAGGCATCACCGATCCCGCGATTCATTCTCAAATTCAAGACAATCAGGCAGCTTTGGAAGCGACTCAACTGGCGATGAAGCTGTCGAAAAAATATCAGCGGCGACTCCATATTCTGCACATGTCCACGGCTGAAGAAGCCGATTTGCTGCGAGAAGATAAGCCCGCATGGGTAACGGCAGAAGTCACACCCCAGCATTTGTTGTTGAATACCAGCGCTTACCAAACGATCGGCACCCTGGCGCAAATGAACCCACCGCTGCGATCGCCCCACGATAACGAAGTCCTCTGGCAAGCCTTGCTGGATGGCGTAATCGACTTCATTGCGACCGATCACGCACCCCACACGCTGGAGGAGAAAGCGCAGACCTATCCCAACTCGCCCTCTGGAATGCCCGGTGTTGAAACTTCGCTGCCTCTAATGCTCACCCAGGCAATGCAGGGACGCTGCACCGTTGCCCAGGTCGCCAACTGGATGTCTACTGCCGTCGCCAAAGCCTATCGCATTCCAAACAAAGGCGCGATCGCTCCTGGCTATGATGCCGATCTGGTACTGGTAGACCTGGACACCTATCGTCCCGTATTGCGCGAGGAACTCCAAACCAAATGCAAGTGGAGTCCCTTTGAAGGCTGGAATTTAACAGGCTTTCCAGTCGTGACGATCGTTGGTGGGCAGGTGGTGTTCGATCGGGGCACCATTCACCCAACCGTGCGCGGTCAGGCTCTCCGCTTTGATGCCTAATCGCTGCTTGTTGATCGAGCATGGTTTTCGACTTTCTACAATGAAGTGAAGACAGCAGAGAGGCGCAACGATGGCTCAAGTGAGCGGCGTAACACAAGCGATGACCAATCTCAATGTGGCGCATCGCAAGCTGGGGCTACATCCGAGTGATGATCCAGAGTTCTTTGGGGAATGGTTGCAGGGTTTGCCAGAGCTAACGGCAGTGGAGCGGACAATGCTCGATCGCCTGAGGCAACGCTATTTCTATTACGCCGCCGATGGGGCAATCACCGAAGGCACGATCGATGTTGTCCTGATATCACCGTTGCTAGAGCTTTTAGGGCTATGTGATTCACCCTATAAAATTCGTGGCGAAAAACTGGTCAAGATTGAGATTGAAAGCGAAGCAGAGATTTTGGAAGGCTTTATCGATGCGCTGGTGGTGCAGGAGCAATTCTGGCTGATTTTGATTGAAGAAAAGCGGTATGGGTTTAGTGTGATGCAGGCACTACCGCAAACGTTGGCGTACATGATGGGTCAATCATTGACCGAGACCCCTGGGTTTGGGCTAATTACAACAGGAGAGGATTACTTATTTGTGAAGGTGGATCGGCAATTGCACACGTATGGTTGGTCCAATAAATTTACGCTCTCGAATCCCCAACGCAACGAGCTTTACGATGTGGTGCAGGTAATGAAACGGCTGATTGGCTCGGTCAATATCGTTCAAGAAGCATCATGAGTCCAAGTTAAAGCACTCGGCGATCGCGCTGCTGTAGCAATTGGCGTTAGTACCAACCCATAACGAGAAACGATCGCACAATGAACCCGCGATCGCATGAAGCAGGATATTGTGTTGGCGTATCAATCGCCCTATATGCGGCAATTTAGCAAGTTTGCCGTGAGTTGACGATGCGGCTGACTGGAGTGCTTCACCGCTGCCACCAGGAGTGAGATACGCTAAACGTGATGACCCAAGCCGTTTGAGAGAGGGCTGAGACAATGGTGAATCAAATCATTTTGGATTGGGAACCGCCCCTACCACCCACAGATCTGATTTTTGATGATGGAGTCCCGTTGGAGAGCAACCGCCACCGCATTGCCATGAATGTGTTGATTGACTCAGCGCTGCAAGCTTTGTCAAGCCGATCGGACGTTTTTACGGGCGGCAATATGTTTGTCTACTACAGCCGCAACCAGGCAATGAACCGGGACTTCCGTGGACCCGATTTCTTTGTAGCGCTGGATGTAGATGGCAGCCGCGATCGCCGGGGCTGGGTAGTGTGGGAAGAAGAGGGACGCTACCCGGATGTGATTGTAGAACTGATGTCTCCCAGCACGGCCAAAGTCGATCTCGGTGTAAAGAAAGACCTCTACGAACGAACGTTTCGCACGGCTGATTACTTTGTCTATGACCCCTTTGACTCCACTTCGTTGCAGGGCTGGCATCTGGATGCCGCGCAACGCTATCAACCGCTGGAACTGAACGATCGCGGTTGGCTCTGGTGCGAAACGTTGCAACTGTGGCTGGGCACCTGGGAAGGCAACATCCAACGGGAACCACCCACCGGAACCTGTCCTTGGCTACGGTTCTACGATCGCGATGGAAACCTGGTGCTGTTGCCTGAAGAAGCGGCGCAACGACAGGTTGAACAGGAACGGCAACGGTCTGATCGACTGGCTAATCGTCTGCGAGAACTGGGTGAAAATCCAGAGGTTCTGTAGCGATCGCCAGAGACGGCACCATGAGTAGGAAACCTGTCTGGGCTTGAGTGATGTCTGGAAGGGATATTTTTATCTATGAGTCTTTTTTCTCACGACAACTGCCGCAACTGAGCATCCAAGAGTATCAGTTGAAGCTGCTGGTGTTTGACCCTGAGCCGGAGGTGATTGTGCAATGGCGAAATTAGACCAGTATCGGCAAGTGGTGCAGCAGGTGTTATTGCAGCACGCTCAGATTAAGCCTGCCTATGGTGAGATTGAACGCCAAACGCTCTTTGATGTGGAGCGCGATCATTATCAGGTGGTGAATACAGGCTGGGAAAACCGTCGCCGCGTCTTTGGCTACCTGATTCATGCGGACATCAAGGGCGAGAAGATTTGGATTCAGTATGACGGCACAGAGATAGGGGTGGCGAATGAACTGGTAGAAGCAGGCATCCCTAAGCAGGATATTGTGTTGGCGTACCAGTCACCCTATATGCGGCAGTTCAGCGAGTTTGCAGTGAGTTGACGATCGCGCTGCGATGCGATGAAAGTTATTGCTGACTGTTGCGAACGATCGTGGGTGGTGTTCGATCATGTCACCATCCACACAAACGTGCGCGGTCAGGCTCTCCGCTTTGACGGCTGATCGTTTACAACGCAAAAAGTTGACTCTAATTTTTAGCTGTCAGCTTTCGAGGTCATCCGTGGTCAGTGGCGCTTGAGAAGCGTGGCGCACATACAGTATGTAAACTGTAGTCTCTCGAATCGTAAAGAGAACCCGATAGACATTTTTGGCTTTCCCATGCAGAAGTTGGCGGACTGCTTCGGGAAAAATCTCGTGTTCAAGGGCTAAAACACAGCGATGAGGTTTTTCTTGAAGGGTGGCGATCGCGTTCATCAGGCTCCGAAACCAACGATTAGCAAATTCAGGATTCCGCTCTCGATACCACTGATAGGCTTGCTCGATTTGGGCTTCGGCGATCGGAGTGATTTCAACCAGAAATGCCATACTTTTGCTGCATTTCTTGGGCGAATTGGGCGATCGAGCGCGTTTGACCCGCGTTGAGTTCCTCGAAGCCTTGTTGGAGTCCGGCGATCGTTTCTAGTTGGTCGATGAGTTGGCGAAGTTTAGCAGGGTCGATGGTGCTGGCATCCAGAAATGTCACCAGAACTTGTACGCGATCGCCTGTTGTTTGTGGCGGCTCGGTCAGTTCAACTTGACCGTTCTGGTAAATGCCTTCAATGGTTTTCAGCATAGGATGGCAAAATAGTGAATTGCTTCAATCATAGTAGAGGCGGGTAGCGGAGACGCTCTGATCATCGTAGAGTGTCATGGTCATGGCACTACCAGCAATGAGTCACGGCATACTTAATGGCATATAGTCACCAAAGTCTTCCAGGTGGGTTTTGTCTTCCGACAGAATGATAAGCGTTCCGATCGCACTACCAGGCTTGCGGGGTTTGCGATGCGGCTGGATCTCGGCAATCAGTCTAGCGACCGTGCGATCGCCAGAAAAAATCTGCACTTCTTCACCCGGTTGCAGGCTGGCAATCAGTTCGGGTAAACGACTTTGAGCTTCTGCCAATGGTATCCGTGTCATTGCTTTAGGGTGCTCTGCGATCCGTCTTGTTCATTTTACAGGTATCCACAATCAGCGTAATCCTTTATGCAAGCTGCATTGAGTGGCGTTCGCACTTTTGAAGTTGGCGGCTAACCGAATGACAAAATGTTAGGGGCAATCGCTTAAAAACTTTGGTGTTGTGTCTTGAAGGTATAGCAGCAGTTAATCAAATATCCAAAAATCAGGTAAATAATTCTTAAGATAGTCTTAAGAGACAAGCCAGAGCTTAGTATCGAGGCTAACTTGAAACTCTTTACTTACTTCTGAACCTACCTTAGATTTATAGAAATGCCTGTATGCGTGTAATTGCTGTTCATACATCTAAGGGAGGTGTTGGCAAAACAACTCTAGTTGTTAACATCGCTTATGAGTTAGCTAAGCGAAACTATAGAATTTTAGTAATTGATTTAGATGATCAAGCCAACGCCAGCTTATCTTTAGGAGTTAATAGAGCGGATGATTTAGATCGAGTTTCTAGCTTGCAAGACTTCCAAAAAATACTTAACTCTTTCAAAGAAAGGCAAGAATTAATAAATTTTTTGTATGATTGTGATTTGCCTGAATTTGATTACAAGAATTATCTAAAAGCTTCTCCGTTAAATTTAGATTTAAGAAAAATAATAAATTGCAAGGGAATGATAGATGTCCTTCCTAGTAGTTATAGAACTCAGGACAAAGCGATTAGTGATCTGATAGATCCACAAAACCGACTCAACACAGCTCTTCAAATGTCAGGTATATCTGAAGATTATGACTATGTTATTGTTGATACCCCTCCTAGCTCCACTGACATAACGAAAAGCGGACTACTTGCAGCTCATTACTTACTCATGCCTACTCAGCTGGAATATCTATCAGCTTTTGGCGTAACCGCTCGCTTAGACCTTGTAAGGCAGGTTCAAAGGCAATCCCGAGGAAAGCGTAGTGTGCTACTCGGCATAGTACCTATGATGACTCAGAAAAGATCTCGCCTCAATAATATGGTTAGGAAGCTGCTAGAGCGTCAAATAGAAGGTGAGGATATTCCAATCCTATCGGAAATTCATCAATCAGATTCTATTAAACAAGCTTCCCACAAACGCCAGCCCATATCTCTCTTGGCAGGAAATCAGCAAAAAGCTAAAGAAGTAGCAGAGGAGTTTTCCAAGTTGACTCAAGAGTTGTTAGAGCGAATTGAATCAATAGAGACTGATGAGAGGAGAAAAAATGATTGAAGATATTAGAGGCATTGAGACGAAGCCTTATCTTGTTGCTTTGAATGAAATAAAGATTCCTAAATACTCAAAATCTGACTTTTCAAAGTCTAAGCTTAGAAGTATTAAAAGCGTCAATGAAAGCTTAAAGTCTTGGAAGTTCAACTTTTCCCTTCCGATTGTTTGTTTGAGTGAAGATAAAGGTAAATATGAACTTTTAACAGGTTTGCCTATTTACCAAGCTTCTGTTGACGCAGAAATTCAACGAATTTGGGTATTTTTGGTTGCAGCTCAACGTTCAGAAACAGACAAGATTGTTGAAGAATTTCTTATTCAATCAAAGCTCAACGAAGTGATTTTTGAATTAACGGACGACGATATTGAGGAGTTCTTGTCGTTTATCAATAACAAGAATTCAATTCTCAAACGAATTCCGGGAGTCGGAGATGTTTTTGCGAATCAAATCGCTGCTGGTCGTCCCTATGAGACAAAAGAACAGTTGCAGGAGGTCGGTGGAAAAAATAGATCCATAAACTGGATAAAAGCATTTAAACAGGCAGACAAAACCTCTTAAATGTGCCAACTGAGTTTGGGTGCTAAGTGGTTTAGACGATACGAGTACCGAAAAGGAATAATCAAAATGCGAAAGTCAGGCATGATAAAAGCATAAAAATAGCAAAGACTTTTCTCTCTATACAATATTGAGACTAGGCACGATGAAAGATGAGACACTTGAGCTAACTGAAAAGCTAGCTAGTATATTCAATATCAGTCCACCTGATGGTTTTAGAGTAGTAACTTTAGGTAAAATTGCTGACTTGAAGGTGGGCTTAAACTCAAAAGCTCAAAAGGTAGTAGGGGATGATATTAAACTTATTGAGCCACAAAAATTTTGTTTATTAACACCCAAAAATATTCTTTCTAACGGCAAAGTAGATCTAGAAAGTGCAAGTAAATTCGACATTCAGAATTTCTCGGAAATATCGGAGACAACACCAGATGATGGGTCAAATGAAAAACTATTGGTGCAAGCTAATGATATTCTTATATCCAGAATTCTTACAAAAACGAATGCTAGCATAGCAATGATTCCGGATGATTTACCAGGCTTAGTTACTTTCGCAGATTCAGTTGTTCGGGTTCGAGTTAATTCAGCCCAAGCAAGCCCTATATCTGTATTTGAATTTCTTCGATCAGATAGTGGGTGGATTTTACTACAAGGCTTTGCTTCATCCCTTGCAGGAATGCCTAGAATTTCACTATCAGGTTTGGCTGAGACTCCCATCTTTCTACCAGAAGAACAAACCGGAAGAAGTACTGAAGAGTTGAGTGCTATTGCAGTTGCAATTCGACGAATCAAAGATGAAATCTTACCTGCTCTACAAAAAGTTGAGTCTGTTAAAGGGGATTCAGATTGTAATGATTCGGTGCTGAGAAATTCAAATTTGAAATCTGTTGCAGATGAATGTCGCAGATTAGCTTCAAGCCTCACACCTCCACCATTAACTGAGAGAGTTATAGAGAATTACCCTACACCAATTGCACTTGCTTATCGACGATTTCACGATTCGAGATTTAATGTTTATGAGCAGGTACAGCGTCTTCGAGATCTCTTTGAATCAACCAGTTTTTTTATTTACAACTTAGTTTTATCTGATTTTCTGCGACGACTTGATCCAGAGCAGTTTTATATAAAAGATTCGGGTGCTCGTCGAGCCTATAACACTTTTGCAATGAGTGGACGAATTGATTTTATCAAAGAGATAGTTAGAATATCCAGCCCTAATCATGGAGCAGACTTGTTTATACCTGAGCTGGTTTCCTCATCGTTTACAGAACAAGCTGAGAAGCTGAAGGATTTACGCAATCACTTAGCACATACTGCAACAGCTACAGAAAGCAGGCAACGCAAGATACTAGATGAGTCTAAACCTATAGTTACAAGCTTATTATCTGAACTAGAATTTCTGACTGATTACCGACTTGTACGTATCCCATCCTTCTACCGCAGACGCGGGCAACTGATATATAGGATGGAGGTTTATCAAGGAGCAGTTCCTCATTTGGATGAGCAATCTGTTGGTAACGACTCGCAGCTGGAAGAATTGCAGCTAGCTGAGCATGATCATCTTGTAATGTTAAATAATGCAGGGCAGGTACTTGATCTATATCCTTTATGTCAATTAGTTGATAATGAAGAAACTCAGTATGAGAATCATATGTGCTTCCTCAAGCGATGTAAAACTCAGGAAAGATTGTTAGAGGGAGAAAGCATTCAGAATTCTGCAATTCTACTATTAGAAGGATTTGATGAGTTTGAAAAAATGAAGGAAAGGATTTTAGCGGAACCACTAAAGCCTCCAACGAACTCGGTTATGACGCTGTAGAAGTAAATTAATGCCAAACCAAAAACTTCAACATTACTTTTCACTCATCGCCTTAACTAATTTCGCTACGTCAGAAATCACTGCTTTTGCTGCTTCTGGAACGATCGCGTCTACTACCTACGCGATTTGCCAGTAGATTGAACGTGCCTCACGCTACCAAACTACACGCTTTGAAATTGGTGATCGCCACCCAAGCTAAAATGGAAAGGTCACAACAACGTCAAACTGATGACCATTCGCCAACGACGTTACAGCAAAGAAGAATTAGCTCGACGCGGCAAAGAACTTTACGAGTCTCAGATTCGCCAGCAGGTTGAGGCAAATCATTTGGGGAAAATCGTCGCCATTGACATTGAAACCGGAACCTTTGAAGTGGCTGATGACACATTGGTTGCTTCCGATCGCCTCCTGGAACGATGCCCTGATGCTCAGACGTGGTTTATCCGCATCGGACACCGTGGAGTGCATCGCTTTGGTTGGCACGGGTTAGCAGCGAAAGCATGATTACAGGCACGGTCAATGCAAGTGGCGAAGCGATGCTCCGCATTGTTGTCGGTGGTTTGGGAACTCAACGAATTGTGGTTGACGCAATCATTGACACAGGCTACACAGGTTACTTGACTTTGCCACCATCCGCAATTGCATCGTTAAATCTCCCTTATCGTGGTAGTGAAGAAGGCATTCTCGGTGATGGCAGTGCCCAAGTATTTGATGTCTACTCAGCAGCCATCATTTGGGATGGAGAATTTAAAACGATAAAAGTCAACGAATCAGATACAGCCTCATTGCTTGGTGTCGGATTGTTGTATGGTTATGAAGTTTGTATTCAGACCATTAACGGTAGTGCCGTGAGCATCAAAGCATTGCCCGAGTGACTGGGGTGGTTAAGCTTGCGAACAACACTGAGAGCGACAGTGCGATCGCGTCTACTTTCTGCGCGATTTGCCAGTAGATTGAACGGGCGATCGTCTCCTCCTCAACCATTTCCCGTCCCCTGAACCTGCTCTACCGCTAGCCCCGTCAACTGAGCTACTTGCTCTACCGTCAGCCCTTGTTGCAACAACTTCAGCGCCACCTGTCGGAGTTGTGTCTCTGCCTGTGTTGCCCGTTCCGCATCCGTTGGCAGCCAGTTTTCCTGGTCGTCATACCAGCGCAACCAGTGGCGTGTCACACCCTCAAACGCTCCCTGCCATAGTCCTAAACCCAACCCTAATTCTGGAATCCAGAGGCGTGGTTGCGTTGGGTCAAGCGTCTGTTCTTGATACCGTCCCCCCGTCAATTGAAAGAAACGCACCCGATTTGTATAGCGGCTGAACACGATGTAATAGGGAACCCGCAAGATTTGCTCGTAAACGTCCCACTTGCGTGGTGGTGTCTCTCTGGTCGCCCGACCATTCCCCACTGTTGGTACGGCATCCGTTGAGCGACTTGATACAGGAGGTCCCAAACCACCGTCCTCACCCAAATCTGCGTACTCTCCCAGGTCTTCTTTCTCGGTGCCCGGTGACAGCAACTCCACCACCACAAAGGGATCAACCCCTTCCTGCCAGATCACATAGCTCGATCGCAAATCTGTTCCATCGTAGAGACGAGGCACCCCTACCACTAAAAACCAATCTGGACGTTTATACCACTGAGGCTGGCGCACATCATAGTAAAGGTTGAGCTCCGTCCCTGTAAAAAGTTGGTCTCGCGCATAACCGCTAAGACGCAGCGTTGCACTCAACAACTGGGGTTGCAGATCGTGAAATTCATCCGGCAAACCAGACTCAAACATATTCTCTTTGTCGCAGTTTTGCTGCCAGAGAGAATGTGTTTGTTCAGCGTCTTCACTGGGCAGATCATACATTGTTGGCAGCGTTTCCCTCGGCGAGAGAGGCGGCTCCACTTGCGGTACAGGGTAAGAACGCTGATTCATAGGAGAAGTGGGAGGTACCAGACTTAACCTTCATTGTGCCTTAAGGCTCAAGCAGTTCCAGCGTTTGCTTCAGCATTGATTGCTTTCGTTGCAGTCGTTGTAGCTCTGGCTCAAGCGTTTGCTACTAACGTTCAATCATTCATAAGGAATGCTTAAACCTTTGCTACTTTTGTTTAAGCATTTGTTGCTTTCATTACAGGTGTTGTAGCTCTGACTCAAGCATTTGCTACTAACGTTCAATCATTCATAAGGAATGCTTAAGCATTTACAGCATTTACTTAAGTGTTTGTTGCTTTTGTTCTTTAGCGAGTAAGTCACGTTAAAGCGTTAGCAACCCTAGTTCAAAGATTTTGTTATTTTCTTTGAATGGTGTTTTGCAGCCATCCATTGCCAAAGCGATGGGAGCGATCGCATCTACTTCCTGCGCCCTTTGGTAAAGGAACAATCCTGATTTTGGGAGCCTTGCGTGGCAAAATTTCTAAGCAGGGCAATCTTCTCTGTTGTGTAAGCAGTGGAACGTTTGCCATCATCTTTTGCTAGGGGCTGTCATCAATTACTACTACACATTACTTGCAGCAAGGGTTCCAGCCCCTAGCTTGGTATGTTGGGGCGGGCGCGATCATGCTGATACCGCAAGGTTTTGGAGTTAATTGATGACGCGCCCTAGTGTAAACTCCTCCGTCTGCATTGCCCATTGCAGCCATCCCACAACCAGCAAGCCAGTTAAACCGTCCTTTTTGTTGGGTGCGATCGCGCCTCAGTCATCATCAAGTGTTTACCATAGAGGCAGTCAATTACAGTGAGACCTTAGCGATGCGACTCCTTCACACCATGCTCCGTGTTGGCAACTTAGACGAATCCCTCCAGTTCTACTGCGATGTACTCGGCATGACGCTGCTGCGTCGCAAAGATTATCCCGGTGGCGAATTTACGCTGGCGTTTGTGGGCTACGGCGATGAAGCTGATCACACCGTCCTGGAACTCACCTATAACTGGGGTACCGATCGCTACGATCTAGGCGATGGCTACGGTCACATTGCGATCGGTGTAGACGATATCTATGCAACGTGTGAAACCATTCGCGATCGAGGCGGCAAAGTCACCCGCGAACCCGGTCCTATGAAACACGGTTCCACCGTCATTGCCTTCGTCGAAGATCCTAATGGCTACAAGGTTGAGTTGATTCAACAAAGTAAACAGACGGCAGCAGCAGCAGCACAACAGCCTCAGGCGGCGAGTGTTTGAGAGAAGGCAGAGGGCAGAGGGCAGGAGGCAGAAGGGAAGCAAAACTCATACCCCTTACTCCTCACCCCTCTCTCCTCACCTCCAATTACCGTGTAAACTCCTGATAGGGTTCAGCCAGGGCTGTCTTTTTGTACAGGCAGACCTTAAGACCGTGTGAGGAGCGGAGTGTGAGTAAAAAAAATTGGCTGGCTGGCGGGTTGAGCAGTCTGGGAATGCTTTGTCAGGTTTTGCCTGGATGGGCAGCGCCCGTGCAGAGTGATAGCCATGTTCAAGCAGCAACGATTCCAGATGCAGTGGAGCCGTTGGACGATCGCGCTGGGTCGCCCTGTGCTACGACCCCGCAACAGATTCAGCCCGATGTCCTGGAAGCAGGGTGCGAATCGGCATTTGACGGCTCAATGGCGCAGGTGCGATCGGTGAATGAACTCAGCGATGTGCGCCCTACCGATTGGGCGTATCAGACATTGCAGACGCTTGCTGAACGCTACGGCGTGGCGATCGGTTATCCTGATGGCACCTTTCGCGGCAACCAGGCGCTGACCCGCAACGAATTTGCGGCGGCACTGTCACGGGTGCTGGATGAGATTTCCCAGCAGTTTGCGACCGGGCAGGGGAATGTCACTCAACTGAGAGAGGACTTTGCGACGCTACAACAGCTTCAGGCATCCTATGGGACGATCGCCGCTGATTTGCGCGATCGATCGAACCAGCTTGAGACGCAAATTACCACCCTAGAGCGGCAGGGCTTTTCGACCACCACAAAGCTATCCGGGCAAACGGTTTTAGGGTTAACGAACGGTTCTAATGCACGCAGCACGGTGCTGGCAAGGACTCGTCTGAGCTTAATCACCAGTTTTGCGCCAAACAGCATCCTCTCAACGCAACTGGAGGTCGGCAATAACGGTAACGACGCGATCGGGCGTGCCCACAATCGGGGACAAAACCTGCTGGGCACGCTGGGCTTACTAGCCGATGGGGGTGGTTTGAACTACGTCGCCGTCGATACTGCCGTGCAGCTACGCAAGTTGTCTTACACGTTCCAGCCTGCCCCTGATTTCAGCCTTACGGTAGGCGCACGTCTGTTGCCACGAGACTTCATTGACTACAATCGCTTTGCCAACGACGTAGATAGCGATCCGACGAAGAACTTTTCCTCCAGCTTTTTTACCAACAACCCGCTGATTGTGCAGAATCAGATCGATCGGACGGGGGGTGCAGGAGCCGCCCTGACCTGGAAAGCACCCCAGTTTCCCCTTACGGTACGAGCGCTCTACGTTGCAGCCGATGCTGAACGACCGAATGGGGGCATTACAGAAGGCGGCTTGTTTGGCGATCGCAACCAGGGCAGCCTGGAAGTGGAGTACGACTTCACTAAAAACATCGTGGCGCGCCTCCAGTTCACCAAAGCAACGGTGAATAATGTGGATATTTTTGCAGGTGGACTCAACGCTGAATGGGCGTTCAATCGAGATTTTGCAGTGTTTGGTCGCTTTGCGATCGGCAGCTACAACGGTTTCAATCCCCTGCTCAATCAAACCTTAGACCTCAATCCCAAAAGCTGGTCGATCGGGTTTGTGGCGCGGCGGTTGATCATCCCTGGCTCTACTGCTGGGGTAGCGATCGGACAACCCTTCATTGAAAAAGATCTGGGCGATGCGACCCAAACAAACTTTGAAATGTTCTACAGCTTCTTGCTCAACGACAGCATCAGCGTGACCCCTGCCCTCACCGTCGTCAGCAATCCCAACAACCGCGATCGCGGTACCATCTTTGAATGGTTGCTGCGGCTGGTGTATTCATTTTGAGGGATCGGTCGGGACATTGCAGGCAACGTCCCGACAGGAGATTCTCGCTATACTGAAAACGCTGGTATACCGCATTTTTACTTATCATCTTTAGACTCACACATGCAGCCCACCGACCCGAATAAGTTCACTGACAAAGCATGGGAAGCGATCGTACAGGCGCAGGATGTTGTTCGCCGCTACAAACAACAACAGCTTGAAGTCGAACACCTGATTATCACCCTGCTGGAGCAAAAGGACGGGCTGGCGACGAAGGTTTTGGCAAAGGCGGGTGTTGATACCGGGCGGCTGTGGCAGCAGATCGAAGATTTTGTGCGACGACAGCCCAAGGTACCCAGCAACGATCAGCTATACCTGGGGCGCAACCTGGATATCATGCTCGATCGTGCCGACGAAGCGCGAGAAGACTGGGACGATGAGTTCATTTCGGTCGAGCATTTGCTGCTGGGGTTTGCCACGGATTCGCGGTTAGGTCTGCGGTTGCTGCGTGGCTTCAATGTCGATACCAAGCAACTTGAAACGGTGATCCGCGAGGTGCGCGGTAGCCAGAAAGTGACGGATCAAAACCCCGAAAATCGTTATGCAGCGCTGGAAAAGTACGGGCAAGATTTGACCGAAAAAGCCCGTGCAGGCAAAACCGATCCGGTGATTGGTCGGGATGAAGAAATTCGGCGGGTGGTGCGGGTGCTATCTCGACGCACGAAAAATAATCCGGTGCTGATTGGCGAACCGGGCGTGGGTAAAACGGCGATCGTCGAAGCCCTGGCGCAACGCATCGTGAACGGTGATGTCCCCGAATCCCTCAAAAATCGGCAGCTCATCTCCCTGGATATGGGGTCACTGCTGGCTGGCGCAAAGTATCGCGGTGATTTTGAGGAACGGCTGCGATCGATCCTCAAAGAAGTCATCCACTCCGATGGGCAGATTGTGCTGTTCATCGACGAAATTCATCAGGTCGTGGGCGCGGGTGCGACCCAGGGCGCAATGGATGCGGGCAATCTGCTCAAACCCCTGCTGGCACGGGGCGAACTCCGCTGCATCGGCGCGACCACCATTGATGAATACCGCAAATACATCGAAAAAGATGCCGCGCTCGAACGACGCTTCCAGCAGGTGGTGGTCGATCAGCCCAGCGTGGAAGATGCCATCTCCATCCTGCGGGGACTCAAAGAACGCTACGAAGTCCATCACGGGGTCAAAATCACTGATTCTGCTCTGGTCGCTGCGGCTACCCTATCGTCACGCTACATCGCCGATCGCTTCTTGCCCGACAAGGCGATCGACCTGATCGACGAAGCCGCCGCCAATTTAAAAATGGAGATTACCTCCAAGCCTGCCGAACTGGAAATGTACGATCGGCGCATCATGCAGCTTGAAATGGAAAAGCTGTCGCTGGAAACTGAGAAGCAAAACCCTGGCAATCGCTTTGGAGCGGGACGTTCTGCCCAGGATCGGCTCGATCGCATTGAGCAAGAAATGGCTCAGTTGCTCGAAAAGCAGGAAGAGTTGAATTCTCACTGGCAGAACGAAAAACGCTTGCTGGACGGCATTAACGCCAAAAAAGAAGAAGAAGAGCAGATCGAACTGCAAATTCAGCAGCTTAAGCGGGAAGCAGACCTCGCGAAAGCCAGCGAAGAGTATGAACGCAACGCCAAACTCAAAAAAGCTAGCGAACTGTCCTACGCCGTGCTGCCCCGCATTCGGGATGAGCGCAGTGCCTATGAAGCCCAACTCCGCGTGATTCAGGCAGATGGCGGTGCCCTCCTACGGGAACAGGTTACGGAGTCGGACATTGCCGAAATTGTGGCGAACTGGACGGGCATTCCGGTCAATCGTCTGCTGGAAACCGAGCGGCAAAAACTGCTTCAGCTAGAAAAGCATCTCCATCAGCGCGTCGTGGGGCAAATCGAAGCCGTGGAAGCCGTTGCAGCCGCCATTCGTCGTGCCCGTGCTGGCATGAAAGACCCCGGACGACCGATCGGCTCCTTTCTCTTTTTGGGGCCTACAGGGGTGGGTAAAACCGAGCTTGCCCGCGCTCTCGCCCACTCCCTCTTTGATGCCGACGATGCCATCATTCGGCTGGATATGTCCGAATACATGGACAAAAGCTCGGTGATGCGAGTCATTGGTGCGCCCCCTGGCTACGTGGGCTACGAAGAAGGCGGGCAATTAACGGAATCCGTTCGCCGCAAACCCTACGCGGTTGTATTGCTGGATGAAGTCGAAAAGGCTCACCCCGATGTCTTTAATGTCCTCCTGCAAGTGCTGGATGATGGACGCATTACCGATGGGCAGGGACGCACCACCGATTTCTGTAACACGGTGATTGTCATGACCAGCAACATCGGCAGCGATCACATTCTAGATTTGTCCGGCGACGACGATCGCTACGAAGAGATGCAGCAGCGGGTACTGGATGCCCTGCGATCGCACTTCCGCCCCGAATTTCTCAACCGCGTGGATGACATCATCATCTTCCACACCCTCACCCGCAACGAACTCAGTCAGATCGTGCGCCTCCAACTCAACCGCATTCAATCCTTGCTGGCAGACCAAAAGCTGACGCTAGAACTCACCACCAGGGCGCAAAATTTCGTGGCGGCATCGGGCTACGATCCCGTCTATGGCGCTCGTCCACTTAAGCGAGCCATTCAGCGCCAACTGCAAAACCCGATCGCCACCAAAATTCTCGAAAACACCTTTGCCGAAGGTGACACCATTTTGATCGATCTGGTAGATGGCGCGTTGACCTTTGAAAAGAAGCCCACAGCACCAGATAATGAGCTTTCAGCCTGATCGATCGTGGCACGTTACAGGTTAGGAATGGGAATTAAATAACCTTGACGTTTGGTCGGTTAGGTTGAGTTTACGTAGCTTGCTTCCCGCAGGATAACCTAACGTCTGCGGGCGTGTTTGGTTTCACGTTGTTCAAGTCAATCGCTACCAAACGTCGATCTGATTGACTTCTCATTGCCTAGGGCGTGTCATCAATTAGCTCCGAATCTTGCGGTATCAGCATCATCGCGCCCGCCCCAACTCACCAGGCTAGGGGCTGGAACCCTTGCTGCAATTGATGTGTAGTATTAATTGATGACAGCCCCTAGCCTCTAATGCCCACGGCTGAAGGAGAACTGCGTCGTGCGATCGCGCTGAGCCGAAAGTTTTTGGAGGGCACAAACGTAATGCCGCGCCGTTCTGGTTTAACGGTACCTTGCGTTGTTGCGACCAACTCATACCGAGCCAGAATCGTTCCGAGCACCAGCTTCATCTCATAGAGCGAGAAGGCAGCACCAATGCAACTCCGTGAGCCACCGCCAAAAGGTAGAAACTCGGAGGGCGAAAATTTTTGGTGCAGAAAGCGGTCTGGTTGAAACTGATCAGGATTGGAATAAGTTTGAGCGCGGCGATGCGCCAGGTAAATGCAGGGAATGACAATAGTGCCAGGTTCAAAAGCGTAACCGCCAATTTCCACAGGCTCTTTGACCTTGCGCGGCTGGGAGATGAGCGCGATCGGGTAAAGCCGCAGGGACTCTTTGCAAACGGCTGTTAAGTAGGGAAGCTGAGCCAGTCGATCGGGGTTGGGATCATGTCCCAATGGCTCCAGTTCTTGCCGGAGTCGCTTCAACACCGATCGCTCTTGATGCACCCAATAAAACGCCCAAGAAAGCGCGGATGCCGTCGTTTCATGCCCCAACAGCAGCAGCGTCATGAGCTGATCGCGCAGTTCCTCATCGGTCATGCCCTGCCCTGCCTCATCCCGTGCCGCTAGCAGCAAGGTCAAAACATCCTCCCGCGAAGGGTCAAACTGCGATCGTCGCGCTCGAATTTCGGCATACACCAACTCATCAATTTGCTGTTGTTGTCGCAAAAACGCACCCCAGGGACTCCAGCTACCCAGGTTTTGTTGCAGCAGGGGAAAGAAAAACTGGCTGGAGTAGAGGGGCGATGTCACCGACTCTAGTAGGGTGTGAAGCAATTGCTTGAGCTGGTGATAACGCGATCCAGGAGTCATTCCAAACACCACGCGCAAGATCACCCGCAGCGAAATTTCAGAGGTAGTATCCCGAATGGAAAAGGGCTGATGCAGCGACCAGTCTGCAATGACTTGCCGGGTCAGATCGCAGATGAGTTGCCCATAGGTACGCATCCGATCGCCATGTAGCGGCGGCATGAGAAGCTGTCGTTGCTGTTGGTGTGGCTCACCATCGAGCATCATGAGCGAGCGATCGCCCGTCAATGGTCGAAACACATGAGTGACCTTACCCAACTCAAACCGATCGGCTGGAGCGGTAAAAATCTGCGCGATCGCGGCTGGATTTCCAGTAAAGACCACAGGCGGCGATTGCCAGCCCAGCACTCTGGTCGTAAAGGTGTCACCATATCGCTGGGTGCAGCGTTCAAGAAACTCAATAGGCTGAGCAACCAGCGCCAGGGTTTGGAGCAGCGAGGGTTGGTGTAACCCTTCTGGTAAAGTAGTCAAACTCATGAATGAGCGAGGGGTGAGGGGTGAGGGATGAGGGCTAAAGGATGAAGGCTAAAAGGTCAGCGATGGGGTATCGGTTCTATTACAAAATGTACGGTTGTCGAGATCTGCCAGTGGTGCTGTTTTTGCACGGGTTTATGGGCAGTCATGCTGATTTTGACACAGCGATCGCCCCTCTAGCGTCTCACGTTTGCTGCCTCACGGTTGATTTGCCCGGTCATGGTCAGACGATCGTCGAAGGCGATGCTGACCTTTACACCATGCCACAAACCGCAGACGCGATCGTGGCGTGGCTTGATCGTCTGCACCTTTCGCGCTGTTTTCTAGTGGGTTACTCAATGGGTGGACGGTTGGCGCTTTACCTGGCGCTGCATTTTCCCCAACGCTTCCCAAAAGTGGTGCTGGAATCTGCCTCTCCCGGTTTGAAAACGGACGTTGAACGAGCGGCGCGGTTACAGCACGATCGCACCCTGGCAGACCAGCTCGAAGCCGATTTCCCGTCCTTTCTGTCTAATTGGTACAGCCAGCCATTGTTTCAGACGTTGCGTCATCATCCCGCCTTTGAGCAAGTGCAGGCACGACGATCCCAAAACCGTCCTCCAGAGCTAGCAAAAGCATTACGTCAACTCAGCACAGGGTTGCAGCCGTCTCTGTGGAAATCTTTACCACACCATACGCAACCGCTTTTGCTGCTGGTGGGAGACCGCGATCGCAAATTTTGTGCCATCAATCAAGCTATTGCAGACGACTGCCCAGTAGCTCAACTACAGATCATTCCTGCTTGCGGTCACGTTGTCCATCTGGAGCAGCCACACGCTTTTACAACGTCTGTGCAAGCGTTCTTGCAGTGAGACAAACTGCCCAATGCCACTTTTTAAGGATCGCGGCTTAAATAAGATCGAACATTAGGGCGCGTCATCAATTCAGCTTCAAAACCTTTGGTATCAGCATTGTCGCGCCCGTCCTAACACACGGAGCTAGGGGCTGGAACCCTTGCTAAAAGGTATGTGTAGTCGTAATTGATGACAGCCCCTAGTCTTCTGGAGGGGCGATCGGTCGTCCGCCCGTACAAGAAAGTAGCGAAATGATTGAATTCTCATTCCTAAGGTAGGTACAACAAATTTTCAAGCTTCTAAAGAATTTTGTCTGTTTGACCGTCCAGCCAGTCATTTCTTCGGGTAAAACGGTAAGCAGCACGAGAATGTCTCAGGAAGCAAAGGCTATTCTGGTTGCATAGGCATGGCATAAACGCATGAAGAAAGTTCTGTTCATCCTGGGTGAACTGGATGATGACGATATTGATTGGGTCATTGAAACAGCCGTTCGGCAGGAGGTTGTGGCTGGCACTGTACTCATTCGTGAAGGGCACCCGATCGACACGCTCTACATTTTGCTGGAGGGCACGCTCAGCGTTTCAGTAGCTGCAACGGGCGATCGTGAGATTGCAAAACTCTCCAGCGGCGAAGTGGTTGGCGAGATGTCGTTCATCGATACCCGCCCACCTTCTGCCACCGTTACAGCAACTCAAAAAGCACTGGTTCTTTCCATTCCTAGAGAACGACTCGCCACAAAATTGCGCCAGGATATTGGTTTTGCATCACGCTTTTATCGCGCTCTGGCAATTTTTCTCTCTCATCGGCTGCGAGTAACCGTCAATCAACTGGGCTACGGCAGCAACAATCAGGTTGAAACCACTGAACTACCTCAAAATGAGCTAACCCAGGACGCACAAGATAACGTGGCGCTGGCAGAAACTCGACTGAATTGGTTGCTGAGACGGTTGAAAGGGCGATAGGAGACAGAAGGCAGAAGGCAGAAGGCAGTAGGCAGTAGGCAGTAGGGAGTAGGGCTAAAAAGCTGACCGCTGACCGCTGATGGCTCAATCAACTCTTCACTCTTCACTCCTTACCCCTCACTCCTCACCCCTTCCCCGGAACCTTCTAATCTCTCATCAAGTCTATGAAGCATCTAATGCGGGTGACTCCTTATGGTTAACTTTCGTCGATGGCAGTCGGGTACTGCTTTTGCAATAGCTCTAAGTATGGCTTCAACTGCGATCGCTCCTCTGGCGATCGCCTCTACCGCTACAGCAACTCCTTCCCCTTATCGGGTGGCGCAGCTTTTTCCGTCACAACAGTCGCCTCGCCGCCTTGCGATTCCCACTGGCACGCAACTGCCTGTGAGGTATGATGGTGCCGAAAAAATTGTCGTTTCACCAACCGAAACAAGCCCTCTGACACTGCTGCTTGCCAGAAACATTCGCTCCTCTAACGGGCAGATTCTGGTGAGAGCAGGTAGCCAAATTAGAGGGGAATTGAGACCTGTAGACGGAGGGTCGCAGTTTTATGCTCAAGAGATTACGTTGGAAAATGGCACCGTTTTGCCGATCGATGCCACGTCTGAAGTGGTGACGAAAACCCAAGAGATCGTTCCAGGGACAAACACAGATGCGGTGCTCAAGGGAGCAGCGATCGGGGCAGGGGCGGCTGCCATTATTTCTGGCGTAACGGGCAAAAAACGCATTACGCTTGGGAAGATTTTGATTGGTGGCGGTGCTGGTGCCCTGGGTGGTTTGATTTTTGGCAAAAAGCGAGCCGATGTCATTGTGGTTAATCCTAATAAGGATCTCACTCTGATCTTAAATTCGCCGCTAGCCTTGCCCTAACCGGCATGACTGGAAAGTCTACGCCACGATCGTTGCGATAACAGGCTTGAAATGACCTTATGCGCTCTGAAGTCTGCGCTCTAGAAGAGGCGATGGCTAACAGAATTGGGCATCCTCTCACCCCGCCCATACTTGAGCAAGAACGGTTGTCAAGCGGGTAATAAGTAGCACGTTGCCAGCGATCGCAAACGCTTGCTGCGCTCTTGATACGTCTTCTTGTCCAAGCATGTAGCCCCTAAATCGTTCTCTATCTTTCGGCTTGAATCGGTTGTGCTAGAGTTCTCTCTGAAGAGAGACTGTTAAAGGCGATTGCTCCTAGTAAATTGTTGGTGTGCTAGCAGGGATGAAGCGAATTGATCAGTACCTTCGTTCTCAAGTAGCACTTTTTCTAACATCAAAACCGGAGAGTATCATGAGCTTAGAAGATAGAATCAAGGCGACTGCCAAAAATGTTGAAGGTAAGATTCAAGAAGTCGTTGGAGATGTTACCGGCGATCCTCAGGCAAAGGCAGAAGGTCAAGCGAAGCAAGCAGAGGCTTCAGGACGACACACCGTAGAAAATGTGAAAGACAACGTGAAGAAAATGATTGACTAGAGACCTGTTCTCTGTAAACTTTCGTTTCTTTAAAGCACGTCTTTGAAGATTCTCACTCCCTGTAACAAGGCTGATCCAAGAAGGGTTGAACGCAGATTGTGTTTCAAGCCTTCTTTTTTTGGGTCTGCGGTGCGCTGTCATTCATGGGGTGTTGCCAAGACTGGGATTGCCGCTGCCTTGAGCTTGTCGTTCTTTCTTGTAAAGCTGACGTTAGGTGCGTCCCAATTTTGCAGAGTTAAAGTCTTTCAGAGTGCGAGCGTCTCGCTCGCGAGCGAGACGCTCGCACTCTTGATACAAAACTGGGATGCACTCCTAACGTTCTGGCTGAGTGACACTAAAGCTTTACGACTATCTTTTCGCTCTTGGGAGAGAGGCTAGCAAGCATTGTTTACCCCGACAATGTGAATATTCGAGACTATTAAAAAAGCAAGATAGGGGGACTTATGAAACTACTGCGCATCCTCTCGGCGATCGTTCTACCACCACTCGGCGTTTTCTTGACTTCGGGCTTGGGTTTCACGTTTCTCCTCAACGTAGGACTGACACTATTAGGGTATGTACCCGGTATTATTCACGCGCTCTGGGTTGTCCTCAAATCCTATGAGCATGAAGCCGCTGAGCGTAAAGCTTACGAAAGCGCTGTTGAATCAAATCAAACTCTGTAAAACCGTCCGAGCAGGCTTTGTCTCGATGAAGCAGCTAGCGGCGTTTCATTCACCCCCTGCAAGTGCGCTGATACAACTGCACAAGTGTTCACGATGCAGGGATCATGACTAGAATGCCAATTTATTCCCGATGGGAGCAAGGCTGAAGCTTGCCGTCTGACGGTTGCTAGACAAGAGTTGCTAGGCAAGAAATGCCTTGAGGGTAAAGAGTACTGCTCTCAAGGCGTTTCTGTGTGCCGTATTCCTTTTCATTACAGTTATGGGTACGTATGACGAAGGCGCTGGAGAGTAAAATCCTCTCCTAGCACCTTTGCCATCTTTTACCACCAACAGCTAACCACAACCAGCTACCGCAGTCGATGACGTTTCAGGCAAAACGCTCAAGATGAGGTCTTTACCTGTCGTGCCATATCCAAAAAGGAAGACATATTTGCACCGGGACGACGGCGACCGTTTGAACTGCCCGTAGGTGCGAGATAGTTCGGTGCAAACGTTGTCACTGTGGGTTGAGGCAAGTTTAGCGCTGCATTGGCTGCGGCAGGCTTGGGCTCAACCTTCTCAGCTGTGGCTGCGACCTTGGTGGTTTGCGTTGGTTTTGCTGCTTCTACTTTGGCAGGCTCTGGCTTGGCGGTTGCTTTACCAACCTCAGACTTAACGGCTGCAACGGCTGCTTTAGCTGGTGCTGCCACACTATTGCCGATGCCCTTTGCATCATCAAGCTCTAGAAAATACCCAGAGTTCTTTGCCTTACGGGGTTTGGATTCTGTGCCTGCGATCGCAGCTTTCTCTTTTTTAGAGAACAGCCCACCGACAAAGGAAGAAAGACCAGACAATAAATTTTTGAGAAAATTAACGAAACTGCTCATTGCAACTGCTCCTGAAATGCGTACCGATCTGCTCACGCCACGGTTAGTCAAAAAGGGGGATGAAGCCAAACCATTCGACTCAAATTATCGCGGTTTTATGAGGACAGAAGGGGTAATATTGCAATTTATTAATTATTTTTTGAACAAATCTAAATAGTGTAGGGGTTTCCTTAAGCCATTTCGCGAGCTGTCCCAACACAGGTCTGAAAAGGTGTTAACCCAGCTTAGACTCGAACTGTAACAGGATAAATGCGATGAACACTGCAACTCCGCGCAACCCTATTCTTCTCTTGCATGGCATGTGGGATACGGGCGCAATCTTCAATCCCATGACGCGCTATCTTAATCGGTTAGGCTGGGAAACCCACGACCTGAATCTTACGCCGAACAATGGTGATGGCTGCCTTGCAGGTCTGGCGCAGCAAGTAGCAACCTATGCCGATCGCGCCTTTCCGCCGAACACCCCCTTTGATCTGCTGGGCTTTAGCATGGGCGGCATCGTGGGGCGATATTACCTTCAGCGGTTGGGTGGACTTGATCGGGTGCAGCGGTTTGTCACCCTTTCGTCTCCCCACAAGGGCACCTGGGTTGCCTATGGATCGCTGCGTTTGGGTTGTATGCAAATGCGCCCGTCTCATTCCTTTCTACAAGATTTAAACCAGGACATTGCGACGCTCGATCGAGTCAACTTCACGTCTATTTGGACACCACTCGATGCCATGATTTTGCCTGCTAGCAGTTCACAAGTGTCAGTCGGTCGAGGCGTGAAAGTATGGGTGCCGTTACATAAAGATATGGTCTCGCATCCTCAAAGCCTGCGAGCGGTTGGCACTGCCTTAGCGGAACCTGTCAAGGTTATGAATCGATGTTGAATGGTGCGGCGGGGGCAGGTTGAGTGGTGACAGCGGCTTAGCTTGGACAACGATTCAACAAGCTCTCTTCATCCTTTAAGCGGTAACTCGATTTGAAAGGTTGATCCTTTTTCCAGCGTGCTGGTTGCTGTGATGCGTCCTCGATGAGCGGCGATAATCTGTTGGGCGATCGCCAACCCTAGCCCAAAGCCCCCTGTTTGGCGCGATCGTGCCGTATCAACTCGATAGAAACGCTCGAAAATGTGCGGTAAATCGGCAGATGGAATGCCAATGCCGTCGTCCTGGACTTGAATCACGGCATAGCGCGATGTGGTAGTCAGCCGGAGTTGTACAGTGCCCCCTGACGGCGTGTACTTAAACGCGTTGCTCAACAGATTTGTCACTGCCTGTCGCAGCAAGTCAGGGTCAGCGCTTAGGGTGACAGTCTGCTCAGGTAGCTGGGCTGTCAAGGCTAAGCCATACATACTTGCTTGCTCGGCTTGCTCCTCTGTGAGCGATCGCAGCAGAGGCATCAGATCCACCCGGATTAAGCTGGCTGGAACAAGTGGACCCTCTTGCCGGGAGAGAAACAGCAGGTTGCCAATCAGCGCACTCATTGACTTTGCCGTTTCAACGATTTTTTCAAGCCGTAGGCGCTGTTGAACACCGTCTTCGGGTGCCATTAAGCCAACCTGAGCATTACTCAGTACGGCGGCTAAGGGTGCCCGTAATTCGTGGGACGCATCGGCTGTAAACCGTTGTAGCTGCTCGTATGCCCGACGAGTGGGTTGAATGGCAACCCCACCTAAAAACCAACCCGTGATACCAATCAAGCCCAGCGTGAGAGGCAGACCCAGGGCTAAAAAGAAGCGCACTCGCTCTAAGCTTTCACGCATGGCAGTGAGTGGTTCTGCCACCTGTAGATAGCCGACCAATTGCTGGTTTTGCAGTAAGGGTAGCGTGACTTGGCGTAACCACTGACCGGTTGACTGTGCCCCATTTTGACGATCGCTCAGCACCATCGTCTGAAACTCCGGTACAGGAGCCAAACGAAGGGGCGCAGGCAAGCCAATGAACCTGACTAGAAAGCCCTTTTTGTCGTACCAGCGGACGTAGACCAATTCACTGCTGCGCGCTAGGCGATCGCCACTCATCCATGGGGCATCCTCCGGCTCAATTTGCCACTGCCCCTGATAAAAGCGAATCGTGGCACCCGCTGCGATCGCCTTACTTTTTTTTTGCAACGCCTGATCAAAGGACTGGAGTTGCCCTTGCACACCCAGGTAATAGCTCACGCCTGTAAAGAGAACAAGAATACTACCCATCGAAAGGGCAAACCAGTAAGCGAGATTGCGACGACTGCGAGTGAACATGGGAAGGGGAAGGAGAGTTGTTGGTTGTTAGTTGTTAGTTTTTAGAAAAGGCAGGCTTCGACGTGAGCGCTCAGCCAAGCGGAGGCAGAAGGCAGAGGGCAGAAGGGGTAAAAGGCAAGGGATGAGGGATGTAGCTTGCTTCCGTTGGCGAAGCCTGCCGAAGGCATAGGGTCGGCTCAATCAACTCAAAACTCAAAACTCCCTACTCCCGCCTCCCTACCCCTCACTCCTCACTCCTCACTTTCCCGGCGGCTGCAACCGATAGCCCATGCCGTAGATGGTTTCTAGCCAATCTTTGGCGTTGATGGCTTGTAGGCGTTGCCGTAACCGACGAACGAGGGTAGTGACGGCGTTGCTTTCGGGTTCGGTGCCCCAGCCCCAGAGGGCTTGTTCGATTTGGCTATGTGACAACACTTGGCGAGGGTGGCGCATGAGATATTCCATGAGCTGAAATTCTCGGCTAGAAAGTTGGGTCGTCAGGTGATGGCATTCTAAGGTCAGGCTATTCAAGTGCAACCGTAGGGCATCTACTGTGAGCGAATCGCCTTGCCAGAGGGGCGATCGTCGTCGCAGGGCACGCACTCGCGCCAGTAGCTCGACCACATCGACGGGTTTGACGAGGTAATCATCCGCTCCAGCGTCCAGCCCAGTCACTTTATCGGCGATCGTATCCTTGGCAGTCAACATCAGCACTGGAGCCGTTTTGCCCGATCGCCGATACTCCTGGCACAGCGCAACCCCACTCATTTTAGGCAACATCCAATCCAGAATCAGCAGATCGTATTCTTTTTGGGTGAGCAACCACTGCGCCGTCTCACTTTCTTCGATCGCGTCAACAATATGTCCAGCTTGTAAGAGTGCTGCCTGCAAGGGTTCCAGTTGGGCTGGATCGTCTTCTACCAGTAAAATCAACATCGATCGCGGCTAAGACTGTCTACCTTATCCTAGCGAGTGAGCGGATGCAGGTTGTGAGTTGAAATCGGCATCGCCCATCAACGGATTGTCATCGGGTAATGTGCAAAGCAATACGAGTTCACGACTTATCGCTAGAATGAAAGACTTGAGCGATAAATGAGCCGTTGCGCTGTACTCATCCTTTATCTTTTAGCCTTTATCCTTCATCTTTTAGCCTTGTCCTCTAGCCTTTATCCTTTCTTCCCATGCCCTTGCCTATTGTTGCTATTATCGGTCGTCCTAATGTGGGCAAGTCTACGGTTGTTAACCGCTTGTCGGCGTTGCAGGATGCCATTGTGTTTAACGAACCCGGCGTGACCCGCGATCGCACGTACAAGCCAGCCTTTTGGCGCGATCGAGAGTTTCAAGTGGTGGATACGGGTGGTCTGGTGTTTGACGACGACACCGAATTTTTGCCCCTGATTCGTGAACAGGCGATGGCAGCGCTCGTAGAATCCAGTGCTGCGATTTTTGTGGTGGATGGGCAAATGGGGCTGACCTCGGCTGATGAAGAAATTGCCATCTGGCTGCGGCAACAAACGGTGCCAGTTTTGTTAGCAGTCAATAAATGCGAATCGGTGGAGCAGGGCGCGGCGCAGGCTGCTGAGTTCTGGTCGCTGGGCTTGGGCGAACCGTTCCCGATTTCGGGCATTCATGGCAACGGCACAGGCGAACTGCTGGATCAGTTGATTGAGCATTTGCCACCCGCCAACGAGATTGAAGTGTCGGATGAGATCAAGGTGGCGATCGCGGGACGACCCAATGTGGGTAAATCGAGCCTGCTGAATGCGTTTGTGGGCGAAACCCGCTCGATCGTCAGCCCCATTTCAGGCACGACGCGAGACGCGATCGACATGGTGGTGCAGCACGGCGAACAAACCTATCGCCTCATCGATACCGCTGGCATTCGTAAGAAAAAGCAGGTGGAATACGGTCCCGAATTTTTTGGCATTAATCGCGCTTTTAAAGCCATTAATCGTGCAGATGTCGTGCTGCTGGTGATTGATGCACTGGATGGTGTGACCGAGCAAGACCAGAAGCTAGCGGGACGGGTTGCCGATGAGGGCAAAGGATGCGTCATCGTAGTAAATAAGTGGGATGCAGTGGAAAAAGATTCCTACACCATCTACGACCACGAAAAGCTGGTGCGCGATCGCCTCCACTTCACCGAATGGGCAGACGTAATCTTCATCAGCGCCAAAACCGGACAGCGGGTAGAAAAAATTCTGGACATGGTGAATATCGCCGCTGAGCAGCAGAAACGCCGTGTTTCAACCTCTGTGATTAATGAAGTGCTGGAAGAAGCGGTGGGCTGGCATTCACCCCCTACCACGCGTCAGGGTCGTCAAGGCAAAATCTATTACGGCACTCAGGTCAGCAGCCGTCCACCCGCGATCGCCCTGTTTGTCAATGATCCCGCCCTGTTCAACGACAACTATCGCCGCTACATCGAAGGGCAGTTTCGCAAGTCCCTCGGCTTCACAGGCACACCCATTCGACTACTGTGGCGCGGTAAGAAGACAAGAGAAGTCGATCGAGTCACCGCAAACCGCGCAACTCGTGTGTAATCAGTTGTTAGGTGTCTTAAATTGTCTGTGATAACAGTGCTTTAAGATTTTGGGTTTATCATCCGATGCAATTGAAAGTTGAACCGTATCTGCAACAGCAAGAAAGGTGGCCAGAGACAGGCAAAGTGATTCTGGCTCAGTATGATGCGGATTCGATCGTGGTCTATCAGGCATATAGACCGGAGATTGGGCATTTTGCGGCAGAGCATGGCTATTTTGGCAGTGAGTTCAAGTTGTCGCGGATGACTTGGATTAAGCCGAATTTTTTATGGATGATGTATCGGTCTGGCTGGGGACGGAAAGAAGGTCAAGAAGTGACATTGGCAATTCGGATTCAGCGATCAGCATTTGACTGGATATTGAGTCAAGCGGTTCACTCGAAGCACATTCCAGAATTGTATGAAGACCAGGCAGCCTGGAGTCTTAAAGTGAAGCGTTCAGACGTTCGGTTACAGTGGGACCCAGATCATGATCCAATGGGGAATCGGCTAGAGCGTCGAGCAATTCAGCTAGGTTTGCAGGGAGAAGCAGCGTTGAAGTATTCCCGTGAATGGATTGTCAGCATTGAAGATATTTCGGAGTTTGTGGCGGAGCAGAGACAGAACTTGGGAGAGAAGAATCAGGAAGCCTTTCTTACGCCTAGTGAATCTGTGTATGAAGTGAGTGATCCGGAGACAGCGAGGCGCATTCAGGTATGGTGAAGATGACGCTTCTACACCTAACAATCGTGCCGCGCTGGAACGTTGCAATGTAGTCGATTTGCTGCAAGGGTTGTCTGCGTCCGGTGAGTGCGAACGTAGTGATTAGTTGCTGGTTGTTAGACTTTTTCCCGGTCAGCCGCTAAAAACTAAAAACTAAAAACTAAAAACTATTCATGGATCTTCTGCGCTCCCTTCCTCTAGGACTGTACCTGGAACAACCCATCACCTGGCTGCACCGTCTCGATCCACGGATCAAGCTAGCGTGGTTGATGACGTTTTTGGCGGCTCCTTTGCTAGCCAATTCGTTCTGGCGTTTGCTGCTGGTTGGGTTTCTAATGATCGTGACCATTCTTGCCAGGATTCCTCTGCGCGTCTGGCGACAGCAAATGGTCTGGCTGCTGGTGCTGAGTCTCATGGTCTTTGCGTTGACGATGTTTCTTCCAGATGGGCTGAAAACACGCCATCAAGCTCGCTTACCAGTGGATGAACTTGCCTTTGCCCAACAGCCCGCAACGTTGCCGCCTACCCCTGCACCACGTCCCTGGTATAACCCTTGGGGCGTTGGTCAGCCCACTGTCTTACCATTACCCGGAACCGCGCCAGATGTTGCTTTGCCGCAGCCGACGGACTATCGCTATGTGCTGTTCCAACGCGGTTCTCTAACCGTAACGCAGCGATCGCTCGACTTAGCCATTCGCTACGGCACCCTACTGTTTACCCTGCTCTACAGCACCAACCTCTTTTTACTGGTAACAGCACCCGAAGAAATTACTGCCGCGATCGAAGATTGGATGTCGCCCCTCCGTCGCTTCAACCTACCCATTACCGAAATTGCTCTCACACTCACCCTCTCCCTCCGCTTCATTCCGCTCGTCCTGGAAGAAGTGCAAAATTTGGTGCGATCGATCAGCACCCGTGCCATCAACTGGCGTAAACTCGGTTGGCGACGGGCACTGCAAATCTGGCTCATTGTGGCTGAGCGACTTCTTAACAACCTGCTCTTGCGGGCAGAACAAATTGCCAGCGCCATGAAAGTTCGTGGCTTTACCAGTCCCAACGACCACCAGGTACAGTGGCACCAGTTTCAACTCCGCTGGGGTGATTGGTTGGCGATCGTCAGTTTGATCGGGCTATGGAGTGCCCGTTTGGTGTGGGGGTGGGAACTTTAGGGAGAGAAGGCAGAAGGCAGAAGGTAAAAGGTAAAAGGCAGAAGGTAAAAAGAAAGCTGACCGCTGACCGCCCAACTCAAAACTCAAAACTCAAAACTCCTCACCCCTCACTCCTCACTCCTCACCTCCCTCCCCCACAAAACCTGCTACGAAGGCATCGTTATCACGTAAAGTGATGGCATACCGACTTTACGTTGGATTATTTTCATCGTCGCGCCGTTTAGACCTGAATGAGCAACGAAAACTATCTAAATCATCCGAATTTTGGCTTGCTTTTCAGAGTTTGTCTTATTGATGCAGCGCGTGAGTTATTCACAACGCTTTATGCACAGCGTTTGTTCTTTCTAGTTGCCAATGGAGACGACGGGCTGGAATTTGAGCCGATTACCCGGACGGATGCTCGCATCCTGGTCGAGAACCGTATGCGGGTCTTGCGTCGTCAGGGGCAGCAGCAAGACTACAACCAGCTTCAGGTGATTTATAAACAAACATTTCAATGAGAGCGTTTTCTCCGCTTAGCGGTACAATCGCAGAACGAATTGCCCAAATTCGCCAAGCACTGCCAGATTCGGTGCGGCTCATTGCCGTCACCAAACAAGTTTCAGTCGAGGCGATGCGAGAAGCGTATGCGGCTGGGGTGCGTGATTTTGCGGAAAGTCGGGTGCAAGAGGCTGAGGCTAAACAGGCAAAGCTGAGTGATCTCACGGATGTCACCTGGCATCTGATCGGGCATTTACAAGGTAATAAAGCGCAAAAGGCGTTGGATTGTTTTCAATGGATTCATTCGATCGACGATTTAAAGCTGGCGCAACGATTAAATCGCTTAGCGGCACAGTTACCTCAAAAACCACAATCACTGCTTCAGGTGAAATTGTTGCCCGATCCAGATAAATATGGTTGGTCGGCAGCCGATCTCTTGCACAATCTTTCGGCACTGAGTCAGTGTGAAAATCTCAGCATTCAAGGGTTGATGACCATTCTTCCGTATGGATTAGCTGCGGTGGACGCAACGATGGCGTTTCAAAAGACAGCCGCATTAGCTAATACGATTCGGCAACAGAACTTGCCCCATCTGCAAATGCAAGTGCTGTCGATGGGGATGTCGAATGATTACGAGTTAGCGGTGCAGGCAGGCACGACCATGATTCGCTTGGGGCGCATCCTCTTTGGCGATCGTCCTTAGCGCCATAGCCAAATTCTGTCGAACGATGCCCCAGCAGCCTGCGATCGCTCGTGAAATTTAAGAAAAAATAAAGCGTTTTTCCAAATTTCAGATTGTTTGTGGAATTTAGGAAAAAGTAAAGCGCTTTTCAAAAGATGGAGTATCTTAAATGCAGGGTTCCTGCTGGGTCAAATGAAGCGCTATAAGCCTGTTCGCCTGCCTGATATGTCAATGATTTAAACACCTGATCAAAAAACTTTTGACGACATGTTTGATTTTTGGAATCTGGATGTATACTATTCTTTCAATTCGGTTAAGGCGGGCGGGGTGCCTGAACAAATTGTTTGCGGATCTAAGCCTTCATCCATTGGGCTTTCACTCAACGTTTCAAGAGACAATCCTCTTGCCAGCGCTTTCGATATTACAGACTAGATTTAGCGTTATTCCTGATATCTGGTCGCCATACGTTTTTCAATCTAAACCCTGATCGTGATGGAGCGTGAACAGTGAGCAGCATCTTTAGCAAGTTACGGGACTTTGTGGGATTTAACGAACCTATGGACTACGAATACGAGTACGACGAAATGGATGGCGAGGAGTACCAAAATCTTTACCAGCAGGAGCATGCTCAACCCGCTGCCCCTCAAGAAGATGCCCGGACACGTCGCCCTAGCCGCTTACGTGAACGCGCTCCACTCGGAACAGAGGTCGGTGCAATGGGTGCATCGCCAATGGGTAATGTCATTGGTATGCCCGGTGTCAACGGTGTTTCTGAAGTGGTGGTGATGGAACCCCGCTCGTTTGAAGAAATGCCCCAGGCGATTCAAGCGTTGCGCGAACGCAAGTCCGTTGTCCTGAATCTCACGATCATGGATCCAGATCAGGCGCAGCGTGCAGTTGATTTTGTGGCGGGTGGTACCTACGCGATCGATGGTCATCAAGAGCGCATTGGCGAAAGCATTTTCCTGTTCACGCCTAGCTGCGTTCAGGTCAGCACTCAGGGTGTTCCCGGCTACGAAGCGCCGCAGCCGCAGCAACCCCAGGCTCGCCCCACTCGTCAGGCAGCACCCGCTCCTGCCTGGGCAAACGAACCCATGAGAATGGCGCAGTAATAGTTGTTAGGCATTAGTTGTTAGTTGTTAGACAGAAGAGAAGCACGGTTCTAACAACTGACAACCAAAAACCAACAACTTTTGGAGACAGTTAAATTGAGTATCAAACTCGGCATGATTGGTGGCGGGGTAATGGGGGAAGCTCTGTTATCCCGCCTTCTTGATCGTAGTCTTTATACCCCCCATGATGTGGTAGTGAGTGAGCCACAGGCAGAACGGCGAGAGTTTTTGGCACAAACCTATGGTGTGCAGGTAACAGCGGAGAACTCAGCCGCAGTCGAGGCAGAGGTGCTGTTACTGGCAATTAAACCGCAGATTTTTAGCGTGGTGGCAGCAGGGATGGAGAAAGCGCTGGCGGCACGATCGTCTCCGTTATTGGTGCTTTCAATCCTGGCAGGCACGCCTTTAAGCAAGCTGGAAGCGGCGTTTCCAGAGCAGCCAGTGATACGAGCGATGCCCAATACTCCCGCCACAGTAGGCGCTGGTATGACGGCGATCGCCCCTGGTACCCATGCCCAACCCCAGCATTTAGCACAGGCACGACAGCTATTTGAAGCGGTGGGTGAGGTGGTCGAAGTCCCTGAAACCGCTATGGATGCCGTGACAGGCTTATCTGGCTCTGGTCCAGGCTATGTAGCATTGGTAATTGAAGCACTCGCAGATGGAGGAGTGGCGGCAGGCTTGCCACGATCGATCGCGCTGCAACTCGCACTCCAAACGGTTAAAGGAACAGCCCAGTTGCTCCAGGAATCGAAGCAACACCCAGGGCAGCTCAAAGATCAGGTGACAAGTCCCGGTGGCACGACGATCGCGGGGGTTGCCACCTTAGAACGGGCTGGTTTGCGATCGGCGTTGATCGAAGCGGTGCTGGCTGCTTACGGGCGATCGCAGGAGTTGGGGCGGTAGGGGGTGAGGGATGAGGGATGAAGGCAGAGGAAGGCAGAGGAAGCAGGGGGAGCAGGGGAAAGGCGAAAGGCGAAAAAGCTGATGGCTGACCGCTCCATCAACTCAAAACTCAAAACTTTCTTACTCTTCGCCCCTCTCCCCCCTTCTGCCCTCGTTCGACTGACCGCTCACGCCGAAGTCTGCCTTCTGCCTTCTGCCCTCTGCCTTTGACCCACTCCCTACTCCCCACTCCCCACTCCCGCACTATTGCCACGATCGTGGAAGCCAATCTGTTGTAGCTCTTCTGCTGACCAGTGCTGATAGTAGGCTGTGCGCGTCAGTTGTTTGGAAGCGGCTTGTAAGACGGCGAGTGACTGTACGGTGAGATTGATAAATGGCTCCTGGCGGGTATAGATGCCTTGCACGTTGAAGGTGTCTTGGGGATGCCCACCAAAGGCGGTTAAACCGAACGGGGCGAGGCTCTGGTTCAACTGCTCTACAAAGACTTGCACCTGATCAACCGTGAGCGCCTGTTCGTCAGGGCTGATGACGAGCAAGACATCGTATTGGTTGCTGGTCTGGAAGGATGCGATCGCCTGTCTGAGTTCAGAGCCAGCTTGCAATTGATCCATTGTCAGAGCCAGCACTTTGTAGAGGATTTTGTTCTGCAAGCGCGCCTTTTTAGAGAACGGGCAAATGGGTAGCCCTCCAAAAACGGGATGGGGTCGCTCTAGAACCGTTTCTAAATACTCAACCATCGTCTCAATTGTACGAGTCTCACGGTCAGAGGGCATCGGTTGCTTCTCGCGTCGCAGTGGCTGTTGGTAGGTTACGCGCCCAACGCCAGGTGCCTTGCGTGTTAGTTGACGGTTATGAAACCGTTCCTGTCCGAGCCGTCGGCAAACTCGATTGATGGTAGCTGCAAAAAAGATGCAGACCTTCCGGTGGAGCTCGCTTATCCCTCGTAAGAAGTGTTTAAAGCTTTGAACGCCAAGGGTGATGTTTGGTTACTCCCAAGCTTTAAACCTTCTACCCATGCTTAAGGAGGAGACATGGACTTGTCTCATATTGCGGTGCAGTTGATGGCTGCGATCGTCTGTGGTTGGATTGCAAATATGCTGATTCCCGGTCAGATTCCTGGTAAGTTTTTGGGCTTTGTGCTGACGGGATTGGTCGGAGTCTGGCTAGGAGAAACGGTTTACAGGTTGCTGAAAGCTCAGCACGGACTGAATGTGCCGTTTCTTTCCTGGGGCTATGGCGGCGTTGCGGTGGTGCCATCTATTATTGGTTGTGCCATCATCATTTACATCGTGACGACGTTTGTGCGCTGGGGACATTATCACCGATGAGTGGCTGTGGGTAGTCTGAACACATGAGTGGCTGTGGGTAGTCTGAACACAGACATCTAACCCGCCCTTTCCCAACACAACTCATGCGAACCAGCGAAAAGACAGTCCTCACTCGAGCTAATCTGGAGTTGAGCAAGCAAGGAACGACGATTCAGCGCTTTTTGACGCAAGAACAACATTCTTGAGGGCAGGATAGCCAGCGGCTGACTTCGTGCTTCCGGGTAACTGGCAGGTGGTTTCTGGTTGCCATACGTTGCGGCGGCGATCGGGTGAAGACTATTACATTAACGATGGCGACAGCCAACGGGAGCACGGCACCAATGGCGTGTTTGTAAATAGCTGGCACTGGCAAAAGAAACCTTCATTCGGCGGCAGCTATCTGGCTGAATTACACTACTTTTCCTCGCAGACATGCCGTACCTGCTGCAATCAAGAAAACACCCACAAGAGTCAAAGGCGTATAGCTTTCTTTAAAGATAAAGAAGCTAAACAAGACAGCGCACATTGCTTCCAAGCCAAGCACCAAGATATACGTAATTCCTAGATGAGCATTGTGGGTGATGTAAGTTTGTAAACTAACACCTGTAAGAAAGAATAGATACACCATTCCAGTAGGAATTAGCTGAGAAAAGCCCGCTGAAAATTTCATGAAAATGCCACCAACAGTGTAAAACAACGCAGCAGCAACAGCCATTAAGAGATACATGAGCGCTAGTTCCCTGGTAATCTTACATTTGTGGTTTCATACCAATCATCCATGCTGACGTTTCAGCACCTCGAAGGATGAAAAGGGTACAGGGTTTGGGGCGTAGGGTGTGAACAGCCGCGTTTTCAGAGCAATTCCACATGAGCTTGCAGACAAACGGTAGATTGGGATGAGTCTAACGAAACCTAACAGAACTCAGCCATTGTTGGGGGTTACGCTGTTCTACCCAGCATACAATTTTGTGCATCTTGAAAGAGAATTGGTATTAGTGTTTTTGGGTGACGGCAAAAGTACTTTGTCTTACAGCAGATGCCTGGATACGTTACGTAAATACTTGCTACCCACCTCTTGCTATCGAGTGCATCCCATTTTTGTATCAATAGCGTCTCGCTCGCGAGCGAGACGCTCGCACTGTAAAAACCTTAGCTCTGCAACATTGGGATGCACCCTTGCTATCTACCTCTTGCTACCTGCCTTATTTTCAAGTGGTGTCAGAAACATTCTACGTAATACGTAAGGTGACGCTTGAGTATTAACGTCTTCTTCACTAAAATTGCTTGCTCTCTTCACAGAGAATTTAAGTTGGTTTTCCATTTATAGAAGCGCACCTTTTTGCTTCAGACCGCGCTTTGTTAATGATTGCAGTTGCTCCTTTATGGTTGAGTCTTTGTTAGCGGCGGAGTAGACGTATAGCTCAGCCGCGTAGTGTAAGAAGGCGTTTCCCCTACACCCTTTGCCTCTCCTACGCCTCCTTCCTCCACTTAGACTTCTATAATGAAATCCTTGCATCAAATTGGACTGGGAGCGTTGCACGATTGACTGATCGCTTTGATGTTGACTCGATCGTCCAGGGATATGCCCAAGGTTACTTTCTCATGGCAGATGAGGCGGGAAAGTCGCTGGGATGGTATTCCAGTCGAGAGCGGACGTTGATTCCCCTGGATGAGCGGTTTCGCTATCCCCGATCGCTCCAGCGTGTCCTCAATCAGGAGCGCTTTACAGTAGCAGTTGATCGAGATTTTGAGGCAGTCATCGAAGGGTGCGCCGATCGCGAAACCACCTGGATTTCGGCTGAGCTAAAGGACATTTATCGATCGCTCCATGCGGCTGGCTGGGCACACAGCTTTGAAACCTGGCAGGGTGACGCACTCGCTGGCGGCATTTTGGGACTGGTCATTGGTGGTGCCTTTATTGGAGAATCAATGTTCTTTCGCATTCCTGACGGCTCAAAGGTCGCAATGGTAAAGCTGGTAGAGCGGTTGCGCGATCGACAGTTTATGCTCTTCGATGCCCAAATGATGAATCCCCATCTAGAGCGGTTTGGTGCTCACATCGTTGGCAGCAGACAATACAACACGCTGCTGAAACAAGCACTCACGCGGCAGTGTTCGTTGGAGTAGGGAGTAGGGAGTGGGGAGTAGGGAGTAAGGGGATAGAGGAAGAGTTTTGAATTTTGAGTTGATTTCGACTCCTGCCTTCTGCCCTTCTAGCAACTTTTCTTGAATGCCCAGAGGGCTATACAACCAACAACTAAAAACTTCTCCCGCTTCCTGCCTACATAAGATACGGTGTCCACTGTTCCAACAGCCCAGGCGACCCGTACCAAACTCGGTTGCCTCTGGGTGAATGCATCGCGCTGTCCAGAATAAGATTTTCGGCACCGTCTAAATGAGCGGCTGCGATCGGGGTAATGCCATCGCCCCAGGTATTGCCCTGTCCACAGGTGAGTTTGTAGCTGCTGTATGCCAACCAACTGCGCCAGCGCTGTTTTCCCAGGATCGCTCCGCGATCGCCAAAGACTGCTTTGCCTGCAACACACACATAGCGCACGTTTGAGTAAAACGCACCAGGATAGCTAAGGTTCACGAATTCGAGATTTTTGCGTGTCCAGCGTTCCAGGCTGGTGTGAGGGGTGCCGAGCGTGATGAGGGTTGTCACTCGATCGCGGGCAGACCAGACACAATCAGCAGCATCATTGGGATGAATACAGTAAGGCTTTTCGCCCAGATAGATGCGTGACAGCCAGCCACCCGCAGAATGTCCAACTAGCGTCACTTTTGGCACACCATACTGCTGAAGCACTTGCCGGACGGTGGCATCTAGAATACGGAGAATGGGTGATACCGATCGCCCCCCGATCGTCGGCACCCAATCCTGCCAGCGAAGAGGCACCGTCACTGTTGGAAACCCCAATGACTGTAGCGTTTGTTCCAGCACGCGGTACTCCACAGCACCCGCAAGATAACCCGGCAAAATGACGATCGGTTGTGGCATGGGCAAAAAGATTGAACATTCGTAACTCTCCTAAAATCTAAAGCGTTTTTGCACACAATAGGAACTAGCTGTCAGCTTCCTCTGCCTCCTTTTACTCCTCACCCCTCACTCCTCACCCCTCACTCCCCCCTCACAGTTTCCAAACTGGCAACAAAGCTCAACCAGTCCAACCGCGAACGCTAAGATTTGAGCAGGGCGTTTCTATCGATCGCATCATTCCGTTGCCTCACCCGTGCCCCCGACTGAATTTATCTGCTATGTCCAACTCCTTTTCGCCCAAAAAAGCACCCAACGTCTTCAACCAGGAAACGCTGGAAAGAGCGTTGATGGTGCTGCGACAACCGTTTTCGATCGCCGTTCTCGCCTCAGTGGGGTTGCATGGCTTGCTGTGGGCTGCGTTGCCCAACATGCTGGCTAATACAGAAAAGGAACTGGATACCAAGCGGCGCGTTCAGGTTGTGGAACTGTCGCCTGCCGAGCAAGGACAACTGCCGTCGTTAGGGCTGAATGAAGTGCCAACTCTGTTACCTACTAAGCCAACCCCCCCAGTAGAGTCAGGCACTAAGCTACCTGACCTCAACAAGCCTTATAGCTACCCGCTTGATACCATCCCGGTCTTTCCACCACCTGATATTTACTCAGGCGATTTTTCCGGCCTCTTCCCCAAAAAGGATCCTGAACCAAAGAAAGAGCCGAAAAAGCAAACGACGGGCAAGACGAACGTTCCACCCCCCCCAGCCCCAGATCCAAAGGCATCCGAGCCTCCAAAATCCGCAACTCCAGGCGGCAAAGATGGCAAGGTTGATGAGCCGCGATCGAAAACCCTTTCTCCCGAACAACTTGCTAAGCTACAGAAAGATGCAGAACGATCGCGCGAGCTAAGAAGTTTGTATGCCTTCAGTGGTCCAAAGACGCAAGATGAGGCACTTGAATCTGCTAAAACAAATGCAACTGTCTTCGTTGATGCGGCTGTTAAGCTATCTGGTGGTGAGTACGATTCTAAGCGCTACCAAAACGCAGAGAAGATTGAGAGTCCTTTCCCAGACGATGCTTGCCCATTTATGAAAGACTCTCGAACAAGTACAGTTGGCGTAATTGTGAAGCCCGACGGTCAATTGGCAGAAAAGCCCACCTTGCTACTAACCTCTGGGTTTAAGGGCTTGGACACCATCGCAATCGACGAGATCGCCAAAACCAAGTTCACGACGAGTGAGCGTTTTCAAATCGTCCGGTTTGAGGTAGCGTTCAACCCAAGTTCCGTCTGCAAAGCGACGCGATCGAAGCCATCCTAAAAAATGCTGTGAATAAGTAGGCATGGTGGCAAGACACAAATCTCTTTGTCGAAGCTGCATGTGCAAACACCCGCATACGTTACTCTGACTGAGATAATATTGGTTGCTTACTTTCGGTCATGCGCGATCGTCTATGGTTTTTGATGCGTCTTTTGCGGCTCAGCTTATAGCAGCGGCTGAGCGGCTGTTTTACCTGATCGATCGCTTTCACGAAGCGACGGTTTTAGTGGTGGGTGACTTAACGCTGGATGAGTTTCTCACCGGGCAGGTTGAGCGCCTTTCCCGTGAAGCACCTGTGTTGATTATTCGCCACGAAACCACGCGCCAGGTGCCCGGTGGAGGTGCCAATGCGGTTTACAACTTTGCGAAACTGGGCGCACAGGTGAAAGCGGTGGGCTTGTTGGGTGTGGATGACCAGGGCAAAGCGCTCCGGCGTATTTTTGAAGAGGCAGGTGTTGATACGCAGGGAATTTTTCTGGATAGCGATCGCCCCACCGTCACCAAAACGCGGATTTCGGGGCACGCTCGTCAATCGGTGACGCAGCAAATTGTCCGGGTCGATCGCAAGTCAGACGCACTGCCCAATGAAGCCCTTCAGCGTCAGCTTGCCGACTACATTCAGCAACACGTTGGGACAGTTGATGCGGTAGTTTGCTCAGACTATGGCGATGGCACTCTTACAGAAGCCGTCATCGCTGCTGCCCTTGCCCATCCGCTCAGCATTGTGGATGCCCAAACCAGGCTCGATCGCTACAAAGGTGCAACCGTCTTCACGCCCAACCTGCCCGAAGCCGAGCAAGCCGTTGGTTATTCCCTGGTCAACCCATCCGGTGATGCCGCTGACCTGACGCAACTCCGGCAAGGTGGGCACGATCTTTTGCAATTGACGCAGGCACAACAGGCGCTCATTACTCGCGGCGAAGAAGGCATGAGCTTGTTCGATCGCGCTGGCACCGAGCTTCACATTCCTGCCTTTAACCGCACCGATGTCTTTGACGTAACGGGCGCTGGTGATACCGTCGTGGCTGGCTTTACATTAGGGTTGATCGCTGGCGCAACCCTCTGGGAGGCAACCGTTTTAGGCAATCTAGCCGCTAGCATTGTTGTCCGGCAATTTGGCACCACACCCACCACTCAGGCAGAGATGAAAGCGGCGTTGCAAGCACTTTTGGATAAGGCGGAGTAGGAGTGGAGTAAAGGCAGAGGGCAGAGGGCAGAAGGGGAAGAAAGGAGAGGGGAGAGGAGTTTTGAGTTTCAACAGTGACAGGAGTTACGCAGAAGAGATCCCCCAACCCCTTAAAAAGGGGGCTTTAGAGGTTCTTCCCGTTTGAAGGGGGACTAAGGGGGGATCGAGACTTCAAGCTTCAACCGCGTAAGTCCTAAGTAATCATTAGTGTAGAAAAACGACACAACTGAAAATCATCTCCTGGCTTCTGACTTCTGACTCCTCCGTCACCTCCAGCTTTTTGTCCCTCATCCCTCATCCCTTGCCTCTTGCCTCCTGCCTTCTACCTTCTGCCTTTTCTCTAAACAAAGATGATATTAGAATTTCTTAATAGTACAAATATACTGTTTTGCGTGTAGAATACTCACAGCAGAACATTGAGGAACTTCCAATGCAACCAGCACTCAACTTCTCGCTCGAAATTGTGGATGGCGAACGTCTAGGTAAACTCGCTGTGCCCTACGTCCAGGTAGCTCGATGGCTGAACTTCCTCACCTCACCTCACTATGGAGCGCAAATTATCTTTGCGGAACAGGGGCGAGAGGGCGTTACCATCTATTTCGATGCGTGTGAAGGCATGTACAGTTATCTAGACGATCGCCTTCATCCTAATCGCGCCACTCGTCAGCCCGAAACGGCTTCGCTGGCGATCGCCAGTTAACCGAACACCTACCTTTCGTCCTGAATGCCTAACCCCATTCATCTCCGTGCAGCCACTGCCGACGATGTGCCAACCATCTTTGCTCTCATTCAAGCGTTGGCAGATTATGAGAAACTTGCTCACGCAGTTACAGGCACGCCAGAAGCCCTGCACGAACATCTGTTTGGTCAACGTCGCTATGCCGAAGTCGTTTTGGCAGAAACGGCAGGCACCGTCGCAGGATTGGCGCTGTTCTTCTACAACTACTCCACCTTTTTAACCAAACCAGGCATTTACCTCGAAGACCTGTTTGTGCTGCCAGCTTATCGCAAGCTGGGGATTGGAAAAGCACTGCTGCTCTATCTCGCACAGCGGGCGATCGCTGAAGGCTGCGGACGCTTGGAGTGGAGTGTGCTGGACTGGAATGCACCTGCGATCGCCTTTTACGAAAAAATGGGAGCCACTGTGTTACCCGATTGGCGCATCTGCCGGGTAACAGGGGAGGCGTTGACGCTAATGGCTGGTACGGCTATGTCATCAAAAGCAGACAATGCATAGAAGGATTGCCAATTGTCACATTTCGCTTGCAATTGAGCCCTCAAGAAGATTGAATCCTAAAATTAAAGTTGACCTGCGGAGCCTTACATCCTGTAATGCACCTATTTGTGCCCTAAGGACAGCTTGCAGGACGGCTCAGTTTCTCTAGTTTGATCTCTGGGAGGACGCGATCGTGTCTATTTGGGTAAACGAACAAATTGATCCATCCGGCATCCTGTATTCGTGCATTGCCTGTTGCGATGAAGACCACGCGCAAGACTGTCATCAATCGTTCCAAAGCAATTTGACCAATGAACAAATTGCGGCGGGGTGGATTGCTCGTCTTCGCACGGTTACGTCTTGGGATGATGTGCCTGCAAATGCGCTGAAATTGGACTGATGGTGAGCAATGAGTGGCTAAGGGGTAGGTTAGCGAAAGACAAATTTGGGTCGGGATACGCCCACCTTCTAGGGCACGTCATCAATTAGCTCTAAAAGCTCGCGGTATCAGCATCATCGCGCCCGTCCCAACACACCAGGCTAGGGGCTGGAACCCTTGCTTCCAATGATATGTAGTCGTAATTGATGACAGCCCCCAGCAAGCTTTTACATCCCTTTCACTGGCTGGCTACATCCAGAATCACCTACTCTCTGTTGAAAGATTATTTTGGTCTTCTCTCAGTGCTATTCAAAACGCTTTCGTTTCGCTGACCAACGTAACAACCTGTAGTTTTCAGACCCACTTGCCACGATCGCACGACCACCATCCTGACCCAGATCGGCGATCGCCAGATAGGTTAGGGCAGCGTCAGTCGAACATTCGCTGTAGAGCAACTTGCCTGTGGCTGAAAAAACTAAGGTGCGCGATCGACGAGTGGTGCGCTTCGTTGTCTGGGTAGTTTGTCCATCCAGGGTTTCAGGATCGATTGTCACAATCACATCAGAGGGGTTGCTGCTGGTAAGCGCGGCTAGCTGTACAGGATTGCTCCCCAGCCCCAATGCTTCTAGCGCCTCCCAGGTGATTGCTATGCCAGTTGGCAAGTTGCCTGACCGTGTTAGTTCTTTGACAAGTAAGGGGAGCGCACTGGTTGCCCAGGCAGGTTGTTGTTGCACCCAGTCGGAGAGGGGGACTGTCTGTGGATCCTGCCATTGCAAAGCTGTTTCAGTGTATGCCAAAGGGCGCGGTGTGCCTGGTTTGGTACTCCCTGGAGGTGATGCATCTCCAGCGGCTAAAAGCTCCAATCCATCACCTTTGAGTCGGACTGCCTTAATGCTGGCAGAAACGGTTTGCTGCTCTCCATTGGGCAACCAGAGCACGATCGACAGAGGAGAGTCCATCGCTAGCCCCAGTTGATTCCAGAGGCGATCAGCAGAAGCCTTCGCAGATAAACCCAGGGACGTATTGGCGAAGCGCCAGCGTTTCCCGTCTTGATAGCCAGCGATCTGTACACGATACCAGGCTTGAGATTGGTCTAGCTTCAAGGCTGGGTAACGCTTGGGCTTCAACCAGGCAGAGGCATTGATGCTGGGCAGAACATCCGCCACACCCACAAGCTGACCTGGCGCTAAGGTGTCGAACGATGGACTCTCTACCGTGGGAGCTTCCAGGCGTGCAATGAGCGCGTTTGCCTGTGCAAGATCTGTACTGGTGCTTCCGGGCTGCTTTTTCAGCCAGACGATCGCCGCCTTGCTTCCTTGACGGGCGGCGATGAGTAGCGCCCCCCAACGTCTCACATCCCGTTGCTGTGGGCTAACCCGGAGCGCGGCTTCGATCCGACTTTGCAACCGTCCAGAATCTGCTTTTAGGAGAGCGGTTGTTTCAGCGCTGTTTTCAGCATTGGCAGTGAAGACGCTTAAAGCTCGTCTCCATCGACCATCGATCAGGTTAGCGAGCACCTGCTGGCTGGGGCTTGCCCAGGATTTATTGGCTTGTGTCCGCGTTGCCTGTGCGTGCAGAGCGATGAGCGCCAGTTGCGCTTGAGCCGTGGCTGACCATTGCCCCGTGCGATCGTGCCGCTTGATGGATTGTAGCCACTGTAGCCCGGTTGACCACAACCCGTTGCGAGCCAGCAGTAAGCCATTTGCATAGGTACCGTTGTCGATCGCGGGTTCCAGTAAAGAGAGCGGCTCTACCTTCAGCGGACTGGCGAGAAAGTTACGCGGCTTTACCTGAAAAAGCTGAAACTGAGGTTCCATGCCAACCGTCTGGTTAATCACCAGATTGGGTACGCTGGCTCCCGTAACGTTTGCCCAGATGGGTTCCTCTCCCGCTGGACTCGTCCATTCGGTCATAAGATGCAGATGCACTCGACTGGGGTTGTAGTGCAGCACTTGCCCGTAGGCGATCGTGCTGTCGCCGCGCAACCAACGACCGCTCAGATTCAGCCAAACGCCCTGGGTCGGCACCTTCCCCTTAAAGCGCTCAAGCGTCATGAGTGGCAGCGATCGGGTAGAGCCTTGATGGGTATCACCAGCATTAATCAGCGGTGCCAGCACAAACGATTCATCGGGTCCCACGATCGTCAGTTGATCGAGTAATTGATAGCGTTGCTCACGCTGCGACGCTGGGAGCGTCTGGTACACCCGTAATTCGACTACTTTTTCGCAATCGCTCTGGCAATTGGGTCGCCGTGATAACACAGGTAGCAGCACATCAGAAACGATTGTTTTGTGGTCTAGAAAACTGGTGTTTGTGCCGAGTGGAACCAGTGCGCCAGAGATCCGCCCTGCTTGAGTTAGCTCAGTCTGAATCGCTGCCAGCGTTTGAGGCGGCTTCAACCCGGTGATGGGAATGGGAATCCAGTCGGGCAAAAAGCGATTCACCCACAGAAGCGTCTGAGGATTCACCATCAGTCGTACACCCAGCCACCCAGCAGCTCCAAGCCCCCCTACCGCCAGCAAAATGGTCACGATCGCCGACCAGGTGGATAGCCGTGGCAAACGGAAATTCCAGCCATGCTTGACTGAGCGATTTGCTAAGTGAGGCACCAGCTTTGACGCAGCCGTAACGGGGGGCTTTTGGGGGAGATTTGTGCTTGTTTGGGGACGCTTGAGGGCGCGATCGCGCGGATTAGTTGCCATGCCACAACAGCCTGAAACAACGCTGGCAGTTGACGACCATCACTGTAACCGGAATTATCGGCAGCGTCACGCAATCTTTGAGGAGAAGGCAGGAGGCAGGAGGCAGAGGGCAGAAGGCGGAGAAAGGGGAGTGGGGAGTAGGGAGTGGGGGCAGGGGAAGCAGAGGGGGAGAAGGCAGAGGAAGCAGAGGGGTCTAAAGGCTAAAAAGCTAATAGCTGACGGCTGACCGCTGATAGCTAAAATTCCGATTGCCCTTGCAGGCTCTTTTGCAGATATTCTGCCCATTTTGCCGCGATCGGGGGTTCGGTGAAGGGAATCCTTATAGGAGTAGGGCGATCGGCGATCGTCAACTCTAGAACAGCGCGTCCCTTATTAGGTGCTGCCTCTAAGTCCACGGGTTGTTCATTCACCAGCACGCGAATCGATTGCACGCTGTCAAGAGAAACCGTCTCTAAGTTCACTGCTCCCTTGCGAGTGGGTAAGCCCCAGGTGAGTTCGCGTCCCTTTTGCCCCAGCACGGCGTAAATATCGTATTTCGATCGCTCAAACGACTCTGCCCAGAGCTTATACGCTTCCAGTTTTTGGTATTCATTCCAACCCGCCCAGGCAAGCCAGATGAAGAGGGCAAGTAAAGGGAGCCAGAAGAGACCGCGTTCCATGAGGGTGCAAAGTGAGGTGAAAGGAGAGAGAAGGTGAAATCGACACTAACTTGAAACGGTTACAGGTCTGGACAACAACCATGATTCAGTGCAGAACTCAATACAGAACTATGATCTCATTCAACCGTAAATTCAATGTCTTCTTAGTCTCACTCGGCTTGGGTCTCGCTAGTTCAGCGCTTCTTTTTCTAGTCCCTATTGGGCTTGGAGGAATGCTTCCCAATTGGGTTTCATCACCTAGTTCAGACGCTATATACAAAGGTGTCTTAGTGCTTAGCTGCTTAAAGTCGTTGGTAGTGAATTCGATCGCCTCTTTCGTCGCACCAGTTTCACGTTGGAAATCGATCGTCCGAAGCACAACTGTTTTAACGTTCTTGGAGGCGTTGATCTACATAGGTCTCTCAGACTTCAGGCTTCCTGGCTAGGAAAACCCCACTCCCCACTCCCCATTCTTAACCATCCGCAACATTACAAACGCAACATTCAAGCAAGGCTTGAGCTATGGTGGTAGTCAAACTTGTCCGTCACTGGGGCGTTATGAGAAGATTTTTGCTGTTTGGGCTGTTCCTGATTGGGCTGGGCTGGGCGCTTTCTAACTTTAGCGGTTTGGCGGCTCAAGGCACCTACGACTCGATTATTTTGGATTTTCGCGAAGATCTGGGTGCGGCTCAAGTTGAGAGCCAGGTGCAGGCGATCGCCCAGAAGTACAAGGTCACGCCCCGGTTGAATAGCGCCTTTTCGTTTGCGGATCACATCTTTGTTGTGAAGGGCGATCGCGCCACGCTGGACGCGCTAAAGAAATCTGATATCAAGCAATACACCGAGATTATTGAACCTGACTATATTTACAGCGCGTTCACGGCACCGAACGACCCTGACTACGGCAAACAGTGGAACCTGCGGAGCATTAACGTCGAAGCCGCCTGGGACGATACACAGGGAGAGGGCATCACGGTCGCGGTGATTGATACCGGGGTCAGTCAGGTTCCCGACCTGAAAGAAACCAAGTTTGTCAAAGGCTACGACTTTGTGAACGATCAGGCGGAGGCAACCGACGATAACGGGCATGGGACCCACGTTGCAGGCACGATCGCTCAATCAACTAACAATGGCTTTGGGGTAGCGGGCATTGCGTTTAAGGCAAACCTGATGCCGCTCAAAGTACTGTCTGGTAGCGGTGGCGGCACGGTGGCAGATATTGCGGAATCGATTCGCTTTGCCGCTGATAATGGTGCAGATGTCATTAACATGAGCCTGGGTGGGGGTGGTGAAAGCCAGTTGATGCAAGAGGCGATCGACTATGCCCACGAAAAAGGTGTGGTGATTATCGCTGCTGCTGGGAATGCGGGTGAGAACGCCGCTTCTTATCCCGCTCGTTATCCCCATGTCATTGGTGTTTCGGCTTTAGGACCCGCCGGAACCAAGGCAACCTATTCTAACTTTGGTGCGGGAATTGACCTTTCGGCTCCCGGTGGCATGAAGGAAGGTGACGATCCCACTGGGGGCATTTTGCAGAACACGATCGACCCCTCCACAGGCGAATCGGTGTTTGAGTCCTATCAAGGCACCAGTATGGCGGCACCTCACGTTGCTGGGGTCGCGGCGTTAGTCAAAGCGTCAGGCATTAAAGAGCCGGATGCGGTTGAAGATGTCCTCAAGCAATCTGCCTTGCAGGTCAAGGACGATGACCTGAACCACTATGGTGCAGGCAAACTGGATGCTGCCGCTGCGGTGAAGCTAGCCGCCCGTGGTCAAATTACCTTCCGTGACTTCTTCCGCTGGCTGCGCGACAATGGCTACCTCAATCCTCGCTTCTGGATTGATGGCGGTGTGATTGCCCTATGGCCGAAAGTGGCGATGGTGCTTGGCTCCTACCTGCTGGCGTGGTTCTTGCGAAACTATTTCCCCTTCGCCTGGGGGTGGACGCTCTGCACAGGGTTGGTTGCAGGCAGTTCAGGACTCTTCTTCCTGAAAGGCTTCTACCTGTTCGATGCCCCTCAGTTCCCCTTCCGCATTCTGGGCAGTTCGATTCCCGAACTGGGTGGGGCGATTCAGGGCACCAGCGCGCTGAATCCCATCTTTGCCAGTGCCCTCATTCCACTGGCGCTGATTGCCTTACTCCTGGGACATACCCAGTGGAAATGGTTCGCTATTGGCACCACGATCGGCATTGCGGCTTGCCTCGGTGTGAGTGCTGTAATGTCTCCATCCATGATGTGGCTGGGCGATGGCGCGATCGCCCGCAGTTTCCTCGCCATCAACGCATTGCTCTGCTTTGCGTTGGCACGACTTGCCCTTAAACCAGGAGCGCAATCCCTATGAGCGACAGCATCAAGGTAAAAGGCAAAATTGAACGAAAGGGCTTTGGCACAGGCACCTGGGCACTCGTCAGCACCAGCGGCGACACCTACGAACTGCACATCCCCCCGAAAGAACTCCAAACAGCAGGGCTAACCGTTAAGGTCGAGGGTCAAATCCGCACAGATGTGATGACGATCGCCATGATTGGTCCCGTCCTCGAAGTCAACCACTTTGAAGTTTTGAAAGAATAATACAGAATGGAAGTGAAGCATTCACCCTGAGTCGGAGCAATCTTCATGCCGTTTTCGGAACCTGCCGAACCGATCAGGGTATTCATATCTTACGACTAGAAAGACCAAGAACTTTTAAGGAAGCTGGTAAATCATCTAGCTCCACTACAGCACTGCAACTTGGTTAGAACGTTCAGTAGCTATGTCATTGGTGCAGGCTTAGGGCGTGTCATCAACTAGCTCCAAAACCTTGCAGTATCACCAGTGTCACGCCCGTCCCAACACATCAGGCTAGGGGCTGGAACCCTTGCCGATCATGTGCTCATACAGCAAACTCTCTCTCAAGGGAAGCAGGAGCAACTGTATCTGAGCCTCGATACCACCCTGGTGTGGCATTGTTTCTGCCTTGTTGGGGTTGGGGTGGTGTATCGGGGCAGAACCACCCCTATCGCTTGGCGAATTGCCGTGCAATCGAGTAGCACTGTCAGGTGATGGACGATGCAGCGGGTTCTACAAACTCAAGAGGCAACGGGGTTTGTCGAGGGTATTTTTGCCGCTAAAGAGTACGGGCAACTTCAGATCCATCCTGTGACCTCCCAACATTTTGCATTGGCTTGGGGTTTGAGAAAACGGTTTCAAGACAAACCGCTGATATTCGTTTACCGACTTAACGTCAATGGTGATGATGCAGGAGCAGGCGATTCTCTCTGTTCTGACTCAGGACGATCGTTTTCTCCAAGTGGGGATGGGATTCATGAAAATGCCTTAGTTTAGAATGCGATCGCCCCTCCCCCCACCCTACACCCCCTCCCGCGACTCCCCCCACCTCCCACGTCATCGAATCATCCGACAGTTCATCGGTGCGCTGCTTCTGGATGGCTTTTTGGAGGAGTGATTTTTTGAGTAACTGACAACCTGATCGCTGTTGAACCAAGGAGCAAAGCTTTGTAGATGTTGCCTCTGAAGTCGATGTCGTAGACCTGTAAGGCATCCACTTCTAAGTCGATCGTGAAAACGACTCTAACTTTCCCTACACGCATCCTGAAGAATCCTTTCCATTCTCCTTTGAGGCTTTTGATGTCTAATTCGTTAAAGGGAATAATGCCCTCAGCCTCAAGCGATTGGAGGAGGACAGCAAGTCTTTCCTGGAGTTTCTCGGTTTCTTTAGGGGACAGTTTCTCTAGAAATTTGACAGAAGCTTTACTGAGGACGAGTTCCATTTTTGACCCAGTCCGTCATGTTGACAAATTCTGTCTCTTTGTAATCAGCAGGTGATCCTAGTTTGGCTTGAATTTCCTGCATTTCTTTGTCGCTGACGTAGGGAATAAGCACTTGACACAGCTTTAAGCGTTCTTCTCGAAGCACTTCCCGCAGGCTGTCTTTGACCAGTTGTTTGAGTTGATTGGCTTCCACAAGATGACCTCCGATCGCATGTTCTTTCTACGCCATCCAGCTTCAGTTTACCTCCAGTACAGAGCCAATTGCCCCCTTTCATCCCTCATCCTTCATCCCTCATCCCTTCCCCCAACTCCCCCCGCGTCATCGGATCATCCGACAGTTCATCGGTGCGATCGCGAGCAAAAGCATTAAGAATGCTGCTGTTGCTCGCGCCAGTGAATGACTTTTTCATACAAACTAGAAACAGTTTCACCAGCAAACAATTGCTGTTTAAGCTGCAAGTAGTCTGTTGGTTGCCACCGCGTTTCACCCAGAAAAATAGCGGCTTTGGTAATGCCAAGTTGCTCGATCAATACAGAAATAGCTTCTCTGTGAACATCTTGACTGGTTGGTAGGGCTGGAGTGTTATTCATTTAAGTTTCTGGTGCAGTGACGCTGAGAATAAAATCTACTGGGTTACAGACTTGCGTATTACCTTTGTAGCGTCTAACTAACCGATCGTCACAGGTGATGAAGTAGTCAGCAGCGAGAATTTCAGCACAGGCAATATCAATATGTAAGGCATCTAGTTGTCCAATCCGATCCTTGGCTTCAAGTTGCTGACCTCTGAATAACAATTCAGGTGTGAGTGTCTGATAAGTCCGGGCTATTTCTAGAATACCTAAGGCGATCGCTTGGCTGTCTGGGTAGGGATTGCGAGAAATTTCGTAGGCAAGGGCTTCTGATGCCACAAACTCAACTGCACCCGTTTCAATCAAGAGCAAAATGGACTCCATTGCCTTGGCTTCAAGAGCGATTCGCATTTGAGAGCGATCGTCAAACAACCGATTCAGGGCGCTAGTGTCGAGATAGATTCTCATGGCGAGATGCGTCTATCCCGGAGATGATACCTCATTTCCCTATGGTGTTTGGGTGCGAAGCTCTTGGAGAATGGATCGCGTCATCGGATCATCCGACAGTTCATCCGTGCGCTGCTCTTACCACTCTTACTGTGTAGCCACTCTGGAATAGGTTGGAATCGGAGTCTCAGAAACAATGGCGTACAGCACGTCGGGGTCGAGGTCAGCGCCGTTTTGCCAGATTAGTGTGCCTAGTTCTGGGTGAATCTGAACTTGGGCAAAGGTTGCCGGATCTTGTAGAGGGGCAAAGATACCGGAAAATGGAATCAACTGACTAATATCCACAACTCCTTCAATGCCATCCTCAAAGCGTAGAAAGAGTTGATAACCTTCTAATCGTTTGACTGCCACAATGTCTTTGAGCATAAACCTTACTCCAGGGGTTGAACGGATTCTAGCGGCTCCTGCTGTCTGGCTAATTCCCAGTTTTGCAACAGTTCAGCCTGATGGGCAGATGCCCACTCGATGACGAGTCCCAGAACTCTAGGGGAAAGTTTTCCTTCCAGAATGGAGAGGGACTGAATTTCAATGATGGCTTTTTGTTGACCGTAACGCACATGAAAATGGGGTGGTGGATGATCGTTGTAGTACATGGCGATGATGATGCCAAAGAAGCGACTGATTTCAGGCATTAGTATCCCCTGCCTGTATCCGCCGCAGCAACTTCTGCGTCACTGGATGGTCGGAGAGTTGCTCGGCTTGTCTTGCCCACATCACCTTCTGCAAAAGAAGTCGAAAGCTTTGCTGTACAGTTTGAGTATGGCGATGGTCATTGTCTAAGCGATTCAACAAGATTTCTAATGCCTGAACATACAGCGGTTCTGCCTCAACGTAGCGTCCTTGTAATTGATAAAGGTTTGCCAAACTATTGATGGTGATTGCTACAGCCGGATGCGTTTCTCCTAACCATCGCTCGTGAATAGGTAGAGAAAACAGTAAGAGTGGCTCTGCTTTGCTGTATTGTTCTTGGGAATAGTAAAGTGTTGCCAGGTTATGTAAAATCTCTGCTACTTCAAAACTTTTCTCCCCGTATAAACGTTCGCTGATGTTCAGCGCTCGATTGTAAAGCGATTCAGCTTCATCAGAGCGTCCTTGCAATTGATAAAGTCCTGCTAGATTGTTTAGGCTAGTTGCTACGAAAGGATCGTCAGCTTCTAGTTGCTGCTCGCTTATGGCAAGCGCCTGTAAGTAAAGTGTCTCAGCTTCGGGGTATCGTTTTTGTGAAGAGCGAAGTCCTGCTAAATCGTTCAGGCTTGCTGCTACATCGGGAGCGTCTGCTCCTAGTTTTCTCTCTCGAATGGCAAGCGCTCTTAAACAGAGCGGTTCTGCTTCGGGGTAGCGTCCCTGCACTCGAAGGAGCTTTGCTAAAGTGCCCAGGTTTAGTACCACATCAAGATGGTCTTGTCCCAACTGCTGTTCCCGAATTGAGAGCGATCGTAGGTAGAGCGGTTCTGCTTCCACATAGCGTCCTTGATCGTGGTAGAGACTTGCTAGCCAAAATAGACAGGTTGCTGCCTCCAGTGCTTGCTCTGGTCTGGTTAACCGTTCCATCGCCACCTGCAAGTGGGCAATCGCCACCGTCGATTCCTTGATCAGCGATCGCTCCGGCTTCTCCTGCACTCTTTTTGCCTCTGCAATCACCACCTCATAAAACCGCTGCTGCAATGCTGAGTCATTTGCCCGTTGCGATCGCTTTGCAGCAAAAAATTCTCGCAGCAGTTGATGTAGTTGGTACATCCCCTGATCGACACGCTTGAGTAGATTTGCGCCTAAGAGGGCGCGATCGCGGATCTCTTCCAACTCTTCTGCATCCACTTCTGGCAAACACTGCTCCACCAGCGTCCAGGGGATTTCCACCAGGGCAAACAGGCTTAAGACGGCGGCGACTTGCTGCGCGGACTCGTCCAATGCCTGCCAGCTCAACTCAAACGCGGCGGCGACTCCCAACGATGCTGTCATACCGGGTTCGGCTTTTTGAAGGCGATCGCGTCCAGGCGTTTGTCCTGCAACCGTTGCCACAGGGTTTCCAGCGATGTATCGGGTTTGCGTGCCAGATACCGCCCAACTAGCTCGATTCCCAGCGGCAGGTAGCCCAACCATTCGCAGAGTTGTTTTGCTCGCGCTAAGGCGTGATCTACCCGATCGTCTTTCACCAGCGATCGCAATAATTCCAGCGCCTTTGCCTCCGACAACACATCTAGTTGCAAATCCTGCACGGGTGAGCCGAAGTGCGATCGCGTGGTTAGCAATACCTTAAAGCGCGAGTCTTGCGGCGGCAGGAAGGGGGCAATATCGTCGTAGTGCTGCACGTCATCAAAGATGAGGAGTGCGGCTCCTTCACGCCAGCGTCTCCAGCACCAGCGCACCTTTTCGACGAGTTCCAGGTCGTCTGGTGGGATTAATTCCAGGAGCGATCGCACAAAGCTAATAATTTGTGCCCCAACATCTTCTCGTGCCCGTATCCAGCAGAGTCCAGCGGGATAAGAACCCTCACGGCACTGTTGGCGGGCATATTGCAACGCGAGTTCGGTCTTGCCAATGCCACCCATCCCGGAAAGGGCAGAAATGGCGACGGTGGAACCTTGCTGCAACTGGTGATGGATCTGTTCGAGTTCCGCGTCTCGTCCGACAAAGGTATTGCTGCCGTAGGGAAGGTTCTGGAGGATGTTGGGCGGGTAGATGGGTTTGGCGCGATCGGTCATTGATGCTGTTTGTCCGGGGAAGCTTGGCTTTTGCTGAGGCTTGGTGCGTCCGGTTTGTACGGCTTGCAGCACTAATTCCTGCGCGGCTGCTTCTTCAACGCTAACCAGATCGACGTAGACGATCGGTGCCCACATTCCGGTTAAGGTACACTCGCCGACGCGAATGGGAATGAGTAAATGCTTCTCTCCGGTTGGGTCTTGGGCAAAGGCGGCTGCCCATTCGGGTTGGGTAAATTGCGAACTCAGATAGTTTTCAGATAGGACGGCGATCGTGCGGTCTGCCTGGGACGCGGCGCGTTGCATATCCAGCACGAAGTTTCCACCGGGACGGAAATCCCATGCCTGAATGATGACGGTGTATTCTGCGGCTTCGAGTGTCCAGGCGATCCATTCTGCCCAGGTTTTATCGTGGCGATTGTAGCTGATGAAAAAATCGTTTGTTGCTTCAGCTTGCATGGGGGCAACTTGGAGACAGGGCTACATTTTTTCTACCCCAGCATTGTAGCTTTGTCCGTAAGGGCGATCGTCCGCTCATGCACATCCTTTTAAGGACTCTCGATCAGCAATCGTGCCAAACTGGGCAACGCTTCTCCATAGGTGGGGTGAATATGAACTGACTGTTCCAGCAATTGCCAGGTGGCTCCGGCTTCCATGAGCGATAAAAAGACGTGGACTAGCTCAGCGGTTTCGTAGCCGACGAGTGTGGCACCCAAAATTTTGTCGGTGTCCTGGTCGATCACCATGCGGTAGAAGCCGAAGTCGTGCCCCCACTCGATCGCGCGGGCAATCTGGCTCATGGGGAGGGTGACGCTACGGGCGTTGATGCCTTTCTTCTGAGCTTCTTCGATCGTCATGCCGACGCGACCCACTTGCGGTTCGGTGTAGACGGCATAGCCAAGGACACGATCGTTGCGGGTGCGCTGTTCACCCTTCAAAATTGCTTTGAGACGGCGATAATCTTCCCAGGACATATGGGTAAAGGCAGGCTGTTTGGCGGCATCGGCGATCGCATACACGCCAGAACAGGTGGTATGAAACTGGTCGTCGATTTTGACAAAGCCGTTGTCGTCGAGTTCAATCCCGCTGGCAGCAACGTTCAATGCATCGGTATTCGGTTTGCGCCCAATGACCACCAGCACCGCCTCACCCTGGAGTTGGTCACCGTTACTCAGGGTGAGCGTGAATAGTTCGTTCTCGTGCTTTACTTGCCCAACGGTAACTCCAAAATGGAGGTGAATGCCGTCTTGCTGGAGCGCATCGGCTAAGACATCGCTGACATCGGCTTCTTCCTGCCCCAGGACGCGATCGCCCCGCACGATTAAATGGGTTTCGCTGCCTAAGCGCGCCAATCCCTGCCCCAATTCCAACCCGATGTAGCCTGCACCCATCACGAGCAAGCGAGGAGGCAGGGTCTTTAAATCAAAGAAATTCCGGTTCGTCAAATACGGCGTGCCTGCCAAACCGGGCACATTGGGGATCAAGGAGGATGTGCCTGTATTAATGACCACCAAGGGCGCTTGTACGGTGACATCGCCTCCCTTCACGGTACGTTCGCCCACAAATGAGGCTTCGGCACAAACCACTCTCACACCTGCGCCTTCCAATCGCTTGCGGGCACCCTGGTTGAAGCTATCGCGGATTCCTCTCACCCGCTCCATCACGGCTGGAAAATCGACTTCGACGTGGGTGTGAATGCCCAGTTTTGCAGCCTGCCGTGCCCGTCCTGCCCCATGTGCAGCGGCTAGAAACGCTTTGGAGGGAGTACAACCATAGTTAATGCAGCTACCGCCAATGGCATCGCGCTCAAATAACACGACCTTGCGCCCCTCTCTGGCGTAATCAGCGGCTAGAGGAATGCCGCCCTGACCGCTGCCAATCACAATCAAATCTGCTGTTTCCATGCGGTGTAGGTCTCCCTGAGAGGTTTGTTGTATGGAACTGCCCTATGAAAGTGTCCTGTTTGAGGCTAAACAAGCCTTGAAGTCAAGCTGAGTAGAGGCTTAATTTGGGTCTTTGAAGCAGATGAATGTGCCAGCGATCGCTCTGAAGGTATCACAAACCAGCAGGCATGATGCGATCCTAACCATTTTTCCAGGGTCTCACTGCCCATTTCGTCGATGCGACTGAGCGGGCGTACCTTGCATTCTAGAGATAGGCGGACACAGGCGTTAGTCGATCTGGTTGTTGGTTGTTGGTTGTTGGCAGGGCTATTTCATTCCATTAATTAGCAACAGATTTAGTAACGGATGAAGCGGATAAGTGGTCAACAAAGGTGAAAAGCCATCCGTTTCATCCGCTCTTCATCCGCTGCTGATCAGACTTCGCAGACATTCTTTTAATCAGAGAATACAGCATTAACGGTTGGACGCTGAATCTTATGGAGACATGACATGACCAATTCACCCTCAAATACACGTTCTGAGGAGAACGGTTCCTTAATCGCGTTTTCGGATCAACTGGCGACGATCGCCGAACGTGCAGGAGCATCGATCGTGGCGATGAATGGGCGACGGCGACGATCGTCCAGTGGCGTTTACTGGCGACCGGGGATCATCGTGACGGCAGAGCACGCGATCGGTCGAGATGATGAAATAACAGTGACGCTACCGGACGATCGCACCGAGACCGCTACTTTAATCGGACGGGATGCGGGGACCGATTTAGCGGTTTTACGGCTTAATGAAGACACACCCGCCTTGCAAGTTGCAACCGTTGGTGATTCCACCACGCTCAAAGTCGGACATATGGTGCTGGCGATCGCTCGCGGGAGTGATAGCGGTGTGGCAGCTAGTTTCGGTGTCATTAGTGCGATCGGCGGGACATGGCGTTCCTGGCACGGGGGACGCATTGATCAGTTCATTCGTCCATCGGTCATGCTGTATCCCGGCTTTTCGGGAAGTGCGCTGGTGGATACGCAGGGACAAGTCGTTGGCATCAATACCGCAGGACCACGGCACATGGCGTTAACCATTCCGGCTTCTACTGTCAATCGGGTGGTCGATCGGGTGCTGCAAGGTGGCAGCGCTCAGCGGGGCTTTCTGGGTTTGGGGATGCAATCGGTGGAGCTACCGCGTGCCTTGCTCGATCGACTGCATCTGTCTAACCGTCAGGGCGTGATCGTCGTCAGCGTTGAGCCAGATGGACCGGCTGAGCAGGCAGGCGTTTTGCTGGGTGATATTCTCATTGCCCTGGGTGGTTCACCCATCAGCGATGTGGGCGATGTTCACAATTTGCTCGATCCAGAGCAAGTGGGTCAACCGCTGGCGGCACAAATCATTCGCGGCGGCGCATTGCTTGAAATCACGATTACGGTTGGCGAACGACCACACCAAACGCGAGGGTAAGACGATGGATACAGACAATCGGTTCGTACAGTCAGGGATTGTGCAGGCAGACATTACTTCAGCGATCGCTACTCTTGCCGAAACGCTCCGTCAGTCTACCGTACAGGTACGCACTCAACGTCAGGGAGCAGGATCAGGCGTGATCTGGAGTGCCGATGGGGTCGTTATTACCAATGACCATGTGGTCAAAGGCAACAGCGCTACGGTCGAATTGGCGGATGGACAAACGCTGAAGGCAACGGTGACAGCCCGCAATCGTCAGCGCGATCTGGTGGCGTTGAAAGTCGCAGCCACGGGACTTTTCGCAGGGACGTTAGCGAAGCTTTCCGTAGGAATCGCGGATTCTACGAAACTGCGGGTCGGTGAACTCGTCGTGGCGATCGGCAATCCGTGGGGAGTCACCGGGGCTTTGACCACAGGCATTATCCACAGCGTTAAACCCCAGACTGCCAGCCACAACTGGATTCAAGCCGACATTCAGCTTGCACCGGGCAATTCGGGCGGACCGCTGGCAAACGCGCAGGGACAGATTATCGGCATCAACACCATGATTGTGCAGGGTCGGGGGTTTGCCATCCCCAGCCATGTGGTACAGCAGTTCCTTAGCCAGGGCAGCGATGAGCCGTTCTTAGGGATTACCGCGCAGCCAGTGGGTGTGCAAGTCAGGCGGCGACTGGCGATCGGACTCTTGCTCACGGCGATCGAACCCCAAAGTCCAGCCGACAGAGCCGGATTACAGATTGGCGATGTGATACTGGGCGTTCGGGGTAGCTTCTTCCAATCACCCCATGAACTCGTTCACCTGCTAGAAAACTCAAACGTGGGAGACGGATTATCCCTGGAAGTGATGCGGAACAACCAGCGGCTTACTGTAGATGTGGTGCTATGCAGCAAAACCTTTCAACCGCAGGCAGCCTGATCCGCGTGCTGGTCGCTGCCAGTTCGGTGGTCATGCAGGCAGGACTGGAGGTGCTCCTATCTTCCAGTCCCGATCTGGATCTTGTGAGCCGTGCCAGTACGACGGAAACGCTGACCCAGCAAATCGCTCGATCGCAGCCCGATGTCGTCCTGTGGGAATGGAACGATGCCGCAGACAGCATTCCAGCCGTACTCATCACCGATCCGGGTGACGGAAGCGATGTAGACACAATGGGCGGAGACGGGTTGGATCTTAGCCCCGCGATCGTGGTGGTGGTGGATGACTGGCAACCCCTGGCAATCGCCGCCATTCTCCAGGCAGGCGTGCGGGGTATTTTGCCCAGCGATGCTACTGTCACTGAAATTGTGGGCGCGATCGTCGCTGCTGCCAGAGGCTTAACGGTTATCCATCCCGACCTGCTCAGCCCCTTACTCAGCAGTTTACCCGCCAGCACTCGTACACCCCCCACAGAATCGGGTGAAGCGCTCACCAACCGCGAAGTCGAAGTACTCACCATGCTGGCAGAAGGGTTGGGCAACAAAGCGATCGCCCGTCGCCTCAACCTCTCCGAGCACACCGTCAAATTTCACATCGGCTCGATCTTCAGCAAACTCCACGCCTCCAGCCGCACTGAAGCCGTGATCCTGGGAGCAAGGCAGGGGCTTATTTTGTTGTAGGGGTGAGGGGTGAGGGGTGAGGAGTGAGGGGTGAAGAGTAAGAAAGTTTTGAGTTTTGGGTGGAAAGAGCGGTCAGCAGTCAGCGATTCAGCCTGGGAGTTTTGAGTTGAAACAGTTGTTGGTTGTTAGTTGTTACTGCGTGAGCCATTCCTGATTCCTTCTAAAAACTAAAAACCAACAACTTCTCTGCCCTCCGCCCTCTACTCTCATCCCCCAACCACCAAAGCCCGATCGCCCTCTCGATTGGGACGTGCTGTCAGCCCAGGATAGGGTTCTGAGGCAAAGGCACGATCGGGTTCGGTTAGCAAGTGGCGATCGCAGGCATCGTACAACTCTGCTTCCGTCCGGGCATGGCGCATCTCGGTTAAAAACGCGCCTGCGGCATCAACGCCTTGCCCGATGTAGTTGAGGTACATTTTCATATGGTTGACCCGTGCGCGTTCCGGGATGGCTGGGACGTACATGATGGTTCGCAGGCGATCGATATACCCCCGCACGTCTGCCAGCGAGATGATGGAAACAGGTTGACCGCTCAACCATTGGCGGGTTTGCTGAAAAATCCAGGGGTTGCGGATGGCGGCACGCCCAATCATGACTCCAGCGGCTCCGGTTTGCGCGAGGACAGTCTCCGCCGCCAGTGCAGAGGTGACATTGCCATTAGCTAAGACGGGACATTGCACTCGTTGTACGGCATGGGCAATCAGGTCGTAATGCACGGCACCGTGATACATTTCGCGCACCGTGCGTCCATGCAGGCTCAGCAAATCGATGTGGTGATGATTGATCAGGTCAAGAATGCGATCGAAGTTGGCGGTATCCTCAAACCCGACGCGCATTTTCACGGTCAATCGTCCGTCTACAGCTTCTCGCAGCGCGCCCAGCATGGCATCAATCTTGTCTGGATCGCGTAACAGCCCACCACCCACATTTTTGCGATAGATTCTGGGAGCCGGACAGCCCAGATTCAGGTCTATGCCCGCGATCGGGTACTGGCTCAACTCCCGCGCAATGCGGATCAGGTCAGGAATGCTTTCGCCAATCAACTGGGCAAATACGGGGCGATCAGTGGCATTCTCGGTAATCGATCGCAGGATGTGTTTATGCAAACCTGAACTGGGATAAACGCGAAAATATTCCGTAAAGAAATAATCGGGACTGCCATAGTGAGCCACCACGCTCATAAAGCGGATATCGGTGACATCCTGCATGGGGGCAAGCGCGGTGAGGGCAAGCCCCGGAGACAGGGGCAGTGGAAGCGGTAAAGGCATTGAACTATATAATGGCGTGATTGATCGCGTCAAACGCACTCTAAGGAACGAGAACAAAAAAGCAGTGATTCTGTAGGGGCTTAGGGCGTGTCATCAATTAGCTCCGAAACCTTGTGATATCAGCACTGTCGCGCCCGTCCCAACACACAAGGCTAGGGGCTGGAAACCTTCCTGCAAGCAATGTGTAGTCGTCATTGATGACAGCCCCTAGCATGCGAGCGAAACCCTCTGCCTCACCGAAAACATACCTACCGCACGCTAAGCCCTTACGATTGGTTTTGCCGATATCATTTAATTCACGATCTTAAGCGCAGAGTGGCGGAGCCATCCTAGCAGGAATCTAACAACCACAACAAAACTTGCTGCACAGTCTTCTTTCCCTGATTGACTGACAGAACTCTCAAAACCCCTATTCTTGCGTAGCGATCGTCTTGCATTGCGGTTGCATTGCATCACATTATTGCTGGCTCGAGAAACCATGATGGAGCAAGGTCAAACAACCTGACTCCATCATTAGAGGGTGTCTGAGGAGCATGATCAGCAGCGGATGAAACGGATAGCACACAGCTTTCAGCCAAAATCGATCAGCAGCGATCTCTGGCTTTCGATCCGTTGCCCACTGCTTTGACGCTTTTCAGAACATCCTCTGAGATACATCAGGCGGTGAGGAAACTGTTTGCCGTCAGTGAGGATGTACCGGAGGTTGTGAGCGTGGCGAAGCGTCCACCAGAGCCAAACCCATTGCCAGCACCGTTCTGGTTGTAGAACAAATCGCCCGTTGCTCCATTGAAGACAATGCGTGCGATGCTGGCGGCGGCAGAGGTTGCACCATTGACCGCATCATTGATGACTGCAAAATCATTTCCGGTGAGGGCGCTGTTGGCTGGCGATGTCAACGCGGTGAATGTTTGCTTGCTCAAGACGATCTGGTCGCCATCGGTGACGCTAAAGCCCGCGATCGCATCGACACCCAGAGCATTAGCATCAAAGGCAGCTCCGCTACCGAAGACGAAGCGATCGGCTCCCAGCCCACCTGTGAGGGTGTCATTGCCTGCACCACCATACAGGGCATCATTACCCGCACCGCCTCTCAACACGTCATTGCCGCTGCCGCCATAGATGATGTCATTGCCGCCCTGAGCGTTAATCACATCGTCTGAGCCATCGAAGCCATAGACGGTGTTGTTCAGGTCGTTGAGAAACGTCACCGTGTTGCGGTTAAACAGATTGGTCATGATGGAGTCGGCGTTAAAGACATCAAAGCTGTCCTGCACCAATGCCTGTCCGTCAAACAGGATGTTGCCTAAGTTAACGCTGGCTCCTGTAGCTTGCTGCAAATTGTCTAGATTTTCTAGCGCAAAGCCTTTGAGCGTCACCTGGGTATTGGCAATGCCATCAAAGGTGAGCACCAGATCGGCCCCATTCTGGGTGAGCAGCAGGTTTCTGGCAACCAGACCCGCACCCTGAAATTGCAGTACGTCGGTTTCTGCCACGATCGCAGCCGCAGGATTAACACCTCTGCCAATGCCGCCAAAGTCGGTGATGACTTCGCTACCGTCGCCCAGTTGAATCGCAAAGGTATCTTGACCGCCGCCACCCGTCAGCGTGTCGTTGCCGAGAGCTGCCCGAAACACATCGTTGCCCAGTCCACCATTCAGCACGTCATCACCGCTCAGGGTGGCATCGGTTACAGCAGCAGCGGCTAACCCAATAAAATTGTAGGCACCGATCGCGCCAATGGTAGTCGCTTTACCGGTTGCCAGGTCGATGCTGTAGAGCGTTGAGTTTGAGGTAGCAAGGGCAATGTTGGTGCCGCTTTGGGGTGAGAAGATGTCGAAGCCACCTGTTGTATCAAAGTCAATGCCGAGAGAGCCGATCGTTTGCAAGCCACCATTGTTCGGCGGGTTTTGCAGCACCAGCACATCGAGATTGGAATCGATGCCAAAAAGCTGGGTGGTACGTGTTGGAGACGTTACGCCTGCTGGAGTTGGCAAACCGGGGAACGCGTTGGTATAAGCCGCCGCTGTGATGTTGGGATTTATACCGAAGTTCACGTCACCTGCTACATAGGCTAGATTGCCATCAGGCTGGACTCCTGGTGTGTTGGGGTCAAAGTCTGCCAGCGCACCTGTATCGACGTTGATACGAAAGTTCTGATCATTGCTGCCTACTAAGCGCAGGCGATCGGCGGCGGGGTTAAAGTCAAACCCAGATTGCTTGCCCCCATTAAAGGGTGCTGAGAGCGTGCTGACAAAGGTGGCAGCGCCCGTATTGAAATCAATGGTGTAGAGTTTGTTGGTGTCAGTAGCACCGTACAGCAAGCCATTGGCAGAGCGCACATCAATGCCAATGAGGCTACCCTCTACGCCTGTAACATTGATGCTGGTTGGTTTCCCTGCACCGCTGAGGTCAAGCGAGACCAGGGTGTTGCGGTCGGTTAAGCCAAACACACGCACATCAGCATCACCGTTGAGCACATCATTGCCGTCGCCTCCCAACAGCGTATCGTTACCCGCGCCACCATAAAGGGCATCGCTGCCAGCCCCTCCTTCTAAGCGATCGGTGCCCCTGCCACCATTGAGCAGATCGTTACCAGCACCACCTCGCAGCACATCATCGCCTGCTTCCCCATTCAGCACATCATCCCCGCTGGTCGCAGGGTTGGCGATCGTGATTGCGGCTAAACCGGAGAGATCCAGAGAGCCATCGCCGATCGTCCCTGCTACCGTTGCTTTACCCGTCGAGAGGTCAACGGTGTACAGGGTGGAACCAGAGGCGGCATAGGCAATGTTCTGTCCGCTCTGGGGCGAAAAGATGTCGAAGCCACCTGTCGTATCAAAATCAACGCCGAGGGAACCAATGGTCTGGAGTCCGCCGTTATTCGGTGGGTTTTGCAGCACCAGCACATCCAGATTTGCGTCGATGCCAAAGAGTTGCGTGGTGCGGGTTGGAGGCGTTACACCAGTCGGTGTGGGTGCGCCAGGGAAGGCATTGGTGTAAGCGGCGGCTGTGACGCTGGGGTCTTTGCCGAAGTTCACGTCGTCTACCACATACGCCAGGTTGCCATCGGGTTGTACGCCTGGTGTGTTGGGGTCAAAATCTGCCAGTGCGCCTGTATCGACGTTGATACGGAAGTTCTGGTCGTTGCTACCCACCAGGCGGAGGCGATCGGCAGCGGGGTTAAAATCCACACCCGATTGTTCTGCCCCGTTGAAGGGTGCTGAAAGCGTGCTCACAAAGGTTGCACGTCCGGTCGTAGCATCGATCGTATACAGCTTGTTCGCATCAGTAATGCCGTACAGCAGACCGTTCGCAGAACGCACATCAATGCCAATCAGAGTGCCATCCACGCCCGTAACTGCGATCGTCGTTGTTTGCTTCGGGCGGGCGGGGTCAAAGGCAATCAGGGTATTTCCTCCCTCAGTGAGCGCCACTAGCGCCAGATTGCCATCCCCATCCAGCACATCATTGCCTGCGCCACCCAACAGGGCATCGCTACTTGCGCCGCCAAACAGGGCATCGTTGCCATCACCACCCGCTAATAGATCGCTAGCATCGGTGCCACGGAGAAGATCGCTATTGGGGGTGCCTAAGATATTTGCCACGTCAATTGCTCCTCTGATTGTGTTGTGTTTACAGGTAGACTTTTGTGAACCGCGGCTCAGGTCTCAGTCAAAACGAGCAGGAGAATCTAGCGATGGTCTGTCTGCGATCGACTGACCATCGGCATACTCGTCGTTTTGAAAACGTGCATAGCAAAGCAGCGCCAACGCACAGAGCCTTGTGAGATGACAGCGATCGCTGCTCGACAAGGAGCACCTGGCACGTAGCGTGAATCGGGTCATTCCCGACGTTGCTAGAGAACACTACGCGCGATGTAGCCTGATGGATGCGCCAACGCTAAATAAAGTTGGAACATCCAGCTTTAAGGCGGTCGATCATCGTGGGTGAGACAGACTGAAAACCCAATAGGCGAAGGAGTGACAATAATGGCTGACCATCAGCTCATTCTGGTGACAGGACCCGCCCGATCGGGCAAAAGCGAATGGGCAGAAACCCTCGCGGTTCGTTCCGGTAAAGCGGTTATTTACATCGCGACCGCTCAAATTGATCCGACCGATCGCGAGTGGCAGACCCGCATCGAGCAGCATCGCCAGCGCCGTCCTGCTACCTGGCAAACGCTTGCTGTCCCCATTGCCTTAACCGAAGCCATCCAAACCGCGCCGCCAAACAGTTGTCTTCTGGTCGATTCTTTAGGCACCTGGCTTGCAAATCTTTTAGAGCAAGATGAAGTCACCTGGCATAAAACGCTAGCAGAACTCCTACACAGCCTGCGTCATGCCACGAGCGATATCATCTTTGTTGCAGAAGAAGTTGGCTGGGGCATTGTACCTGCCTATCCCATCGGACGGTTATTCCGCGATCGCCTCGGCACCTTAACCCGTCACATTGGCGCGATCGCCCATCCCGTCTACCTCGTCACCGCTGGGCACGTCCTTAACCTGAGTATCCTTGGTACACCTCGCACCCAATTGAACGAGGACACATAAACGCTGTACAGCCGTTTGCATTCACACCCTACACCCCACAACCCACACCCGCTTTACCGTCTCTGAGCCTCCGCGCCTCTGCGGTACCGCCCACCCCATCACACCTACCCAACAACCAGAACTTAACCAAAGCTCCAGATTTACACTCCCTAGAAGTCGAGCCATGCAGATTAGGATGGAACAATCCAGCAAAACTCCTCTCAAACTACACCTTTGGCTGGAAGCCTGTTAGCCGCAGAAGTGCCATAAAGAGAGTCGATACATTACCCAATTATTGCAGAGCCTTTTTGCTCTTCGTTTCAACGTTATGGCATCTGAACAAGACGTTAGACAGTACCTCGCCTACTGGTTTCAGCTAGGCAAGCGCCTTGCCATTCGAGGTGGAGAAGACTTTTTGCTACCGCGTCCAGTGATTCAGGGCGATCGCTACAGTCAAGCCTTTGAGTCATGCTGGCAGCAAATTCGCTCTGGTGAAGCAGGCGATTGTTATTTAGAAGGCACCAATCAGACGATCGCCGAACTCTTCAGCCCTGCCTGGGACATTGACCCCTGTGGTCGCTGTGATATGCCCGTGCCAGTCAAAGTGCAAGGCGTTGCCACGCTAGAATGCCCCTGTATTGATCTGCCTGGATGGCCGAATACAGAACTACCCCAGCCCCGTGCGCCCATTAGCAGTCAGGCAGTCATCGGTCAGGTGCGCGATCGGCTTCGGCGAGCCAATGGTTAGTCGGCTTCGGCGAGCAAACGGCTAAGGATCGTGGATTTATGAAGGTGTCATTCTGCACGTAGGGGCGTGGCATGCGGGAGGAAGTCCTCGCCTTCGCCCAAGGCGATTTGCCCCATGCCGCGCCCGTACAACTAAAAGGCTGAGGTTGTCGAAGTTATTTAATTCACACCCCTTAGAAGGTTGCAGACACTCCTAAGCGAAATGTTAAGCCCGGTTGGTAGATGCGGTTCACTCGTTCGTAGCTGACATCGGCTAAGTTTTCTAGATACACTAGAAGCGCCACATTTTGGACGATCGGAATCCGGGCATTCAGATCCAAATTCAACCAGGAAGGCGAGAAACTACGGCTATCTTCACCAGCGGCAGTAAACAGGGCGCGGCGAGACCCACTGTTGTAGTTGGCGTAGAGATTCAGTTGCCAGCCGTTCCAGTCGTAGCCAACGCCAATTTGAGCCACCGAGAAGGGAATGGTACTCAGTTGTAAGCCTTTCTCGGCACCTGTTTCAATCCGTGCATCGGTGTAGGTGTAGTTGAGCAGTGCCGAAACTTGGGGCGTGATGCGCCACCGCACGCCTGCTTCAAACCCATTCGTGTTGACCAAGCCAATGTTTTCCCAACGTCCCGATACTACGCTGATGCGGTCTTCCAAACGGTTGCCAAAGTAGGTGAGTTGGGCGGTGAGGGTCGAGGTGAGGTTGAAATCGACTCCGGCTGTCCAGGCGGAACCTGTTTCTGGGTCTAAATTTGGGTTGGGCAACCAGCCATGCACCGTATCAAAAAGGTAAAGCTGATCTAGCCCCGGATTACGACGGACTGAGACCCAACTGCCTCGTAGCGCGATCGCAGGCGTAATATCCCACCGTGCGCCAACGCTAGGGTTCGTGGTACTGCCATATTCCGTGTTGAAGTTCTGGCGTAGACCCAGTTCAAGCTGGACATTCTCCAGAATTTTGAAGGTGTTGAGCACGAACAGAGCCGCATTGGTGCGATCGCGGTCTTCTGTCTCGTTAAAGCGAATGAAGCGCGGCACATTACTCAGCGTTTCGCCCTCAAAAAACTCACTGCGGAGATCCAGCCCGTAGCGCAGGTTGTAGAAGGGTAGGATTTGCCAGTTATGCTCCACTCTGGCGGTTAAGCCCTGCGATTCCAACGAGCCGCGACGAAAGAACACGCTTTGGGTCGGACCGAAGGTATTGAAGTTGTCCCGGTTGTAGCCGATCGTTGCCGTCAAGATCGAATCATTGCCACCGCCAACCAGGGCATTCCACGCCAAGCCGATATTCAAGCCATCGTGTTCCAGGCGATCGCGCTGGAGCGGAAACCCGAAATAGATCAGCCCTTTACGACTGGTGCTGGCATATGCATCCAGCTTTAAGGTATTGCGGGGATCAACCCGGTAGGTCAGCCGACCAAAGTAGTTGTCAAACTTAGTATCGCCGTTAAACAAGCGTCCATCCGGACCTCGGTTTGCCGCACCTCTAGGCACAGGGTAATCATTCTCTGCTTGAAAGCGCTCATAGCCAATGGCATAACTCAACGCGTCTAAAGAACCTGCAATACCGCCCCGGTAATTCTGCTGTCCATAGGAACCGCCCTGCGCCAGCACACTAAACTTGGTTGGACCGATTGCTTCTTTGGTAATGATATTAACCACGCCGCCAAAGGCATCGGAACCATACAGAGTGGAAGCAGTCCCGCTAGAAAGCTCAATCCGCTCAATGCCACCCGTTAAGAATGTGTTGAGATCAGTGGCACCGTGGTAGGTATTGACATTACTCCCGATCGGTCTCCCATTCAGCAAAAACGTATTTTGGTTAATCGTGGTGCCCCGGTAGTAAAACCCGGTATGAATATCGGCACCAAACCCGGTGTCATTAATCGCAAAGCCTGGTAAGCCTTTAAGCACTTCGGTGACGCTATTTGCCCCCTGCTTGTCGATTTCCTCCCCAGTAATGGTGTAGGTGGGAGAAGACCCAACAGGCTTCTTTTCGCCCTCAACCACAATCTCTTCCTCTGGCTCTTCGTCATCCTCAGAAGTCGTTTGATTCGCTGGTAATTGGCTGATTAAATCAGGGAACCGTGGCTTTGCTAGCAACGTTTCCGCACGCGTAAGAGGACGATCGAACTCCTTCAAACGCAAAATGTTTGGAGATGCTTTTTTGACAGAATGGTTCAGGCGATCGTGGGATTTATGAGCATCAAGGGACGCTTCCAGATCCAGGATCACGTCGGCAGCTTGAGCTGTTGTTCCCAGCAAAAAACTGCCGCCCAGGAGCATAGCACCGGGTAATAGCAAGCGTAATTTCATAACTCTAAAAGTGACTAAATTCTCACACCCTAAAACCACTTGATTCCATGCATGTTTGCTTTGAATCAAATGCAGCCATAGCCGCCCTCATTGTTAGAGCAGAGTTTAAGGGATGTCAAAAGACACGCTGTCGAATTTAGCCACTTGCTTAAACGAGAGCAGTACAGCAGAAATCAGGAGTCAGAAGTCAGAAGTGAAAAGAGCTTCTCACCCCTGATTGACTGACAAAAGTCTTGAAAGGCTTGTCGCTTCGTTGCTCACCCGCCCGTGATTCAAATCCGGGCTAATGGTGCGAAACCCGTTAAAACGGTTTGTAAGCCGCTTCTAGTCCTCTTAAGAGGACTTCCTGCCATTAGCCCGCACTTTTAGTGCAGGGCGGGTTCAAGTACGCGCTAAAAGATTTGTCAGTCAGCCAGTTCTCACCCATTAACCCGCAATGTTTGTGCATCTGGAAAAACTGTGCTTCGACTTCGCTCAGCACTCGGCTATCTCGTGGGTTGAGCGCAGCCGAAACCCACCGCTTGAGCAAGGTATTTTGCTGCTGGGTTAATAGCTTTCAGACTGGCAGGCTGTACTTCATTTAGCTGCAAATCGCTGCATAGACCAAAAGGCTTTTAACCAACCGTTTAACCAACCCTCCTAAACAGCCGCCAATGCTGCGGATTGCCGTCGGGGAATGTCATACGTCCAGAAGTCGGAAGCCATTTCTGTGGCGGGAAAAATCGTTCTTGCTTCTGCCAACAAATCTTTGAGTTCAATCTCATTACCAGGTGCATAGCGCGGGCTGAAGTGCGTCATAATCAACCGCTTCGCTTGGGCAGTCAACGCCACTTGTGCCGCCATTGTCGAGGTGGAATGCAACCGCTGATACGCCATTTCTGCATCCTGATGGGCAAACGTCGCTTCATGGATTAGCACATCCGCATCCTGCGCCAGTTCTACCGACGTATCGCAAAACACCGTATCGGTGCAGTATGCCAGCTTGCGCCCAATTTCGGTGGGGCCACACAAATCCGTCCCAAGAATGCGCCGTCCATCGGGTAGCGTAACGACTTCACCCCGCTTCAGCTTGCCGTACAGAGGACCGGGGGGAATGCCCATCGCTGTAGCGCGTTTCACATCAAAATGACCGGGACGATCGCGCTCTGCAATGCGATAGCCATAAGCAGGCACTCGATGCTTCAGCAAACCACAGCTCACGGTAAACTCACTGTCTTCGTAAACCACGCCGGGACGTACCGTATGCACTTTCACCGGGTACGAAAAATGCGTTTGCGAGTAGCGCCGACAGGCTTTGAGGTATTCATCCAGATCGGGTGGACCATAGATATCAATGCGCTGCACATTGCCTGCCAGCCCAGAGCTTGCCAGCAACCCCATCAACCCAAAAATGTGATCCCCATGCATGTGGGTGATAAAAATGCGGGTTAACTGACTGCTTTTGATCTCGCTGCGGAGAAGCTGATGCTGCGTGCCTTCACCACAATCAAACAGCCAGAATTCGGCACGCTGAGGCAAGCGCAACGCTACACCGGAGACATTGCGCGATCGCGTTGGCACGCCAGAACTGGTTCCCAGGAATGTAATTTGCAAAACTTAGCGTTCCGTAGACGTTTCTTCCTGAACCTATACTGACACAGGCGAAGGAGATAAGACCTTGATCAAGACAGTGGCTCAAGAATCTGATTTAATAATCGTTACAAACGATCGAAGACACAAGATGTATGGGCTAGAGTGCCTATCTTGTTCCTCACACCGATATATCTGGCGTAGATGGGGAACATTTACAACAAAATGCCTGACTTGATCTAAAGCAAATTGACTTATATTAAGCCTCGTTGACTTAAATGATCGGCTTTGTAGTGTTGCGATCGCCCGATCACATTGCTACGTTTAATAGCCGTTTTCATTCACCTTCACCACACCCGATACCCCACACCCTACACCCGTCTTGGAAGGCTGTGGCTTAGCCGATTTAGACCCGCTATCTGTGCTTAAACCTGTGAGGAGACTTCTAGACATGTCATTGGAACGCTTCCCCCGTTTACTGACCTCTCACCTGAGAGCGTTAAGGCACGTAACGGGACACAGTGGGTGGTTTGGACTCTTAATCTGGATGGCGCTGTTTGCAGCGATCGAAAGCGCCGTCGGTCGCCCCGCCCAGGCAGCTTTAGAACTGCGTGTGGCGATCAAAGAAGGCGTGAGTCAGGTTGCGGTTGGCAGCTCTAGCAAAGCGATCGTGCGCGACAGCAGTGGTCGTTCGCTGGGTGAAATTGCACCCATGAATGCCTTCATCGCCCAGCCCAAGCAAGGCAGTGTTGCCCTCGATCGCTGGCAGTCTGCTCAAATCTGGGTAGAGCCAACCGATGGGGGCTATGTGTACATTGGCGATCGCTGGTATCGCGGACGTACCCTCGTGACACCCAGCAAAAGCGGACTGGTTGCCGTGAACTATGTCGATCTAGAGCAGTATCTTTACAGCGTCCTTGGTGGCGAAATGAATGGTAACTGGCCCCAGGAAGCCCTCAAAGCACAGGCAGTCGCCGCTCGTTCCTATGCTCTCTATCACCGTGAGAGAGCGATCGCAGCCAGTCGTCCGTATGATGTGGTTGATACAACTGCCTCACAGGTTTACCGAGGCATTCAGGACGAATCGACTGGTACGCAAATGGCGGTCAATGCCACTGCCAGTCAGGTACTTGCCTATGGGAACCGTCCGATCGAGGCAGTCTTTCACTCCTCAGCAGGCGGCTGCACCGAAAACTCTGAGGATGTCTGGTTAAACCCTGTACCGTACTTGAAATCGGTGCGAGAAGGTTTTCAAGAAGTTTCACCCGTTGCTCAATGGGAAATTGATATCCCTCGCAATGAACTGAGTAAGCGTATCCCTGGAGTGGGTAACATTGTTGCCTTTGAGCCTGTAAGTATTACGACCTGTGGACGCATTAAGTCAATGCAAGTGGTCGGCGATCGCGGTCGTAAAACCATCAGCGGTGAAGCCCTTCAAACCGCGTTAAACCTCAAAAGCACGCTCTTTAATATCTTGCCTCCGCCAGCGCTAGAAGCAAGTAAAGCGAAAGAGCAAGCGTCTCCCACCATGTTTCAAGTGATTGGGCGTGGTTTTGGTCATGGGCTTGGGCTGAGTCAATGGGGCGCTTACAATCTGGCGTTAGGTGGCAATAACTATCAACAAATTTTGGGGCTTTACTACAAGAACGCGTCTCTAGGAAAGATCCCGAACCAGTAGTAAAGTTGGCAGGTTAAAGCCGTAGGCTCTGGCGTTAAAACTTCTACAAGGTGCCATGAACGCTTTGAGCCTGGTCGTGGGTGTTTTCTGGGCTTTGGTTGCTTGTTCCTCTCAATTCACCGCTCGTTCTTTAACTCCAAGGCTTTCGGACTGTGGACGTTGAAAATCGCCCAGAATTAGAGTTGATTGTGCAGCAGATCGGCGAGGCTGTCCTCGCAACGATCGCAACCGTCGATCGCCTTTCTCAACGCATGGACACCTTAACAGATCAGGTACAACAGCAGGGATACCAGGTGTTTGCCCTCAGTGATGCCATCCAAACGCTGACCGAGGCACAGCATGAATCGCTCAAACGCCTCGATCGCCTCACAGACGTACTCGATCACCTCGTTAACGCCGTCGATCCAACCGAACCGCCACCCTCCTAGAAGGGCTACCAGCGGCGATACGATCGCCAATAAGGTCTCCCTTTCCAAAAAACACCCACAGCAATGAGCACCAGTTCCGTCATGGTAAACCCGGGCGAACCAAATAACAGCCATTGCTCCAGCAGCAACACCAGCACCACGCACAGCACCAACGCCCACAGGCTACCCGTACTGATACTAAAGCGATCGACGCGCTCCAAGACATACACAGCAAAGGCTCCTAACAACACTGGAATGCCAAGACTCAGCACCAGCGATACCAGCGATGACCTAAGCATACTCACTAGGCTCTCCAAAATCGGCGATTGGTCACGATAACGCACCGCAAGCTGAAGCAAGCCATCGATCGGCACCATGAGCAGCAGAATCGCTATTACCGCTGCTTGAAAGAGCGATCGCCACGGCAGCAACTTCAATCGATCAAGAGGCTTTCTCATAGGGGCTAGAACGCTTTGATGTGCAAACGTAGTGTAATTCTAGCCTTAGTCCAGCACAACGATGAAGAGTGAGGAGTCAGGAGTCAGAAGCAGCGGGGCAGGGGAAGCAAGGGGGCAGAGGGAGCAGGGGGAGAGCGGTCAGCTTTTTAGCCTTCAGCCTACTGCTCCGCAGAAGCAAGCTACACCCTTTAGCCTTCCTTCTGCCCTCTGCCCTCTGCCTTCTGCCTAGCAACCAGCTTTTTATCCTTTATCCTTCCTTCATCCCTCACCTCTCATCCCTCTCTAATCCCCATCCAGCGACGCATCCTTCAAGTCATACCGCATGTTCTGTAGCGTTTGCTGTTGCACACGGCGAGACGGGCGGCGATATTTCTTTGTTTCGAGCTTGGGTTCATACTGTTCACCATCCCGATCGCTCTTGCGCTTCATCGTTGACTCGCTATCACCCAGCTTATTCAAGGCTTCCTGACGGGCGATCGCGTCTTCAAGAAAGCTCAAGTAATGCTCATACCGTTCCCAATCGCCACGCACCACGCAGTTGGGTTCATCCCGATGCAGGCAATCGCTAAACTGGCAGTTTGCCGTCGCCAAGCGTGCCCGTGCTTCAGGAAAACAGGTTGCCAATGCTTCAGGCGCACAGTCCAGATCGGGTTGGTTAAACCCTGGTGTATCTGCCAGCAAGCCACCTGCGGGCAGTTCAAACAGCTCAACGTGACGAGTGGTATGCCGTCCTCGCCCCAGCTTGCCCGAAACAGCCGCAACCCGCAAATCAGAATGGGGCACGAGCCAATTAATCAAGCTAGACTTACCCACCCCGGATGGTCCAGAGACGATCGTGACCCGATCGCCCAGTTGCGCTTCCACCTCAGCCAGTCCGATCGCCTGCTGCACACTCATCAAAATGGGCGCATAGCCCCACTCCTGTAAACGAACACGCCAGCGATCGCGCTCATCTTCCGTCGCTAGGTCGCTTTTATTCAAACACAGGCATACCTGTAGCTGCGTGGTCTCCGCTTTCACCAAAAAGTGGCTGAGTTGATGGGGATCGAGCATCGGTTCAACCAGCGCAAATACGAGCAAAAGCTGATCGGCATTCGCCACAGGCGGACGATCTAACATGGAACGTCGCGGCAACACCTGCGCGATCGCCCCCCGTCCACCCTCCCAATCCGGCTCTTCAACCTCAACACGATCGCCCACCATCACCCGCTGCCCAATTTTCTTCAAGCGCGATCGACGGGTACACAGCAACATCACTGGTAACGCCTTTCCGCCTTCTGCCTTCTGCCTCCTGCCTCCTGCCTCTCCAATCACATCCAGCTTCACATGATAGTAATTCGCCTGCACCGCGAGAACCGTTCCCAGCAGCGGCACAGATACACTAAATCCTGGATCAGCATGATTTGCACCTTGAGGTCGTGGAGCATCCAAATCAGCACTCATAGGTCACTGCTCATGGCTCGATGTCCATAACACCTGCTCAAGCATCATCAGGGCTTAGAGCGGGTCGCCGAATCTTCAGCGCAAAGTAGCTAGCATGGTCTTCAATCTGCTCGATGCCGTAGCCTTCCATTCTCAAACTATCGGGCACTTGCTCGATCGGTTCGCCAGGGTCAAGCCACACTTCTAAAAGTGATCCTGGAGGCATTTGATCAAGCTTTAGCTTCGTGCGCACAAAATTGATCGGGCAGGGAGTGCCGCGCAAATCTAGTTGGGCATCTGGGGCAGAAGAGAGTTCGGCTGCGTTCATGTGCCAAACACCTTACCAAAGAAGCCTTCAATGCCGCTTTTACCAATGCGATCGCCGCGCAGTTTTGCGAGTTTCTCCAGCAGTTCCCGTTCTTCGACGGAGATCTTGGTGGGAATGTCGATCGAAATCGTAATCAAATAATCCCCCCGGCTGACCGGATTACCAAGCTTCGGCACGCCCTTTCCTTCCAGCGTCAGCACCTTACCCGACTGCGTTCCCGGTGGAATTAAAAGTTCTTGAGGTTCGTTATCGACGGTGTTGACTTCAACACGAGACCCTAAAATTGCCTGCACATAGCTAATCTTAAGCTCCGAAAGAATATTAATTCCTTCACGCTGAAATTCTGGGTCTTCGTTAACGAACAGATACACGTATAAGTCACCAGGCGGACCACTGCGCTGTCCCGCATCACCCTCATTAGAAACGCGCAGGCGGGTGCCATTATCAACTCCAGCGGGAATGTTAATTTTGAGCTTCTTCGTTTCCTGGCGCTGCCCGTTGCCGTTGCAGACCTCGCACTTCTCTTCGACGACCTGTCCAGTACCAGCGCAAGTCGGGCAAACAGAGACTTGCGTAAAGCTGCCAAAGGGAGTTCGGGTGGCTCGCCGTACCTGACCCGCACCACTACAGGTAGAACAGGTACGTGGACGAGTGCCCGGTTTTGCCCCTGACCCGCTACACGTTGTGCAGGTTTCAAGGTGATTAATGCGAATTTCGCGCTCACCACCAAAAATCGCCTCACGGAAGTCTAGCTTTAGATCCAGGCGCAAGTCATCGCCGCGCATCGGACCACTGCGCCGCCGTCCCGCTTGACCCGGTGTACCACCCGAAAAGCCGCTGAAGAAGCTTTCAAAGATATCCGCGAACCCACCCATGTCGCCAAAGTCTTGAAAGCCTCCGCCAGCAGCAGAGCCAACGCCAGCTTCGCCAAATTGGTTATAACGAGCGCGAGTTTCTGGCTCTGAAAGTACTTCGTAGGCGCGACTGATTTCTTTAAAGCGCTCTTCAGCGCCGTCTTCTTTGTTGACATCAGGATGGTATCGACGTGCTAGCCGTCGGTACGCTTGCTTGATTTCGTCCTTGTCGGCATCGCGCGAAATGCCGAGAATTTCGTAATAGTCACGAGCCATAGAATACTGCTGCGAGGGTAAAGGTTTTTTAGAGCTGGGGGCTTGAGTTCTGGGTCTGAAAGATTGGCTTTGGACGATTACCCTCTACCATTCACCTATACTGACCACTCCTATACCTTAACTAATCTACAGCTTCGTAATCGGCTGTAACAGTAGCGTCGTCCTCAAAACTATAGTCGTCGGGGTCTGATGCCCCATTCGACGGGCTAAACTGAGTCGCTGCTTCGTCGGCTGGCACTTCGTTCGCTTGCTGATAAACCGATGCACCGATCGCCAGCAGCGTTTCTTGTAGCGTATCCAGATGTTGTTTGAAGGTTTCGGGCGCGATCGTCGAGTCTGCCGCCGCTGCTTTCAGTACCGTTACCTTCTCCAATGCCTGCGTTTTCAGGTCGTCTCTAATAAAGTCGCCATTGTCCCGCAGCAGGGTTTCATAACTGTAGAGCAAGCTGTCTGCCTGGTTTTTCAGCACCACCAGTTTCTTACGGCGCTCGTCTTCCTCCGCAAACACTTCGGCATCTAACCGGATCCGCTCAATTTCGCTGGTGCTTAAGCCGCCAGTATTGGTGGTAGACACACTTTGCTCGCGCCCCGTCCCCTTATCACGAGCCGAGACTTTGAGAATACCGTTTGCGTCAATGTCGAACGAGACTTCGATTTGGGGGACACCACGGGGAGCCGGAGGAATGCCGTTGAGTTGAAATTTACCCAGGCTTTTGTTGTCCTTCGCCATTGCCCGTTCGCCTTGCAGGGCGTGAATTTCGACCGATGTTTGCCCATCCGTTGCCGTGGAAAAAACTTGAGTCTTGCTGGTCGGGATGGTGGTGTTGCGCTCAATGATTTTGGTGAAGACCTCGCCCAGGGTTTCGATCCCCAGCGAAAGAGGCGTGACATCCAGCAGCAGCAAGTCTTTGACTTCGCCACCCAGGACACCCCCTTGAATGGCAGCCCCTAAGGCAACCGCCTCATCAGGGTTCACCGATCGATCGGGCGCTTTGTTATTAAAGTATTTGCGGATGGCATCTTGCACGGCTGGAATGCGCGTGGAGCCACCGACCAAGAGGATGCGATCGATGTCAGTAATCGTGAGATCAGCATCTTTCAGCGCTTGTTCCGTGGGTTTAATCGTGCCTTCCACGAGATGACTGACCAATTCTTCAAAGGTAGAGCGGTTCAGCTCCATTTCCAGGTGCTTTGGTCCTGTTTCATCGGCTGTAATGAACGGCAGGTTAATGGAAGTTGTCAGCGTACCAGAAAGTTCGATCTTGGCTTTCTCAGCGGCTTCACGCAGGCGTTGCAGCGCCATTTTGTCGATCGACAGGTCAATGCCTTCCTGGTCTTTAAAGCTCGTAATCATCCAGCGCACGATGCAGTCATCAAAGTCATCGCCACCCAGGTGGTTGTTCCCAGACGTGGCTTTGACTTCAAACACGCCATCGCCCATCTGCAAGATAGAGACATCAAACGTCCCGCCACCCAAGTCAAACACCAGAATGCACTGGTCTTGATCTTGCTTCTCCATGCCGTAAGCAAGAGCAGCGGCGGTTGGCTCGTTGATAATCCGCAGCACTTCTAGCCCCGCGATCGTGCCCGCATCTTTGGTTGCCTGACGCTGAGCATCGCTGAAGTAAGCAGGTACAGTGATGACCGCTTGCAGCACAGGTTCGCCCAGGTAGTTTTCAGCGTCTTGCTTGAGCTTTTGCAGCACCATCGCCGACACTTCTTGGGGCGTAAAGTTCCGCCCGCGAATCTGGACATCAACGGTATCGTCTTTACCCTTGACACAGGTATACGGCACCCGCGATCGCTCGATCTCGGTGTCTTCCCAGCGGCGACCGATAAAACGTTTGATGCTGAAAACTGTATTTTCGGCGTTGGTGACCGCTTGACGCTTAGCAAGCTGACCCACCAAGCGATCGCCCACTTTGCCAAAGCCGACCATGCTTGGGGTCGTCCGCCCACCCTCTGAGTTAGAAATGACGATCGGTTGACCGCCCTCTAGGACGGCAACGCAGCTATTTGTCGTGCCGAGGTCAATACCAATGACTTTTCCCATAACGAGTGGCGGTAAAAATACGTGAAGTGAACGTGATGCTTAGAAATCGATGCTTGACGAAACCAACGTGCTGTCGTCGTATCGGTTCTCCATTCTGATTCCAAGCATGCCCAAATTAAATTTGGAATTAAACGTATCAGCCGAAATTAATTTTCTGCACCACCCTGATCGGCTTCCTCCGAGGTTATCACGGGCTCTGGGGCAGCAGCAACTTTTACCAGCGCATGACGCAACACACGTTCGCCCAGTAGGTAGCCACGCACCAACTCTTCCATGACGGTGCCTTCAGGCTGCTCGTCAGTTGGCTGACGCATCACCGCTTCATGCAGGCTAGGGTCAAACTCTTTGCCCTCTGAGCGCATGGGGGCAACCCCAATCCGTTTCAAGCAATCAACCAATTGCTTGTAAACACTTTGATAACTTTTGTGAATAGTTGTTTCTTGTTCCGTTTGTGGTTTGATGTGCGATCGTGCTCGTTCAAAGTTATCGACCACCGGTAAGATCTCGTTGATGGTCGAGCATTTAACCTGTAGCTCCAAATCTTCACGTTCACGCTGAGTACGTTTACGGTAGTTATCAAAGTCAGCAGAAATCCGTACAAATTGACTCGTCCGCTCCTCTAGCTGCGACTTCAACAACTTAATTTCATTGTCTTTCTCGCTCAGCACCGTTGAACTATCAGGCGCAGTTGAACCGTGATCAACGACATCTGCCTGAGCCGTTTCAAGCGACGGTGCAGATGGGTCACTGTCGATCGGGGTAGCAGCTAACGTTGGATCGATCGCAGGGTCTCCTGTGGCTGTATCCTTTAGAGATGCGGCATCGGCTGCACCAACAGCACTCTCCGCGGAGTCGGTCGCTGCACCTTGTACATTTTCATGCTGATTTACTTCATCAATCATTGCTATCTCGTCCCAATCCTCAAGACTGCTTGTTGGCTATCAGATTTATCCTATACGCTTTAAGAATTAAGCGACGGCAAGAATCACCCTAATTGCGGTTCCTTGATTCTGCCTTCGTCAATGCTATGGATGTTCCCTGACGTGTTGTTTTGCTCACGAACGTTGCAATGTATCTGTTGCAACTAAATTTAGGAAGGAGAGTAGCAAGCCTCAAGCCAGTCGGTTGAGGACATCGATCAGCAATCTTAGTAACCAAAGTAGCCAACCGTTCAAAACGAACTGTTCTTAAACGCCTGACGAACTGAACTGTAAGGGCTATGCTTTTAGAGCGTCGAGGCTCATGGAAGAACCTTACAGACCAAGGCAAGCATTGAACTTACCAAATGCGTCAGGCGATCGCTCCTTAGATTTGATGCTAATGAGACCCAATGTTAATGAACTTCGTTAATGAGATTCAGTGCTCATTGATTCGGCTCTTGCGTCTGCTCCATTTCCTCGTTCATCATGCAGACGTTTATCATGCAGATGATCTCATGCTAACTGGCTTGACTGAAGCTTGCCACCACTGATCGAGCTTTCATCCTTGAGATTCAGCTTGCTGCAACCTCAGTTCCACTCAGGTGGCGATCGTCGTCGAGAAACCGACATCTGCTTAGCGATTTCTTGTAGATTATTGGGCATATTCTAGTAAACCAGGAGACCCTCTTCAACCAGCTATGACTAACTCCTCTTCCCAACGTCGTGCGCTTGTCGTCCAGAATAACTTTTCGCCCTTTGGCAACAAGCTTGTCCAATCTGGCTATGTCGATAACGCCCAGATGCAGCAGGCTCTCATCGAAAGTCGAAAGTCTGGCAGAGCGCTGATCGATGTGTTGGAGGCAATCACAGGGCATCAACTGCCGCCTGATCTGCTCCGTCAGTACAAGAAGCAGCAGCTCTTTGAGTTGAAGATTCTCTACGGTGTTGAGTCGCTTGACCCCGAAATTAGCCAGATTACTGGCACGCAAGTCGGCGAGTTGATTGACACCCTCATCCCGATCGACCTGTGCCGTCGCTATAACCTGGTGCCGCTCTCTAAAAGCGATAATCAGCCGCCATTTGTGCTAATCGCAATGGTCGATCCAGACAACCTGCAAGCTCAGGATGACCTGAACCGCCGTCTCCGCCCTCAAGGGTTAGCGCTCCAGCGATTGGTGATTACCGTCGAAGATTACCGTCGCCTGATCAACCAATATTTGGATGAGAAAGAGAAGCGTGAGAAGCAGCTTGAAGACCAATCCAAGGTTGACGTTAACAAGGATTTAGAGGGGCTAGGCTACCTCGATCTACAAGATGCGCCCGATGAAGACGATGCCAATCTGGATGTTTCGGATGCCGAAGCGGCTCCAGTGATTGCGCTGGTCAACAAAATCATGATCAAGGCGCTTCAGGATGGCGTATCTGACATCCACATCGAGCCACAAGAAGAATCGTTGCGTGTGCGCTTCCGCAAAGATGGGGTGCTGCGTGAACCCTTTGCAGAGCCATTCCCCAAGAAGATTATTCCTGCCGTCACAGCACGCTTCAAGATTATTGCCCAGCTTGACATTGCCGAACGTCGATCGCCCCAGGATGGACGCATTCGTCGTATCTATGATGGTCGTAAGGTCGATTTTCGGGTGAATACATTGCCCAGCCGCTACGGCGAGAAGGTCGTGCTGCGGATTCTGGACAACTCTGCCACACAGCTTGGTCTGGATAAGCTGATTGCAGACCCAGAGTCACTCCAAATCGTGCAGGAAATGGTGCGCCGTCCGTTTGGATTGATCCTGGTGACAGGACCGACCGGGTCTGGTAAAACGACGACACTCTACTCAGCGCTGGCAGAACGAAATGACCCAGGGGTGAATATCAGCACGGCTGAAGACCCCATTGAGTATTCGTTACCTGGTCTCACGCAGGTACAGGTTATTCGTGAAAAAGGGTTGGACTTTGCTGCCATCCTACGCGCCTTCTTGCGTCAAGATCCCGATGTGATCCTGGTGGGTGAAACCCGCGATCGTGAAACCGCGAAAACTGCGATCGAAGCCGCACTCACAGGTCACTTAGTCTTAACCACTTTGCATACCAACGATGCGGCTGGGGCGATCGCGCGTTTGGATGAAATGGGCGTTGAACCGTTCATGGTGTCGGGCGCGCTGCTGGGTGTTGTGGCTCAACGACTCATGCGCCGCGTTTGCAACGAGTGCTGTCTGCCCTATACTCCCACGAGAGAAGAACTGGCTCGTTTCGGGCTATCTGCCTCCGGTGAAGGGGAGTTAACCCTCTACAAAGCCGTCACCCTACAGGCGAGCGAAATTCAGGAAGCGCGTGCAAGACAGCAACTCTGCGCTAAATGCGGTGGCGCTGGCTACAAAGGGCGGTGTGGGGTCTACGAAGTGATGCGCGTCACTGAACGCCTGCAAAATCTGATTACGCAAGGCGCACCAACAGAATCGATCAAAGAAGTGGCAGTCGAAGAGGGGATGCAAACCCTGTTGGCATATAGCCTCAATCTAGTCCGCACCGGACAAACCACGCTTGAAGAGGTTGAACGCGTGACCTTTACCGATACGGGCTTAGAATCTGAGCTAAGAGCCAAACGTAAAACATCCCTAAGCTGCCGTGTCTGTAGCGCCGACCTTAAACAAGAGTGGCTTGATTGCCCGTACTGTATGACCCCACGTTTCCAGGATTAAGAAGTTTCAAGCCTGTTTTTTAACCTTCAGGTTTGATGAATGGTGCTCAAGGTGAAACCACATCGCTGCCGTTTTGAAGGTTCAGCCGAGCTAGGTGGGTAGACTATACTCCTAGTTATTTGCGTGATGTGCTTTAAGCGATCGCACCTGAGCCAACCCCAACCACTGGCAAATCGCTAACCATTTCTCAAAGGAGCAAGCCTCATGGAGTTGATGATTGAAGACCTGATGGAGCAGTTGATCGAAATGGGTGGCTCCGACCTGCACCTGACGGCTGGGCTACCACCCTACTTCCGTATCAGCGGTCACTTACAGCCGATCGGCGATCAGCCCCTAACCGCCGAAGAATGCCAGCGGCTCATCTTCAGCATGCTCAACAACACGCAGCGGAAAAACCTGGAGCAAAACTGGGAGCTTGACTGTTCCTATGGGGTACGCGGCTTAGCCCGGTTCCGGGTCAACGTTTACAAAGATCGGGGCACCTATGCCGCCTGCTTGAGAGCGCTGAGTTCCAAGATTCCTAACTTTGAGAAGCTAGGTCTGCCTGATGTCGTCCGCGACATGACCGAAAAGCCCAGAGGACTGATTCTCGTGACGGGACCAACGGGTTCCGGTAAAACCACGACTCTGGCAGCGATGATTGACCTGATCAATCGCACCCGTGCCGAACATATTTTGACGATCGAAGACCCCATTGAATTTGTCTACGAACCGATTAAAAGCCTGGTACACCAGCGTCAGCTAGGCGAAGATACCAAAAGCTTTGCCAATGCGCTGAAAGCCGCTTTGCGAGAAGATCCGGACATCATTCTGGTGGGTGAGATGCGAGATCTGGAAACCATCTCTCTGGCAATTTCGGCGGCTGAAACGGGGCACCTTGTCTTTGGCACCCTACACACCAGTTCAGCGTCACAAACCGTTGACCGGATGATTGACGTGTTTCCCTCCGAACGACAAACGCAGGTACGCGTTCAGCTTTCCAACTCGTTAGTAGCCGTCTTTAGCCAAACGCTCGTACCCAAGAAAAATCCCAAACCAGGGGAATACGGTCGGATCATGGCTCAAGAAATCATGATCATTACGCCAGCTATTTCTAACCTGATTCGGGAAGGCAAAACGGCTCAGATTTACTCTGCCATCCAAACGGGCGGTAAGCTTGGCATGCAAACTCTGGAGAAGGTGCTGGCTGACCAGTACAAAGCGGGGTTGATTTCATTTGAAGCCGCTATGTCTAAAACGTCGCGCCCTGATGAAATTCAGCGTCTGATTGGTGGAGCGCCGACAGGAGCAGCGCCTGCGGGAGCCGTCAAGCGTTAGTTAAGTTTGCGACTGTTTTGTTGGTTAACATCTTCGTTGCAGCAGTACAATCGGGTATCGCTTCTTGTGTGCGATCGCGCCTCTCCAAACGTAGAGCCATCCTTAACGTTGCTTAAGCTTGTAGCGAACGGTCTTTCGGTTCTCAAGCAAGACAAGGCGCATACTTACGTCAGCCTCATTTTGCACAGCTTCTCACCTGCTATCAGTATGGTAGGAAGCGCGTAGGGCTTCTCGATTCACTCCTTTTTCTATCCTGGTATCCACCATGCCTACCTTCGTTGCTCGTGTTCAAGACGTTAAAGGGAACGCCAAGAAAGAAAAAATCGTTGCCGATACCATCAGCGATGCCCGTACCGCTTTACGAGAGAAAGGTCTCTTTATTCAAGACCTGAAGCAAGATGACGGGCTTTCGATGAACTTCGACATGAAGAAGTTTCAAACATCGATGGCGAAGGTTACGGTTAAGGATAAAGCCGTGTTCTCTCGCCAGTTTGCGGTGCTTGTCAATGCGGGTGTGGCGATGGTGAGAGGGCTTGGGGTCTTATCTGAGCAATGCACAAATCCTAAGTTCAAGGCAGCACTGCTAGAGATCAGTGCTGATGTGCAACAGGGGATGAACCTTTCGGATGCGATGCGAAAACATCCGGGCTGTTTTGATAACCTGTACGTGGCTATGATTCAGGCAGGCGAAGTGGGCGGTGTGCTGGATGAGGTTTTGAACCGTTTGTCGAAGCTGCTGGAAGACGTGGCACGGTTGCAGAATCAGATTAAGGCAGCACTGTCTTACCCGGTGGTGGTTGGCGTTTTGGCAACCATTATTTTTGTGGCAATGACCGTGTTCTTGCTGCCTGTTTTCGCAAGCATCTTTAAGGATATTGGGGTTGAGTTGCCAGCCTTTACGCAGGCAATGATGGCGATTAGTGAGTTTCTTCGCAGCCCTAGAGTCTTGATTTTAATCGTCCTGATCCCTGTTTGCATCTTTGCCTATAAGCAGTACTACAAAACGCGGGTGGGGCGCGAAACGATCGATCGTCTCTCCTTAAAGATGCCGCTGTTTGGCGATCTCATCCAAAAGACAGCCACAGCACGGTTCTGCCGGACGTTTGGTGCTCTTACTCGATCGGGTGTACCCATTTTGACCTGTCTGGAGATTGTGCGCGATACCGCAGGCAACCAGATCATTGCCAACGCTGTAGATGAGGCGCGGCGAGAGATTCAAACGGGTGGCATGATCAGCATCGCGTTGCAGAGGGAGCAGGTGTTCCCCTTGATGGCAATTCAGATGATCAGCATTGGGGAAGAAACGGGAGAAATCGATCAGATGCTGATGAAGGTGGCAGATTTTTATGAAGATGAGGTTGAGCAGGCAGTGAAGGCGCTGACCAGTATTATGGAGCCGATTATGATCCTCTTTCTGGGCGGCATGGTTGGGTCGATCTTGCTTTCCATGTACTTGCCGATGTTTGCGGTTTTCGAGAAGCTAGGTTAAGCCTGAGCTTCAGCAGGATTATGTCTATTCATGGAACTCACTACGAAGCGGTCTTAGCTGAGTGTTGTGATGCGTCGGGGGCGATCGCGCTCCTCAAACGCTATCGTCCCTATCTGGAATTGCTTCCCAGTATGCGCCGCCCTGACGAGAGCCTGATTACCGTGCCTTTGCCGATCGTCAGGTTTCGCCAGAGCAGTTCTGCGAACGCATCAGGCAGCACAGGCAGTGAGGCGGCTTGCTTACCGTGTGATCTCGCGCTTTTAATGTGTGACCCGGAGTGGAAGATCAAAACGGGGGTTGAGGTTTTTGTCTTTATCCGTCGATCGCAGGAAGATTTTTCGGATCTCCTCAGTCGTTGGCGGCAAACGCAGGTGATACTGAGTCGCGGTTACGAATGGGATTTACCGTTGCGGTACAAACACATCCTAAACGAAGGGGCTGACAATCCCTATCCCCTCTTTGTGGTGTTTGAAGAGACTCCAGAACGCATCAAACGCGGGCTAAAGGGTGCTTTTTTGCCCTTTGTACAGCAAGAAGTGGCGATGACTGAAGCGGTGCAAGCCAGTGAGCCTGTTGCTTCAGAAGTGCGGTCAGGTGACGATGTGGACTCTTAACCTGTAGACTCTTAACCACTGAGCGCTATCGATCTCCTTCAGGAGTCATATTTGGTATCGCGATCGGGTGCGGCTTCAGTCAACGGTAAATAGTCATTGGACTCTCCAAAGGTGTTTGGCCACGGCTGAGTCGAAGCATGAAGCGGGATCACATCGGTGTCTAGCTGTGGTGGTAAAACGATCGCCTCTGCTAGTGTCGATGGTCCCACACCGTTTCCTAGAGCCTGGAGTGCCTGGAGTGCTTCTGTCGCTGACTGGTAGCGGTGCCTAAAATCGTAGCGCACCATGTTGCTGAGCACTTCTGCAAGGGCATAGCTGACCTGCGCTCGGTGCTTCCAGGAGATTTCACCCGTGTTTTTGTCTTGAATAAGCTGACTTGGAGACAACCCTGTCAGCGCTTGAATGCCAATCATCCCCACGGCATAGATATCACTGTTGAGCCGAGGATTGCCAGCACACTGCTCGTTGGACATGTATCCCTGAGTACCAATGCCAACGGTGAACCCGGTGCGCCGATCGTCTTCTGTGATCTGGCTAATTTCTTTCACCGCCCCAAAGTCAATGAGAACGAGTTTGCCATCAGAGCGCCGCCGGATAATATTGTTCGGTTTGATGTCTCGATGGATCACATTGTGACGATGGACAAACTCTAAAATAGTCAGCAGTTCTTGCAAGATTGCCACCACTCTGAACTCCGGTTCCTGTTTGCCAAGCGATAGTTCGCTGCTCAGGGGTTGTCCAGCAATAAATTCTTGGGCAAGATAAAACTCTTGATCTTCCTCAAAGTACGCCAGCAGTTGCGGAATCTGGTCGTGTTTGCCCAACTTCTCAAGCGCTTCTGCTTCCTGCTGAAAGAGCCGTCGCGCCAGATGAAAAAGCTTGGGGTTATTGCTGTTGGGTCGAAGTTGTTTTACAACACAAACTGGATTACCGGGTCGCTGGGTATCTTCAGCCACATAGGTTTCGCCAAACCCACCAGAGCCAAGCACCTTCTTGATGGTGTAGCGACCTGCCAGCGTTTTGCCAAACATTTCCTGCTCCCGATAGGCTGGCAGCAGATCTTTCAAATCATCTTGTTCACTCTTGCTAATGATTTCTTGAATCAGGGGGGAGCCAGCGTAACTTTTGATCGTGCGCCGCAGCTTGAATTTTTCACTTGCAATGCCAATGAACAGATACCCTGTCCCGCTGAGCGCGATCGCAGCCATGGGCACTGCCGCTGGTAAAATTAACCGCTTTTGGGTAAAGACAAGATAGGTAAGGATCCCCCACAGAAGGACGATACCCATTGCCAGCGCAAACCGTCGTAAGGAGCGCTTTGCCCTGCTTTGCAGATAGCCAGCCACCACAACCACAACAAAGACGAAGGCACCCTGAAGTGGAGCGCTTGGGATACCGTCTGCGATCGCTTTATCTTCCAGCAGGGTGGCGATCGCGTTGGCGTTGAGTTCTACCCCTGACATGGATTGGGGATAGAGGGGGCTTTCTGAGAACGGTGCCGCGTGAAAATCTTGCGATAGCCCAAAGGTGGGACCAATCAGTACAATCTTGTCCTTAAACTCTCCACTTTTAACCAGTCGCTCCCAACTAGCAGGGTCAAGCACCTGCCAGAAGGGGATTTGCTTGAACGTCCCGGCAGGACCGTAGAAAAACAGATTCTCGCCTCGCGGGGCAGGATACATGCGCTGGGACGTTCGCATGGTAGCTTCCGCAAAAGACGGCATGACGGTTTGAGAGCCAATCAACCATTCTGGAGGTGGTTTGGAGACGTTGGTTTGTTCGACCTGACGGGCAAAACGGCTACCCAACGCATGAATACGGCTGTTTGGCTCAACAGGATAATTAATTAAGCCAACCGACATAGGCTTGGTTTGGAACAGGTCATGCGGTCCCACAAGCTGGGTCAAAATACCTTGCGGCGTTGTGGTGTCTTCATACTTAGCCGCCAGGGTAATGCGTCCGGCATAACGCTGTAGCACTTGCTGAAACGCACGATCGCCCTCCGCATAGCTGCTGGGAGAGTCAAAAATCAAATCAACCGCTACCGATCGCGCACCCGCTGTCATGAGACGGTCGATCGCATGTGCATACGCTACTCGGCTCCAGGGCCAGGTTTGCAACGGTTCCAGAAACGCATATTTTTGGGGATCAAGGGGATAAACTTTCGTGCCCTGGGAAAGCGAATCTTCATCGATCGCCAGAATCACGACTTCTTGAGGGGGCGAAACGGGACCGCGTAATTCAAAAAACAGGGTTTGCACCTGGCGTTCTAGCAGTTGTGCCAGATTTGATTGGCTGGTAGTGAGCAAGGCAGTCGCGATCGCCACTGCTCCCACAACAAGATGCCCAAAGCCGCTTGGTTCTGGTGTGTGTAGCCGCGACTTCAGCGTATTTGTGAGGCGTTTAGTGGTAGAAGGTGTCTTAACAGTCAGCGGTTCCGTTTGGGGTAACGGCAGATTTTTAGCCATCTTGCAGGGTTACATAGGGGACTTTCAAATCAACGCACCCGACGGATGGAGCATTGGAGCCATGCTGCCACTACGACTTATCTTACGCGATCGTTGAAGGAGCGGCTCTTGGCTGACGCTGGCTGCTGGCTCTAATATCGTTTTGAACAAGGTCTTTTTAATTTTCTTAATATTCCCTACTATAGAGATAGGACGTTTGAGTTAAAAAGTCCTAAACGGCAGCACATTTCACGGTCACGACGCTTTGCGCAATTGAGTAGAGGTTAGTTGCCGGTGGTGCTGCTAGCGTAGCGTAACCCAAAGGTCATTCGCAGCCCAAAACGGGGGCATTGGTCAGAATTGATTCATGGATGAGCGAGTACAGAAGCTATTGTCGCAATGGGGCATTGCCTCGCGCCGTCAGGCAGAGCAAATGATTTTGGCTGGACGTGTGCAGTTGAATGGCACGATCGCTCAACTGGGTCAGAAAGCGAATCCTGCGATCGATCTCGTTGCCGTGGATGGTGTGGTGATTCGTCCAGCACAGCGCCCTGCATCTCTTTATCTGCTTATGCACAAACCGGCGGGTGTGCTGACTTCCTGTACCGATCCCTGGCAGCGTACGACTGTCCTTGATCTCCTTCCTCCCTCTCTGGCAGAAAGCACGGGCATTCACCCCGTCGGACGTTTAGATGCAGATTCGACCGGGGCGCTGCTGTTGACGAATGATGGCGCGCTGACCTTCTATCTCACCCATCCTCGACATCATATTCCCAAAACCTATGAGGTTTGGGTGGAGGGGTATCCATCAGAGTCGGTTTTACAGCAGTGGCGGCAAGGGGTAATGCTAAATGGTCGTCGCACCTTACCCACAAACGTCACGGTTCTTAAAGACTCCCCTCATCGTAAAACACGGTTGCAGGTTGTTTTGACTGAGGGTAGAAAGCGACAAATTCGTCGTGTCGCGGAGCAGCTAGGTCATCCCGTTTTACAACTGCATCGCACGGCGATCGGACCCATTCAATTGCAAGCTGCGGACACAGAGCGATTGGCAAGTGGTCAATACCGCCCACTAAAAGATTTAGAGATCCGTTTCTTGAACGCTCAACTTAACCTAACATCAGAAGGGGAGACTGTGACGCGCGAGGAGTACAGCCGATGAGTAACCAAATGGCTCAGATCACCCTGGAGCAGGCAGAACGGCTCAAAGAGTTGGGCTACCACTTGCAGCAATTTCGTCAGAAGCAGCACATTTCGTTAGATACGGTTGCATCAAAAACGCTGATTCCCGTCCGTCTGCTGTCGGCGATCGAAACGGGCAATGTCGAGCAATTGCCGGAGCCAGTCTACATTCAGGGATTTATTCGTCGCTACGCCGACGCGATCGGCATGAACGGCATGGAGCTGGCAAACGCGTTCCCGGCTCAAACCGATTTGAAGGCAGTGCGATCGTCGTGGCGAGGCACCGTCCAGGCACAACTACGCCCCTTGCACCTCTATCTGATCTACATGGCACTGGTGATTGGTGCCGTCAGCGGGTTGTCTTTCCTCTTAAACCGTTCTTCAACACCACAAATGGCGGGGCTAGACAAAACGGCAAAACCCGTACAGATCAACACAGCCGCTGTCCCGTCCTCACCAAACGGTCCAGAGAATAGCGCTCAGCCCTCTCCCTCACCCGCAACGGGGAGTAATGCAGCGCCTCTCACTACGGCTTCACCGTTGCCACAGAAGTCAGTGCGCGTTGGTCTGACGATGACCTCCCAATCGTGGGTTCGCATTGTTGTGGATGGCAAAACAGACTTTGAAGGTGTGTTGTCAGAAGGCACCCAACGAGAATGGGAAGCCAACAAACAGTTGATTTTACGGGCTGGAAACGCAGGCGGAGTGATGGTGAGCTTGAATAACGGTACGGCTAAGCGGCTCGGAGAACCCGGTGCTGTTGAAGAGGTTACGTTTGGGGCAAACGCAAATGCACAGCGTCTTGAATCCCCTTCTGAAACCCTGACAGCCTCTAACCCAAGCTCGTTTTGAGCACGCTCGATCGCACCTGAAACCTCAGACACCACTGCACTGCTTGGCACAAACTTGTCGCGTTCAGCCCTCTTGCCACTGCCCCTTAAGGGGTAAAGATGAGTCCAGCTATTTCTAACCCTGGGCAGAACATGCCATGTGTCAGCATCTTATCGACGCTGCTGGCAGTTTCTAAGGTGATTTGCTGATGGTCAGCTAAGAATCTCGGTTTCTTGGCGATCGTCGCTCAGCACGCTCTCATCATCTCTCGCTACCATAAAGGAACGTAGCTGTTAAACGCACATTTGTTCAACACACATTGGAGTTAAACCGTATGGCAATCTTTGGCTTGGGTAAAAAACTGACGCTGCCAACTCCTGAAGAAGCCCTGCCAGGACGAACGGAGCCAATGCCAGTGCCTGCCAAGCATTTTGTGAATGGCAATCCGCTGCAACCGCCCTATCCCAGTGGGCTTGAAGTAGCCGTCTTTGGTTTGGGTTGTTTCTGGGGTGCAGAGCGCAAATTTTGGCAGCAAAACGGCGTTTTTTCCACGGCTGTTGGCTACGCGGCTGGGAGTACGCCCAACCCAACCTATCAGGAAGTCTGCTCTGGCAGAACGGGGCATAATGAAGTCGTTCAGGTGGTTTTTGACCCTAACGTGATTAGCTACGAAGCGCTGCTTAAAGTCTTTTGGGAAAGTCACAATCCGACTCAAGGGATGCGGCAGGGTAATGATACGGGCACTCAATACCGCTCTGGTATTTACGTCTACTCCGATGCACAACGAAAATCGGCAGAAGCGTCACGCGAGGCTTACCAAAAGGCGTTGAGCGCTTCAGGCTACGGCGAAATCACGACTGAAATCATGGATGCGCCTCCCTTCTACTATGCAGAAGGATATCACCAGCAGTACCTTGCTAAAAATCCAGGTGGTTACTGTGGGCTAGGTGGCACCAATGTTTCCTGCCCGATCGGAGTGGCAACCGCGTAGAAACAAGCTATCAGCGGTCAGCGGTTAGCTTCAATGCGTAAGTTGATCACTGACCGCTTAATCGAGTGAATTCCATTGACTATGATTCAGCCGCATTAACCCAGACGCGCATTTCGTTGAGGATTAGTGGACCATATTGAGTTGCCAGGGCGACATCGGTGGCATCTCGCCCATAGGCGATCGCAATGCGATTACCGCGTGGCTCTGGCTGGGTAGCATCAAAGGTAAACCAGCGCCCTTCAGCAGTACCAGCAGGATCGCCCAGGTAGGCTTCAAACCAGGCGTGAAGATCCATTGGGTCAAGCTGGTATAAATAGCCCACCACCATCCGCGCTGGAATGCTGAAGCTGCGGCAAAGCGCGATCCCCAGATGGGCAAAGTCTCGACATACGCCAACGCGGGTTTTGGCGGTATCGACGGCGGAGGTTGAGGTATCACTCGTGCCGTATTCGTATGCCACGTTCGTTTGAATCCACTGGCGAATGGCTTCTACTTGCGCGTAGCCTGGTGTGCGATCGCCCACAATTTCACTCGCTAACTCACCCAGGCGATCGGCTTCACAGTAGCGGCTGGGCAGTAAAAATTGCAGTACATTTTCTGGTAAGTGCTGAACGGGTAGGTAGGGTGCTCCAGGTTCCAGGTCGATCGTGTCGGCAGTTTCTACACAAGCGGTGGTGTAAACACGAAATGCCCCTTGCGGTGTGACCAGGCGTTGGCAAAGGTTGCCATAACTATCGGTGTATTCCACAACTGGAGTCGTGGGTTCCAGAACATATTCTTCGCGTACAACCCATTGTCCTGCACCGCTGCGCGGTCGTAGCATCAAGATAAGCGGTGTTGGCTCACCCGCCTCAAACAACAGTTCGCACCCCGCATCTAGACGCATCTTTCCCCCAATACCTTCAACTACCACCAGTTGCGACGTTCCCAAAACCAGCGTCGTTGTTTTTCGTGCTGTTTGGCTAGGGGTCGTCCGCGTAAAATTGCCCAGGTGACAGCATCCACGACACCATCGTCTCTCAGCTTGTGTTCCTGCTGAAAGTGATGCAAACAAGTGTGCGTGGTCGGACAAAAGATGCCGTTGCGATCGACCGTATAGCCATTGATCCGCAGCAAGCCCTGCAATTCAGCCACATCTGCGCCCGTATGCCCTCGCCTGAGTAATCGTGTGCCAGGTTCAATTGATGCTTTCAACGCAGCCCAGGTTTTGGGACCAACCCAGCCATCAATTCGTAACCCCTGCTGCCGCTGAAAGGCTTTGACAGCCGCTTCTGTGATGTAGCCAAAGCTGCCATCAATTCTCAAGCGAGAAAACCCATGAGCAACGAGCAATTCTTGTAGTTCTGCAACAGCGGCTCCAATGTCCCAGGGGTGTACGGTGTGACCGCCCATTGCGGCAGGTGCAAGCGTGTGTTCAGCCCATGCATGAGATTCCACTGACTTAATGCTCCTTCATGCCCAAATGTTGTTGACGGGTGGTGTTCTAAAAATGTTGTTCACGATTTCGTAGGTAGGTTACAGGTAACGTCCCTACGGTTCGCCGACCACACGTTTGAAACACTACCTTGTTGACGAATGTTGTTGATGTAAGCGCGATCGATCCGAGTCCTGGTGAATGCCTTTAACACCCTATCAGGGTTTCACGATCGAGGCAGCAATGTTGGTAACAAAGCAGGGGAAGCAGAGGGGGCAGTTTTAAGATCGAGGCAGTAATGGTGATAACAAAGGCTAAACTTAAGGGCGGTGCGTATGAACCGAGGGCGTGGAGTCTCATGCAATGAAGAAATTAGTTAGAGGGTTACGAGAATTTCGGGACACTTACTTTTCCACTCATCGGGAACTGTTTGAACAGTTGTCCCACAAGCAGAAGCCGAGAGTGCTGTTCATTACCTGCTCAGACTCTCGCATTGACCCCACGTTGATTACCCAGGCGGCACCGGGTGAGCTGTTTGTCGTCCGTAATGCTGGCAATATTATTCCACCGTTTGGGGCAACCAATGGCGGTGAAGGGGCAGCGGTTGAGTATGCCATTCATGCCCTCAACATTGAGCAGATTGTTGTCTGCGGACATTCTCACTGCGGCGCGATGAAGGGGCTGCTGCAACTGGGCAAATTGGAAGAGGACATGCCGCTGGTTTATGACTGGCTGCGGCACGCTGAGGCAACCCGTCGGTTAGTCAAAGAAAACTATGAGGAGTATGAGGGTGAGGAACTGCTGGAGATTACGATCGCTGAAAACGTCCTCACACAAATTGAAAATCTCCAAACCTATCCCGTCGTTCATTCCCGGCTGTACCAGGGACGGCTGAAAATCTACGGCTGGGTTTACCACATTGAAACAGGCGAGGTCTTTGCCTACGATGCAGTTGACCACACGTATGTCCCTCTCCCTCAATTCTTTAGCGAAGAGCAAGAAGGAACGGCACAAGCGGGAGGAAGATTTCCCTCGCCCGTTGCCTGCGAATTGCCACAGCGCTTTAATAACCATCGCTCTAGCGAGAACGGACAGTCAGCGCAGCCCAAGCCAGCCCAGGGTACGCCAGATCCGGGTGTACAGGAGTTAGCGACAGAGTTCTGGCTTTCAACGGAGCAGGCAGAGCGCATTTATCGGGGATCGTCGCATAAGTAACGAGGCAGGGGGCAGAAGGCAAAGGACGTTGTTAGTTGTAAAGCCTTCGGCATGGCTTCGCTAAGGTTGTTAGTTGTTAGAAGAAGGCAGAAGGCAGGAGGCAGAGGGCAGAAGGCAAGGGCGTTGTTGGTTGTTAGAAGAAGGCAGAAGGCAGGAGGCAGAGGGCAGAGGGGTGGAAGGCAGAAGGCAGAAGGGCAAGTCGTTTCGTTATGCTTCAGGATCGTTTCTGACGAGTTTGAAGAAACACTGCTTTCGAGCAGCCAACTGGAAAGAACACGTTAATCTTGAGGCATGGCAGAAGACGCTGACTGCTTTCGTTTTGGGTGTTGCCACGAAACAAACAGAGTACGAAACCAACAGAAAGAGTTGAACCTCTGGTCTGTTTGCTCCTGCTACAGCAACACCCTTCTACTGAAGTGGACGCACGGGGTTAAACTTGATGGCGTTCTGCTTCATTCATCGCACAATCAAGGAGAGTGGCATGACTGTTTTTAACTGGCGTAGGGCGATCGCACCGCTTGTGCTGTCCGTTTTGCTTTTAGTCACAGGCTGCACCGCGAAAGAACCTTCACCATTCGCGCAGGCACAGCAAGAGAGCACTCAAAAAGGTGCTCAGCCTGCGGTTGCTAAAGATGCAACTCAAGGTAGCAGTTTTAACAAGTTTTTCCCCAAGCCAGGTAATGGCTATGAGCGGGTATTTACGCAAGAGAAAAAAGGCTTTGCCGAAGCGAAACTGAAGAAAGATGGCAAAGATGTTGCCATGCTGGCGATTTCAGATGCAGCGGCTGATACTACGGCTGGCGTGAGTGCCACCAAAAAGTTTGAAAAGAGCGTGACGAAGATTGCGGGCTACCCGGCTGTGGATGTGGGTACAACGCAGACGGCTGTTTTGGTTGCCGATCGCTATCAGGTGAAAGTGTTATCGCGCAGTCCAGCCTTCGACAAAACCGATCGACAGGCATGGATTCAGCGGTTTGATCTCGCTGGTCTAGCGAGATTAAAGAAATAGGAAGAACCATGGCTGACGCGTCTAGCTAAACTGCATCAGTCCTGGAAAGGCTCAACCATCACTTTCAACCATTGACTCTACGTACCGCTCTGTTCTTTTAAGCAACCCTACCTTTAACTATGAGCAAATCCATTTTTGAGTTGGTCGATGAGCTACCGACGGGTGGCGTGACGGTCATGGCACTGCGATCGCTCGACTTCGCCGTACCAGGGCAGTGGAACAATCTCACTGGTTTCACCAATACCATCCGGGAAGTCACAGGCGAAACCGATGAGGCATTAATTCAGCAAATTGGTGAACGTGCCGTCTACCTGTTTAACGATAAATCTCAGGGCTACCAGCGTGCTTTGTGGCTCTACCAAACCGTAGACAGCGCTTCTGGGGCACTGGGCGCTGCTGCAATGGCAAATAAAGTGGGTCAAGACATTTCTTTTCTAGGCTTCTTGGGAAACCTCACTCCCAAGCCAGAAAAAGCCCAAAGCATTGACCTGACCGTCAAGCTAGTCGTTGAACTGGTGGCTTTTTGTCAAATCAATGGCATTCCAGGCGACAGCATCGGCGACTTTCTGGCAGCACTGGGCGACTATGGCGGCGAATCATTGATGCGGATGGCGGCGCTGGTCTGCTTCGATGGGCTGATTCCCCTGGGACCTGACTTTATCCTCAAAGGGCTATCCACCATTCAAGGAACATCGCCAAAAGAACTGGAGCAAAACCAAACCTTTAAGGGCGTAAGCGATCTGATTCCTGGTGGTGATTCGGCTGGCAAGCTGGGGTTCATCAATCAGAGTTTTGATTCCGTAAAAGGCTGGATGAGTGACTTTGTGTCGTCGCGTGGTTTGACCCAGGACAACGTGCTGGATAATTTGACCAAGTTTGTTGAAGTCTCGAAAGACAAGCTGGATTACGTAGGCGCGTTTCTCGATATATCGGTTAACTACTACACCCATACAGGCACTCAAACCCTGGCTCGTCGGCTAATCGAACGTGCAGTAGCGGAAATCTAGTAGTGACGTAGCCCGGTGATCGATCGACAGCATCACGAAACGGGTGCATCCCAATGTTGCAGAGTTAAGGTTTTTACAGTGCGAGCGTCTCGCTCGCGAGCGAGACGCTCGCACTATTGATACAAAAATGGGATGCACTCCACGAAACTATTATCACAAGTGACTGGATCTTTGCGTTCAGCCACCTTATGTTTGTGCGCGATACTGATGCCTCACGGCTGCTCGATCAGTGAAGAGCTACCAGTACAGAACCGAGTACGCAAAGGCTGAATCAGCGATCGCGGGTTAATGGAACCGCCCGATCGAGGATCGCAGCCGCCAACCCAGACGCTCCAGGTTTTGGCGCTGACCACAAACCACCGTGTTTGTTGCAGGGCAAAAAATGATCGCGCTTTCATGGATGTCGATCGCACGAATGTAGCAATCTGCTGGGTGTTGCCCCGGTCGATCGCACACGACTTCTTGTCCCACCTTCCATTTCATCGCGTGTCGCTTTAAGTCCTCCAGTGACACATTAGAGCGAGAAATGCGCGCCGACATCCTGCAACTGTCAACCATTCGGGTGATTTTTGCTGAACGTCCTTTAGGTAAGGCTTGCCTGGTGCCCTGCGGTCATCCAAGTCTCGGTGGACTCAACCATCAAGAGATGCATTCGTCATTATGGCTGAAGGGCTGACTTCCGGTGATTCACGGCTGTTACGCCAGTTGCATCTAGAACTTTGCCACGCTCGACCACCGCATAGATGAGCCAGTGGTCGCCGCATTCCATCAGGTTTTGAATCGTGCATTCCAGATACGCCAGCGCATTCGTTAAGATCGGGCAACCATTTGTGGCGGTTTCAGTGGCGATCGCCTCAAACGGGTCATCGCCCAGGCTGGGTGGCTTGAGAAAGTGTCGGCGCAGATTTTTACCCTGCTTGAGAATATTCAGGACAAACGGTTCGCCTGGATGAGCCAGCAACTCGCCCGTCTGATCTTTGGCGATCGCGATCGTGAGTCCGGGTGGATTGAAGCTCGCTTGTGATACCCAGGAGGTCAGGATACCAAACCGTGCGTCATCTTGCTGGGCTGTGAGCACGCACAGTGATCCAGTGACTCGCCCAACGGCTTGCCCCGTGCGATCGGTCTGCACTTCAGCCGGGTTTTGATAGGGTGCCCGAATGCGTTTTGCTTTGCGGAGACTTTGGGCAAACTCCGTCCCGGCTGCTTCACACTGCTGGAGGGTTTCTTCGGTCGGTTTAAACTTAATCCGTAGGGTATCAAACCCCAACCGATAGCCAGAGTCTTTCAGCTTTTCCTCAATCTGATCAACCGCTTCACCGCTCCAGCCATAGGAACCAAACACACCCGCTAGCAACGTTCTGGGAGCCGTAGAGAGAATGATGCCCAATGCAGTCTGAATTTGGGTGGGAGCGTGTCCGCCTAGAGTTGGCGAGCCAATGATGAAGCCGTCACATTGTTCAATCAAACTGGTCAACTCAGCAGGATCGGTAAACTCGCAGTTCACACACTCTACATTCACTCCCGTTTGGGCAATGCCTTTGGCGATCGCCTGCCCGATCGCCGTCGTATTCCCGTAAGCCGAGGCGTAAAGCAGCACTACCTTCAAGTCTTTTGTTTGCTGCTGCTGGCTCCACTCTCGATAGTCATAGGTCAGGCGGCTCAGGCTATAACGCACGATCGGACCATGAGCAGGCGCATAGAGCTTTGCTTTCAGCGTGGCAAACTTATCCAGCGCAGTTTCGACCTGACGCGTTTGAGCAGCATGGAGGCAGTCGAAATAGTAGTGCCGATCTTCGTCAAGCGCCTTCCAGTTCTCATCCAGCACAGGGTCATCGCAGAGATGAGTGCCAAAAAATTTGTCCGTGAAGAGAATGCGTGTAGCGAGATCGTAAGTACAAAGGGCATCGGGCCAGCGGGGAGTGGGAACAAACACAAACCGGAGTTCGTGTCCCTGCCCCAGATCGAGCACTTCATCGCCGCGAATGGACTTGATTTGGACGGTCTCTTCTGCAAATACGGCTCGGAGCGCGATCGCCGCTGGTTTTGAGCCAATCACCGTTGCCTGTGGTGCCAGCGCCAGGAGACGTTTGAGCGTTGACATGCGATTGGGATTCACATGCCCCACAATCACATAGTCCAACTGCGACAGATCCAGGTGCTGCTGTAACTCTGCTAGAAAAATCTCTGTAAACGATTCGCCGGGGGGATCAATCAGCGCCGTCTTGTCTGCCTGAATAAGATACGCGTTGGCTGTCGTACCCTTTTGTCGCCCGTACTCCACCTCAAACTTCAGACGATCCCAGGTGCGCGATCGCAACACCGTCGTACCTTCGCCAATTTCCGCCACCTGCACATCGCGCGGTTTCGTCTCTACAGGCGGCGCATCGGATTCCGCAGTAAGCGGCACGGCTGCTTCGGTCTCTGCCTCTGCAATAGCGCTTTGAACCCCCGTTTCCTGTAACGCATCTGGTGACGGCGCAAACTTGAAAAAGCTGGAAAGTGCTCTGAGAAACGGATTAGGCGAAGACATGATAGGTGAGGGGGAGAAATGGGGCAGGGGAGGCAGGGGGAGCAGAGGGGCAGGGGGAGCAGAAGAAGGCATGACTTTAAGTTGGACTGAGCGATCAATGGTCAGCTTTCAGCCTTAAACCTTAAACCTTTAGCCTTTAGCGTTTAGGCGGTCAGCAGTCAGCCGACCCTACGGGAAGCAAGCTACAGTTTTTAGCCTTTAGCCTTTAGCCTTTCGCTTTGACCTACTCCCCACTCCCTACTCCCCATTCATTCACTAACAACTAACAACCAAAAACTAACAACTTAATAATGGTTTCCCACTTTTCGATGATGCACGGCAGTTAAACCATCCTGATTGGAGATCCGTCCTGCATCCACCGTGCTGTAGACGATCCAGTGGTCGCTACATTCCATGCGGCTGGTGACCTGGCATTCTATGTAAGCCAAGGCATCTGCCAGAATGGGTGAGCCGTTTGTTGCGGGGTAGGTTTTCACTCCCACAAAGCGATCGGCACCGGGTGCAAAGCGCTTGAGAAAATGCCGCATCAAGGGCTGGTAATTCCCTTCCTCTAGAATATTGAGCACAAAGCGATCGCCCACATGCATGAAGGATTCGATCGCCCGATCTTTGGCAACCGCGATCGTAATGCCCAATGGTTCAACGCTTGCCTGAGCGACCCAGGAGGCAAGCATGGCGCTGGATGCCTTACCTTTTTGAGCCGTAATGATATAGAGTCCACCACTCAACCGTCCCAACGCTTTGTCCAGATCGCCATCCAGAGACTTCATTTGCTTGATGGCGCGATCGCGGGTCAGCCATTGCCCCAGGTCTGTTCCTGCTTCATCGCAAAGCTGATAGGTTGCCTCGGTAGGCGCTTCTTTCACCAAAATGGGCGGGAAGGCTTCGGACAAGCCCACGTCTTGCAATTTGTTACGCAGCAGGTGAACAGAATCGTCGTCACCGCCGCCACTTTCAAAGAGTCCAAAGGATTGCTTGGCATGGGTCGCCGCCAGAATCGTTCCCAGCGCGGCTTTTGCAGAAGGTGCAAAGTAACCCGACTGAGGCGGCATGGCAATCACCACACCGACAGCGATCGTGACCAACTCTCGGATTTCGTGCGGTTCAGCAGTCCGCAGATCCATCTGTTCCACCGCAACGCCTGTTTTGAGAATGCCCTGGGCGATCGAATGAGCCAATCGTTCCCCATCGCCGTAGTCTGAGACGTAAAACAGAGCAACCGTTTTCACTGCTTTTGCCTGTTCCTGGCTCCAGGTGCGGTAGCGCCCCACCAGTTCTTCCAGGTTGTATTGCAACAGGGGGCCATGCCCGGTGGCGATCGTCACCACTCCCGGCAAATCGCCCATGCGCTTGAGGGCGGACAGCACCGATCGGGCATTGGGTCCCATCAAGCAGTCATAGTAGTAATGAAAATCGTGCTCAATGAGTTCCAGGTCTTCGTCGAAGGTGGAATCGTCGCAGTAGTGCATCCCAAAGGCATCGCAGGTATACAGCACTTGCGTTTTGTGATCGTAAGTAAAGATGGTATCAGGCCAGTGCAGGTTCGGTGCCGACACAAACTCCAGGATGTGACCGTTGCCCAAATCGAGGCGATCGCCGTTCTTCACCAACTTCCGCTCAAACGGTTGATGCACCAGATCTTCCAAAAACTGAATTGCTACCTTTGCCCCGACAACTGTGATATGAGGCGCGAGCTTCAGAATGTCTGCCACCAAACCGCTGTGATCCGGCTCGGTGTGGCTAATCACCAGGTAGTCAATCTCAGCGGGATCAATTAGCCCTTTCAGAGTATCCAGGTAGAGCTTCCGAAACTTTTCGTGGGAGGTATCCACAAGGGCAACTTTCTCACCCCGAATAAGAAATGAGTTGTAGGTCGTGCCGTTGTCGAGCGCAAATTCAATGTCGAAGCGTTCCCGATCCCAATCTAGACAGCGGATGGCAGTTGTATCGGTGCTGTCAATACCATTGGGATGTGCCAGTGCAACGGTTTCCAGGGTCAATCGCTGAACTCGCCCGGTGAGTGCTACCATACCTGCCTCCCTGTCGAATGACGTTTGGGTTTCTGTAACGTGCTACACCTCTATTATTGGTGCTGCGATCGCTTTTTGTAAAGTTTTGTTAGGTAAAGATACTCATTAACCCTGCTTATGAGCAAAGCTCGCTCGGTCATACAGTCGCTCCTGAAGTAGAATACAGGCACATTCTGTAGGAATTGAGATCCGCTATGCCCGATCGTGAGGCACTTCAACAACGCCTTGAAGACTTTCGTACCGCTGGACAAAACCTTCAGCTTGTACCGTTGGTGACGCAAGAGGCATTCAACGACTTTGGGGTGGAGTATCAAACAAAACTGATCGATGAGCTAGAGCAATCGGTTGAAGACTGTACTAAGCAAGACAATAAGCTGATTTTTACGGGGCATCGTGGTTGTGGCAAATCCACTCTCCTGGCAGAGTTAGGCTTTAGGCTGACGGAGACTAACCGCTATTTTGTGGTGATGTTTTCCATTTCCGACACGATCGAGCAATCAGCGGTGGATCATGTCAATATTTTGTTTTCAATGGCAGTACAACTGCTGGAAGAAGCAGAAAAGCGGCAGGTGAAGCTGAAGCCAGGACTGAAAAAAGACCTCTATCGCTGGCTGGCAAAGCACACGAAAACCGAGGTAAATGCGGTAGAGTCGGCAATTGAAGCTACTGGCGAAGTTAGCAGTAAAGTTGGATTGCCAGTCATTCTAGAGTTTTTGCTGAAAGTGAAGTCCATCCTGAAAGTGAACTCAGTGATTCGGGATGAGATCAGCACTGAGTTTGCGCGCAAAATTTCTGACCTGATTGCAAGGCTGAATGAAATTCAGACCTATATTGAAAACGCGACTGGGCAAACGGTTTTGGTCATGATTGATGACCTGGATAAACTGGATTTGAGCATTACAGAAACAATCTTTAGCAAAAATATTCAGCCGTTGCTTGAACCTGCCTTTCGGATTCTTTATACAATCCCGATCGCAACTCTCCGCGAAGTGTCACTCAAACGCAACATCGAAGCGGTTGTGAAAAAGATTCACAAGATGCCAGTGGCGAAGTTTTTTAGCAAGGCTACCGTGCGCCAAGTCGATCGCGTGCCAGATACAGCAATGATGGCAATCTTTAGCAAAATTCTGGAACGACGGTTGCCTAAGCATTTAATTGACCCAACGCTTAAGCCCCAGATAATCCTTAAAAGTGGTGGCGTGTTGCGAGAATTGATTCGGATTGCGGATAGCTGCTGCGATCGTGCGATGCAAGACATTCGCCGCCAACTACGTCAAGCTCAGTTTGACCAGCCTACTGTGGTGATTAGCCAAACGATTTTGGAGGTTGTGTTAACCGATTTGCAGATTGGCTATTCCGAGTCATTAGGGCAAAACGACTTCGACTTGTTAAAAGGGATTTATCAGGATTTTAAGCCCAAAGATACCGAAAATCAGCGGTTTTTAGATTTGTTGCATGGCTTATACCTACTGGAATACAGTAATGCCTTGCATTGGTATGATCTGAACCCGATCGTGAAAGACCTGCTGGAGCAAGAGGGGGTGCTGGATGGTGCCACAACCGGATGAGGCTCAAGCGCTGACTCAGGCAAACGAGGAAACCTACGATCAACTCATTTCGCTGATTGAAAACACACAGGGTCGCTTAGCGCCGATCATTGTTGCCTGTGATGATGAAGCGCTGCGGCAACGGATCATCCAGCGTTACGAATCAGACGCATGGGAGGCACAGATTCGCCCCTATCGGATTGTGTTGGGGCAGGAACCGAGTATGAGGGCAGGGTTAGAAACGCTGACGCAACAGCAACCCCATTTACAGCGTGGTGGCAAGGCAGTCTTTACGGTGACAGGAGCCGAGATGCTTCTGCGGGTAAAGCTGAATCCCCAGGATGAACAGAGCGAATTAGACAAGTTTTTTGGCTATTTGCAGTGGACGCGGGAGGGCTTACGGGAGTTTCGCTATCCGATCGTCCTCTGGGTCACGTACCGGATTTTGCATGAGCTAGGTATTCGGGCAGCCGATTTTTGGAGTTGGCGCAAGGCAGTCTTACGCTTTGAGGCAGAATCGCCTTCGGTCATTCAAAATAGTGTCGCTGGATCACAGCCACTCAGACCATTCGAGGACGATCCTGATGCCGAACCGTTGCCACCGCTAGCAGAGCTACAGGCAGAAATCGCCGAACTTACTGCCCAAGATCCCGATGCTCCCGGTTTGGCAACGCTGTACGAGCGCTTGGGGCAAGTCTATGCTCAACGAGTCCGCCAAGGAATCGCTGAAAACTTAGAGCAGGAACGTGAGAATGCGATCAATGCTTTTCAGAAAGCCATAGCCTACTATCAGGCACAAAACAATCGATCAGCTGAAATGTGGGCACTCAGAGACTTGGGCGGCTTCTTTAATTCTCAATCGCGTCATTTAGAGGCGATCGATAATCATCAGAAATCGCTAGACATTGCACGAGAGATCGACGACCGCTACGGCGAAGCACTCTCTTTGATGAGTTTAGGCAATGCCTATCACTTATTGGAGCAATACCAAAAGGCAATCGAATTCCACCAACAGTCTTTAGAAATTAACCGAAAAATTGGCAATCGCGATGGTGAGGGAGGGAGCCTTTGCAACCTAAGCAATGGCTACTACTTTTTAAAGCAATATCAACTTGCAATTAACCTATATCAACAGGCATTAGATGTTCAACGTGAGGTTGGAAATCGTAACTATGAGTCTAATTCACTTCTAGGAATAGGTAACGTTTACCACTCATTAGGGCAATATTCGCGATCAATTTACTTCTACCAGAGGTCTTTAGAAATTAAACGTGAAATAGGCGATCGTAAAGGCGAAGCTAGTTCTCTACTTAACCTAGCGAATGTTCTTGCTAAATTAGGACGATCCTGGGATGCACTTCAGCATTACCAGCAAGCTAAACAGATCTACCGGGCATTGGGGTTAAAACACGCGGTAGAAGAGTGTGACGCTGCCATTTATCACCTCAACCAAATCATTCCGGTGCAACAAGCCATCCGTGCGCCTGAGATTACCAGAAGTGCGCTTCCTCGAAGAAATCGGAGGTCTAAACGCCTGTTGTGGGTTTATGGGCTGGTAGGGTTGGCGATCGTCCTTCTCATCTGGTGGCTCAGACGGTAGCAGGGGCAGTGAGGGCGCGATCGGGGCCATCAATGTCGCACGCCTAAGCAAGTCTGCGAGCTAGAGGGAATCGATCGCGCGTGCGATCCACGGTGGTGGCTGGCATGGTGCTTAGAAATAGGGGGTATAGCAATTGAAAGGTTGATTAGGACACATAGCACTGCTCAAAGCATTGATAACCGTAGTTTTGCCTTCTGCCTTCTGCCCTCTGCCTCCTGCCTTTTGCTATATGATGCCGATGGGTGCCACGCCCTATTAGCTTTTCAGCGTTGATCCAGTCTCCTGCCTTCTCTTTCCTCCTGTGCCTTCTATCTTTTCACCCTCATGCAGTCTGAAGTTTTGCCCGGTCGCAGTTTTCCTCTGGGTGCAACGGTGTATCCCGATGGCGTTAACTTTGCCATCTTTTCTAAAAACGGCAAAGCCCTGGAGTTGCTTTTATTTGATCAGGCGGGTGATCCCAAGCCTGTCCGTGTGATTACGCTGCACCCCAAGCAGAACAAAACGTTCTATTACTGGCATGTGTTTGTGCCAGGGATTGGTGCGGGGCAAATCTACGCCTACCGCGTGGATGGTCCGTTTGCGCCTGAGCAGGGGCATCGCTTTGACCGTAACAAAGTCTTGCTCGACCCGTATGCCAAAGCGGTTGTGGGCTGGGAGCATTACAGCCGAGAGGCGGCGATTCGTCCAGGCGATAACTGCGCTCAGGCATTGCGAGGCGTGGTGGTGGATACCAGCGCCTACGACTGGGAGGGAGATGCACCGCTCACGATTCCCCATGCGGGCAGCGTGATTTACGAGATGCACGTAGGTGGCTTTACCCGCAACCCCAATGCAGGCGTAGCGCCTCACAAGCGGGGCACCTATGCGGGGCTGATTGAGAAAATTCCTTACTTGAAGCAGTTGGGCGTGACGGCGGTGGAGTTGCTGCCCGTCCACCAGTTTGACGAACAGGATGTACAACCGGGGCTGACGAACTATTGGGGTTACAGCACGATCGCCTTTTTTGCACCGCACACAGGCTATAGCTCTCGGCGCGACCCGATGGGACCCGTAGACGAATTTCGGGACATGGTAAAAGCGCTTCACCAGGCGGGTATTGAGGTCATTCTGGATGTGGTGTTTAACCATACGGCAGAAGGGAATGAGATTGGCCCCACCCTGTCGTTCAAAGGTCTAGAAAATTCGGCGTACTACATTCTGGAGCCAGACCAGGAGGATTACAGCAACTACAGCGGCTGTGGCAATACGCTCAAAGCTAACCACGATATTGTGGGACGCATGATTCTGGAAAGCTTGCTGTATTGGGTGGCCGATATGCATGTGGATGGGTTCCGATTTGATCTGGCATCCGTGCTGTCGCGCAGTCGATCGGGTCAGCCGCTCGAAGATCCTCCCATACTCTGGACGATCGAATCCCATCCCATTCTGGCAGGCACCAAAATTATTGCCGAAGCCTGGGATGCCGCAGGGTTGTATCAGGTGGGATCGTTTATTGGCGATCGCTTTGCTGAATGGAATGGTCCCTTTCGCGATGATGTGCGCCGCTTTGTGAAAGGCGATACCAATACGGTGGCAACGCTGGCAAATCGGTTGCTTGGTAGTCCCGACATTTATCCTCAGCCCGATCGTGAACCCAGTCGCAGCATCAACTTTGTAACGTGCCACGACGGGTTTACCCTGAATGACCTGTTTTCATACAACGAAAAACATAACGAGTCGAACCAGGAAGACAGTCGGGATGGTGCTAACGACAACCATAGCTGGAATTGTGGTGTGGAAGGTGAAACCACAGATCCGGCGATCGACACTCTGCGGTTGCAGCAGATCAAAAATTGTCTGACCATTCTCTTTTTTGCCCAGGGAACTCCCATGCTGCTAATGGGCGATGAAGTGCGGCGATCGCAGCGGGGCAACAACAACGCCTACTGCCAGGACAACGAACTGAGCTGGTTTGACTGGAGCAGTGTCAACCAGGAAAGCGATCTCCTGCGCTTTGTGCAAACGCTGATTCATTTCATCCAATCGCTGGAAATTTTTCGGCAAGAACGCCTGCTCGAAGTCACCTACGCAAGCCAAAAACCCCACATCGTCTGGCATGGCGTTGAACTCGGCAAACCCGACTGGGGCGAACATTCTCATTGCCTTGCGTTTACGCTGCGCCATCCAGAGGCGACTGAACATTTTCATGTGATGCTCAACGCCTATTGGGAACCCCTCACCTTTGAAGTGCCGCCGCTAGGAACAGGTGAACGATGGTACCGCATCATTGATACCGCGTTACCTGCCCCCAGAGACATCGCAGAGCCAACGGTTGCACCGCAAATCAGGCGCAAAAAATATACAGCCGAGGCGCGATCGTCCGTGGTGTTGATGGCGCGGATGGGTTAAGGGCGATCGCAATCCTCTTAAGAGTTTTGAGTTGAACAGAGAGGAGTGAGGAGTGAGGAGTTGATTGCGCGGTCAGCGGTCAGCTTTTTATCCTTTATCCCTCATCCTTCATCTCTCCTGCCTTCTGCACCTGCTTTTTGCTAAACATAAACCACCACAGTTCCAGTCCAATGAGGGCTGCACCACCAACCGCTACCCCAATTTTTAGCCCCAAAGGTTGCTCAAGACGATGTAACGGTTGATGGGGTTCTGATGCAGGCATTGCCATCGGCATTTGAGCGTTGGCACTATCTTGTAAGGAGGGAAGGATGGTGCTTGCAGCGAGGAGGAGACCCAATCCTGCAAGCCTGAAGATCATTTTTCTACTGACCATGCTTCAATCTCCTGCAACGTTGAATCGGTTTCATCTGCACACTACCACACACACCCTCTGAATCTATGTAGCTGCTTTGGGCTGAAACTTTCGTAGCCGCAGGGCATTGGTGACAACTGAAACTGAGCTAAACGCCATTGCGCCACCCGCAAGGATGGGACTCAGCAACCAGCCAAAGAACGGAAACAAAATACCAGCGGCGATCGGAATGCCTGCCACGTTATAGATAAAGGCGAAGAAGAGATTTTGGCGAATATTTTGCATCGTGGCGCGGGAGAGTTGAATGGCGGTGACAATGCTCTGGAGATCGCCAGAAATGAGGGTGATGTCACTGGCGGCGATCGCCACATCGGTTCCAGTGCCGATCGCAATGCCCACATCTGCTTGAGCGAGAGCAGGTGCATCATTAATGCCATCGCCGACCATTGCTAAAATCCGAGCCTGTGGATGCCTGACTTTTGCCTGTTTAAAGTTGGTACGGGTGTCAGGCTTCCCACGTTGTAGGGATGCAATGACATCAGCTTTCTGGTCAGGACGCACTTCCGCAATGACATGAGAAATGCCGACTTCACGGGCGATCGTCTCAGCCGTGGAACGATTATCGCCCGTCAGCATCACCACCTCTAACCCCAAGCGCTGTAAGGCTCGAATAGCTTGAGCAGACGAAGGTTTAATGGCATCGGCAATGCCCATGATGGCTTGGACTTCTCCATCAACAGCCAGCCAAATCACCGTTTTGCCGATCGCTTCTAGTCGATCCCTCTCGTGTTGCAGCGCTTCGGTAGGGATACCCAATTCATGAAACCATCGTTGCGTACCAATTTGCACCCGTCGATCGGACACCATGCCCCGAACGCCACTGCCTGCAATTGCTTCAAAATCATGCACGGTGGCGAATTCTACCTGTTGCGTTTTGGCATAGTTCACTACCGCTTCTGCCAGGGGATGTTCTGAGTTGCGCTCTACCGATGCCACCAGGCGCAGCAGTTTTAGCTCGTTGCGGTTCGCGGTGCCTTGGGTGGTGACAAAATCCGTTACGGTGGGTTTGCCCTGCGTGATGGTGCCCGTTTTATCCAGCACGATCGTTTGGATTTGATGCGCCAGTTCTAAGCTTTCTGCACCTTTGATCAAAATGCCGTTCTCTGCGCCCTTGCCCGTCCCCACCATGACCGATGTAGGCGTGGCTAAACCCAGCGCACAGGGGCAGGCAATAATCAGCACGCCCACCGTAGCGATCAACGCCAGGGTGAGATTGCCCATAGTCAAAAACCAGATGACAAAGGTGGCGATCGCAATAGCGATGACAACGGGGACAAACCAACCCGTCACCTGATCGGCTAATCGCTGGATGGGCGCTTTGGAACCCTGAGCCTCCTGCACCAATTTGACAATTTGCGCCAGCACCGTGTCTTTGCCCACGCGAGTCGCCCGAAATTTGAAGCTGCCTGTTTTATTCAGGGTGGCTCCAATCACCTCGTCGCCTACGTGCTTCTTGCTGGGAACACTCTCGCCCGTGACCATCGATTCGTCGATCGTCGAGATCCCTTCGACAATTTCGCCATCCACAGGAATCTTTTCACCGGGGCGCACCACCACGACATCATGAATTTGCACGTCCTGAATGGGCACTTGCATCTCTTGTCCATTCCGGATAATGCGTGCTTCTCTCGCCTGTAACCCAATCAATTTGCGAATGGCTTCTAAGGTTTGCCCCCGTGCGCGGGCTTCAAACAGTCGCCCCAGCAAGATCAACGTAATGACGATCGCCGCTGTCTCGTAGTAAAACTCTGGCATCAAGCCTTGATGGAGGAGAAATTGGGGAAACAGCGTTGCAAACACCGAGTAGAAATAGGCGGCACTCGTCCCCAGCGCAATGAGTGTATCCATCGTGGCGGCATGGCGCTTCAAGGCTTTCCAGGCATTGCGGTAAAAAGAGTAGCCGCACCAAAATTGGACAGGAGCCGTGAGCATAAGCTGAAACCACGGATTTGACAGCCAACCAGGAATGAACGGTAGCTTCAGTCCTGTCATTGCCGACAGTGAGCCGATCGCCAGAATGAGGCTGACGATCGCCCCAACTCCAACTTTCCGATTCAGAGCACGGGTTTCGGCAGCACGAGCCGCTTTTTCAGCCGCATCTTCTCCGATCGACTCCTCCTCTTGCAGCGAAGCCACATAGCCCGCATCCTTCACCGCGTTTTGAATGACTTCTACGGTCGTCTTTCGCGGGTCATAGGTGACCGTGCCCTGCTCGACCCCGAAATTTACACTGCTGGCGCTGACTCCTGGTACAGCACGAATTGCGCGCTCGATGCTATTGGCACAGGCGGCACAACTCATGCCTCGCAGCTTGAGGTTAACGGTTTCCATTGTCGATACCTTGCTCACGCAACAGCATAACCAGCCGCCACGATCGCCTCTTTCACGGTTGCTTCAGGCGTTTGTGTTTCAACCACAACGAGTTTAGTTTTGGGATCAGCTTGCACAGAGGCAGCAGGGTCGATCGACTGAATGGCATGGGTGATGGTATTGCTACATGCAGAGCAAGCCATATTAGAAACGGTGAGTTCAATCGTCATGCTTCAAATCCTTTGATGCGTCATTATCCCATCTTGAAGTCTCCAGTCCACTGGACAGTCAAGGGGTAAGACGAAGAATTTACATAACATTCTGTCGGAACGTTTCATACCATCCCGATAGAACAGAAGCTATACCATTGCTGTAAACATCTGGCGGCACGTTTCGGCGCAACGGCGGCAGGATGCGGCTGAATGCCGGGTTCTAATTGCCTCCAGTCAGAGTGATTAAAGAGGGTTAGGCAGCCGCCCGACCCTGATGGTTAACTCTCCAGTAAGCTGGAGCATTCAGATTAAATAAGATCGAACATTTAGTAATTCTTTCTGTAGGGACGTTACATGTAACGTCCCTACAGACGGGAAGTGGTTCAGGTTAATTAATCCACGATCCTCAGCGATCGCACCTAAACGGCAACAGCTTGAGAAAATTCATGGAGCTGTGCATCCTTTTGTTGCCAGACCTGCCCATCCAGCGCCATTTGCTCAATCAGACTGGCAAGACGCAGGGCTTTGAGTGCTTGTTCGCCGCCCACCGATGGCTGATTACCACCCCGCACACACCCAACAAAATGTTCCAGCTCAGCGTTGAGTGGTTCAATATTGCTGGTGTAGACCTTTTCAATCAAGCCATCCTGCCGATAGAGCACCTGCCCGTGATCGGTCATGCAGTTGGATGTAGTGCGGCGATGAATCAGGATCTCATTGTTGAGGAAATCCGCTTCGGTGAGCGAATTTTTGCAATGGGCGGCAATGCGTCGAATTTTGCGATGGGTGACTTTGCTAGAGGTGAGCGTTGCCACAATACCGTTGGCAAAGCCCAGCGTTGCGGTGACGTAATCTAAGAAGCCAGAGTCGGAGGCACGGCTACCGCTAGCGGTGAGCTTCACAACGGGGGATGCGGCTAACTCTAACAGCAGATCGATGTCGTGGATCATCAGATCCAGCACCACCGACACATCATTGGCACGATCGGAGTAGGGACTCATCCGATGTGCTTCCAACGCCAGCAGTTCCTCACCTTTAAGAATCTTATGCAGTTCTTGAAAGGCTGGATTGAACCGCTCAATGTGTCCCACTTGCAAAATACATTGTGATGCTGCTGCGGCGTTCACCAACGATTCGGCTTCGGCAATGCTGGCGGCGATCGGCTTTTCAATCAACACATGAATGCCTGCTTGAAGGCAGGTCATCCCCACTTGATGATGCAGCCGTGTTGGGACAGCCACACAGACGGCATCGACGTGTAGCAATAGGTCGCGGTAATCTTCAAAAAAGCGCACTCGATACTTGCTAGCCGTATCAATGCCACGTTCGACATTAACATCAGACACACCAACCAGCTCAACGTCTTTCAACATACTCAGAACGCGAGTATGATGTTGACCCATGTTACCAACCCCAATCACGCCGACCCGAATCGGTTCAGGATGACTGCGCTGTAACTGTGCGGTCGTAAGCTGAGCACTGGCAGACTGTGTGCCTGCAAAACCCGACGAAATGCCATTTTGCATTTCTATTAATCTCCTCCACCACCGAGAATGTGATCAACAGATGCCATAGAGCGACGCTGACCATCCAGATGGTAACATGGCATCTCTGTTTGTGAAGAATTTCAAAGCTATGACAATGTTCCCAACGATGCCCTGCTTTTTGGGCTCAGCCGTGGCGCAATTTTTCGGTTCAATTTTTCGTTTCTAATACGTTTTAAGATTTTGCACATCCTCGGATTCATCGCTGGGGAATGCTAGAAAATAGGGAACTCTTTTGACGACATCATCGCTTTGTGTCCTCTGATACCTTTTAGGCTCTGATGAAACGCTTCTCACTCAAATTCAATCGTCGATCGCTCCAACGCTATGGCACGGCTGGAGTGGTAGGTATGTTGGTGTTAGGTGCTGGGCTGGCGTTTAAACCAGCGCTGCGATCGAACGCAGATATCCCTCAGGTGTTGGCTGGCGACAACCGCGAACAGGTACAAGCAAACGTTGAGTTTAGAGCACAGCAACGGCAAGAGCAGCAGCGCCAAATTCTGCCGGAGAATTTTGATCTCAATCGTTACCCCGTTACCAACCAGAACGAAAAATACTGGCGCAACTTACTATGGACAACAGCAGTTGTGCAGCCCCAAGAAGAGTTTGTTGCCAGCACAATCGAGCAAGTGCTGGCGATGGCGGTACGTCCTGGCTTATCCGACTCGCAAAAGCGCACGATCGATGCCGCCGCACGAGTGGGCACCCAACTGTATTTAAGCAACCCCAACCGCTATACCAGCATTGGTGAGCAGTTTCGCCAACTGATCGATCGCAGCCCTGATCCTGAATGGGTGGCAATGGCACTGTCTGGGCTTGGTAAAGGCGGTTTAGAGCCAGAGCAAATTCAACCGCTGGTGGGACGGGTCAAGGCGCGCTTTCCCCGCTGGTCTGGAAACGTTTCGTTGCAGACAACCCTGCGTGAGATGGCTGAGTTGATTTCACCTAGCCCCGTGCCACCCCTCAAAGATTTGCTCAACTGGACGATCGCCCCCAATCAGTTGCAGATGTACGTTCTGTGTCAGCAAAATCGTGCCGTGCTCTGCCAGACCGTCCTGAAAGATCGCAAGGGCGAGTTTGTGCGGCAGCAGAATGGTCAACTCTGGTCGGTGCCTCTGCTTCTGCGATCGATTCACGGTCTGAGCTGGAATTTCATCCGAGGTGAAACGCCTCAAGGGATCTTCCGCATTGAAGGCAAAGTGCCTCAACCCGATGACGAATTTTTTAGGGCGTATGGTCAGTTTGCGTTGGTGAATCTCTTTGTGCCGTTTGAACCGGGTGCCAAGCAGTTTGTGCCCGGAAAGTCAGGTCCGTTTAGGGGCAGTCTGGCGAATTACAAGCGCTTGCTACCCCCCTCCTGGCGGAACCACTGGTCGATTCAAGAAAGTTTTTGGGCAGGTAGAGCGGGACGATCGTTCTTTCGCATTCACGGCTCTGGTGAGTCGCCCGATTTCTTCAGCGGCAAAGACAAATACCCCGATACTTACAACTGGAACCCCACGATCGGCTGCCTCTCCGCGCTGGAGCTTTACAACGAGCAAGGTCAACTCATCCAGGCAGACATGCCCAAAATTCTCAATGCTCTCGAAGGTATAGGCGGCAAGAATTTTTCAGGCTATCTTGTGGTCGTGGATCTGCCGGGTGATGCTACCAAGCCGATCGCGCTGGATGCGATCGAAGCGGCACTGGGTAGCGGCAGGCTCTCGCGCAATTCCAAAGGGAAGGTTCCCGTGCGTCAGGTGCAAGCACGCGCAGTGAAGCCTCTTTCAAAAACTTTGGCTCAGCAGCCACAGGCATACAGTTCTAAAACCGCATCGGCTTCAATCGCGGTGCAACCTGCGATCGTTTCCCAATCACCCGATAGTGCAGACGCTCCTGCCCCGGAGGTACTCAGCCCTTCACCACCAGCCCAGCCAGAAATTAATCCCAGTACGCGACCGTTGCCGATCGGGTATTGAGGGATGAAGGCAAAGGAGTTGTTGGTTTTTAGTTGTTAGTTTTTAGAAGGAGTCAGGAACGGCTCATACACTAGGGGCTGTCACAAATTACGATTACATAGGACTTGCAGCAATGGTTTCAGCCTTAGCTTGGTATGTTGGGGCGGGCGCGATGATGCTGATACTGCAAGGTTTCAGAGCTAATTGATGACGCGCCCTAGTAACTTTTCTGGTATGCCCATTTCTGATATGCCTCAAAGCTTCAGGTCTTTATAACCAACAACTAACAACCAACAACTAACAACCGATTCACCTCCTCACTCCTCACCCTATAATAAGTGTCTTCTCAAATGAGGGTGTCTCATTGGCAATGCCTGTAGAAGTAATTGCGGTGAATGCGGATGATTGGTGGGGCTTGACGTGGCGGTTGCTGTTAGCGTCTCTTTCTGGCGGGGCGATCGGCTTGAATCGGCAAATAGCGGGTAAAGCAGGTGGCTTGAGAACGCATATGCTGGTGAGTTTGGGATCAGCCCTGTTTGTCATGATGACGACGATCGGCATCACCGTTCATGCCGACGCAACCAGTCGTGCAATCCAGGGCGTGGCAACCGGGGTTGGCTTTTTAGGGGCGGGTGAAATTGTGCATCAATCGCGTGCCAAGTCAGGTAAACCGGGCGTAAAAGGTTTAACCTCTGCTGCTGCTATTTGGGTGACGGCGGCTCTGGGCATGATTGCGAGCTTGGGTTTATGGCAAACTAGCCTCATTGGCACACTCTTGACCTTATTAATTTTGAGTGGAGCAAAGTGGCTGGAACGATTTGTACCCGTGATCCATGAGGGAAGAGGGGAGCGGGGGGAGGAGTGAGGGGAAGGGGGAGAGGGTTAAGAGTTAAGAATTAAGAGTTCAGAGTTAAATAGCGGTCAGCGGTCAGTCTTCAGTCAACCCTGCGGGAAGCAAGCTACAGCGATCAGTTTGCAGTTTCCAGCCTTCGGTCATGCTACGCCTGTCCACTGGTGACTGTTTCACTGAATCACTGGCGACTGTTAAGACCTTTTAGCCCTCTGCCTTCTGCCTCCCCTACTCCCCTTGCCTCCCCTGCTCCCCTTGCCTCCCCTCTCACCGCCTACATCCGCCCATGCTCCGTAAGCCGTTTTCCTGGAACAACTCAAGCGATGGATCGATCGCCCCCGCATGGATCGATCGCTTCTGGTTGCTGGGGCTTTTGCTAGCAGCAGGGGTATTGTTTGGGTTAGATCTGGGCACGCTGCCGCTGCGAGATTGGGATGAGGGGACGGTTGCACAGGTAGCACGGGACATCTGGCGATCGCCGTCTGGTTCCTGGGTGTGGTTGCATCCGACGATCGCGGGTGAACCGTACCTCAACAAGCCGCCTTTGATGCACTGGTTGATGGCGTTGGCGTTTCGGTTGGGGGGCGTGAATGAGTGGATGGCGCGTTTGCCTGGAGCAAGCCTGACTGCGCTTTCAGTAGCGCTGCTCTATGCGATCGGGCGAGAACTGTTTTCCCGTCGGATTCCTGCCATTTTTGGAGCATTGGTCTACCTGACGCTGCTGCCTGTGGTGCGGCATGGACGGCTGGCAATGCTGGATGGCGCGGTGCTGTGCTTTTTTCTGCTGCTCGTCCTTTGTCTACTGCGATCACGGCGGGATTTGCGCTGGGGATTGGGCGTGGGGCTGGCATTTGGGCTACTGTGCCTGACGAAGGGGATTGTGGCGCTGCTGCTGGGCGCGATCGCGATCGCCTTCATTGCCTGGGATACGCCACGGCTGCTCACCTCTATCTATGTCTGGCTGGGAGTGCTGCTGGGGAATGTGCCTGTAGTTGCGTGGTACTGGGCGCAATGGTTGCACTACGGGCAAGCGTTTGTCAGTACGAGTGTGCTGGGTCAATCGCTTGATCGAGTCGTGGTGTCTGTCGAAGGCAATCGCGGCGCACCCTGGTACTACCTGCTCGAAATTGTGAAATATAGCCTTCCGTGGCTACTGTTTTTTCCTCAGAGCGTTCGCTTGGCATGGGAAAACCGGAATGTGAGCTGGGCAAAGCTGGTGCTGGTGTGGGCGGCTGGCTACCTGCTCGTAATTTCGCTGATGAGTACAAAATTGCCCTGGTATGTGCTGCCCGTTTATCCTGCCCTGGCGCTTGCGGTGGGAGCTTTTTTTGCGGAGCTTTGGCACCCATCCGACCTGGTGGGTTTGCGTCAACCCGATCGCCTCCGCTATCCGATCGCCTGGATCGTACTGCTGAGTCTGGTGGCGATCGCGGGCTGGATCGGGTGTTTCTACTTCAGTCCCGTTGGTGGTTATTCTCAAGCAGGCTTACCAATCATTCTGGGTGCGATCGCCCTTACGCTGACGGTGGCGATCGTGCTGCTGTGGCGGCGCGATTCACAGTTTTTGCTGGTGCTGCTGTGGGGTATGTATGTATCGCTGGCGCTCTTTGTCGCGTCACCCTACTGGATCTGGGAACTGGATGAGTCCTACCCGGTGAAGCCTGTAGCGGCTCTGGTACGACAGCACACGCCGCCGGATGCCACGATCTGGACACTGTATCCCTATAGTCGCCCGTCGCTCAACTTCTACAGCGATCGGCGCATAGTGCAAACGACCGCTGAGACTGCCATCACGGACTATTGGCAGCGTGATCCTTATCCCTATGTGCTGGTCGAACAGGTGCTGGCGGCAAAGCTTGCCCTACCGTCTGTGCAACCATTAGGCAGTGCAGACGGGTTTGTGTTGCTGACACGCCAAAAACCATAGCTGGAGAAAACCCACCTGCACCTATTTCCCGCTACAGTGAGTCTGAATAACGCGAGATGTTGAACAGAAGAAACGCATGGGTGTGAAATTTGCGCGTGTCATGCAGCCGCTACAGGACTATGGCAAGCGGTATCCAGCAATGGTGAGGGCGCTTCCCTGGCTCTGGCTACTGGCGATCGCGGTGATTACACTCTTCTGGCATGTGGGCAGCATTGGGCTGATTGATGAAACCGAACCCCTGTTTGTCGAAGCCTCGCGCCAGATGTGGTTGACGGGCGATTGGGTGACTCCCGCCTTTGATGGCGAACCCCGATTTGACAAGCCGCCTCTTATCTACTGGTTGATGGTGATGGCGTTTCAAGTGTTCGGTGTCAATGAGTTTGCGGCACGGTTGCCATCGGTACTTGCGGCAGTTGCGATCGTTTTCTTGTGCTTTTACACGCTGCAATGGTGTGGGGTAGAGGGGGAAAGGCAGGAGGCAGGGAGCGGAAGGCAGAGGGCAGAGGGCAGAGGGCAGAAGGTGGAGAGAGCAGAGGAGGCAGGGGGGGCAACCGCAGAGGCGCAGAGACGCGGAGAGGTAGAACATTCTGAGTTTGGTGCTTCAACTGACCCTATACCCCATACCCCACACCCTACACCCTACACTCCTCACTCCTCACTCCTCACCCCTCTCACTCCCTGGATCGGCGCAACGATGCTCCTCCTCAACCCCAACACCTTCTTCTGGGGACGGACGGGCTATGCGGATATGCTGCTGACGGCGTGTATGGGTGGGACGCTGTTGGCGTTCTTTCTGGGATATGCTCAGCCCGATCACCCGATCAGTCAAAAGCGCTGGTATTTTGCGTTTTATGGGTTGATGGCGCTGGCGGTGCTAACGAAGGGACCGATCGGCATTCTCTTGCCAGGGCTGATTATTGGCGGCTTTTTGCTGTACGTGGGCAACGCGAAAGTGGTGCTGCGAGAAATGCGATTGCTGCGGGGTGCCTTAGTGGTGCTGGTCATTGCGCTGCCGTGGTACGTGCTGGTGACGCTGGCAAACGGGAGAGCGTTTATCGATTCGTTCTTTGGCTACCACAACGTTGAGCGGTTTACCCAGGTGGTGAATCGTCATGCAGGGCCGTGGTATTTTCACATCGTGGTGATTCTGGTGGGTTTTTTACCCTGGTCAGCCTACCTGCCAGCGGCGATCGCCCACATCAAACCGCTGCAACGTCGCTATTGGCAGGATCAGCCCCGGTTCCAGCAGCTTGGTCTGTTTGCCCTGGTCTGGTTTGTCGTGATTTTGGGCTTTTTTACGATCGCCACCACAAAATACTTCAGCTATACGTTGCCGCTGATGCCTGCCGCTGCCATTCTGGTGGCGCTGCTGTGGACTCATTACATCACCCGAACAGATTCTCGCAGACAACCCGGATTCTTGCTTAGCGGCGGGTTTAACATCGTTCTGCTAGTCGCAATGACGGCGGCGATCGTGTACTGCCCTCACTGGCTGGGCAATGATCCGTGGATGCCAAATCTGGGGTTGCAGATCCAGGAGGCACAGTTGCCCATTATTGGAGGTGTTCTCTGGGGGATGACGACGATCGCAGCGATCGGTTTCTGGCTGTGGCGTAGTCGCTGGCTGTGGTTTGCGAATCTGCTGGGCTTTCTGGCGTTTCTCATCCTGGTAGTTCATCCGCTGGTGTTGATTGCCGATGTGGAGCGTCAACTTCCCTTGCGGCAACTGGCAGCGGTCGCGGTGCAAACGAAGCAGCCCACGGAAGATCTGCTCATGCTGGGGTTCAAGAAGCCGAGTCTGGTGTTTTACACCCGCCAGCATGTGACCTATCTCAGTCCGCCTACGAAGGTGATGGATCATCTCCGATCGCAAGCGGGCGATCGCACGGGCGCACTCGTCATTGCGGGAGACAAACCACTACAGCAATCTGGCTTACAGCCTGATCAATATCAAGAAATCAGCCGCGCTGGGGTCTATCGTCTGGTACGAGTGCCCGACCTGCGTAAGCCCTATTAATTTGAACAAGTGGCAGATGAAGCGGGGCAAAGGGGAAAGGGAATACTCATCCGCCCTTTGCCGTTTCCCCCTTCGCCTTTTACCCGTTCAGATCTGTCGCATACTCTAAACAAATTGGTCTCACTCACTGAATCACAAGGGTGAAGCTGCTGCTAGCGGATGCTCCTTTGGTATCGGTGGCTTTGACGACGATGCTGAGACTGCCAACCGTGCCGCTGGTGGGTGTGCCGCTAAAGACACCCGTTGATGGGTTAAATCTGAGCCAACTGGGTAAGCTACGCCCATCGCTGAGGGTGGCGCGGAGCGTGAGCCAATCCAGGTCATCGTTGGCAGCCATATCTTCGTCAAAGAAGGTTGATGCAGGTATCGTGTAGCGGAATGCTCTTCCGACTGTCGCCCTCTGGTTTGTGAGTGGAGTGGTCACAAGGGGGGCATCGTTAGCATCGCTAATCCTAATCGTAAACACCCGTTCTAACACTCCACCTTTACCGTCATCCGTGCGAACCCGCACGCTGTAGGTGGATTTGGCTTCGTAGTTAAACGATCGAGTCGTTCGCAAAGTGTTCCCCACAATCGTGAAGGCAGCATTATCGGTTGCACCCGTTCCTGAAACCAGGCTGTAGGTGAAGGTATCGCCAACATTGGGGTCAGTGGTGGTGAAGCTACCGATAATTGCATTGGCAGGTAGATTTTCGGCGATCGTGGCGTTACTCAAGCTCAGACTGGTCGGTGCTTGATTGCTATTACTGCCATTGACGGTCAAGTTAAAGCCCGTCGCAGTAGAGAGACCCGCGCGATCGGTGGCTTTAATCAGTAAATTCAAGGTGCCGACATTACTACTGGTCGGCGTGCCACTGAAGGTGAGGCTGGTTGGGTCAAAGCTGAGCCAGGTCGGTAGAGCATTACCATTGGCAAGGGAAGCACTCAGGGTCAGCGCATCGCCTGCATCTGGATCAGAGAAGGGATTTGCAGGCAGAACGAAACGCAACGCCGTACCAGCCGTCGCTGTTTGATTGGCGATCGCCGTGGTTACAACGGGCTGCTCGTTCACGTCAAGCACATTGATGGTTAACGCTTTTTCAAAGCTGCCACCTTTACCATCATCAGTACGCACCCGAATCGTGTAAGCGGACTTTGCCTCAAAGTTAAAGGCTTGGCTGGTGCGAAGCGTATTTGCAGACAGGTCAAAGGACGCGTTATCGTCGCTGCCAGTGCCTGTAACGAACGAGTAGGTAAAGGTATCCCCAGCATCAGGATCAACGGTACTCAAGGTACCCACGATCGTATTCGCGGCTAAATTTTCAGCGATAGTCGTGCTGCTCACGCTGAGGTCGGTTGGCGCACCGTTTGGCACTACGGGTGAATCGGAAACATCGAAAATGGCAACCGTGAGTGCTTTCTCAAAAATACCGCCTCTGCGATCGTCTGTCCGCACCCGAATGCTGTAGCTAGATTTCGTTTCAAAATCAAAGGTTTGGGTTGGAATCAGCAGCGATCCATCAATGATAAAGGCAGTGTTATCCGCATCCCCTGCTCCAGCAACCAGGGTGTAGGTATGCAGATCGGTTGGATCAGGGTCAGTTGTCCCCAGCGTCAGCGCAACCGAGTAAGCGCTCTGAATGGGTGTCACCGGGACGTTTTCTGGAATAAATGTGCGACCCCTGAACGCGATGTCAGTGGGAACATTGTTGACGGGACTGACCCCACTGCTACCGTCATAGCGAGCCAGAGCAAAACTACCGTTGGCTGACCCTGTGACCACAATTCTGCCGTCTGCTTGAATGACGAGCTTAGACGGGCTATCGCTGCTGGTGCCAAAATCTGTTGCGACTTTACCACTGCTGCCAAAGCCCGTATCCAGGCTGCCGTCACTGTTGTAGCGAATCAGGGCAAAATCACCATTGCTCTGCCCTGTCACCACAATTTTGCCCGTGGCATCGATCGCTACCCCACTACTGGTTGTGAGACTGGAGCTAATGACACGACCACCCGTCCCAAAGCTCGTATCCAGGCTACCGTTGCTGTTGAAACGGAGTAAGACAAAACTTCTGCCGCTGCCAGAACTACCGTTGGCGATCACGACAATCTTGCCATCCGGTGTTACAGCCATCCGGCTTTCAGACGCATCATCAAAGGCAAAACTATTGGGCGGGATAAAGCTGCTTGTGGTGACAACACCCCCATTGCCGAAGGTAGGATCAAGACCCGCATTCGAGCCATAACGCAAAAGTGTCAGGCTTCTCATCGTATCAATGCCACCACTCAGTAGATCAACGCGGGAAATGCCAGAAACAAGAATGGTGCCATCGGCTTGCTGTAGGACATCATCAGAAATATCCCGGTAGTTAACATCCGTTATCACCGCTGCGGGACCTGAGACCGAACCAATTCCAGGTGGAGGGACGTTGCCAAAGCTGGTATCAAAGCTGCCGTTGCTGTTATAGCGAACGAGAAAGAAGTCACCCGATCGGCTATAGGTGTTGTCGCCCGCCACCACAATCTTGCCGTCAGCTTGCAGAAAGGCATTACTGACACTGTTGGCATAGCCACCGATCCAGCCTGTTACTTTGCCACCGTTGCCAAAACTGCTATCCAGGCTGCCATCGCTGTTGTAACGAATGAGGGCATAGTCTGGTGCTGCTCTTTGTACATTGGTGGTGCCACCCACAACCACGATTTTGCCATCTGGTTGCACTAAGACAGTGATGCCCCCATCCGCATCATTGCCATAGGGATAACTGGTCGGTGGGGTGTAAATATCGGTTGTGACTTTGCCACCATTGCCAAAGGTCGTGTCTAGACTGCCATCCAGGTTGTAGCGAGTGAGCGCAAACACGCTACTACTGCTTGAGCCAACCGCACCAGTGGACAAAATCTTGCCGTCGGGCTGGAGGGTGATGCCGTAACTCGTTGCCGAAGCACCAAAACTGGTTGTCACCTTACCGCCACTACCAAAGCTCGTATCCAGATCGCCCGCCGCAAGGACGGCAGGGTATGTCTGCATAACGTCATCCTGAAAGCACACCGCCACATCCATGTCACGGGTCGTTGCATCCAAGTGCCAGTTGCCCCCCAAGGAGGAGTGACCGATCGGGGTTGTTGATGCCGCGATCGCAGCCCCTGTCAACGTCTGCAAGCGTTCAATCAGCTCGGCTCCCGCATCCCCTGCCGCTACGTTGCAGCCATAGAGAAAAAGCTGAGACTTGCGATGGGGAAACCAACTTTGCAATTGAGACGCATGGTTCTCTAGTGTTTCCAGACTCAACTGTCCATCGCCCAGATAAAGGCAACCCGGTGCGCCATGACAAACTAAGTGTAAATTTCTGAGATGGGGATGATTTGAGAGCGCCGTTGTAATTTGTGCAACACCGTCCAGGCGAGGATTAAGGATAAGTATCGCTGTGCCTTTAACACCCCCCGCAGCTAAATGAGTGTAGTTGGGAAGACAAGGATCGATGACTACCATCGTGTCGGTAGTTGGTGATGGTGAAGGCTGAAACGTCAGGCAGACAGGCGAAACAGGACGTGTTTGCACGCCCAAAGGAGAAACTGTTTTCATAAAAACCTGCGATCGTGTGTGCTGAGATCAACCCGAGATCAAATCAACATCTAACCGAACTACTTTCTTGAGAGAATTTTGTCACACTCTCCGTAGAATTGCAGGGATGATTTCGACTGTTTATGAAAACTTTAATGCACACCTGTCAAAGCTTTAATTTCACTCGTCAACACTTCAGATTTTTGGTCTATGGCGGTTTCTAATCGAGTGAAGAACAGTTGCGAACAGGTAGAAGACAGAAGGCAGAAGGCAGAGGGCAGACGTAAACAGGACTGACGTATTTTGACTAAAACCTCGGAGATTTAAGCCAAAACGTTGGCTGCGATGCTTGATGCTTGGTTAAAACCTCCGAGGTTTGCGTAAGACCTAAAAGAAGGTTGAGCGATCGAGAAGAATATTGCATCGATTTAGCCGTGTCGTGCGTAATGCTGATAGAGCCATCAAGAATGGCATGATAAGTGCATATCGTTTTTGCCCGTTGTCTACCATCTATGCTCAAGTTGTTTGATGGCCTCCTCTCCTCCAGCCCCCAGCTTTAATTGTGAATCTGCCCTCCATGCCTGTGCTCAGGGCGATCGTGCTGCGCTCCATCAAATCTATGCCCAGGAAGCCAGTCAACTATTGGGAGTTGCCCTCCGCATCGTGCGACGGCGCGATCTGGCAGACGAGGTGCTACAAGATGCCTTCTTGCAGATTTGGCAGAAAGCCGCCCTGTTCGATCGCCGCCGTGGTACAGCCCGTAGCTGGATCTTTAGCATCGTGCGGTATCGTGCGCTGGATGCCTTGCGAAAAGCCTCCCGCGAGATTGCGGTAGACGAAACGCTCATTGCCAATCGATCGCCTGCCACCCCAGATTTGCTAGACAATCTCTCACGGTTGGCAGAAACCAAAGAGTTGCAGCAATGCCTGGAGCAACTGGAATCACCAAAACGACAGAGCATCCTACTGGCTTACATGGATGGGTACACTCACATACAGATAGCGGCGCAGCTTGAAGTGCCGCTGGGTACGGTGAAGTCCTGGATTCGGCGGGGGCTTTTAGCACTGCGAGAGTGTTTGCAATGAATGCACAAGACTGGAATTTACAAGACCGTGATGAGCTTTGGGGGTTGGCGGGTGAATATGTCCTCGGTGTGCTGACGGCGGAGGAAACCGCCGCGATCGAGCGCCTGATGACCACCAATGACGAGTTGCGAACAGCCGTCCACTACTGGGAAGAGCGCTTATTGGGCATGGTGGCACTGGCATCACCCGTCACACCATCCCCAGACCTGTGGAGCCAGATTGAACGCCGTTTGCCTGCACCTGTGCAAACAGCCGTCTCGCCGCCTCGCCGTTCTCCCTTTTGGGAAACACTGGCATTCTGGCGCTTTACCACCGCGATCGGCGCTGCTGCTTCTGTCCTTCTGGCGGTGACAACGTTTTCCAAACCAACGCAGCAAGCCCCTACTTATGTTGTCGTTTTGCAATCCCCTGCTGATAAAAGCGCTGGCTGGGTGGTGCAGGGCGATCGTGCAGGCGAACTGCAAGTCATTCCTGTCGCAAAGCCAGCCGTTGACCCTGACCGCGCGCTTCAGCTCTGGACAAAACCCGTGCAGGCGAAGAAACCCACCTCTCTAGGCTTGTTACCCAGCGATCGCCCGGTGCAAATTCCAGCCGATCGTCTCCCCGGTTTAGAAGCAGGGCAGTTGTTTGAAATCACCCTGGAGCCATCCACCGGTTCGCCCCTCGATCGTCCCACCGGAAAAATTCTCTTCATCGGACGCATCGCCACCGTGCAATGACATGAGAAGGTTGCTGAAGGTGCAGAGGCGCTAAACGACCCGGCATAACACCGTAAGAAATTGATAGTCCGTGCCTTGTAAAAGACCTCTTGCATCTAGCTGATTTGAGCAGACTGAGCACACTCAAAGTTGTATAGCGCTGCAATCTAGGGCGTGTGATCAATTGGCTCCGAAACCTTGCAATATCAGCAGTGTCACGCCCGTCCCCGCGCACCAGGCTAGGGGCTGGAACCCTTCCTGCAAGCAATGTGTAGTATTGATTGATGACAGCCCCTAGATTAAGCCGAGTTCGAGATAAGCTGAAACCCCTATGCCATCGTTGCTTACGTCAAGCTCTCCTCAACATGTTTGCGGTGTTTTAGCCGATCAGCACTGCCTCAGCGCTCTCAACTCCAAACTGATGTTAGACCCAGCTTGCTTTAAAACGCAAAAACCCTCTCATTGAGAGGGTTTTTGCCATCGGAGCGGCGAGATTCGAACTCACGACCCCTACTACCCCAAAGTAGTGCGCTACCAAGCTGCGCTACGCCCCGGTTTGCTTGCTCAGTATAGCACGATCGCACACACCACTGGTAGCCGTCAAACGACTTCCTTCACCGCTGCCTGTGCTTCTCGGCGCAACCCAGCCGCGATCCGAAACAACTCTTGTCCAGTGTGCAGATACGAGTCGTCGTAGTTGAGCGTAAAAAACTCTAGCTGCTCAATGCCATCATCCACCTGGTTTAAGCAGTAATAAAGGTGGGCAGCAACGCCTGCCAGTGTTTTGGGGTTGGGAAGAGACTGGAAAATGGTTTCGGCGCGATGAAGGCGATCGCGGCAATCTTCCAAATACTCCTGAAAATCCGCCATCAGCGCATCGTCAAAGGGATCAGCAGAAAGATTGTCAATTTGCTCCTTTAAAGGCTTGAGAATTTGCTGTATTAGGTTACTGACAGGCGCGTAGATTTGGGTCAACCACTGTTCCAGATGCGCGTCAGCCTGCTGAGCTGTCTGCTGCGGTTTACGGTACCGCGCCTGAGCGTCAGCCGTCCGCTGCTGCCGATTCCCTCGCCCTGTAGAGAAACCAGCGTCTTCCAGTTGTGTCAGGTACTGGAGCTGCTGATCATAGGATTTACGGTGGTCAGGATCTCCCAGCACCTCGTAGGCGGCGTTGACCCTGGCAATCTTTTCGTGGTTAGCCGTTTCCCGGTTGCTGTCGGGGTGAAACTGCTTTGCTAGCTGCCGATACGCCCGTTTAATCTCTGCCTGCGTTGCGGTCGGCGAAACGTTTAAAGTGCGATAGTGATCAGACCTCATGCGGTTGCTTCAGGCTTACCCTCCCAGCATAGCGGGCAAGTTTAGCTCAGATTCCTGGAAGAGCGGGGTACTCAAATAGCGCTCACCAAAGCTCGGTTGAATCATGACAATGAGCTTGCCTGCATAGTCAGGACGACGACCGACCTGGATAGCTGCATACAGCGCGGCACCACTGGAAATACCAGACAGCAACCCTTCTTCACGAGCTAAGCGCCGCCCATAGGCGATCGCATCATCATCCGAAACGGTGATCACTTCGTCAATCAGTTTGACATTCAGCACGGGCGGCACAAACCCAGCGCCAATACCCTGAATTTTGTGGGCACCGGGGCGACCACCCGACAACACGGGGCTGTTAGCAGGTTCAACGGCGATCGCCCGAAACTCTGGCTTGCGCGTTTTGATGACATCGGCAACGCCTGTGATGGTGCCGCCAGTGCCCACCCCTGCCACGATCGCGTCAATTTGACCATCTGTATCATCCCAAAGCTCTTCTGCGGTTGTTTGGCGATGAATCTGTGGATTGGCTGGATTGCGAAACTGTTGCAGCATGTAGGCATTGGGCAGCGTTTCAACAATCTGTTGTGCCCGCTGAATGCAACCGCTCATGCCTTCAATACCTGGCGTGAGTTCCAGTTGGGCACCATACGCTCGCAGCATGGCACGCCGTTCTGAACTCATGGTTTCTGGCATCGTCAAAATCAGACGATAGCCTTTGGCAGCGGCAGCCATCGCCAGGGCAATCCCTGTATTGCCTGAGGTTGGCTCAACTAAGACGGTTTTGCCCGGTGTGATCAACCCTTCTTTTTCGGCGGCATCGATCATGCTGATGCCAATGCGGTCTTTAACTGAAGCCGAGGGGTTCATCCCTTCAAGCTTCACTAAAATGCGTGCCACACACCCGTCTGCCTGGGGGATCCGATTTAACTGCACCAGCGGTGTGCGACCAATGAGTTCGGTAATATTCTGAGCGATTCGCATGGGTCTAGATGTAATACATGATGTCGAGTTGTCGTCGGGCGTTGCATTTTTCGCTAAGGTCTTGCAGGGTGCAGCGCTGTAAAACGGCATTTGCGGCTTGATGCGCTTCTTGCCATACATCCCAGATGACGGCGCTTTCAACCGTTTTGGGCACAACCTGCGGTTCTGCTGATTGAGCTTCGGCTCCCTCCAGGCATTGGAGCACCTCGAAAAGATTGATCTTCCAGGGTTCACGAGCCAAAATGTAGCCGCCTTTTGCCCCTCGCTGCGATCGCACCAAGCCACACCGTCTGAGTGTAGCTAATAATTGCTCCAGGTAGCGATCGGGAATTTGTTGTTGCGCGGCAATCTGACGAATCTGAAGCGGTTCACCACTGGCGTAATGGGTCGTTAACTCAATGAGCGCCAAAATAGCATATTCGTTTTTGCTTGAGATTTCCACGGCTAAATTTTAATAAACAATAGTTGAAGTTGCCTTCTATACGATTATACTACGGTTCTCCGCTGGGGTTTTCGGATGAACAAAAACAAATCAGCCCCACGATCGCAGGGCTGATCTATTCATTGAGGAATGAGAATTTATCAAGGTGTTATTCTCTGCGTAGGGGCGTGGCATTCGGCAGATGGTTCTCGTTAATGGCAAAAATTGTTTACCGTAGCTTGCTTCCCACAGGGTATGCCGCGCCCTTAAAAGTAAACGGCTGAGGTTGTTGAAGTTATTTAATCCACATTCTAAATACCTTCAGGACAGCTCAAACGTCACCCAGCTAGAACGTAAAGGTGGTGCGTAAAACCCCAACGAACACGTCTTCATTGTCGTTGACACCCGGAATCCCGGCGTTTTGGTTCACGTTGGGAAGATAGATGAGTCCGGGTGTGATTGAAATGTTATCTGTCAACTGGTACTTGTAGAAGACTTCGATGTGGTAAGCAAAATCCTGACTCCGGCTGGCAAACGCTGGGCTTAGGTTGGCGTTACCCACATCAATGCCTCTCAGCGTCGGTTCTGCACCCGCAACAATGCCCAGCAAGTTGCCTTTCTTACCCAAATCTGGGAAGCCAACCGCGACCGCAAAGTTCCAGATATCAGCATCGCCTAAGCCGATCAGCGTTGCATCGCTATAGCCTACCCAACCATTCACAACAAAGCCAGGAGCGGGTCGGAAAGACGCTTCTACCCCAAAGGAGTTGCTTTCGACGGGGAACGATCGCCCTCTTAGCAGGGAATTATTATTCAAGTTGGCGAACGTCGTACCCGTGCCACCCAGGTTGAAGTTGTTACCAGCCGTCAAACCTGGAGTATTTCGCTCGTAGCCACGCACATAGGTCAAGCCGAGCTTGAACCCACCTGTGTTGAAGACTAACTGCGCTAGAGCTGAAAAATTACCATCAAACAGTCCGCCATCCGCTCCAGGGTTGCTGGCAGTATTAGAAAGGTAGCCCAGATCAAGCTTTAAATTATTGCTGAGTTTAACGTTAAGACCCAGACCTGCGCCCAAGGGACCAATGCGGTAAATTGGGTTGCGCTCAGCAAAGCGAGAGATGGCATTCTGACCGCCACCATTGCCTTCAAAGAAGGGGTTCACCGTATCGGCATAGTAGTGATGCAGGGCACCGTTGGCAAAAACCGTCGCCGTGAGATTGCTCCCGATCGGAAAGCGGTAATCTAAGACATCAACAAAGACGCTATTGCCGCCGTTATTTGAATCAGTGATCGTTCCATCAGCCGCAGGGTTAGCACCGTCGTAGGGCAGGTTTGCTTCGTTGGTGCGCTGGTAGTTTGCCTGTGCGTTAGGAATAGTGGGATTGCTCAGTAACCGAGTCGCATTACCAGCTTGAAGACGCACTCTCAAGCGATCTTTGCCTGTAAAGCTGGAGAGAAAGTTGAGTCGAATGCGATCGTTAAACACCGTATTGGTGCCACCCTGTCTGGGGAAATCACCAAAGGCATCGGCGATCGTGAAAATCACCTCGCCTGTGAGCTTGGTCGTCGTGGAGAATTGCTGCTTCTCCAACGTTGCCGTCCGCGACTCCAGAGCATCCACACGACCACGTAATGTTGCTAGCTCAGCCGCAAATTCTTCTTGCAGCTTTTGTACCGTTAGCAAGTCTTCTTTTTTGACGAGATCAGCAGTGCCAGCGGCAATGAGTTCATTAATGCGATCCATGCAAGCGTTCAAGCCTGCTGCAAACTCATAACGAGTGGTGGCGCGGTTGCCACGATACGTTTTGTCGGGGTAGCCCACAATGCAGCCGTAGCGTTCAACCAGCGATTGCAACGCCTGGAATGCCCAGTCAGTGGGTTTCACGTCCGATAGCTGTGATACCGAGGTCACTTGACTTGCAGCACTGGCGGGAACGGTGCCTTCTGTGCCGTAAATCAGCACCTGGCTTAGAGGCACTGTCGGTGGAGCGGGTACAGGGGTAGCTTCTGCTAGCAGCACCGGACTTTCAGGGCGTGCCGATAAAGTTTTGTCTGTCTGCCTTTCAGTCGTGGGTTGCACAAGGGCATCAGCCGCTTCAGTTGCTTTTGCAGCCGGAGCTATAGTCGCGATCGCAGAAACAACAACGGCAACGCTAAGAAGCGCTGGAGCTGCCAGCAAAGGCTTCCAGAATTGGTTTGACATGATCATTTTAATCCTCACACTCATGACGCTAACCACATCAGCTAAAGCAGTCCATTCAAGATTGCCGTAGCCTAACGGTTAACTTGCTAAAATCTTACACTCAATAGTTAAAAAGCGCTTGCAGCCTATGCTGTTTATGCATAGACCCGATGCTGTAACTCAGGGCTGTCATCAATTACTACTACACAGAATCACTCATCAACGTTCATGCACAAAAAAGCCCCATCAAAACGGGGCTTTTTTCATGAATTAGCTTGAAGCTTGAGCAACCTAGAACGTGAACGTTGTCCGAATAACGCCAACAACTTGAGTGTCGTTTCTGTTGTTTCCTTCGGGGTTAAACAAGACAAAGACACCAGGTGTAATGGCGATATTGTCCGTCAGGCGGTAGCGGTAGAAGGCTTCCAGATGGAGGGGCGTGGAACGATCGTCACGACGGAGGCCAGCCGCGTTAATAAAGTCGGTATCAATCACGGTTGGTGCGATACCGAACAGGATGCCGCCCAGGTTGCCTTTCTTACCCAAATCTGGGAGGGCTAAGTAGCCCATTGCGCTTAAGATCGTTGCGTTATTGCTGTTGCTGCTTTGATGAGCAAACGAGGCGGATGCCCAGCCACCGATGATGAGTTTAGGATTAAGCTTAAACTGTACAGAAGCTGCAACGGAGTCTGCTGCTGTCGCGGCACCGTTGAAGGGGTTGGAGGCGTAGTCAGTACCCGTACTGCCTGTGAGGTTAACTTTGCCACCATTTGGCTCAGTGCCAGGGTAATACGAGTGAGCATAGGCAAGACCCAACGTTAATGCTTGACTAGGCTGAAGAACAACCTGAGCCATCGCAGCATAGGAGCCGTTAAACAAACCTCCCTTAGCAGAAGGGTTGTTGCTGCTGACACCGGAAAGATAACCGCCCTCTAATCTCACCGCATCATTAAACTTGTAAGCAAATGTAACGCCAGCAGAGCCAGGGTTATTAGGGTTGCTGAGCCGATAGAACGAGTTGAAGCGTCCGAGGCGAGATACGGCTCCCGCACCACTACTCTCAAAAGGACTCAAACTGCTGATCATTCCATCTTGAGGCTCATCATTGAGTGCATCAATTTGGACGGTGAGTTTGTCACCCAACGGGAAGCGGTAGAACAGCTTGTCGATTTGAACCGCATTGCCCTCGTTGCCGTCAAATCCCAGGCGGGTTTCGTTGGTGCCTGTAAAAGCACCGTTAAAGGGAGTGGTGTTCCGAGCCTGTAGTCGAGTCCGCAGACGATCCTTGCCAGTGAAACTGGTATCAAGCGACAGCCGTACCCGATCGCTGAAGATCGTCTGGGTTTGATCCCTTCGCAAGGCATTCGCGTTCCCCGCATTAACACCATTTACAGCGAGGAAGGAATTGTTGCCCGTGCGGGTCGCCCGATCGCCGAACGTATCTGCGATCGAGAAAATGACTTCACCGCTTAGCTTTGTGGTGGTCGAGAACTGCTGTTTCTCCAAAGTCGCCGTTCGTGCTTCCACCGCATCCACACGACCACGCAACGTTGCCAACTCTGCCGCAAACTCTTCTTGCAGCTTTTGCACAACCAGCAGATCTTCTTTTTTGACTAAATCAGCCGTGCCAGCCGCAATCAGCTCATTCACCCGATCCATACAAGCATTGAGACCCGCCGCAAACTCGTAGCGACTGAGCGCCCGGTTGCCGCGATAGGTTTTATCGGGATAGCCCACAATGCAACCATAGCGTTCAACCAGCGATTGCAACGCTTGAAATGCCCAGTCAGTCGGTCTCACGTCTGAAAGCTGCGATACAGAGGTCACTTGACCAACCATATTTGTGGACGTGTTGCCTTCAGCAGTATAAGCAGCGATCTGACTAAGCGTTGCGGTTGGTGGCGTTGGCTGAGGTGACGGGTCTGACGCGATCGTCTCAGGTGTTTGGCTCACCGACTGCACAGACGCTACCGTTTGTGCAACTACACTGCCTTCGACGCTATAGGCAGCCATTGGATCAAGGGTCGAGGCAGGCGGCGATGGTTGAGGCAAGGCGGCAGCAATGCTGACCCCAGTCGCCTGGTTTGTCGGACGCAAAGACACTGCATTCGCCACATCCGTAGCGTGATCAATCGTTGCCGCTGGTAAAGTAGCATCCGTCGCTTCAGCCGCTTGCACAGCGATACTGTTACCCGCGATCGCAGACGCTGCCGCCGTAGCACTCAGAAGTGCTGGAGCTACCAGCAACCTTTTCCAAGACTGATTTAACATGGTTAACCCTCTCCTCCACACCGTTCGCATTGAGATACAGACATCACATACAGGTTGGTGAATGCACTCAGGGTGTTCTAACCCTACTCACCTTACGCGTCTGCTCCACGCGATCCGGACGTTCTCAATGCGCACACTTAACGCTCATCACAGTGCCCCTTTAAGCCTGATCAGCAACATACGGCTAGACGCAAAAAAGCCCCGCTCACGCGGGGCTTTTCGATGGATTTGATTCAGTGACCTAACAACTTAGAACGTGAAGGTCGTCCGAAGCACGCCAACATATTGAGTCGCGTTGTCGTTGTTCCCTTCTGGGTTGAAGAGCACAATGACACCAGGTGTAATCGCAATGTTGTTCGTCAGTTGATAGCGATACAGGGCTTCCACATGGAATGTGGTGTCGTCGTCATAGCGGCGAATACCCGCAGCATTGCGGAAATCGTTGCCAGTCACCTTCGCTGGAACACCAACGATAATGCCGCCCAGGTTGCCTTTCTTACCCAAATCAGGAAATGCTAAATAGACAGCGCCAGTGTAAATCTCTGCCTCATTGCTACTCCGCCCCTGATAGGCTTTGTAGTAGCCAAACCAGCCTCCAATAATAAACTGAGGACTCAGGCGGAAGTTTACCTGGGCACCAAAGGTATCAACCGATGTAGGATTAGCGGTGAATGGGGTAGACGCATAGGCGCTACCCGTGCTTGCCGATACGTTGACATTACCACCGGGGTAGTAAGAACGAACGTAGGACAACGCAATTTCAAGGGGCTTGGCTGGTCTAATGACCACTTGCCCGATCGCGGAGTAAGCACCATTAAATAGACCATTTTTAGGGCTTGGGTCGTTGCTGTCGGTATCCGATGTGAAACCACCTTGCAAGCTCAACGCAGGACCAAACTTGTAATCAAACGTAAGCCCAGCGCCCGCTGCACCACTTCGCAGCGTTGAGTTGAGTCGTCCAAAACGAGACAACGCTCCGGCACCACTGGGTGTAAAGGGGCTAAGGCTAGTGACGAGACCATCGTAGAACTCGTTCTTGACAGCATCAACCTGAACACGGAGGTTATCGCCAAGTGGGAAACGATAGTACAGCTCATCAATCCCAAAGGCATTATTGCCACCATCATCAAACCCCAGACGGGTTTCGTTAGTGCCGGTGAAGGCACCGCTGAAGGACGTAAAGTTACCAGCTTGTAGACGAGTCCGCAGCCGATCCTTACCCGTGAAGCTTGTATCAAAGTTTAGACGAACACGATTGGCAAAAGTAGTTTGCGTTTGATCATCTTCTAAACGACCTTCGTTGCCCGCGTTCACGCCAGCAAGAAAACCATTGCGACCGTTGCGGGTAGCCCGATCACCAAAGGTATCGGCAACAGCAAAGACCACTTCTCCAGCCAGCTTCGTGGTGGTAGAGAACTGCTGTTTCTCCAGAGTCGCTGTCCGCGCTTCTAGCGCATCCACACGACCACGGAGGGTTGCCAGCTCTGCCGCAAACTCTTCTTGCAGCTTTTGTACCGCCAGCAAGTCTTCTTTCTTCACCAGATCAGCGGTGCCAGCGGCAATGAGTTCATTAATGCGATCCATGCAGGCATTCAAGCCAGCCGCAAACTCATAGCGGCTCAACGCCCGGTTGCCACGGTAGGTCTTGTCAGGATAGCCCACAATACAGCCGTAGCGTTCCACCAGCGATTGCAGTGCCTGGAACGCCCAATCAGTTGGTCTTACGTCTGAGAGCTGTGAGACCGAAGTGACTTGACCAACAATCCCTGTAGAAGCAGCGCCTTCACTATAACCAGCGACCTGATTCAAAGACGCTGTAGGAGCAGTTGGCTGAGCTTGCGAAACCGAAGCATCAGCAACAATTGCTGGACTTTCAGGCAGAGGAGCTTGGCTAGCAGTAAGCTCAACAGTCGCTGCCTTGGGTGCAGCAGTAGCCGTTTCGGCAGCATTCACAGCCGCATTAGAACCCACGATCGCAGAAGCGACAACAGTAGCACCCAGGAGGGTTGGAGCCGCTAGCAGAGACTTCCAAATAGTTTTCGACATCATTGCTTTCACACTCACACCTTAAATACAAACGAATCTATGGACAGAAAAGCCATCAAGGCAATGCTGACTGACCGACCAGCTAGAAATTCTTAAGGGTGAAACCGCTTAAGAACAGTGCAAGCGAACCTCAGAGATAACCTCTGGAGTGCCTTTAGCTCAGTCACCTTTAGCTCGGTCATTAGAAAGCGCTTACCCATTTCTCCAACCATTATCAGAGACGATGGTTAACGTAACTTTAAAGATATACACCTTTTCAGAACCAGTTTTTAGCGATCGAGTTGGAAAAACAGGAAAATTTTTGAATTTTCAGTTACAAGCACTACGACCACACGAAAACATTCTTCTCAAAAAAAAGCTCTCCCAGAAGGAAGAGCTTACAAAAGTTGAATCGTTAAAACTTCGTCAGGAAGCTTGCGAAACACTCTACGAGCAGCCACTATCAGCAGCTACTAGAACGTGAAGGTCGTTCTGAGCGTACCAATCAGAGCATCGGTGTCTCCATTACCCTGAGCAGGGTTAATGACATAGATGACACCAGGCGTGATCGAGATGTTATCGCTCAGTTGGTATCTGTAGAAGGCTTCAAAGTGAAGCGGTTGGACGTTTGTGCCCTGACCAAACTTTCTGGAGTTACCCAGATATGGCTCAACCCCAGCAGACAACCCTAGTAGGTTACCTTTCTTGAGGAAATCAGCAAACGCAAGACCAACCCCATAAGACCAGATTTCGCCTCGACCAACACCATCACCAGGCTTGTTCGCTTCGACGTAGGTACCAAACGCGTTCAGCGAGATGGTTCTACCCAAATTCAAAGAACCCGAAAGACCAAACGCGTTAACTGTTGTTGAGGTGAATTGTCCGGCTTTGCTGCCTGCTACGTTAGTAAAGGCAAAGTTACCTGCTGTGGTACCTTCAACGGGTGCGCCGCCGCCAGTATCAAAGATAGCGCCGCGACGATAGGCGTTGACGTAGGTTGCACCGATCGAGAAGAAGTCTGTCTTGTAAGCAACCTGAGCCAGAGCAGAGTAGCTTCCGTTGAACAAACCAGCTTTATCAGCAGGGTTGTTTGCTCCCAGACCAACCGTGGTAAGCGTCGAGTTGTCAGCCAGGTAGCCAAGGCTCAACTTGAAGCCTTTAGCGACATCAAAGTTGATGCCGATACCCGAACCGCCGCCAATGTTGTAAATGGGGTTGCGCTGAGGGAAGAAACCAATGGGACCAGAACCACTATCAAACCCTTCCATCAAACCAGCCTGGGTGGGAGCGTAGTCGTACTGAAGACCCGCAAAGGCAGGGATGTAAACGTTGATTTTTTCGCCCAGCGGGAAGTAGTAAGCGACCCAGTCAGCAAAAACCTGGTTGCCACCTGTGCTACCAAACTGAAAGCTTTGTAGACCAATACCACCTGTTGCACCCTGGTAGGTAAAGGGCACGAAGTTACCAGCGGCAAGACGAGTAATCAACAGATCCTTACCCGTGAAGCTGGTGTTGAGTGACAAACGAACCCGGTCTTGGAAGACAGTGTTGTTATTGAACGGCTGTCTAAATTCGTCGGTGACACCAAAGATGACTTCACCCGCCAGCTTGGTGGTGGTGGAGAACTGCTGTTTTTCCAGGGTTGCAGTGCGAGCTTCCAGGGAGTCAACGCGACCACGCAACGTCGCTAATTCAGCCGCAAACTCTTCTTGCAGCTTTTGCAAGACGGCTAGGTCTTCTTTTTTGACTAAATCAGCCGTACCAGCCGCAATCAGCTCGTTGACGCGATCAAGGCAAGCATTCAAACCAGCCGCAAATTCATAACGCGTTGTAGCGCGGTTGCCTCGGTAGGTGCGATCGGGATAGCCCGCAATACAGCCATAACGCTCAACCAGCGATTGCAATGCCTGAAACGCCCAGTCTGTCGGCTTAACGTCAGATAGTTGAGAAACAGACGTTACCTGGCTAGCATTCGATGAACGACCTTCGCGGGTGTAGCGATTGATCTGATTCAAAGAGCTATCAGCGGCTTCAGGAGCAGGGCTGGCTGCTTCAGGAGCAGGACTAGCTGCTTGAGGAGCAGGGCTAGCGACTTCTGCTGGTGTAGAAGCAACTTGCACGGGTACGATCTTCTGACCGAAGCTGATTGTCGAAGGATTCGATGCTGCATCTACCGACAGAGGCTGCAATGCAGAAGCTTGAGGCTGAACAGCTTCGTTCACCGCTTTTGCTTCCGTTGCCATTGCAGATGCAGAAACCGTTAAAGCAGCAGCAAGAACGGCAGGGCTGACTAGCAGCGATTTCAAAAATACGTTTGACATGACTTTAATTTGTTCTCCTCACACCGATATAGAACGACTGTCAAGGTCTTCTATCGTTATACGCAAACAGTCTAACAAGCTGACGCACTCAAGCGTAATCCAGATTAATTTCTGGTGCAAGCGCATTTTGTGCTGCTCACTACACTTTCCAAACATCATACCGAATCTTTTGCCTCCTGTCTTGGAAGTTGTGGAATCTTTAAGCACGATAAATTTATGGCTTGAGATTGCGTGGCTGGAAGTGCTTTAAGCGCCATACGGTTCATCTTGGTCTAAAGGGGCGGTCTGGCGGCAGCGTTTAGGAAGAGCTTAGTCTTTAGATGGGAAAGGAGGACGATGCTGGCTCCAAGGGTTTGCTGCCTCAAGTTGAGCGGCGAGAGTGATGAGAGTAGCTTCGGCAGCAGGGCGACCAATCAGTTGCACGCCGATCGGCAAGCCACGAGGGTCAAAGCCAGCAGGAATTGTGATGACAGGTTGACCTGTGGCATTGAACGGTGGACAGGGCGCAACCCAGCCAATAATGTTTGCCATTGTCTGAGCGGGACGGAGTTGTGCCCATTCGCCCACTCGAATAGTGGTATGGAGATAGGTCGGTAGCACCAGGACATCCACAGTGTCAAAAAAGGTCACGATGCGGCGGGCAATAATCTGCATTTTGCTGACGGCTCGCAAGTATTTACCACTGGACTGGAAGCGCGATCGATTGAGTAACCAGCGGTTCATTTTGCCCAGAAAGATAAATGGAATGCCTGCTTCACTCAAAACCGATTGCCAGACGATCGTAAACGGCTCAATCAGATCGCCCACGTCAGGGCACCCAGGCTCAACGACATGCCCCAATGATTGCAGTAACTGCACGGTATTGAGAACGGCTTGCTGGCAAGGAGCATCGGCAGTTCCAACGGGGTCTATGGTCGTGGCAAAGGCAATGCGTAACTGTCCCAGAGGTGCTTGGGTCGCCGAAAGAAACGATGTTGCGGGATCGGGCAACCAATAGGGATCGCCCGTTGTATAGCCCGACATCACATCCAGCAGAGCGGCGGCATCAGCTACAGTACGCCCGATCGGTCCACTGGTAGAAATGCCGCTCAACCGATCGCCATAGGGCGCATGAGTCACCCGTCCGCGTGAGGGTTTAATGCCGACCAGACCGCAGCAAGAGGCAGGTCCCCGAATGGAGCCACCCCCATCTGACCCCTGAGCGATCGCACACAACCCTGCTGCCACTGCTGCTGCTGCTCCCCCACTAGAACCACCAGGCGTATAATCCAGGTGCCACGGGTTGCGAGCGGGTGGAAAACCATCTGGCTCTGTGTAGGGAAGCGTACCTACTTCGGATGTGGCGGTTTTCCCTAACAGAATGAAGCCTGCTTGCTTAATCCGAGTCACTACCCCGTCGTCTTCGGTGGCGATCCGCTTTTTGAGCAACTTGACCCCATAGGCACAGGGTAGCCCCGCTACAGCGTTGAGATCTTTGATCGAAATGGGCACGCCGAAAAAGGGCGGCAGATCGTCGGTGCTGTGAGCGATCGCCTCTGTCTTCGCTTTGGCATCGGCGATCGCTTGCTCGGCAGCGACAGTCACGTAACTACCCAGTTGCCCATTGAATTGCTCAATGCGGTGCAGGTATAGCTCTACTAACTCCAGCGGCGAGATTTCCCGTTGGCGCACCAAGTTTGCTTGTTCAAGCGCTGGGGCAAACGCCAGGTTGATCGAATTCATGTCAGGAAACCCGCTTCAGTGGTGCGGGCTGATGCCGTAGAACTTCGTCGTAGAGGCGCTCCAGGTGCGTAATGTTGTCTGTCAACGTATAGCGTTCTTTCGCTCGCTGGCGGGCATTTTGTCCCAGCAGTTTTGTCCAACCCGTATGGTCGCACAGTTGGGGAAGCAAGGTTTTGAGTTGGGTCGCTACGTTTTGAGTTTTTAGAATCACGCCTGCTTCGTCTTCTAGTACCTCGCCATCGGCCCCGGCATCGGTGGCAACGCAGGCTAACCCGCACGCCATCGCTTCTAACAGTGAGAGCGAAAGCCCTTCTACCAATGAGGGCAGCACAAAGACATCAGACCCACGCAAGATGTTGATGCGCTCCTGTTCGTCGGCAATGAAGCCCAGCCAGATGATGCCGTGTTCTGGTCCATAGAAGGGAATCAGGGAAGCGGCTAACGACCCATGGTTGCCGACAATCACAAGCTTGGCGCGATCGTCCAGGCGGCAATGCTTCCAGGCTTTGAGCAACGATTCGATGTTTTTCTCTGGCGCGATGCGTCCCTGATACACAAAAATGCGATCGGCATCCAGTTCTGCTTTGAGGCTAGATGGTCCAGGGGAGTACTTTTGCGTATCCACACCGTTGGGGATCACAGCCAGTGTGTCAGCAGGTACACCCAGGCGAACGAGGAGTTCTTCCTGAAGGTGAGAGAAGATGATGACACGATCGTACTTTGCCAGAAACGGCGCATAAAGCTGATACATCAGGTGTTGAGTGCCCGATGTGAGATTACGCGGCTTGCGATCGAAGGGCGGATGAAACGTGGCAACTAAGGGAATGCCCAACTCAAAGCAGATTTCTGGCAGCATAAAGTCCAGCGGCGACAGCGTTAACGACGCATGAACCACATCAGGCTTGAGCTTATAGAGCGCCTGAGCCAGAATTTTGCTCGATTTGAATGTGGGGATCGTATAAATTTGCGACTTGTAGAGAAACGGAATGGAAATCTCTTGAAAGTCGGGCCAGTTATCGGGCGGCGGTTCTGCCTGAGCAAAATGGAAAAAACTGACCTGATGACCGCGATCGAGCAGTGCATTGGTCACTTCTCGACCGTAGGTGACATTGCCGCAGAACGGCGACTTTTTTCCGAGCCATGCAATATGCATTCAGGTATCAAGCGAAAGGATAGGGGTAAGGGATTAACGGTCAGTCGCTAGCGAGCCATTGGCAGGAGTCCAACAAACCGAAACCGAACAGCCCCCAACCCACTAACGCTGCTTTAGTCCTGTACGGGAAATATACCAGGTTAAGACCCCTCCTGCGACGACCAAAGCCGCAAGACCCAGAAAGACCGTTCGCAAGCCTAAAAACGTTTCGGCGACTCCTGCCAGCGCCAGTGGCAAACTCAGGGCAATGTTGATCGCGTTGTTCTGTAACCCAAACACTTTGCCCCGCATGGCTTCGGGGGTTTCTTCTTGAATCGCCGTTTGCATGGGGACACCGACAACCGCTGCAAAGCCACCCAACGCGGCAATGAGCAAGAGTGTGGGCACCAAGCGCGTCACGGACAAAGAAATGCCCACCAATGCCGCTGCCATGCCAAGCGACCCCAACAGACTGAGTTGCGCGTGGGGAAAGCGTTGCCCAAACTGACCGATAAACGTCGCCCCGATCGCCATGCCCACTCCACCCATTGCCAGCAAAAAGCCAAACTGGGAGGATTTGATTTCGGGGGTGACTTCTGCCAGACGCACCGAAAGCACTGCCAACGCCGCAAACACAGAAAACAAGATGACGAGTTGGATCAGGGCACTCCGCACGCGACCCTGTTCGGCTAAAAAGCGCAGCCCATCCCGGATATCTTGCCAAACATGGGGCGTTTCAACTTCGATCGCGCCTTCCACGGGGTCGTCAGCCACCACGTCTCCTGCCAAAAGGGTTTTGGTGCGGCGTTTCTCCCCCGTTCGCAGCAGCAGCAGAATGAATCCCGCGATCGTGTAGCCACTGGCAACCACCAACTCCTTGCCCAGCCCGATCGCCGTCCAGCCAAGCTTACTGATGAGCGTATCTGCTAGAGCCAGGAGCGGCTCACCCACCGCAAAACCAATGATCACCGATGCCATCATGGTGGTGGTATACAGCGAGTTTGCAGACAAGAGATGGCGGCGCTCAACTACCAGCGGCAGTGCAGACTGTTCAGCAGGCGCAAAAAACTGAGTCAGCGTTGACACAAAGAACGTAATGCCAAGCAGCACGCAAAAGCCAACGGGCAATCCAGCTAAGGGAGACCAGCCTTTTGATACCCACAGCAGCGGCGGTAGTGCAAATACCAGTCCTCCTCGCAGCAAGTTTGTCAGCACCAGAACGGTTTTCTTTGACCAGCGATCGACAAAAACGCCTGCGATCGAACCAAACAGCACCGCTGGGATCGTGGACGCAATCATAATCGACGAGACCCAACCACTAATCGATTGATCGTCCCGTTGAAAGCGGCTAGCAATCAGGGCAATCATCAACACCAGGTAGACTTTATCTGCCAGTTGTGAAAAGACCTGACCACTCCATAAGGTTAAAAAATTGCGATTCTTGAGCACAGGAAAGAAGCCGCGCTCTGGTTCTGGTGCCTGTCCATTTGGCGGAGTCAAATCGTTCTGAACCAGCTCTAACGCTTCTGAAGCCCCTGAACTGCTGGCAGAAGAAGTTGAAGCATGCCCGTTACGAGAGGGTGATAACGGCTGCACTGAGGGCGTGTCTGGTTTGGCGGCTGGAGCAGTCTGAACTGCCTTCTCGTCAGATGTTTCTGCGTCTGCGCGGTGATCCAGTTGATGCGTTGATGATGGGGTCGCTTCAGTCTTGAGACTATCCTCTGCCGATCGATCATCTGCTATTCTTGGTTTGTCAGCCTTTTGGCTGCTTGGTTTGTCAGCCTTCTGACTGCTTGGCTTGCCAGCATGGTGGTTAGCTGGCGACTCTGCGCCATCCTTGAACGACGGCAGTTCTTGCTTAGACAAGAGAGCTTCCGTTCCTGGTTTGCGCTCCCCATCGTTGGTCTTATCACCTGTGTTGGGAAGATTCAAAGACAACATCATTGTGGCTTCCAGGTCAGAGTTAGACAATCGCATCATAGCTTGAAGAGGTGCTTGAAGGTATTAAGCAAGATCAGCAGTCGTGAAACAGGCATCGATGAGAGCCGCAGAGCGAATGGGACGATCAAGATAGTACTGGGCATAGGAGCGCAACGCTTGCTCAACCGATCGCCAGAGCTGATGGAGCGTCTGCTGAGACAGTTCGGCAACACCGACTGAGGCTAATAACCCTTTCAGTTCCGGCAGGGTGGCATCCGTGAGATGCTGTAACAGCAGTAGTTCAGAGGCACTGATGCGTCGATGCAAGCCTGCGATCGAGGGCGATGGTTTATACGATAGGGCTGAATCGCTAAACGATGAGTCAACTGAAGTTTTAGCCGACACAGATGGGCTAGTGCGGCTTGCCTCAATTTGAGGAGACGCTACCACTTTTTCAGCCACCTTGTAGCGTTGTCGGGATGGTTGCGTTGCCAATAACTGCTCTAGCGTAGGCAGGGTAACGGTGCCACCAGCGGGGATGCTGAACCCAATCCGCCAGTTGCGATCGCCAAAAGCGGGCGGCAATGCCTCACGGGTGACGCAGCAGAGATGCACTTGGGGAGCAACCCCTGCCAGCACCAGCAATTGAAAGACAGCGTGGGTCAAATGGGCTAAAACGTCTGACCCCGGCGATCGCTCCAATCGCGCCAAATGTTCATTGAGCAGGCAAAACAGGTCTTCTTGCGGTTGGTCACTCAACGCCTGGTGCAGGCACAGTTCGGCAAGATACTGACCCGCAATCAACCTCTTCAAATCCTGCCCCAATCCTGGGTAGGACTCCAGCGTTTCTGCTTGCGTAATCTTGTCGAGCGATCGACCTTTGGCAATCAGCAACTCATTCACGACAAACGGTTCGCTCCGCCCACCCAAGCGCGAATTGTGCTTGCGTGCCCCCATTGCCACTGCTCGCACCAAGCCAAATTCGCGCGTCAAAATCGTCAGCAGTCGATCGGACTCGCCCATCGGCATACTTTTGAGGTTAATTCCAGTGGTCTTGTAGGTGCGACTCATGCAGCAGGCAGTAAAAGGATGCGATCGTGAAAGGCATGAAACCGTCATAACTTAACAATGAATCAAGCGTTCTGCCGTCTGTCTTATAGCCGAATCGCTCCGGTTATACAGGATTGATTGACACTTGAATTCTATGTCCATGATCTGAATTCATAAATTGATGAGGGCGATCACATCCACTCATCAGCTCATCAACTCCAACGCGTGCTTAAAGAAGGCTGACGTGTTTTGACTAAACCTCGGAGGTTTCAGCTAGAACGGGAATGACTATGCATATTGCTTGGCGAAAACCTCGGAGGTTTGCGTAAGTCCTATACTTTGCCGATGGAGCTTTTCTGACTTTCTCTAGCGTATCGTGATCTCTTCTCGCTGTCGGATTAATTCCGGTCCGCGAGAAGTTCCTAAGCGTGTTGCCCCAGCCATCACCAACTCTAACGCTTGCTCAGCCGTGCGAATACCTCCCGATGCCTTGATGCCAATGCGATCTTTGGTGATCTCTTTCAGCAGGCGCACATCGGCAACGGTGGCACCACCATACAAGCCCGTACTGGTTTTTAAGAATGCTACACCCGCTTCCATACACACTTCAGCCGCCAACCGTTTTTCCGCTTCAGTCAAAAGCGCGAGTTCTAAAATCGCCTTGATGGGTTGCCCCGTGGCATCATGAATTTCGGCAATCTCGCGGTGTACGGCATCTGCTTTGCCCGCTTTCAACCAGCCAATATTGATCACTACATCCAGTTCCGTTGCCCCATGCTCAACCGCTTCTTGTGCTTCATAGAGCTTGACGGCTGACGTGGTTGCGCCATAGGGAAAGCCAATCACAGTACAGACTTTGGGACGCTTGCCATGCAGCCACGCAGCAGCTTGCGCGACATAAGCGGGGTGAAGACAAACGGTCGCAAACTTAAACCGATCGGCATCGGCGCACCATTGATCCACTTGCTCTGGCGTTGCGGTAGGGGTGAGCAGCGCATGGTCAATCAACGGAGCCAAATCAATGTCTGAATCCCGGCTCGATCGCTCTGCCATACATGCCTCCTAAATCTCCTGGTCAATTTCCAACGCGAGTGCTGCAACTACCCACTACTTCACTGTCCACTATTTCACTGTCAGCAAGCTCAACCCAATCAGCGTGGTGATGCTCAACGTTCCTGTGAGAAACATCAGCGATCGCCCGATCGGCACATTCAGAATATAAAACGCAGGATAGAACAGACGAGCGATGACATAGGCGATCGCAGCCCACCCAGCCAGTGAGGACTGCTGCCCAGTCACGTATGCCATCAAAGCCGCTGCTGTAAACAGCACAAACGACTCAAACGCATTCTCATGCGCCCAGGTGGCTCGCTTAGCGTAGTCCGGTAGTTTATCAAACAGGGCACGAGGTGATGCCATGTCATAGCCAGCTTGCAGGCGACCATAGGCGACGACGAGAAACGGCAGGTAGATGAGAGCCGCTGCGGTGGCGATCGCATAGAGCAAGAGAGTAGAGGTCGAAACGGGTAATAATGGCAATGAGGGCATATCCTGCTGTGATAACGGCTGTTCTAGCTTAAGCGGTTTGCCTGGTCGCCACACACCTTTAGCCGCGATCGACCCAAAAATCCCGATCGGTGGCTACAGAGGTAGCATATAGCACTGCCCATGCTACTCCAAACCCGTAGAGCGCTATTGAGAACTGTTGCATCGACGGTCATTGCGTCACCCCCAGAGATCAAACCCAAAGTAGCCAAATTCAGCTTGATCCCTGAGATTCATGGTGCTTGTTGAGAACTTTGAGTAAAATCTAGACAGCGATAGCGAAGTGTAAAAACCTGGATTCGTGAGGGCGTGGTGCAAACCCCACCCATCGGGCACGTAACCCATCTGGCTCAAAGTAGCGCTTTATAGTCTGTTGAGTGCCACGCTTTCAGCCATTGGGCAATTGCTATCGCCGTTCATGCACCGGGAAATGGTATGGAAAGGCAGCAACCTCTGCATCGCTCAAGGCAGCCACAATCACCAATGCCAGCGCATTCAAGCCAGCCGCTACGCAAGCCTAGAACCGCGCTCAGCCGTGGTAAGTTTAGGTGGCATCTTTCTCTAGTGCTTCTGGGCAGTGCATGGCTAGTTGTGGTGGTGATCTCGCTCATTGCAGTCAGCGGTTTGCTTAGCCCTAACCTGTCCAGTAACAAACCACCTCAAGGAACGGCAGCCGTTCGATCGACCCCCTCGGAAGTTACCAGAGCCAGTCAAAGCCATCTGCCGCTGTGGTTGTTTGGAGCGATTGCCCTCAGTTGCGCCGCTGGTTCCATGCTCATCTCGTCGCAGGCAAACCGACCACCGCGATCGCGCAAGAATGCGAAACCGAAGCGACTCGCGCCCTACGCTGCTTCAGAAGCCGCACCTCTTTTTCCTACAGCCGCGCCAACGACTGTTGAGACAGCATTGCAATCCCTGGCGCTGGTCTCCCAAGCACCTCAGCCTGCACCAGTTGCGGCTCCGTTTATGGCTCCTACAACCCTGATGCAATTGGCTCAGCAAGTGTCACAAACAGCCAAGCAAGCCGCTGATTTGCCGACGGCGATCGTGCCCGAAGATAAAAAACCGCTTGATTGGGGCGAAGCCAGCCTTGCCGATCGGCTAGATATTCGCAAGCCGCGATCGGTGTCGCCGTTGCTATGATGCTGTCAGAAATGTTCTTCGTGTACATTGCAGCTAGACGCGATCGTCAAAAGCGGTAAACCTGTTGGAGGTTGTATGACTCTCACCATTAAAGATCTGGAGAAGTTGCAAGCACAGGCTCCTGACTATCGGATGGAGTTGGTGAATGGGAGCATCACGGTTATGAGTCCATCAGGCTACGAGTCCGATGAAGTTGCCTCTAGAATGATTGGTAAGCTATTCACGTTTGTGGATCAAAACCGCTTAGGTCGAATCACGGGTGCAGGTGCAGGTTTCACCCTGCCCAACTCTGATACTCGCGCCCCAGATGTTTCCTTTGTCCAGGCACAGCGACTGCGGAAAAGCCCTCGCAGCTTTGCCGAACTAGCGCCAGATTTGATGGTGGAGGTGAAATCGCCCAGTGACAGCATCAAGGGGTTGCGGGAGAAAATCGATAGCTTCCTGGCACAAGGTACGCGAGTAGGGCTTTTGATTCACCCAGAACAGCGCTGGGTCGAGGTTCGTCGCTCAGAGCAGGAGCCAGTCACCCTGCGAGATGGAGATACGCTGACGATTCCTGACCTCCTCCCTGGCTGGGAGGTGAAGGTTGAAGATCTCTGGTCGCCACAATTTGATGAGTTAGACGATGCGGAATAGCGCAGCATAGAGCACTTATTGTCCCGCCCGAGTTTGTGAGTGAGGACGTAGCACAACGTTACCGACTGTGATTTGAGCTTGCATCTCTGAGCATCCCCTTCACAAAGCACACGCTAATAGAGCGAAAGAACCCAGATTCTGACAAGTAAACATACTGTGAAAGTAGACATTTCATTTCAATCACTGCTGGAAGCAATTTCATCACTTGAAAGTTCTGAAAAGCATCAGCTTTGGGAACTTTTAGAAGCTGAATTATTCTCTGATGATGAGGATTCTGCGGAGGATATTGCTGAAATTCAAGCTGCCCGTGCCGACTACAAGGCTGGTGACTACACTACATTTGACCAATACGCAGCACAGCGTGCGAACCGATCGGCATCACTTACGTCATCATCACACCTAAATCTGTGCAAAAACAGCTAGATGTTTTGCCTGATGAAACCTACAAATACATTGCTGCTAAGATTCAACAACTCGCTGAGAACCCACTCCCTGATGGAGTGATCAAAATAAAAGGTGCTGACAACGAGTACCGCATTCGTAGCGGTGATTATCGCGTTCGTTATGAAGTCGATGATAGAGAGCTAACCGTTCTCCTCCTGCAATGCAAGCACCGGAAGGATGTTTACAGAAAGTGATATTGCTTGCTTCACTTTAGACAATTCACGATCAGGAACAACTCACGACCAGAACCGAAAGCGACGCGAACAGCGGTACGATACCGTGTCTCAGCAAAAGGCTAAAGATCTTAGAGGTGATGCGAAGGTTATTAGCCGCTGCTGAACAAGTAGGTAGCCCTAATTGAACGTAGGATGTTCTAGGCGTAGCCGTAACGCATCAAATCCTTTGACTACCGCAATTCGCTGATTGGTCAAGCAAGTTCGTTAAACCTCTTAACTCCTTCGTCAGTTGGGATGTAGAGATATCTTTCACTGTCATAGGTAGTATCGCAGCTCCATGTCTTTGGATGGCGCAGAATTTCAAGCGCAAGCTCTTTGGAAACTAATTCCTCGGCAACAAATTGCCAGTGATTGTCATCTGACTTCTGAAAAATCTGCTTCGCAAAATAAATTAAACCTTCTCTTTCAAGTGACCCTAAAGTATCAAGCGCAAGTTGATAAATATCTGCAATCGTTGAGTCAGGCTGATCAAAGTAAAAATGAATGACATAAATAAGCAAGTCTAAGCGCATTCCACCCGCTTCATAATCTTCAATGATGTCATGAAGTACTGTAGTCTCAATATCAGACAGTTCAGCCATTTGAAATATTAAGGAAGCAAACTAATTGGCGAAAGCTTTTTATTTGATTGCAAGGGTCGATCGCCAGTCACGAATGGCGGTTTCAGACCACATCCAATTTTTCGCCAATTCTTCTGGCTGGAAGTTGACCGGATCGTCTGCCAGCACCCGTTGACGGAGTTGAATCGCTTCGTTTTTGAGGCTGGCTTGCTTCGTTGGGGGCTGGTTTGCAGCCGTTTTTGCCGCGATAAGAGCTAGCCCTGCATACGCTGTGAGGATGGGCGATGGTGATGTGCTGGTCTGCGTTGCCGCTTTGGTGCTTTGACCACCCTCTAGCTTAGTTGCTTGCAGCCACGCGCGACTCGCCCGATCGACCTTGCCTTCAGTGTAGTAAGCAAAGCCCAACGCATTTTGGTACTGAGCGCTCGGTTGACGCTTTGCAGCGGTTTCCCAGTAGCGGCGCGCATCATCTACGCTGTAATCGTTGTTGCCCACTTTGACAGACTGCCACGCAAGGCGACCCATGAGGAAGTTTACGGTTGGGTTCTCTGGCTCTCGCCCTAAGGCAGATGTCAGCACTGCCGCCGCCTGAACAAGGGCACCCCGATCGAACAGCGTTTCGATCGCCGCCTGAGCCTCGGTAAGCTTGCCCTGATTGAGCCGCTCTGTTGCTAGTGCTGCTACCAGATTTGTACTCAGTTGCTTTAATTCGCCGGTTGAATTGGCAGAAAAGGCTGTTTCGGCGGGTGGAAGCTGAGGCGTAGTAGGCAACCAGCGATCGCGGAAGAACCAACTGCCAGCTACCAGCGTTGCCACCATGCCAGCGCCGACCCACAGCAAGGGTTGACGATACCACGGGGCTTTTCTGTAGGCGATCGACGCAGAACCGCCGTCTGCCAATTGCAGATTGCGATCGGCATAGGCAAGCAAGGGTTGCTCGGTGCTGCGCCGTTGGGCTGGTGCGCGTTCTAGCAGCGCCTGCTTCGCTTCTCCGAGGTTGCCCTGCCGCAGCAGAGTCGCTTCTAAGTTGCGTTTAGCGCTGGTCAACTCTGGGTCAAGCTGAATCGCGTGGTCGTAAGACTGTACCGCATCGGTTAGATTGCCCTGCTGGTAAAGCGCCAGCCCCAATTGGTTATGTGCATCCGCTAGGGTGGGGTTAAGACGCAATGCCTGATGGTACGCCGCGATCGCCTCAGAGACATAGCCCTGCTGGTTGAGCGCCATCCCCAGGCGATAATAGGCATTGGCATCATTGGGGTTATCCTGTATCGCTTGATGACAGGTAGCGATCGCTTCCGTCAGCTTGCCAGTTTCCGCCAGCATTCTTGTCAGCTCTGAGTAAACTTCCACCTCGCTGGCATCAACGGCTGTGGAGGTCAGTGCGCCTCCAGGTTGAGTAGAGTCAAGCTCCGATGCGGCTGGTTCCAAAGGTGCCAGTTCATGAGGATAGTCGGGCAGAACCAGGTAGTCGTCGGCTTTAAAGGTGTAGCCCGCTTCAGGAAGCAGGTTTTCTGAAGGAGGGGCTGGCAGCAGACGATCGTCCTCTGATGGCTCGGAGGCGGCACCATAGGAAAGCTGATTGACCAGATGAGCGACGCTTTCCATATCGCTCTCATAGGCTGGATCGTCAAATTCCAGCGCCTCCAGGTCACTGGATTCATCCTCAGTAGACGTGGACACATCCACCAACTCATCACGATCGGATTCAGCCTGCTTCAACGGGTTCAGTAACGCTTCCGTCCCATCACGCAGAGCACTGACTGAGGGTAGCACGGACTCTAACGCGGCGAAGGGAGCGATCGGTTCGATCGTCTTGACCGGAGGGTCTGATTCCAGCAGGCGATCGACATCATTCATCTGCCCACTCAACCCATCCAGCGATTGCAGGTTGCCGTCAAATTCTGGATGCAGGTAGAGAATCGGCAGTGCCCAGTACAGTTGCTTGGAGCTATAGGAAGACACCAACCCCTGCCGCGCCCGATTCAGGCTGAGATCCACCGGATAAACCTGCTTCAAATTGCGGTAGAACAGGCGACTCAGGTTAAGCGCTACATCGTCTGGAATGCGCTCTGCCATTGCCAGAACTGCCGGAATGCCCCGCTTGACCAATGCCTCTGCCAGGTTGCCCTCACCTGTTTCTGTCGCCGCTTCTGTCGTTGCCGTGTAGACTCCTCGACAGGAGTTGAAAACCGCCATGCGAATGCCGTTGTTCACCAGCAGCCCCGCCAGATCATCGCCACTCAGGGTTTCCGTCAGCCCTGTTTTGCTGCTGACCAGATAGAGTTTGCCACCAGCCGCGCCCGAATTGCTGTGCCCTGCATAGTGCAGCACATGGTAGTGGTTATGCTCCAGCGCTTGCGTAAGCTGTTCCCGTCCCGGTTGCTCCAGGATTGTTAGTTGAATCTCTGAGTAGCGGCTGCTGCCGTTCCGACTCCCGTTTTGCAGGGTGGTTTCCAGTTCTTCCTGGAGGTACAGGGCTTCTTGTTTGAGCGCCAGCATTTCCTGATCGGTTGGGGCAGCCAGTACCAGGAGAATTTTGAGCGGTTGATTTGCTTCGGCGTTTGTGGGCGAGGATTGCACCAACGAAGCCATTGCAGCAAAGCTGGAATGATAGCGAGAGAAGACGACATCAGTGCCCGTGGCGATCGAGCGATTGCCCGCATGTAGCACTTCCCAGGGCAGACGTGGCAAGCGGGTATCTTTCAACCCTAACCGCAAGCGCAGCACCTCCTGCCGATGTTGAGCAATGCCCTGAGCGGTCATCCAGCTATCTCGAATCGTCCCTTGAAACAGCGCATTGTAAAGCTGTTGCCCCAGTGCCACCAGCGTTCCCTGTGCCTCTGAGGCTGGGTCAGAATTTGGCGTGGAGGCATCCGAAAAGGAATGGAGCATGTCACCCCGCAACAATCCCTGCAACGGGTCATTCATCAACAAACTTGCCTGGGTCAACCACTCCTCGACGGGCCAGGTGACTTGTTCTTCTGCCAATGGCACACCTGGGGCTACCCGTTCCGTCCGTACAAGGTAGTCGTCTTCCCCTATCGGAGTCACAGAAATATGAAATTCCTGGGTCACAGTTCTTCTCCAAGGAGACTATAGATGCAATCCCCTGTTTGTCTGCACGTCGATCGTATGGGGCTAACCTATCTAATCAACGATCGCAGGGGTCAATCAGGGGAACTTGTTGTGATCTTGATCATGCTCACTCAGATTTAGGTTGCCCTACTGAAGCCATAACAACACAATCGGTCTAGGGTCTCCACAAAACGTAGCTCGATTGCAGACGACTTCAGAGAAAGGGCGGATGTTTTCGGTAAATGCACTGAGTCAGCAAACTCAGTTTTATTAAGTCTTATTGATCATGGCATGGGCTATGTCCGTGGATATTCTTCAACGGGGAACGTTACCGAAACTTCAAACAGCTTCCCAATTTCTTTAAGGAATCAGCGTAAAGTAAGCCGGAAAATACAGCTTTGCTCTAGAAGGTGAGGTGCAGCTAGTGGGGACAGGGTGTAGGGTGTGGGGTGTGGGGTGTAGAACCAAGACACAGACCAAAGGACAGACGCTAAGATACGGCTGCTTGTAAAGAACCATGTCTAATCCGTCGTCACTGTAAGTCCATAGTTTCATTCTAGGGAGTTCGATCGTCCGCTTGGGGAGGTGGTACACCCCTCGACAAGATTTGCAACAGTTTGAGCGCGAGATCGATCGGCATTCCAACGTAGAATTTAAGCATCGCTCCCGTCATGGTGGGCGATCGCTCATGTGTTGAAGAGGCTGATTCTATGACGCGGGCTGTGATCAAATTTTCGTCGGAAGACTGCGGCATTTGCCACAAGATGTCGTTCTACGACCAGAAAGTGGTTGAGGAGCTTGGGCTTGAGTTCGTTAGCGTCAAGATGCAGGACACGGCGACCTATCGGAAGTACCGCAAGATTTTGCTGGCGCAGTATCCTGACAAAGCTGACATGGGGTGGCCCACCTATTTGATCTGTGACACTCCTGAAGGTGATTTCAAAATTTTGGGCGAAGTCAAAGGCGGACATCCCAAGGGCGAATTTCGTAGCCGCTTGCAGGAAGTGCTGGCAGAGACGAATTGAGTTGCATAGGACTTACGCACTTGGCACTTGAAACATCCTTAAGAAAGGGAGGAACTCCGAAAGCCCCTCTTTAATAGGGTTGAGGATCTCCTCTGCTTAATTCTCTTCTGTCTCTCTAAAGTAGATGAAAAGATGCGTTGTCAGTTTGATTGCTGCACCCGTGGACAAATAAAGCCATTCATCTTGTGCCGCAGTTGCTCAAAACCAGCTTCTTAGTTTTGTCAGTCAGGCAGATCTTGCCACATAGGGTCACGTTGACGCAGATTTTCACGATCGACCTGGAAGCGGATGCATTAACAGGTCTACGACATTGGCTTCAGAGGCAGTATCTACAAATCATTGCTCCTCGGTTCACCAACACTCACGCTGCCAATAACTCAAAAAACTGTTCCTCCAAAAAGCAATCCAGGAGCAGTGATCCCGCAGTGAAGTACATCACCTGGTCTGAACGCTAGGGGCTGTCATCAATTACTACGACACATCAGTTGCAGCAAGGCTTACAGCCCCTGACCTGGTGTGTTGGTACGGGCGCGGTAATGCTGGTACCGCAAGGCTTCGGAGCTGAATTGATGACGCGCCCTAGCATGGAAGCCTTCTTCACTTCTAACTCCTGGCTTCTGAATGGTACTGTATACCCAACTGCCTAAACCTTAAGAAACCTGCTTGGTTTCGCCCCACGGTCAGTAGCCAGCGAAACAGTAGATTAAAGCTTTTGGATGATAATCTCCGTTCTTACGAACCCCCGGTACTATAGCCGTAGCGACGATCGCCACTGCGATGATCTAGTCAGCCCGTAGCGTGTTGTACGCTGCCAACCTGCCAACTCTGCGTCCATCTCTTAGGAGTCACTCATGGCAAAGAATTTACTCGAACAACTGCGGGAGATCACGGTTGTCGTCGCAGACACCGGGGATATTCAGGCGATCGAAACCTTCAAGCCACGCGATGCCACCACCAATCCGTCGTTGATTACCGCAGCGGCACAAATGCCCCAATATCAGGAAATTGTGGATGGCACTCTGAAGCAGGCAAAACTCGATGCGGGTGCCAGTGCCAGCAATGAAACGATTTTGTCACTGGCGTTCGATCGCCTCGCAGTTGCGTTTGGGCTTCGCATTCTTAAAATTATTCCCGGTCGCGTTTCAACGGAAGTGGATGCACGGCTGTCCTACGACACCGAAGCAACGATCGCCAAAGGTCGTGCCTTGATCGCGCAATACGAAGCCGCTGGGGTCACCCGCGATCGTGTTCTCATAAAAATTGCGTCTACTTGGGAAGGCATCAAAGCGGCTGAAGTGCTGGAAAAGGAGGGCATTCACTGCAACCTGACGCTGTTGTTTGGCATTCACCAGGCGATCGCCTGTGCCGAAGCGGGGATCACGCTCATCTCTCCCTTTGTGGGGCGCATTCTCGACTGGTACAAAGCCAGCACTGGCAAAGATTATGTGGCGACCGAAGATCCCGGTGTCCTCTCCGTCACCAAAATCTACAACTACTACAAAAAATTCGGCTACAAAACCGAAGTGATGGGAGCCAGCTTCCGCAATGTGGGCGAGATTACGGAACTGGCAGGCTGCGATTTGCTCACCATTTCTCCTGCCCTGCTCAAGGAACTGCACACCACTGAAGCTGACCTGCCCCGCAAGCTTGATCCCGCCAGGGCAGAGGGTCTGGAGCTAGAAAAAATCACGATCGACCAGGACACCTTCAACCAACTCCACGCTGAAGATCCAATGGCAACGCAAAAGCTGGATGAAGGCATCACAGGCTTTACCAAAGCATTGGTGGCGCTCGAAAAACTGCTTGAAAAGCGACTGTCAATGCTGGAGGGCGAAGAGGCGGTCATTCACGCTGCCGAAGATATCTTTCATACCTATGATCTCGATGGTGATGGCTTTATTACCCGCGAAGAATGGATGGGCACCGATGCTGTGTTTGATGCCCTGGATATTAACCACGACGGCAAAATTACACCAGCCGAAATGGGCGCAGGGCTAGGAGCCGCGTTCCATCTGGCTGAAGTGTAAATTCTGAAAAGGACTCAAATTATGCAGACCGCACCAAACCAACCGATCGAGTGCGTGCCCACGATTGTCGTGGAGGACGATCGCACCGGGCTGAGTGTCGAAACCCTGAAGCGCGCCTTTCAGGACAATCTCTTCTACATCCAGGGCAAATTTCCTAAAATTGCGACCCAAAACGACTACTACATGGCGCTGGCATACACCGTGCGCGATCGGCTGCTGCGACGCTGGCTCACCACCGCTGAGACCTATACTCAACAGGGTGTACGCACGGTTGCTTACCTGTCTGCCGAGTTTCTGATGGGACCGCATCTGGGCAACAACCTGATCAGCCTGGGCATTTACGATGAAGTGAAACAGGCGATCGAAGAACTGGGGCTTAGCTTTGAGGAAATTGCCGATCAGGAAGAAGAACCCGGACTCGGCAATGGCGGTCTGGGACGCTTAGCCGCCTGTTACCTCGATTCGATGGCAGCGCTCGACATTCCCTCGATCGGGTACGGCATCCGCTACGAGTTCGGCATTTTTGACCAGGACATCCGCGATGGCTGGCAGTTTGAAATCACCGACAAATGGCTGCGCTACGGCAATCCGTGGGAAATCGCTCGACCCGAATGGGCAGTCGAAGTCAAGCTGGGCGGACACACCGAAACCTACCTGGACGAGGCGATCGGTCGCAACCGGGTGCGCTGGGTGCCCAATGAAGTGGTGATGGGCATTCCCTACGACACGCCAATTTTGGGCTACAAGACCAATACAGCCACCACACTGCGGCTTTGGAGTGCAGCAGCGGCAGAATCCTTTGATTTTGCAGCCTTTAACTCCGGCGACTACTTCCGGGCAGTACAGCAAAAGACCGTATCGGAAACGCTGACGAAGGTGCTTTATCCGAACGACGAGCTATCCCAGGGAAAAAAACTCCGGCTCGCGCAACAGATTTTCTTCGTGTCCTGTTCCCTACAAGACATGATGTTGATCCTCACTCGTCAAGGCATTCCGCTCGACCAGTTCCACGAGAAGTTTGCGATTCAATTGAATGACACGCACCCCGCGATCGCCGTCGCCGAACTCATGCGCTTGCTCATCGATGAACACGCCTTTGAGTGGGATGCCGCCTGGAGCATCACCCAAAAAACGCTCGCCTATACCAACCACACGCTGTTACCAGAAGCACTGGAGCGCTGGGGGTTAACTCTCTTTGGCACCCTCCTGCCCCGTCATCTGGAGATCATCTACGAAATCAATCGCCGCTTTTTAGACGCGATTCGCCTGAAGTTTCCTAATGATCCCGATCGCTTAAACCGCATGTCGCTCATTGATGAAGCAGGCGAACGCTACGTCCGCATGGCACATCTTGCCTGTGTGGGTAGCCATGCCATCAACGGGGTAGCTGCGCTTCATAGTGAACTGCTCAAGCAAGACGTGTTGCGCGACTTTTACGAACTCTATCCCGAAAAGTTTAGCAACAAGACGAACGGAGTCACACCACGTCGGTTTATGGTGCTGAGTAATCCTCGCCTGACCAACCTCATCACCAGCAAGATTGGCGATGGCTGGATCAAGCATCTGGACGACCTGCGCCAGCTTGAACCTTACGTTGAGGATGCCGAGTTTCGTCAACAGTGGCGGCAGATCAAGCTTGAAATTAAGCAAGACCTCGCGGCTTACATCAAACAGGTCAACGGGATTAACGTGGATCCTACTTCTCTGTTTGACATTCAAGCAAAGCGTATTCACGAATACAAGCGGCAACACCTGGATGTTCTCCACATCATTACGCTGTACAACCGCATTAAAGCTAACCCAGACATTGAGGTGACACCTCGCACGTTCATTTTTGGTGGCAAGGCGGCTCCCGGCTACTACATGGCGAAGCTGATCATCAAGTTCATCAACTCCGTGGGTGACGTAGTGAACAATGATCCCGATGTGCGCGATCGCATTAAGGTGGTGTTCCTCAAAGACTACAACGTGAAATTTGCCCAGCGCGTTTATCCCGCCGCCGACCTTTCCGAGCAGATTTCGCTGGCTGGGAAAGAAGCCTCTGGGACGGGCAACATGAAATTCTCGATGAACGGGTCGTTGACGATCGGCACGCTAGACGGTGCCAATGTGGAAATCCGCGAAGAAGTGGGAGCCGAAAATTTCTTTCTCTTTGGTCTTACCACACCCGAAGTCTACGCCCTCAAAGCCAGTGGCTACAATCCCTGGCAATACTACAACAGCAACCCCGAACTCAAAGCGGCAATGGATCTCATCGCGTCTGGTGGCTTCTCCAACGGCGATACCAATCTGTTCAACGCACTGGTCAGCACGCTGCTCTACAAAGACGACTACTTGTTGATGGCAGACTACCAGTCCTACATTGACTGCCAGGATCGCGTCAGTCAGGCCTACCGCGATCAGGATCACTGGACGCGCCTATCCATCCTCAACTCCGTCCGCATGGGCAAATTCTCGTCCGATCGCTCCATCCGGGAATATTGCGAAGATATCTGGCACGTCAAACCCGTCACGATCGAGCAAAAAGAATACGTCCAGGCAGGAGCAGCGATGGTTTGAGAGAGTTTTTAGTTGTTGGTTGTATAGCCCTTTGGGCATTCAAGAAAAGTTGTTAGAAAGGAGTCAGCAGTCAGCTTTTTAGCCTTTATCCTTCATCCTTTAGCCTTTCCCCCACTCCCCCCAAGCCTTATGAGCCTGAAGCTATATTTTATGCGTCATGGTGAAACGACCTACAGCATTACGGGTGGGTACTGTGGCGAGCTTGACCCAGAGTTAACGCCCAATGGCACCAAAATGGCAGAAGCTTTCGCAGCGGCGTATCAGTCGATGGATTGGACAGCGGTGTATGTGAGTCCGATGAAGCGCACGATCGCGACTGCAAAGCCCCTCTGCACCGCCATTGGGATGGACATGCAGTTTCGGGATGGTTTAAAAGAAATTCGCTATGGCGAATGGGAAGGCAAAACCCAGGAATATGTCAAAGAGCACTATCCAGAAGACTACGTTCGCTGGTTAGCTGAACCAGCCTGGAATGCACCCACAGGCGGCGAAACATCGGTGCAAATTGCTAGCCGTGCTTCTCTTGTCGTAGCTGAAATTGAGCAGAAGCATCCCTCTGGCAACATCCTGGTGGTGTCGCACAAAGCTACCATTCGGATTATTCTATGCAGCTTGTTGGGGATTGATTTGGGGCGCTATCGCGATCGTATCAACGCCCTTGCAGCCTCAATCAGTGTCGTCAAATTTGGTGAACACGGTCCACTGCTGGAAGTTTTGGGCGATCGCTCCTACATGGATGACGAATTGCGCGCCTTAGAAGGGACTTAAGAGACCGTCTGAAAAGCGTTCGATTGGGGGCGACGGCTCGAAAACAGCTCAGCGACTGCTTCAGGTTGGCTTAAACTTCAAGCTGGCTTAAATTTCAGGTTGGCTTAAAGCGGTGGGCTATCCGTTTCGTCCGCTCCTCTCCGCTGCTGATCATACTACTCAGACATCCTATGACCACGACACTCGATCGCCTTGAATGCACGATCGTTGTCAAAACCTCAGCCGCTCCAAAGCATCGGAGCTGCATACATACAAAACGCTGGGAAGAAAAAGGTCAGACAGCATAGATCCACCTCACGTTTACCTGATGCTTACCCACAGCCATCATGCGATTGGCAAAAGAGGGGCACGGGTCACGAAAGCAGGTTACTAGCTGTCTGCCTTTAACAGTTCATTCACCTGTGATTAGAAACTATCAACTCGACTTGTCAATCGCATGTTCTCAGCATGAACTTAAAATGACAACGTTTTTTGTCCGCCCGGGAGCAAACCGCCGTCCTTGAGCGTCCTTCTTCATTCAACTGCGATGCCAGAGCAACTGCAACGTCACATACCTGATCTAGATTTTGGATAAGGTAGGATGAGCGTAAGGGTGAAGTTTAGGTGGCTCTCAATCGTCGCCCCCTAGCTGCTAAGAGCCAAGAAACGCTAAGAGCAAGAAAGCGGAGCAAGAGCTAAGAGAGCGTAGCGGGGCGATCGATTGCATGGCGTTGGTCTCAACATACTTTTTACACTCGCCGACAACTGGACAGTACAACAATGAACACTTCTACAGATAAACAAAGCAACACACGCAAGCCCGTCTGGAAACAGCCAGCGGTATTTTTGTTACTGCCGCTCCTGGGTGCAGGAACAGCGCTGCTGGGTGATCACTGGTTGTCGTCCAGCGAGGCTTCGACGCAGGTTGCGATCGCACAGACGGTCAGCCCTTCTGCCCAAACGCAAACGATCGCGCAGGCTCCTAACCGAAGCAACGCTATCCTGTCGTCTAGCGATCCAAACTTTATTGTGAATGCGGTCGATCGAGTTGGTCCCGCCGTCGTTCGCATCAACTCGTCTCGCACCGTTAAAACCCGCCGACCAGAAATCTTCAACGATCCCTTCTTTCGGCAGTTTTTTGGCGATATTCCAACAGGTCCCTCCACTCGCGTCGAGCGTGGCACGGGGTCTGGGTTCATCATCAAAGCGGATGGTTTAATTTTGACCAATGCCCACGTTGTGGATGGTGCTGATACTGTAATCGTGACGCTCAAAGATCAGCGCGAGTTCAAAGGAAAAGTCTTAGGTGCCGATCCCCTGACAGATGTTGCGGTGGTGAAGGTAGAAGCAAGCAACCTGCCCACAGTGAACTTGGGTAACTCAGAGCAGCTTAGACCGGGCGAATGGGCGATCGCGATCGGCAACCCGCTTGGGCTTGACAACACCGTCACTGTTGGCATCATCAGCGCTACCGGACGCTCCAGTGCTCAGGTAAAAGCCCCCGACAAGCGCGTGAGCTTCATCCAAACCGATGCCGCCATCAACCCTGGTAACTCTGGCGGTCCGCTGCTCAACCAGCGTGGCGAAGTCATTGGGATGAACACCGCCATCATTGGGGGCGCACAAGGCTTGGGCTTTGCCATTCCCATCAACACAGCCCAGCAAATTTCGAGCCAGCTTATCGCCACAGGCAAAGCCAGCCATCCCTACCTCGGCATTCGCATGACCACGCTGACCCCTGAACTCAAGAAGCAAATTAACAACGATCCCGAAGCTGGTGTCAGTGTGAAAGAAGATAGTGGGGTGTTGGTGTATCGCGTGATGCGGGGTTCGCCAGCCGCTCAAGCCGGACTCAAGCCGGGTGATGTGATTCAAAAAATCAACGGGCAACTGGTGAAAACCGCCGAGGATGTGCAGCAAGCTGTGGAAAGAAGCTCTGTCGGCGGCAACCTCCAGGTCGAATTGAAGCGCAACGGACAACCACAAACGCTAGCGGTACGTCCTGGTGCGTTTCCAACACAAACCGCGCAGAATGAGTAGGTGTTAGAGAGGCAGAGGGCAGAAGGCAGAAGGTAGAGGGGGCAAGGGGAGCGGAGGGAGAGTAACGGCTTAAACGCGAAGGAACCTTTGGGCGTTACTCCATAGCTTCCCCTGCTTCCTCCGCCTCCCCTGCTTCTCCCATTTCCCCTGCCTCCCCTACTTCTCTTCTACAAACGACCGTTTTAGACTAAAAACTTGTTGTTCATTGCAGCACTGTCTATGCCTGAACTACTTGACGTGATTGAGTTAGGGAATCCCATCTTGCGTCAAAAGGCGCAGTGGGTTGAAGCGGTGCAGTCGGAGCGTATCCAAACACTGGTTGATAATCTCCTCGTTACGGTGAAAGACGCGAATGGGGTTGGCATTGCGGCTCCACAAGTGGCACAGTCCGATCGCCTGTTCATTGTTGCGTCCCGTCCAAATTTGCGTTATCCTCATGCGCCGACGATGGAACCAACCGCGATGATTAATCCGCAAATCCTTACCCACTCGGATGAAACCGTTAAAGGCTGGGAAGGGTGCCTCAGCATTCCAGGCATTCGCGGACAGGTGCCGAGATATCAAGCGATCGAAGTAGAGTATACCGATCGCAACGGCAAACGACACAAACAGGAATTGACCGACTTTGTAGCCCGTATCTTCCAGCACGAACTGGATCATCTGGATGGCATCGTCTTTGTCGATCGCCTGGAAAGCACCCAGGACATGATCACCGAACGCGAGTATCAGCGCATTCTGGTCGATTGATTAATGCTTTTTCTAACGGAAAAAGAGATACCGGGCACCAATGACAAACAGAAAAATGCCATAGAGCTTTTTCATCAAAGCGCTGCTGATAAACGGTTGGTTGGCAAACACTGCGCCGAATAAAAAGCCGACGAACAGACCAGCCGCAATGAAAACGGCATCTCGAATGCTCAGGTTGCCTTCTTTGTAATACACAACGGCACCGAGAAGCCCGATCGGCAGAATTTGTGCTGCGATCGAGGTTCCGGTTGCGAACTTCTGATCCATTCCCAACAGCAGCACCATTGCGGGCACCATAATGGCACCACCGCCAATGCCAAACATGCCGCCAGCAATGCCAGCTGCCAAACCAATGAGCAACAGTTGAACCATCAAGGTAGACATAGGGCTTAAGTCCGATCGATGCTGTTAAGTATGCAATGACCCTACTTATAGCAGCACTTGACGACGAATTTCGTCGCAGCCTGTACGACAAGGCTCTTGAATGAACGCCTCTTCTGTTAAGCAGCCTAGACTTGCTGGAAAATTGCTTCGATCGCTTGCTTTAACTTCGGTAAATAGTTCTCCACTACATTCCAGACGATATCAAGGTCAATGTCTAGATACTGGTGAGCGAGGACGTTGCGAAAATCACCGATCGTTCTCCAGTCAATGTCAGAACGTATCGCTTTCCAGTCATCTGGCAGTCGTTGGGTGGATTCACATAACGTTTGCAGATTGCGGATCACAGCATCTTGCGTTTTTGGGTCGACAAAGAAGGCTGTCTTGCCCTCATCGGTGTACGCTTCAATGCGGTTGATACAGTCTCGAATGTGTATCAGGTAAACGCGGCTATCTTTCATAGCGGTTGGGCTTCGTTGAGGATGCGATCGCGGATGAAGTAGTGCAGCGATTTTTCGGTGACAACATCGACTTTGCGCCCTAGTAAGGTCTCTAAATCTTGGATGAGTCCGACAGGAAACCAGGGGCTTAACGGTTCGTCCAGATCCACCAGTAAATCAATATCGCTATTGGGCTGGGCTTCTCCCCGCACGACAGAACCAAAGAGACGCACGTTCCTGGCACCATGTTGTAACGCAATTTCCAAAATGCGATCGCGCTGCTGCTGGAGCATCGCTTCAAGTCTCAGTGTCTCTGGTGTTTTCATCGGACAACCCTAAGCAGCCACCATCCTTGCACCTTAAATCTACCCTTTTTCGCTGTCAAACACGATCGCCCACTTCAGCCCATGTGTTAGGTTTGGCGATGCTTCAGGGAATTTGGGAGAGGGGCGATCGTGCTATTGCTATGGCGATTCACTTGTATTGACAGAATCTTCCAATGCCGCGAGAGCTACTTTTACACGCATACGAACACTTTTCCAATCACGTTCTGACAAGTGCCCGATCAGTATCAGATTAGCGGAAGGGGGCAAGGTAACGATAAAACTGCGAAAAACTGAGGCGACCCGTAAGCCTGCTGCTACCCAATCCTCAAGCTCATAGTCAGTTGCGCCAAGCCCACTGGTTCGGGTGGTGATGAGTCCAACGATCGTATCGGGGCGAAGGGCGTGATAGGTTTCGGACGACAAAACCACAGCAGGACGACGCTTGATGCCTGTGACTCCGGGAAAATCGACTGTAACCAGATCACCAGGCTTGAACGGCACTAAACCATCTCCTCATCATCGGGGAAAAGACTGGTTGCATGTTGCAAAGAGAATGATGCTAACTCAAGCTGATCCTGCTCTGTCCAGGTATAACTGGTGTCAATTACATCAACGTTTGGCTGAGCCAAATCATTCAAGATGAGAGCAGCAAGACGTAGACGATCGCCCGCTGGCAACGCAGCTACGATCGTCTGATAAACGTCCTGAATCCTCTGATCAGTATTCGGCATCTCTCTGTCCTCCTAACTTGAATTTTAACTTGAAGAGTCGATCGCCCACTTCAGAGCCCATGTTGCGTTTTGCGATGCTTCAGGGAATTTGGGAGAGGTGCGATCGTGCTACCGGTGCTCCAAGATCAGTCCATCCACATAATCAAAGTCTGTATCATCAGTGACCAGCACCCAGCAATGTTCCAGGCACTGAGCAGCAATCCAGACATCATTCATTGGGATGGGTCGTGCGCTTCAACATCAACCGGGATTGAGCATAAGCGACTGCTGTTTCTTTCCCTAAAGGCACTGCGACACAAGCTGCTACAAACTCTAGATAACGAGGCAAATTTTGCAGCGGACGTGTCGAGTTCTCGGCTCCAAACAGCAATTCTCCGACAGCGACCATCGGTAGTATTATTTCCGGCAAAGCCAGAACTCTTGCGGCGATCGCTGCATCTCCATTTAAGAAGCGAACGGCAACAGACGTATCCAATGCAATCTCACCACTCATTGACATCAGCCTGTCGGCAATCGGTTGCAATAGTTCTCTGTAGCTCTTCTGCCTCTGCATCACTCAAAATGCCTGCAAACTTTGCAAGGGGATGATTTTGGCGTACAGCCTTGAGCCGATGTAAAAAATCAAGCACTGGTTGTACCAAATCATCGGGAACCTGTTCAATCTCCTGAATTAGTTGCTCACGATTTTCCATGTGCCTCTTATCCTCTAGCAACGTCCATTTGTTTGAACTCGTTATGATTTCATCCTTTGATTTTAGCTGAAGGACAGTCACTCACTTCAGAGCCTCTGTCGAGTTTCGTGGTGCTTGATTGGATTTGGAAGAGGAGCGATCGTACTAATATTCCTAGCTAACGATTGTCAATAATTTTTGCCCCTCCAGCAATGACTTTAAGTAGTTCGCTTTAAAGAATTATTGGAGCGTGCAGTATGCAGCTATTTGTTTGGCGGAATTTTTTGCTGAACCTCTAACCTAAGCTTTTCACAAGAGGAAGGCGTTTCAAATACATACATTTTTTCCTTGTTTCTTTGATTACTTCTTGCTAGTTCTTTTACAAGAGAAAAGTAAGCTTTAAAATCTTCCGCAACATAAGCATACAAACAGCCTAGTTCTGTAATCATAAAATCTAAATCATAAAGCATCAGGCTGCTCAAACCTCGACCCAGGCTTTGAGCCTTACTATTGAGATCAATGGAAACTAAGCAGGTTGATAAAAGGCTTCCATAATTTTTCTTAGATAATCCGCATGTACTTCTAATGAAACGATTTCTGTCCTTCCAGTAGGATGTAGAGAAGGTCTTCAGGTCTTCAATGGGTGCCGAGTTGAGAGCAGATGAAAGAGCGCTGAATTCTTCTTTTCTTATTTTGTTTGTGATAAAGCAGGAAAATATTTTTGCAAACAAATTAGATTTGTACATGTCATCAAATTTGTCGATCTTTAGGAAGATAGCATTGTAGAGCTTATCTCTTTTTTCCTTATCTTTTTTAAGTTCTTCAGTAAAAGCGACTCTCTGATTCTCTGTTGTTTTCTCATTAATTGTTTTGATGAATTCCCCAACTTTATGCAAGAAAATCACATCTGGGATTGAGCTTAAAGTTTTGCCAAGCTTATAAATTAAGCCTGCAACTGGTATATCTCTAAGAAGCTCACTTTCAGTCAACAGGTCAATTGCAATATCTGCTCCATCGACACTTAATTCTAAAAAGTCTTGTTCTAATTTATCCTTATTTTTCATTAGGGTTACTGCCCTCAAACAGCAAGAGACAATGAAATAGATAGACTTTCTTCATTCCACTCCAACCGGATTATTGGCTGTCTGACGTTGAGCAATTTGCATTAATAAGCGCAATGCTTCGTTTACAGCGTCCTCAGTTGGAAAGGCTTGAGCCACATCAGGATCGAGAAGCACCAGATTTGTACCTGTTCGGTAACGCTCCACATATTTGCCTCTGACCCCGCCTTCCATCTGAGAAAAGTCATATTCAGGACGCAATTCATCGTCCATTTCGGCATTAATTTCTCCGTTCATAAAACCTTCTCTCCTGACGATTGGCTTTGCGAGCGCTAATGATTCGTACTTTTTCGCCTCGATCAGTATGGGCAACGATTAGAAGCTGTCCGAACCTGGATATACCGATAATAACGTAGCGGCTCTCTCCCACTGAATGATCTGGATCGGGAAAGGTGACGGATAACAAATCGTTGAATACCGTAGATGCTTCTTCAAACGTAACCCCATGCTTTTTAGCGTTTGATTCTGCTTTATAAGGGTTCCACTCGAATTTCATGGGAAAGCACCGATCACGAACTGATTTGAGTGCGAGAAGGCGTTTACCCAACTGAGAGACCCCGATCGGCTTGTCGATCGCGTATTCTCTCCAAACTGCTGACAGGAATGGCTGAAATAAGTTGGCGGGTGTATGCTTTTTGCGGTGTGCGGTAGATGCTTTCAGAGGGGCCGATTTCTTCGATTGCGCCTTTGTTCATGACCATAATGCGATCGCTCATGAACTTTACGACGCTCAGATCGTGAGAGATGAAGATGTAGGTGAGGTTGAATTCGCTTTGGAGTTCTTTGAGCAGGTTGAGGACTTGCGCCTGCACCGAGACATCCAATGCCGAGACTGATTCGTCGCAGATGATGAATTTGGGGTTGAGAGCAAGCGATCGAGCAATACAGATCCGCTGGCGTTGTCCACCGGAAAACTCATGGGGATAGCGGTTCATGGCATCGGCAGTCAAGCCCACTCGTTCCAGCAAATAGATGGCGCGTTGCCGCTGTTCCTGTCGTTCTCTAGGCTTACTGTGGATTTGCATCGGTTCCATCACGGCTTTGCCCACCGTCATGCGCGAATCGAGGGAACCAAAGGGATTTTGGAAAATGATTTGCATCTCGCGCCGCAACTGTCGCATGGCGTTGGGCAAGAGGGTGGTGACTTCCTGATTTTCAAAGCGCACGGAGCCACTGGCAGGTTTGATCAGTTGTAGAATGGCGCGTGCCAGCGTGGATTTGCCGCAGCCCGATTCACCCACCAGTCCCAGCGTCTCACCGGGGTAGACCTCGAACGAGACATCGTTGACTGCCATAAAGTAGCGCTTGGTTTGTCCAAACATGCCCCTTACAGGAAACGTTACCCGCAAGTTTTGCACAGACAGGAGAGGCGCTGCTTTGTGAAGCGTTGCTAACCGTTGATCGAGTTCTTCCTGGCTGACTTCGCGGGCAAGTTCGAGGGCACGATCGACATCCGTTTCGCGTTCTTCAATGAGCAGTTCGCCCGATGGAGATGTGCTGACCTGCATAAAATCCGAAACAGTGGGCAGCAGATGCAGGCGGCGATCGGGTCTGGGTCGGCAAGTTAACAGTCCTTTGGTGTAGGGATGCTGAGGATTGGCGTAAATGTCCAGCACGGGACCTGCTTCGACGATTTTGCCTTGATACATGACGGCAACGGTGTCAGCGATTTCGGCAATCAAGCCCAGGTCGTGGGTGATGAACATTATAGACATGCCCCGGCGATCGCGCAGGTCGCGCAAAAGATCCAAAATGGTTGCCTGGACGGTGACATCCAACGCGGTCGTGGGTTCATCCGCAATGAGCAAAGCAGGGTCACAGGCGATCGCCATCGCAATCATGACCCGCTGCATCTGTCCGCCCGACAGCTCGTGAGGATAGCGATTGAGAAAAGCCGTCTTCTGTCGAAATACCTGGTGTTCTAACTCTGAAGCAGGTGGCAACGGAGTATTGGGGCTATGGCGCTGGAGATCCTCCAAATAGCGCTCTTTGATGGTCTCATCATCGTGCAGTAGGCGCACTTCCTGAAGACGGGCGATCGCTTCCTGTGCCGCTTCTTTGGGCGTGACCCGTTTGTGCAGGCGGATTGCCTCTACGAGCTGAAAGCCGATCGTGTAGACCGGATTCAGCGAACTCATCGGCTCCTGAAAAATCATTGAGATTTCGCCGCCTCGATAGTCTTCAAGCTGGCGTTTGGGTAATTTGGTGAGGTCGATCGGCTGTGCCCCGTTCTCTGCACCCCAAAACAAAATTTCGCCGTTTGTCACCTTTCCTGGAGACGGCACCAGCCCCATCACCGCCAAGGATGTCACGGATTTTCCGGAACCTGATTCGCCCACAATGCCCAACGTTTGACCCCGTTTCACTGCGAACGAAATGCCATCTACTGCCTTGATCAACCGCCCATCCGGTTGAAACTGAACTTCAAGGTTGTTGACTTGCAGGACTGTGTCGTTCATGGGATACCGAAAGAGCCTTTCTAAATCGTATGTTCTGCATCTTAACAGCCTCCCTGGTTAGATAGTGTCTCAGCTCACATTGTTTCGGTGTCAGTGCCAGAGCGCGTCATCATTTGCGATCGAAATTCGCTATTGTTCAAATAGAGCGGTAGCCCTAAAACTCCATCCCAACCCCTCACCCCTCACTATGGTTCAGCTTCAGCCTAAATTGTTAACGGATACCTGGGTCACTGCCACCTGGGACGATTACCTGAGGGTGATTGACGATCCTGCCTGTGCCAAAGCAAAAGGGTATTATTTCAACGGGCAGATGAGGGTAGAAACGATGGGAGTCGGACCGGATCACGCCAGCGAAAATACGATTGTTATTTTGGCGATCGGCTTATTTTGCGGTCTTAAAGGCATTCCCATCAAAGGATTAACGAACTGTACCTACCGCAAAACGGGTGTCCGTGAAGCGCAGCCAGATGTTTCTTACTACGTGGGTGACCGCACCGCACTTGTCCCTCAGGGAAGCACGATTGCCAATCTGGATGAAATTTCCCCACCTGATTTGGCGATCGAAGTGGCGGATTCGTCCCTTGACGCTGATTTGGGCAAGAAACGGTTGCTCTACGAAGAGATGGCGATCGCGGAATATTGGGTCGTTGATGTGGAAAACGCGCAGATTGTCGCGTTTCAAATTGTTAGTAATGGCAGCAGGCGCATTGACCAGTCTCAGATTTTACCAGGGCTTGAGATAGCAGTGCTATGCGAAGCTATGATCCGGCGACGACAACAGGATGACAGCCAGGTGGTTGCATGGTTACTATCTAAATTTCAGTCATAGAGCGGTGACTGATGAGGTAAGCCACAGCCCTGTGAATACGACGGGTACAGGGTGTAGGGTATAGGGTGTGGTGGATGCAAATGAAAACGGCTGTAAGGCTCATAGCATCGACAGTTCGCCAGCAACTTCGAGCCGCGTGACATTGCTCATCGTCATAAAGCTTTCGGAGAGGGTTTCAGAGACCGAAGGACTGATCCAGCCCATCTGCTTCAGCAAATGAATCGCAACGGCGTATTTGGCTCGTTTCGCGCCATCCATCACCTTGATCGCCAAGCCCATGCCTTCCCCCAATCGCCCAACGCATTGAATGCCTTCTGCACCCGCTTTGCTGACCAATTCACCCTCTGTCAGGCGCATGAGTTCGGTATCAAACTCGCCATCGCCCGCTACCATCGTTGGGTGATGGGTCATTGCCCGCACAATCCGTTCCATATCCAAACTATCGCCAGAGGACAGACGGGCGTAGAGTGAGGCAATTTGCCCTAGCTGCATAAAATAGGTCGGCGCACCGCAATCATCCCGCGCACTGATGAATTCTTCAGCAGGCATGCGGAGCAGTTCGGCAACCTTTTGCAAGATCAACTGCTGAACAGGATGGCTACGCTGGAGGTAGCTGCTGAGGGGGAAGTTGCGCTGTTGGCATACAGCCAGCATCCCTGCATGTTTGCCAGAGCAATTGTATTCCAGCCGACTCCGTTTACCGAATGGCACCGGACATTGAAGCACGGTGGGGTCAATATCCGCACGCCAGAGAATGTTGAATGCCTGACGCACCTGCCCGATCGTCCCACGATGAGAGCTACAGATAATCGCCAGGTCACGATCGCTCAAGCCATAGCGCTCTAGCGTACCCGTCGTCGTCACCGCTAAGGCTTGAAACGGCTTCAAGGCAGAACGCACGAACGTCGCGGTTTCTGCACTGCCAGCCACCAACAAATTTCGCCCACGGGTATCACAAATAACCGCCTGGACGTAATGTTTGGATTCAATAATCCCTTCGCGCAGTAACCGTACTTCCAGTTCTGCGGCTTGTGTGCGTCTTCCCCTTGTCATGGGTAAGACTCTAGCATTGGAAGGGGACGGGAGGAGGAAAAGTTTTGAGTTTGGGGAAGAGAGGGGCGAGGAGAGAGGAGTGAGAAGTCGGAACAGTTTTTAGAAGGAGTCAGGAAAGGTTCATGCACTAACAACTAGGGGCTGTCATCAATTACTACTACACATTGCTTGCAGAAAGGGTTCCAGCCCCTAGCCTGGTGTGTTGGGACGGGCGTGACACTGCTGATATTGCAAGGTTTCGGAGCTAATTGATGACACGCCCTAACAACTCCTAAGCTGACCGCTGACCGCTGTTCAAGCTCAAAACTTAAAGCTTGTACTTTTACTTTTTTACGCCCGACTCCCTGCTCCCCACCTTCTGCCCTCTGCCTCCTGCCTTCTGCCTTCTTACTACAACAACTGCCACACCAACGCACCCATAATGGACACGATCGCCAGCACACCAAAGGTCTGTGTGAGACGCTTCAAAACAGGCTGAATCTGGTAGGTCACTACAAGACGGTCTTGGGCGAGCATTTCGGGTGGCTTTGCCCATAGTTGACCGTCGTACCAACCCGACTCTTCGTAAAAAATCGTGGCATTTGCAAGCCGCGATCGAACGTATGTCCAGCCCAGGTACAGACGGAGCAGCACGAATGCCAGAAATAAAGCGGCTCCCGCTGTCCCAGCCAACGCAAATTGAACTGGATGCTTGGCGGGTGGAAAACTAGCAGCCGCGATCGGACCTACAAGGAGCCAACTCCAGCCCCAAATCCAGAGCAGCTTCCGAATATAGCGCGGCAAGTCGAGCGTTGCCCACCGAAAAAACCAGGACTCTTTGAGTTCCTCGTATTCGTTCAAGGGTTGTTGCTCGAACGGAACCGGACAGGCAGAGACAGAGGACTTCATGGTTAGGCCACGCGGTAGCGAGCTAGCACACTCTACACTATAAACGACTTCAGCCGTGGGAACGAGAGGGCTATGGGCGATCGGGCTCGTAAAAAATTCCCCTACGCCTATTTGCATAAACCGTAGGGGAAACAACACGTTAGACCAAGCAAACTATCTAGTTTGGAGCGAAGCGTTGCTTAAGCAAATGGACTAAAGCGCGTCATCCTCCATCCGCGCCATCACGACGGCACAAAAGGTAAACGCAGCAACCAGTGGCATAGGAGAGGCAAAGAAATAGCTAAATGCGCCAGCCATCACAGCGCTTAAACCCGCCGCAGCGCACCATACTTTTTCTTCAAAACACAAGCCACGCTTTGCCTTAATTGCTCTCAACACCTGGGTAGGAATGGGCACTGGCATCACTGCATTGGGTGGAAACGCCCAATAGTCAGTGCGTTCTTGAAACAGGTCAGTCCAACCGTTTTCGGCACACCAGTCTTCAATCCATTGAGGAGCGTAATGTTGCATAACTCGGCGCGTCGGTAAATGTCGTCGTAAATAAATGTCGTCGTGAACAATCAAGCGAGAATGTGACTAAAGGTGAAGTGCTAACGTAACGCTAAAACTCGATCGCCCCATGCACCTGTTCGCAGATTTCGGCAAGTTCCCTTATGGTTTGAGACTAACAGAATCACTGATTAGGCAACAGTCAAAGAAATTAAAGTTTACGTATTTCAGCCGCCGTGTTCAAAGATGTCTTCAAAGCACCCTGAGGGTGAGTTGTTCTACTCAAAATTCTGCCTTACGGCATTGCCATCATCAGACCTCAAACCATCTTCCAGCCGACATCTCGTCGATTCGCAGCCTCTTTTTACACTCGTTAACAATCCGCCATAATCCTTCAAAAACAGGATTATCTATGATTAGTTTGATCTTGGTTTGAATCATCTTTGACTTAATCAGTATGTATGAACGAAACTCCCACTACCAGACATTTTTCCGTCAGCATTAGGCTGCTCTTTGCCTTCTGCCCTCTGCCCTCTGCCTCCTGCCTTCTGCCCTCTGCTTTCTACCGCTCATGCAAGGCTCAAACTGCAAAAACAGTCCAAGGAGCAACAGGATGTGGTGAAATAAAAATTGCGATCGTTCTATCTAGCCATGAGCCAATGAGCAATGCAACTTAACGCCATCAATTGCAGGCTCAATGGACAACGCAATGCCTACATCAATGTCTCTATCATTCAAACGTCTCCTATGCTGAAAGCTATGCAAACCAAGGCTGGACTCTCATTGTTAGTGGCTTTCACGATCGCGCTGGGTGCCTGTAGCCCTAATCCTGCGCCGACGGCATCGGGTTCGCCTCAAGCTTCAGGTACATCCAGTTCAGCGCCCAGTGGCTCGGCAACCGGGATTCCCCTTGGCATTGGGGTTGCCCAAACCAGTAATGTGGCGCTCTTGGGTCAAGAAGAAGTCGCCGGTGCAAAAATTGCAGAGAAATACTTTAACGACAAGGGCGGCATCAACGGTACGCCGATCAAGCTCGTGTTTCAAGATACGGGCGGCGATGAACAAGGGGCAATTAATGCGTTTCAAACTCTCATTACGAAAGACAAAGTAGTGGGTATTGTCGGCCCCACGCTATCGCAGCAGGCGTTTGGTGCCGACCCGATCGCCGATCGTGCCAAAGTACCCGTCATTGGACCCTCCAACACCGCCAAAGGGATTCCGCAGATTGGTGACTTTGTTGCCCGCGTGTCCGCGCCCGTGTCAGTCGTTGCGCCCAACTCGGTGAAGGCTGCCCTTAAGATCAATCCAAATATCAAGAAAGTAGCCGTTTTCTACGCTCAGAACGATGCCTTTAATAAGTCAGAAACGGAGATTTTTCAGCAGACTGTCAAAGATCAAAAGCTAGAACTGGTGACGGTACAGAAGTTTCAAACCACGGATACCGATTTTCAAAGTCAAGCAACGGCAGCGCTCAACCTGAAACCCGACCTGGCAATTATTTCGGGTCTTGCCGCTGATGGAGGCAATCTGGTGCGACAACTGCGAGAACTGGGCTACAAGGGGCTGATCATCGGTGGCAACGGACTCAATACGTCCAACCTTTTTCCCGTTTGCAAAGCATTGTGTGATGGCGTGTTGATTGCTCAAGCCTATAGCCCAGAGCAGCCCGGTGAGGTTAATGCTGCCTTCCGCGAAGCCTATCGCAGCCAGTTTAAGAAAGAACCGCCCCAGTTCAGCGCTCAGACCTTTGCAGGCGTTCAGGTGTTTGTCGAAGCGTTGAGGGCAGTTGATAAACAGACCAAAATTAGCCAGCAAGCCTTGCCTGATCTCCGAGTGGCGCTCAACAAGCAGCTTCTCATCGGCAAGTACAGCACCCCGCTGGGTGATATCTCGTTTACACCCGAAGGTGAGATTGTGCAGAAGGAGTTTTATGTAGCGCAGATCAAGATGGATGCGAATGGTAGCAGCGGTCAGTTTGCGTATTTGAAGTGAGGGGAGAGGAGAGAGGGGTGAAAAGGCAGGAGGCAGGAGGCAGAGGGCAGGAGGGTGGGGATGAAGGATGAGGGATGAAGGATAAAAGGTTGATTGCTAGAGAGGCAGGAGGCAGTTTCAACTATGGAATGTGCAGCACAAACCCTGGTAGAACAGCTTCACCTGATAGCTGGGCGGGAGTGGGAATGATTTCTACGGGACGATCGCACCGATAGATTTCCACCCTGCGATTCTGTGGATCGATGAGCCAGCCAAGTCGCACGCCATTCTCCATATACTCCTGCATCTTTGCTTGTAGCGGCTTCAGGTCGTCACTGGGAGACCGTAGCTCAATGACAAAATCGGGGGCTAAGGGCGGAAAGCGACGGCGTTGATCTGGTGTGAGCGCTTCCCAACGGGGCAGGGCAATCCAGGCAGCATCGGGGGAGCGATCGGCTCCATTCGGCAACTTAAACCCACCGGAGGAGTCAAATACAACGCCCAATCCCGTCTGACGATTCCACAAACCAAGATCCACAGTCATTTCAGCGTTCTGACTGCTGCTTTCGCCACCAGCGGGTGTCATGATAATAAGCTCTCCTTTCGCGTTGCGTTCAAAGCGCAAATCTCGATTGACCTGACAAAGCTGAAAAAACTGCTCATCGGTCAGGTAAATCACGGAGTCTAAATTGACGGTGAAAGCGGTCATAGCAACAACCTGCCATTGCGACACAAAAATCCGTTGAAGTTGGGCGATTTCTGGCTTAGAGTCTTCATCAAACAACTCTAACTTCAGTCAGGCTATCTGCGAGTCATACAGCGTTTTCTGGTCTGCTGAGGTACACCCCACACCCCACACCCCGTCTCAACGCGATGTACCTACTTGAACGAAAATTACTATAGAACCCATCAAGTGATTTAATTATGCCGAATCGTGCATGGGTGTTGCAGCAGGTGAGTCTACGATCGCTCCGTCCATTCGTGTTGAGCTTGGGCATAAGCGCGATCGCTCTGCTGTTTGCAACGATCGTGCAGGCGAACGCACCAGCACCGCCGACGTATGCCTGGTTTACGTTTACCGACGCTGCCTCAAAGCCTGTCATGGTGCAAAGCGCTCAGTTTGTCGAATGCGAGACCATTGCCTGTGAACGTCCGGTGTTGCTGCTCCAGTCGGGCACCTGCCAGGTGAATGGCTGCTTGCGTTCAGTGCCAGCGTTGACCAGTTCACTTCATCGGTTTGACTGCGCTGAACAGACCTGTCTCTATGTTGTTGACCCAATCAGCGATCGCACGCCGAGACGGTACTACAAGCTGATTGTCCAGTTTGCGGATGGGGTGCGATCGAGTCAAGGGTTTCGCCTCAGCCAAAAAGGTCAATTTGCGTTCAGTACGTCCGATCGTCTACAGGTGCGTGTGCAAGCTGGAGAGTTGACGATCGCACCTGATACCAGCGCCAGTCACCCGTCGCGCCTGGACTTATTCTGGATTGCCTTTGGTCTCACACAAGTGACAGAGTTGGCAATCGCGGCTGTGGTGCTGTGGTGGCTCAAGGTCGATCGCTCATTTTTGGTGAAAACGCTCGTGGCGATCGCCTTCATCAATCTGCTCACGTTTCCCGTTGTGTGGTGGTTTTTCCCATCCTTGCAGCCGTTTCACTATCGCGCAGAACGGGTCGTCGGTGCCTTGAGTCTGGTCGTGGCGATCGTCTTTGGTCTGCTGCTGGCACGTCAATCGATCGTCACCCTCAAAACGCTGGGCAAATTCTTTGGTGGTTGGCTGCTCTCGTTGCCGCTTCTAGCCATCCTTGGTTTTTTGGTGCTGCTGTTCTTTGCTCCCAGCGAATGGTTGCCCTCTGCCAGCGGTTTCACTGCCCGCATCACCCTACCCGCTTCTGAACTGTTTGCATTTGGAGGCGAAACCTGGCTCATCCATCGCGTGAGTCAGCCAATGCTATCCCTACCCAAAGCCGGACTGCTTAGCCTCCTCATGAACACAGCCAGCTTGCTACTCGGTCTTCTCCTCTTCCCCACCCTCCAACACATCCCCTAACCCTACTTCTTACTCCTGCCTCCTGCCTTCTCTCTAGCAATTAGCCTTTTATCCTTCATCCCTCATCCTTCTGCCTTCTGCCCTCTGCCTTTCCCTACTCCCTACTCCCCACTCCCCACTCCCCCTCCCATGTCCCTCACCCTCTTCTTCCAAAACGTTTTGAATGGTCTGTCGATCGGCAGTGTTTACGCCATCTTCGCGCTGGGCTACACGCTGGTTTTCTCCATTCTGGGGATTATCAACTTTGCTCACGGTGCCATTTTTACGCTGGGTGCCTACTTTACCTATGTGCTGATTGGCGGTGCCTTTGGGTTCAATGGCTTGCTGGCGAACGCGATGTTACCCGTGAAGATGCCGTTTTGGGCGGCGATCGTCCTCAGTGGCGTTCTCTCTGGTCTGGTGAGCGTGCTGGTAGAACGATTGGCGTTTCGCCCCTTGCGACGGAGAAAAGCTGATCCACTGCTGACGGTGGTTTCTAGCCTTGGTGTCGCCTTCGTCATTGTCAACCTGATTCAGTATCTCGTCGGCGCTGAAAGCTATACCTTTCCTGCCGATACCTATGGCACCTTGCCGCCTGCCATTAACTTCGGTACCGCAGACAACCCCATTCCCATTCGGAGCGTGCAAATTGTCATCTTTGCCGTCTCAGCCGTGATTTTGACGCTTCTCACCTACCTCATTAACGCGACCAAGTACGGTAAAGCGATGCGAGCCGTCGCCGAAGATGCCACAACCGCGAGTTTGTTAGGGATTGATACCGATCGCTTCATCGTCCTCACCTTCTTTGTCAGTGGCTTTCTGGGCAGTTTGGCAGGCACCCTTGTCGGCTCCAGCGTGAGTATTGCAGGTCCTTACTTTGGCATCGGCTTTGGGTTAAAAGGGCTGGCGGTGATCGTGCTGGGCGGGCTGGGAAGCATTCCCGGTGCAGTAGTAGGAGGGCTGGTGATTGGACTGATCGAAGCCTTTGTGCCAGGAGAATTTTCGGCTTACAAAGATGCCGTTGCCTTTGGGCTACTGTTCATCATGCTCATGGTGCGACCCCAGGGATTGCTGGGACGATCGTTTGTGCAAAAGGTTTAGGCTGTGCAGCGCGATGAGGTTGCGTCTCTGAACCAATAGGCTTGCTCATATAGGGTCGATCGTGCTTGCAAGGAGAAGGGTCGATCACCTCTACAAGCTATGCAGCGCTACAGAAAGCTGGTTCAGGTAACGGATCACCAGCCGCCTCGTAAGCGATCGTCAACGACTCTAGTGCTTCAATGCCATGAGTGACGGCTGCCTCGTAGGTGTCTCCATGCGTTCGCCATCGTTGCCCAGGAAAATCAGGAAAGCCAACCAAAAAACAGTCATCCTCACCAGACCACTGAATAACCATCTGGTATTTAAGCTTCGTCATTTTGTTCTTGCTCCTTGACGCTCTCAATTGCCTCGCGCACTTCCTTCTCCTGGTAACGTTTTGCGTCTGCCCCATCCTTACCAGAAACCGTAATTTTTCCAGCATACAAAGCATGTATCCAGTTTGTATGACTTCCCTTGCCCGGAAGTTCGCTGAAACCATAAAACAGGCGAAAATAGAACCAAAGAAGATCGCGGAGACAAGCCATGAGTCAAACCTCGTCTGAGAAAGTTCGCTGGACGACTGCCGATCTCGAACTGCTTGCCGCTGATGAATGGAAGCGCTACGAAATCATTGACGGAGAACTCTTTGTGACCAGAGCACCCCACCTCAGGCATCAATCCGTTATTCGCAATATCTGCAACGAATTAGGCGATTGGTCAGACGAAACCCAACTAGGAGAAGCGTTTCCAACTCCTGGCATTATCTTCAGCGATGCCGATAATGTCATTCCCGATGCGGTCTGGATCAGTGTTGAACGCATGGAGCGCTTTACAGACGACGCGGGGCATTTTACAAGTGCACCTGAATTGATTGTCGAGGTGCTATCTCCAGGCGCTACTAATGAACGACGAGACCGTGAAGCGAAGCTCAAGCTCTACTCCTCTCAGGGCGTTGAGGAATACTGGATTGTCAGCCGAGAATTACAACAGGTTGAAGTGTACCGTCGTGAGAATGCAGTCCTCAAGCGAGCCGCTACTTACACCGCTCAAGATACGATCACCTCACCACTTTTACCAGGGTTTGCATGCCCCGTAAAACGCTTCTTCAAACAGATTGGCACAACTCAATAGAGCGATTGTGCTCCTGAGGCGGCGGACGATCGTTTGTGCGGTCTAGCCTTAAATCACTCGTCATGAGTAAGGCAGATCGTCGATCGTCCGGCTCTGGCAGTGTATCCTGGGATGAACATCCCCCTGTATAGAATGAGAACGATCTGTGCTTGACCTGAAGCTAATCCGCGAAAAGCCCGACCTGGTGCGCGAGAAACTCAACACTCGCAATGGTAGCTATGATCTTCAACCATTGTTGCAGTTAGACGAACAACGCCGATCGCTGGAGCAGGAGCGATCGCAGCTTCAGGCGCGGAGCAACGAAATTGGCAAACTGGTCGGGCAACAGATGAAAGCTGGTACGAAACTTGATGATCCTGCCTTGCAGGCGCTGAAGGACGAAGGCAACCAGGTCAAAGCCAGGTTGAGCGATCTGGAACCTCAGGAAAAAGACCTGAAAGCGCAGATCGAAGCGCTGTTGCTGACGTTTCCAAATTTGCCTGGTGACACTACGCCGATCGGCAAAAACGAGACCGAAAACGTGGAAGTGCGCCGCTGGGGCGATGAATATAAGCCTCAGCAGGAAGGTATCTTGCCCCACTGGGAGATTGCAGAAAAGCTCGGCATTCTCAACACCGAACGGGCAACGAAACTGGCTCAGACTCGGTTTGTGGCGCTGATCGGTGCGGGTGCCGCTTTAGAACGGGCGTTGATTAGCTTCATGCTCGATCGTCAAACCGCCGCAGGTTATGTTGAAGTGCTACCGCCACTTCTGGTCAACACCCAATCGCTAACCGCTACGGGACAGTTACCTAAATTTGCGGAAGAAAGCTTCCAGTGCAAGGATGACGACCTCTGGCTCATTCCCACCGCCGAAGTGCCTGTCACCAACCTTTACCGGGATGAAATTCTCGCAGCAGAAGCGTTGCCCATTCATCACTGTGCCTATACCCCCTGCTTTCGCCGTGAGGCAGGCAGCTACGGGCGCGATACCCGTGGACTCATTCGGCTACACCAGTTCAACAAAGTGGAACTGGTCAAACTGGTGCGCCCCGAAACCTCCGAGCAAGAACACCAAACCCTGGTACAAAACGCCGAAGCCATTCTGCAAGCCTTGAAGCTGCCTTATCGTGTCGTCGAACTCTGCACAGGCGATTTAGGCTTCGGCGCTGCCAAATGCTACGACCTGGAAGTGTGGCTTCCTTCGGCTGGCACCTACCGCGAAATTTCAAGCTGCTCCAACTTTGGCGATTTCCAGGCGCGACGCGGCAACATTCGCTTCAAAGAAGCAGGCAAAAAGGGCACGGAGTTTGTCCACACGCTCAATGGCTCTGGTTTAGCCGTCGGTCGCACGATGGCAGCCGTTTTAGAGAACTATCAGCAGTCTGATGGAACGGTGAGCATTCCAGAGGTGTTGCAACCGTTTTTGGGGCGATCGGCGTTGTAGAGAAGGCAGGAGGCAGAGGGCAGGAGGCAGAGGGCAGGAGGCAGAGGGGGCAGCGGAAGCAGCGGAAGCAGTTCAAACCTTTTAGCCTTCATCCCTCATCGCTCTTTATCCTTCATCCTTTAACCTTTTCCCCTCACCCCTCACCCATCCGTTCCCTTCGTTGCGTTCGCATGGACACTGCGCTCAGTCATCTGGGTATAGACCGCTTTAGAAATAGCAGGCAGAATTTCAGAGTTCTGGCTGTAGGTGGGATCGGTGCCAAACACGGCAAGAATGTAAGCAACGCTGCCGTCTTTTGATTCGATGAAGGCGACTTCGTGGCGGACTTTGGAGGTCATGCCCACTTTGGAGGCAAAGCGCACATCGGCGGGAAGGGGTTCGCCCAAAAAGCCCGCGATCGAATTATCTGCCTGCTTCTTCCAGACTTCTGGGTTCAAGTCTCGCGTAAGTAACGCCATCATTTCCTGGCTGCGACTGGCAGAGATGGCTTTGCCAGCATGGATTTCGCTCATGAGCCGTGCTGCCTGATCGCTGGTAATCAGGCTACGAATGGGCTGTTGCTGCTCATCCAGCATTTGCAGTTCGCGTCCGTTGGGACCGTCGAGCTTGAGTGAGTAAATGGGGTAGTTTTTCTGGCTGATGCTAAGCCCCTCGTAGCCTGCCGCGCGAAAGAATTGGTTAATCCGCAGACGGTTTTTGAGCCAGGAATCGTATTCTGCACCGCTGAGTGGGTTGCCAGAGGTGGTTTGGGTAATGCGATCGAAAATACGGCTGGCGGCATCATTATCCGAGTGAACCGCCATTGCAGTCAGGTCGGCAGTTAAAGCGGCATCCGGTTGCAACAGGCTCTGCTCTAGCTGTGCTTCACAGACGACGAGCCAAAAGAGCTTCACCACGCTGGCAGGATAGCGGGGAACCTCTTGCTGGTAGCCTGCGATCGTGTTGCCCTTGAGGTCAATCAGCGTGATGGAAAGTGGTTTCGTATCCAAAGATCTGCTCGCAGCCAGCGCGACCGCTCCATCGACGATCGCCTGTAGTTCTTCGCTACGCTGCATCGAATTCTCTGGCTGAGTATTGTAAGCCAGGGTGTCAAATGTTTGCTTCGGCTCGGTCGAAGGCTTTTGAATGATCGCTGCTGCTGAGGGTTGCGGTGAAGCAGACGACACGGGTGAAGCAGATGGCGTTTGAGAAACCTGAAGCTGTGGACGCAACCGTTGTACGCCCCAAAAACCTGCCCCGGCTAGCCCAATCATGGCAGTCGCCAAAAGGGTAACGCGGGTTAACCGCAGTAGACGTGCCGGGAGCCGTCGTGGAGTCGCCTTGCGCGATCGCTTAGCCTGTGGCTGAGAACGTTTTTGGCTACTCCGATTACCACCCATGGTCGATCGCTCAACCGTTGACCCGATCGCAAACGATCGCGGTTTGGCATGAGAGCGCTGAGCCATTGTGGGTGGCACTGCCGGGTGCCGTTCCAGGTGCGCCACTTGAGTGCGGAGAAAGGCGGTTTCAGCCTGAAGTCGGGCGATGATGCGATCGGCTCGGGCAAGTCTTGCCTTTAGCTGAGCATTTTGCTGCTGAAGCGACTCCGGTTTGGGTTTGAGTAAGAGAGGCACGGGGACACGTCTGGGTTAGTTGACACAATCTGGATACTGGTATACCGCAAGTTTTGGCTTCTGATGAAACTATTTTGCGTTTGCCCCCTTTCGGACTGGACGCAATCACGGTAGGGATTTTGTGTCAGGCAACATTTACGGAGTTGTAGCTTCTAGAATAGGGATTACGCGTGTTGCACTGGTGTCTCGCCGTTGCTGTAACCGCAAACCGCCGTTTTATGGGAATTTGGTATGTCAGTTTTGGCTGCGATCGCCGTTTTGGCGATCCTCATTGTGGTTCACGAACTGGGGCACTTTACGGCTGCCCGTGCCCAGGGCATTTACGCCAACCGCTTCTCCATTGGGTTTGGTCCCATTTTGTGGAAGTATCAGGGTCCGCAAACCGAGTATGCGCTGCGTGCCTTTCCCCTGGGTGGCTTTGTTGGATTCCCAGACGATGATCCAGACAGCACCATCCCGCAAAACGACCCAAATTTGTTGAAAAATCGCCCGGTGCTCGATCGAGCGATCGTTATCAGCGCGGGAGTCATCGCCAACCTGGTGTTTGCCTACTTCCTGCTCGTCACCCAGATTGGCATTGCAGGCACTCAGGACGTGAACTTTCAGCCCGGAGTCCTGGTGCCCGACGTAAAAACGGAAGTTAGCTCGGCAGCAGCGAAAGCAGGCGTGAAACCGGGAGATATCGTTCTCGCCGCCGATGGCAAAGAGCTAGGAGCCTCCAAAGATGCCATCAAAACTCTGATGACGACGATTCAGAATCGCCCTAATCAAGCGATCGCCCTCACCATTCAGCGTGACGGGAAGGTTTTGCCCAAACCGCTCATTGTCACCCCTGATGCCAATGCCAAGATTGGCGTGCAGCTTTCACCCAACGTGATTATTGAACGTCGCCGCGTCAGCAACCCGATCGAAATTCTGACGATCGCCGCTAGCGAATTCCAGCGCATTACTGTTCTCACCGTTCAAGGCTTTGGTCAACTCATCACCAACTTTGGGCAGGTTGCCGATCAAATTTCGGGACCCGTGCGGATTGTGGATGAAGGGGCAAAGCTGGCGCGATCGGATGCCTTCAACCTCTTTACCTTTGGCGCACTCATCAGCATCAACCTGGCAATTATCAACATCCTGCCTCTGCCTGCCCTGGATGGAGGACATTTGGCATTCTTGCTGGTAGAAGGCTTACGCGGCAAACCCCTCCCCACCAAAATTCAGGATGGCGTAATGCAAACGGGCTTGATGTTGCTCCTGGGGTTGGGCATTTTTCTCATCGTGCGCGATACCAGCCAGTTGGAATCGGTGCAAAAACTTTTTCGGTAAATCCGTAGGGACATTACATGTAACGTCCCTACAAATTGTTTATCTCTTTTCATCCCTCATCCCTCCCTTTTAGCCTTTAGCCTTTCCCCCTATGTGTGCCGCACGTAAGTTGCCAGCGAAGCAAAAGCGGGCGATCGAACTGCTCCTACGACTCAAGCGCCTCTACCCGGATGCAACGTGTTCGCTGGACTACGAAACGCCGATGCAGCTTATGGTTGCGACCATTCTGTCTGCTCAATGTACCGATATGCGGGTAAATCTGGTCACGCCCGAACTCTTTCGGCGATTCCCTGATGCTGAGTCGATGGCAGGTGCAGACTTGTCTGAGATTGAGACGCTGGTTAAGTCCACGGGCTTCTACCGCAACAAGGCGAAGAATATCCAGGCAGCCTGCCGCATGATCATGACGGAGTTTGGCGGCAACGTGCCCCAGGTCATGGAAGAGTTGCTGAAGTTGCCAGGAGTGGCACGCAAGACGGCAAACGTGGTGCTGGCAAATGCCTTTGGCATCAACATGGGTGTCACGGTGGACACGCACGTCAAACGCTTGAGCTATCGGCTGGGCTTGACGAAGCATACCGATCCCATTCGCATTGAGCGCGACTTGATGAAGCTGTTGCCCCAACCCGATTGGGAAAACTGGTCAATTCGGGTCATCTATCATGGTCGAGCCGTCTGCATGGCGCGCAAACCTCAGTGCGATCGCTGCGACCTTGCCGACCTGTGCCCCTCTGCCACCCTTGCAGAGAAACCGCTGGCAATCCCTGAACCCGACGATCTGGCAATTACACCCGAACATCCCACGCCTGCGATCGATCCCCCGGCGACGAATTTAAATTTGGTTGGCAAGTAGCCGTTTGAATTTGGTACGATAATAAGCTGTGTCTTAAATTAAAGAGCATCGGAATGACTCATGGCTAAAAAGAGCATGATTGAGCGCGAAAACAAGCGCAAGAAGCTGGTGGCAAAGTATGCCGATAAACGTGCAGATCTGCTAGAGCAGTTTGCAGCCGCGACCTCGCAACAGCAAAAGCTCACAATCCACCGCCAAATTCAACAGCTTCCCCGCAACAGCGCTCCCACCCGCGTTCGCAATCGTTGCTGGGTAACGGGTCGTTCTAGAGGTTTCTACCGCGATTTTGGCTTATCTCGCCACGTCCTGCGCGAAATGGCACACGAGGGTCTGCTGCCCGGTGTGGTGAAGTCTAGCTGGTAAGGGAGAGTTTTTAGTTGTTAGAGCGAAGTCTAGAGCGATTGAAACGATTAGTCGAACAGTTCGTTCTTCTGCTCTGAATGTGTTTAGATTGTAACTCTCTAAAAACTAGCAACTAACAACCAACAACTGCCTCACTGTCCACAGCAGCGATCGATTCCCAGGCTATCGAGCAAGAGATCGCTGACGGCGTTGGCGACGGTGAATTCGCCAAAGAAGCTGTTTGAAAAATCAAAGGATTCCATCTCGGTGACGATCGCCATTACCAGCGAACCGAGATCGTTTTCGCCCTCCATGCGCTGCCGGACGAAGATCTGAGCAGCGCGTTTTGCAATGTCTTGATTTGCGTCTTCAGGAATGAATTCTTGATTCAGCCAGCGCAAGAGCGCCAGTCGCAGCCATTCTCCCTCTTGTACAGGGTTTTGGGCTGGCGGTAACGTAATCGGTGGAATCGGTTCAACCATCGGCGCGATCGCATCTCTCACACGGTTGCTGTTCCTAGTGTACGTCTGCTGGGGTCGTGTTTGGGCGGTCAGAAGTCAGGGGAGTTGTTGGTTTTTAGTTGTATAGCCCTTTGGGCATTCAAGAAAAGTTTTTAGAAAGAGTCAGGAACAGCTCACGCACCAACAACCTTAGCGGAGCTATGCCGTTCCCAGAGCGTGCCGCAGGAAAGACTTTACAACTAACAACTAACAACCAACAACTGATTCAACTCAAAACTTCCGCCCTGCCCGCTGACCGCTAGAAACCAGTCGGGCTGGCTTTTTCTTTTGTTAAAAGCGCTTGTTTGCGATCGCGTCCCCAGCGATAGCCCCTCAAATTTCCGTCGCTGCCTATGACTCGATGACAGGGGATCACAACAGCAATCTGGTTATTGGCACAGGCGTTTGCTACGGCGCGGACGGCTTTGGGTTTGCCGATGTGCTGTGCCAAATCGCTGTAGCTTAGTGTAGTGCCGGGTGCGATCGTCTGTAGTGCTTGCCATACTTGCTGCTGAAAGGCGGTGCCTTGAATATCGAGCGGGAGATCGACGGTTTGATGAGGCGTTTCAAGTAAGCTCAGCACTTGCTCGACCCAGCCTGCAAAGGCACGATCGCCGTCACACAGTTGCGCTTGTGAAAAGGTTGTCTGGAGATGGGTTGTCAGTGCCTCAGGGGTGTCATCGAAGGCGATCGTGCAAATGCCTTTAGCAGTCGCCGCAATCAGTACCCAACCCAGCCAGCAAGGTTGCACCGTGTAGCGAATTGTCAGCCCCTTTGCCCCTTGCTGATATTGGGCAGGGGTCATCCCTAAGAGCGTTGTGGATTGGTCGTAAAAGTTGCTGCTGCTCTGAAAGCCAGCGTCATACATGGCTTGTGTCACGGTATGCTCCTGTAACTGTTGGCGAAGACGTTGAGTGCGATGGGCAGACGCGTATTGCTTTGGGGTCACGCCCACAAGTGACTTGAAGACTCGATGGAAATGGTAAGCGCTGAGTCCTGCCCTTTGCGCCATTGCAGCTAATGACAGGGGCATCTCTGCGGTTTCAATCTGCTGACAAATGGCGGCGATCGTTTCAGCCTGCTGCTGCTGTAGGGAGGTCGATCGCGGGCTACAGCGCTTGCAAGGGCGAAACCCCGCTGCTTCTGCCTCGGCACAACTGCTAAAAAAGCGGACATTTTCTCGGTTCGGTTGTCGTGAAGCGCACGTTGGGCGGCAGTAAATGCCCGTTGTTTGCACGGCATAGAGAAAGGAACCGTCGGCACTGGGATCGCGGTGAACGATCGCATCCCAACACTCAGCTTCAGCGAAACTAGCCTTTAGTTTACTCATGGCGATCATCAAGGCTACAGGTCTATTTTCTAAATGTATTCTCCAACCATTACAAAGCGCGGACTATCGGTTTCTTGCGGTGTCATTCTGGAGTCGTTAGCCACACCAACGAGTGTGAGTGTCTCGCTCACGGACGCAAGCAAGAAAGGTGAGAACCCACGATAACTTTGCTAGGGGCTGTCATCAATTACTACTACACATTGCTTGCAGCCAGGGTTCTAGCCCCTAGCCTGGTGTGTTGAGACGGGCGTGACACTGCTGATATTGCAAGGTTTCGGAGCTAATTGATGACACGCCCTAGAGCGTCTGGTTACCAGGAGTTGCCCAAAGCAGCAAAAACCGCTAGAGCGAGCAAGAACCTAGAGTGAGCAAGGACAGAGATACTCTGCCCTATTTAGACTACTCCAGTCTTCATAACCTCGCTCTTCGCGGTCTCAAGGTTGCGATCGCCCTTGCCAAAAGGGGCGCTTAAGACCGTGGACTGCCTACAACATTTTGCCGCACGGTTGCATGGTCACTCACGGTTTGGTGTAGATGTCCGTTTAAAGGGACAAGCCCCAGAGCTTTCAAGTCGGCTTCTACCATCAAGTAGACGAGTTGCTCAAAGGTAACGGATGGCTCCCAGCCAAGCTTTTGTTTCGCTTTGGTGGGGTCGCCGATGAGCAGTTCCACCTCGGCGGGACGCAGGTAGCGTTCGTCGAACTCTACATAATCCTGCCAGTTTAAGTTGACGTAGCCAAAGGCAAGCTCCAGAAACTCATGAATGGCGTGAGTTTCGCCTGTAGCGACTACATAATCGTCTGGCTCCTCCTGCTGGAGCATCAGCCACATGGCTTTGACGTAATCTTTGGCATAGCCCCAGTCGCGCTTGGCATCCAGGTTGCCCAGGTAAAGCTTTTTCTGCTGTCCCGCAATAATGCGTGCGATCGCGCGGGTAATTTTACGGGTGACAAACGTCTCGCCTCGGCGGGGCGACTCGTGGTTAAACAGAATGCCATTTGTCGCGAACAGTCCGTAGGATTCTCGGTAATTCACCGTTTGCCAGTGAGCATACACCTTGGCGCAGGCATACGGGCTACGAGGATAAAACGGGGTTGTTTCGCTTTGAGGAATCTCCTGCACCTTACCGTACATCTCAGATGATCCTGCCTGATAGAAGCGCACTTGAATGTCTGTACGGTGCTGATAGTCTCGAATGGCTTCCAGAAGGCGGAGGGTGCCCGTGCCAACAGTATCCACAGTGTATTCAGGCGAATCAAAGCTGACACGAACATGCGATTGAGCACCGAGGTTATAAATTTCGGTCGGTTTTACGTCTTCCAAGATGCGTCGCAGCGTGGTGCCATCGGTCAGGTCGCCGTAGTGTAGAAAAAGGCGTGCTTCCTGGTTGTGCGGATCTTCATAAACGTGATCGATGCGATCGGTGTTAAACGTAGAGGTGCGCCGAATAATGCCGTGAACTTCATAATCTTTTTCTAATAACAATTCACTTAAGTAAGAGCCATCTTGACCTGTGATACCCGTAATGAGTGCCCGTTTGCGTTGTGTCATGTGTCAAAGTTTGTGGAATGTGCAGGATGGACGATGTCTTATGAAGCGTGGCAAGAGCAGCATTTGCGATGCCTAAACTACCCCATCGTGCTCCTTCCTAACATATCTCTGATGAAGAAATAGTGATCTTTGATGAAGAAATAGTAAATGCACGTTCTCCGATGCACTTGTGTCAGGGTTAAGTTAAGGTTTCGGTCTACAGGTGAGCGCCCTTTTGTCACGGGGTCGTTACGTGAGGATTGCTGCTGCGATCGCAGACTGCATGGCGTTTTGCAGCTTTGTCCCATCCAGTTTAAAGGCATCGGTTATCACGACTTCACGGTGCCTTCTTGACGTTCTTCCTCAACTAAAGCCCTGCTGACCTTACAATAGTAAACACAATCAAGCATCCAGAACAAAGGGTCGTTGTCAACGATGGATATTGTGGAGTTTTTCCAACTCAGCAGCGGTAAGTGGTTTTCGCAACGCACGAGCCACCATTTGACGTTCAAACAAACGGAGGGTGGTCAATCAGAGCTTCAGATTGAACTGCTGCCCAAGCTCGATCCAGACGTAATCAAGCTGTGTGAACAATACGAAATGGATCCAGCGCTGGCACTGTGCGGTGCGCGAGTGCTTTGGGGTGGCACGATGGAGTGGGACAAGGAGAAGCATACGGGGAATACGGTGCTGGTGCCGATCGCCAACCCTGACAAGCCGAATGAAGGCAAACTGCTTCGAGAAATGGACTCTGCCGAAAAAGCGCCCGTTGCGGGTCGCTACATCATGGGTAGCGATGAAGCGCTGACCTTAATCACTGAATACGAAACGATGTACTCAGAGGAACGGTTGTGGTTTGCTAGCCCCAATCTGCGGTTACGTACCAGCATTTTGAAGCAGCCTGGGGGCTTTAGTATGGCTTCGTTCTGCTCTGAAATTCGCAAGGGAGTCGTCACGCCACCAGCCGATCCAAAAGCTAAATCGTCTGTTGAGCAAACTGCTTAGGGGCTGCCATCAATGATGACTATACATTCTTGCAGCAAGTTTTTGAGCGTTCCCAAAGACCTCCGAGGTTTTGAAAATCTCGAGGTCTAAACTCTCGATTTTTACCCTGAATCTGAGTGTTGACAAAGCACTAGGGCTGTTCGTCTTCTTGAGGTACTAGCGGTTGGGAAACGGCTTTGAGCTTGCTATAGAACGCGGATGGCTCTGGAGTTGGGGTGAACTGATGAATGGGCTGCTTCCGTGAAGGGTCAGTCAACCAGGTTGGCTGATAGGGCGTTGTTGGATGCAACTGAAGCTTTGGCTTGAGTGTGGATGTAATCAATCCTAAAGCTGGCAACTCGATGTTGGCTTTTAGCTCCTGGTGCTCTAGCTGCTGCAAAATTTTGGCGATCGCCCCGACGGGTGGGAGTGGTATCACTTGCCCCTCACTCATCGTTGACAGTGAAGGTAGAGAATTTGAAGGTAGAGAATTTTCCCTGCTTTGATGGTGGTCTGGCTCATTGTCTGGTTGGGTATGGTCTGGTTGGGTATGGTCTGATTGGGTATTGAGAGGGGCGATCGACTGCTCTGGCAACGCAGCACCGCTCACTTGAGGCATGTGCATCTCAGCGTCTTCACCCTCTATCTCCTGCCGAACCAACCCTGCATCAGGTGTGTCTTCATGGAGGTGGATGGGCTGCTCTTCCTCACTCTGCGTCAGGGGGCTACTGTGCTCCTGCCTGAGTGCAGGATACGATGGCTCATCCGATCGCACGCTGTAAGCATAAGTCTGGGCAGGAGGCTGATCTGTCTCGGCTGGTTCTGGCGCTTCTCTTTGAGCGTCCTCTGCGAGAGCGGCTTCTTGTAGCGCTGCCATTTCTTTACTGTGAAGCGTTCTCAGCGCTAGCATGACATCGGCTTCAGGCAAGGGCACACGTTCAAAGTGGGGTAGCTGTAAAGCGGCACGATGTGGTGGCACTTGGGTACTGAGCGGGGTCGATCGCGCTAACGGTGCTTCACTCTGACCGGAAGCCGTGCTAGCAACCTGATGATCGGGCAAGCGATCGCACACTAAGCGCTCAAATTCATGATTAAAGTGCGGGAGTGGCTGGCTGCGTCGCTGCCACATGGCTAAAATTTGCTCAACTGAAATGGCTTTGTAGCGTCCCTGATACAGAGCTTCAATGGTTGCCATGCGTATCCATGCGGTTGGGTAGTGCAGTTGCCAATTAATCAGCAACTGAGACAGCGGGTAGCCACCCAGGTCAAAGCCATAGTGATGTAGCAACTTGATAGCACAAGCCGCCGCATCGTTCGATCGTTCTGTGGCATGGTTGACCAGTTCTGTCATAGATCCTCACTGCATCAGCAAGGCGCTTGATGAGTGCAGCAAGCGCGGCTGATCCCAAGTGTATAGTTTGACTTCAATCCTGAAGCGCGATTATGAGATCCTGATGCAGATGTTGAGGCACTTGGGCGTTAAAAGCGTGCCTTCTCTATCGTTTATTATCGGGTACTATTCATCACGACGCAAAATGACACCCCCTTCTACCGGCGTAATGTCAGAGCCTTCAAAGGTATCAGTGCCGCCTGTCCAGTTAAAGTCGCTGATGCGTAGCCCGATCGCGCCAATCGCCAGCACCGGGTTGTAGCGCAGTACGATCGCATAGGTACGGCGACTGTATTCCAGAATGTAATCCGTACTGAACTGATTGCTGGAATCTAAGTTGATCGACGTTTGAAACCCAATCCGAAACGGACCATAGATCTGCTGCGTCACGCCAATGCTGAGAATGCGGGTATCGACCGTGCGATCGAACAGAAAGGGCGATTGCCCGCTTCCAATAAATTGAGCATAGCCAATACTGAAGGCAGTGTAGTCAAAGAAGTCACGGGAGAAATGCCCAAATTGCCCACTCAGCCCGACGCTGGCAATCAGGTTCTGCTGCGTGTCGCCATTGGTATAGGCATTGGCAACGCCTCTCAGCGATACGCCCAAGTTAATGTAGGGTGTAAGCGGTACGGGGCTGTAGCGTAACCCCTCGGCTTGGGTGGGCGGCAGTGCTTTTCCTTGCCAGAGTGTAAAGCCGCGAGCCAACTGTGCGGTGGCTCCAAACCGTCCCAGGCTAATCCGATTATTGGTACGTCCAGGTTCTAACAAATCGAGGCGATCAGTATCCGCATTGACGTACTGGAAGCCCACTTGATAGGTGAGTTCAATACCAGAGTTGCCTAGAAGAATCTTAGGTGACAGCACGACAGCACCCAGGCTGCTTTGTACCGTTTGAAAGCCCAGGGAGCCGTTAAACAGGCGATCGCGGTAGCTATAGTCCAGCGCCAAAGTGTGGCTACCGATGATTTGGCGTGCCCGGAGGCTGGCTCGCACATTGTTCTCCAGGTCATTGACATCCAGGGTTGTGAAGGATGCTTTCCCACGAATGCTGGTAAATGGACCTGGATCAGCATTGACCCCCAACCTGAAGCCAAAGTTTTCTGCCTTGAAGGGATTGCCCCCGTTGCTCAGCGCCCGCTGTAAGAAGAATTGAGGCGTAAACGTTACCCGCAATGGGGCGGTTGACAGCACGTTAAAACCACGCTCGATGAATAGCCCTCCCCGATCTTCATCATCGTAGCCAAAACTGAAGAGTGCAGGCGATCGCTGCCGACGATCGAGGGCAATCACAGGCACAAAAAACGGCAGCGTCAGGCGTTGATCAAACACTAAGCGCGGTCGTCTGGTACGTATCTCATCGCGCAGGGGTGATATGCGTGTGAGGGTTGCCTGTTCTGCTTTCAAGACCAGTTCTGGCGGTGAGAAGGGGTCATTGGTAATTTGAATCTTTTTGGCAACCCAGCCGTCTGGGGTAAAGTCAATCTGGTCGGCTTCAAAGCGTAGCCGCCGAATCTGTCCGCCTTGAGGCACACCACCGGGCACCCGACTGATATCTCGTCCAAAGCCAATCCCAACCCCAAAGCTGCCAGAACTATTCACGTTTTGCGTGGGTTGAGCAGCCGTCACCCGATCACTCACAGGACGGGCGATCGTCACACCTTCATTGTCGCTTCGGGCACCGATCGCCAGATCAGTGCCTGCTTGCGGCAGGAAAATTTCACCTCTGGCATTCAGGATGCTGCCTGTGCCCTGCACAAAGCTGTATTCCAACCGTTGCCCCCGTAAGACCTGGTTGCCTCGCGTCAAAGCCACATTGCCCTCAGCCACCGCCAGCCGATTATCCAGATTCACCTGCACGCGATCGGCATCCAACAGCGCCCCACGGAACCGCATCAAAACTTTCCCTTCAGCCGTAAACACTTTGCGCTGCTCATCATACTCCTGTCGGTCTGCCGTCAACTCAATGACCGATCCTACACTCGGCGTTTCCCCAGCAGGGGGAGGACTACTTGCGGGGGGCTTTTGTGGGGTGGGTGGTTGAGTTTCGATGCCAGGGGGTGTGGAGAGCTGTCCAGGAAGAGGCGTGGTTGCTGGGAGCGGAGTGCCTGGGGGTTGATCGAGTGTGGGGAGGGGTAACAGCAGGGGGGCTTGATCAGAGGCTTGAGCGCGAATTTCTAAACCAGATTTGCCAGGTGTACCCGCTTCTTCCTGTGCAAGCGTTTCCTGGGCAAACTCATCGACCACGATCGCATCACTTAACCCCGACATCACAGCCGCCTCAGCCGCATTTTGGGTTTGTTGTGTGGTGCCTGACAGAGAGTACACAACTGATTTAGAAGCTTCCAGCAGCGTCGCAGCAGGCTGATCTGCAACTTGAAATGGCTCTTTAGGTTTCGGTGAAGGTGCGATCGGTGGAGCTGCTGGTGGGGGTGCGATCGAGCGATGGAGTGGCAACAACCGGGCATTGGCTAGTGGCTGCCTGTCATCAAACGTAGACGTTTGTGGCTCACGACTGATAGCCGCTTTCTCGTTGAGCTTCTGCTTTAATGCAGCAGGCTCTACCAGAGGCTTGAAGACTCCAGGCTGCAAGTTTTGCTTTAAGAGATAGCCCGTTGTTGTTGACGTTCCCAGCAACGAGGCTTGCGACACGGCTGTTTGCTGTCTAAACGTCGCCACAGTGGGTAGGCTTTCCATCGCCGACACAGGTGAACCAACGATACCTGCATCGGGTAGCTGATGCTTCGCGGCTGGTGGTGAATTTACGGCTGATGCGATGAGGGGTGCTTGGGGCGGATAACGAACCTCCTGAGAAGGAGTTGTAATCAAAGCAGGGGGAACAGGGGGCGAAGCCGGATAAGGCATATTGCAGCAGTCTCAAACGAATAAGCAACCCCTAAAGATTGCCTCACTTACAAAGTAGGGGCAGCCTACGCTACCCCTACCGCCATGCTGTACTGAAGCAATGGTTACTCTAAATCCCGCTGCTTCGGGTTACGGGCAGGGTCATTAGACAAAAAGCCAAAGATGAACAGCGCAACAAAGAAGGCAACCACAATATAAACGGCAATTTTGAGAGTGACCATACCAATAGCTCCAGAAGTATCAAAAACAGCAATCCGCCCACAGCACTAGATCACTCTCCTTATCATACAGAACTGAGGTTCCGTTTTAGCTGTGTGCTTACTTCCGTCATGCCTCTGATGCAACCCAGTCTTTCTGCACGATATAAAGCTACCGTAAGTACTCCAACAAAGATTCCATAAATACTATTAATTCCTTCTCAAGGGTTTTTGAAGAGAACGTAGGATTGATGGCAATTGTTTCCCGGTAGGATGACGGTGTGACGATCGCCCCCATCCCTGTCACCTAGAATTTGAGAACATTAAGACCGACGAAAAACGTTTCCATTCAGAACCAGCAGGGTATTACCTTCTCTCATCTTTCGCCCTGCACCCCTTAAATCTGGATCATTTTCGACGCGATCGTTTTACTCCAACGAGGGTTATTCAAGCGATCGTGCTCCTTTCGCGGCTGTCAGTATGAACGTTAAGGTAAACCTGTGATACAAAGCCCTTTGAGCGGACAACCCGCTTCTAACCTTAACTCCACCAAACGCTATCGGTTTGGGATTGTGTTGAGCGTTGGCATGGGCAACATGACCCGCTACCTCAATTTCCGCAAGTATGCCGAGCGCGATCCAGAGGTCGATCTGCTTTGGGCACCTGTGAAACACTTTATTGCCCCAGAAGAGCCAAACCCGTTCAAATATTTGCCAGATCCCTTCTACACACGAGCCGTCATTCTGTATCAGTCTTCTCCGGTGTTGAAGCAGATGCATCAGTTAGATGTCGTGCTGTTTCACATGTTTGAAGCTTACGTCTTTGCCTGTTGTCGCAGCCTGATCTATAAACAGCCGCTGATCATCTGGAATAATGACGATCCTCCAGTCGTTGACCCCTATACCTATCCGATTTATCCCAAAGATTTCAACAAGTCACTCCGGCGACACCGCTTTCGGTTAGGGCTTGACGTGTGGTGTGCTAAGCGAGCCGCCGCGTTTATTCCCTGGTCTGCGTGGGGTGAGAAGATCTGGGTAAACGAGTGCGGTATGCCCCGTGAGAAGGTGCAGACGATCCATCCAGGCTTAGACCTTGAGCACTGGACAGCCATCGATCGCCCTCCCCTAGCTCCCGACGCAAAACCCAAGATTCTGTTTGTGGGCGGAGACTTCGAGCGCAAAGGGGGCGATCGGCTGCTCAATGTCTTCAGCGAACAGTTTGCCGATCGTGCAGAGTTGCATCTAGTCACCAAGGAACCACCCGCAACTACGCTGCCAAATGTATACGTCTACACGGATATTGGTCCCAACGACGATCGACTTGCCCAGTTGTATGCCAGAGCCGATCTCTTTGTATTGCCTACCACTGCCGATCTTTCACCCTGGGCGTATTTAGAAGCAATGGCATCGGGTTGTGCGGTGATTAGTACAGGCGTTGGCGGCGTAGGGGATATGGTACGTCACAATGAAACAGGGTTGATTGTGCCTGTCGGCGATGAGGCAGCTTTGGCGGAGGCAATCCGATCGCTGTTAGACAATCCCACCCTGCGTCGTCAAATGGGCACCCAGGGGCGCAAGGTTGTGGAACGTGATTTTAACGCCGCGATTAATGTGCCGCGCATGTTAGATGTGATGAAGAAAGTAGCCGATCGTAAACGCATGATCCAACCAACCGCTGAGTCCAGCGATCGCTTGCAGAGAGGCGATTGAGATCTGTGGCACGATCTCGTGAGCTAACTCCTTAGGATCATGGATTAACTAACATCGACAAAGCCGATCGTAAGGGCTTAGCATACCCTACGGGAAGCAAGCTACGGCAGGTATGCTTTCGGTGATGGTAAAGGGTTTCTCCCACATGCTAAACCCCTACAGTTTGCATCGGGTTTATTTTGTTCTCGTTCCTTAGAAACCTTGACCTAATCCTTGTAGGGCTGCACAGCAGGCGTTTGGAACGAGCTAAGCAGCACATTGAGCTTGTACTGAAAGAGGCAGGCTTTCGCCAGATCCGTCGCAAACTGATTTCTGTATTGCAGGTAATACAACCCCACCCGCCAAGCGCTCAACAGTACATAAAACGGGGTAAACAAGGGCATCAGCGGGCGCTGCCAGGGATGCAACTTCGCGTAACGGCAAGAATGCGCGGCTAACCCACCACTTTGAGCCAGCCGCAGCAGATACTCACGCTCAAAGCGTCTGGGCGGCAGGTGGTGCCACACTTCCATCTTGGGGTTGTGCCACAGTTCCCAGTGGCTACTTTGGATGTAGAGCATCACCTCAATGTCTTCCGCATTGGCAATCATTGTTTTCCAGGTTTCATCCCGCCCCTTCAGTCGGCGCTGCTGTGGTACGGCTTCCTGCCATGCCTGCTTACGAATCACGCAACCGGGACCGTTCGGAGCCATGCCTCGCCTTGTGAAACGAAAGGGAACCGCGCCGCGCTCTTCTACTGCCAGCAGAAATTTGATCTGATGAAACTCTGGTGGGGGTGGCGCATCCAGCTTGGCAAAAATATTACCGCCATACGCTCCTGCTTCAGGATGTTCTAATCCAAAGCGATAGGCTTCTGCTACCCAGTTTGGAGCGGGATAGTTGTCGTCATCCAGAAAGCCAACGAGACTCTCACTCTCCGCCGCTTGCATGGCACGATCGCGGGCAAAAGCGCTGCCCTGTCGAGGTTCCGAAACCCAGCGCAATTGACTGTCCGATCGCCACCGTTGGGCATATTCATCCACCACCGCTGTCGTGCGATCGGTGCTGTTGTTATCGACCACCAGCACTTCCCACTGAATCCCTTCCGTGTCCGTTTGAGTTAGAAGGCGATCGAGTACCTCTGGCAGACGCATCTCGGCGTTGTACGTGCGGATGGCAACCGTAAAATCAATTGGCATGGCAGGCGATCGGCAAAGACCTTTATCATTATGAATACCCAGAACGGGAACGCTTTACCCTTGCCGTTTCTTCATAAAGGCACCGTTCCTCGTAAAGCTTTGTTAAAGAGCAGTGTGAAGCATCAGGTGTTGGGACAAGCGGTGCGTGTGCAACCCAACGGCTCATAACAGTAGTCTGTGTATTGAAACCTACTACAAAAAAGCTTCGCTATGGTTAATCCATTCCGCCCGTCTATGCTTGGCGATCGTCCATTCTGGTTTGCAAAGCTGCTTTCAGCGCTACCAGTCTTTAGTGCAACGATCGCTTTCGCAGCGATGTGTTGGCTGATATTCCCTGCTTCAGCGTCTGCATCACCGTTGCCGCCTGCGCCGATCGTCGGTGCAATCCTCTCCTTTCCAGGCACCCGACCTGCCAATCTGGGGGTGGCAGATGGTCAATTTGCGCCCTGCCCCACCACTCCAAATTGTGTCAGCAGCCAGAGCCAGGAGCGAGAAAACGCGATCGCCCCCTTCCGCTACACCACCTCACTCGAAGCCGCCTTCGATAAACTGAAAACCATCCTTGCCGCCCAGCCCAGAGTCAGTATCTTGACGACAACCAACGATTACATCCGCACTGAATTCACCCTGCCGATCGTCGGGTTTGTGGACGATGTGGAGTTTTATCTCGATCGCAAAGCCAACGTCATCCAGGTTCGTTCTGCTTCCCGCCTGGGCGAGTCGGATTTAGGAGTCAATCGCAAGCGCGTTGAGACACTGAGGGAGAAGTGGGGGGAGGGATAAGGGATGAGGGATGAAGAGTGAAGAGTGAAGGGTTGATTGAGCAGTCAGCAGTCAGCAGTCAGCTTTTTAGCCTTTAGCCTTCATCCTTTTCCCCTTTCCCTTTCCCTTCTGCCCTTTCCCCCTTCTGCCTCCTGCCCTCTGCCTTCTGCCTTCCTCCCCGCAAACCTACGTAGCCAATAACCCTCACGTCTCCGAGAAATAACGGAGCTACAGTTCATCGCCTGTGGCTATAGTTGAGCGGTACTGCTACCGATCCCCCCGTTATGAATGCCGAAGCGTTCTTGAATCAAGGGTTAGCGAAGGCGCAAAAAGGTGACTACAAGGGAGCCATTGCCGACCTGACCGAAGCCATCCAGCTTTACCCCAAGTATGCCGGGGCGTTTTTGCATCGCGGGAATGCGCGGCTGGCATTGCACGACCACAAGGGCGCGATCGCCGATTTTGACGACGTGTTGCAGATCAATCCCAACATTGCCGAGGCATACATGGGACGCGGGACAGCGCTGGCTCATGCCGGGAATAAGCAGGGTGCCGTGACAAATTTCAATCAAGCGCTTCAGCTTAAACCCAAAGCTCCGGCTGTGTATGTCCAGCGGGGCATGGTACGGGCGGATCTCAACGATCCGACTGGTGCGTTAGAGGATTTCAATCAGGCATTGCAGCTTGCACCCAACGCGGTGTCTGCTTACATTCAGCGAGGCATTGTGCGATCGGCCACAAACGATCCATCAGGAGCGCTAGAAGACTTCAACCAGGCGCTACAGCTTGCACCCAACGCGATCGCCGCTTACGTCCAGCGCGGGATTGCCTATGCCGAACGGGGCGAACCAGAACGGGCGATCGCGGATTTTGATCAGGCGCTACAAATTAATCCCAATGCCGCGAATGTGTACGTGCAGCGGGGCATCGTGCGGGCGAAACAGAAAGATCCGTTGAGCGCGATCGCCGACTTCAATCATGCCCTGAAGCTCAACCCCAATTTTTTAGCCGCCTACGTGCAGCGAGGGTTGGTGCGATCGACGTTAGGTGATGCTCAAGGTGCCCTGGACGACTTCAATCGGGGACTCAAACTGAACCCTCACGCGATTTCGGCGTATCTGCAACGGGGCATTGCCTGTGCCGCACTGGGCAACAAACCAAAAGCACTGGAAGACTTCAACCGGGCGCTGGAATTAGATCCTGGTTCTGTTGAGGCACTGGTCAACCGAGGCAAAATTCACGCTGAACTGGGCGATCGAGAAGCCGCGATCGCCGACTTTACGCATGCCCTGAAGCTGAACCCCAACACCCCTAACGCCCATCTGTATCGCAGCGTGATGCAGCTTGAACTGGACGATCGCCAGAAAGCCTCCGAAGACTTCAACCTGGCGGTACAAATGTTGCCCAATGCCGCCGATGCCTACATTGAGCGTGGGCTGTTTCGTGCTCTCATTGGCAACCACCATGCTGCCCTCGAAGACTTCAACCGCTGCCTGCGGATGCATTCGGATTCTGCGGCTGGCTACCTGCAACGCGGACTTTTGAGAACAACGCTGGGTGAACTGGACGGCGCGATCGCAGACTTCGACCAGGCGATTCGCCTTGACCCCAGTTCTGATAGCGCGTACCTGCATCGAGGCTTGTTGAAAGCACGGCTGACCGACTTTGAAGGAGCCTTAGCCGATTTGAACTATGCCATCCAGCATGATCCCAACCTGGTCGATGCCTACATCAACCGGGGTGCAATTCACCTCAAACTGGGCAACACAGAAGCGGCTGAGGCTGATCTGCAAGCGTTGCTCACCATCAGCCCGAACCCTGCGACGGCGGCGCTCAATCGTGGGCTGGTGCTGGTCAAACTGGGTCAGGAAGAAGGCGCGATCGCGGACTTCAATCACGCGCTACAGGTTAACCCAACCACCATCGGCGCACATCTCAATCGGGGCATCCTCCTGGCGGCTCTGAGCGATCAGCAAACCGCCCTCACCGATTTCAACCAGGAACTCAACATCAATCCGTCGTCTGCGGAAGCATTGGTACAGCGAGGCATTTTGCTGGCAGAACTGGGTGAAACCGCGATGGCGTTGCAGGATTTTGATCAGGCGCTCAAGCTCAATCCCCGCCTGCCTGTTGCCCGGTTCCAGCGCGGCAAATTGCACACTGAGGTTGGGACTCCTCAAGCCGCGATCGCCGATCTTCACCCCATTCTCACCAGCAAAGCCGCTTCCATTCCTGCCTACGTGCAGCGCGGACTGGCGCACCTGGAACTGGGCAAGCGCAAACCTGCAATGGATGATTTTGGTGAAGCCCTACGCCTCCAACCCAAATCGCCTGAAGATTATCTGTATCTAGGCATCGCGCATACCCAACAGGGCGAACCCCGCGCCACCGAGGACGATTTCAATCAAGCCGTCGAAAGCAGCCTTTATCCCGTCAAAACCTGCCTCCAGCGGGGCATTCTGCAAGCCAAACTCGGCAATAAAGTCGGCGCACTGACCGATTTTGACTACGTGGTGCAGGTGAATCCTAACTTGCCAACCGTGTATCTGCATCGCGGCATCGTCCGAGCAATGAATGCCGATACCGAAGGCGCGATCGCCGATTTCACCCAGGTCGCCCACCTCTATCCCACCTCTACCGCTACTGCCATCCATCACAGCGCCATCCAGATTATCCTGGGTGATGCGACTGCCGCAACTCAGGCGTTAGAGCAAGCCATGCAAAACGGCACTACGTCCGCTGATGCCTTCTACCAGCGAGGCTTAGTGCGCGCAACCCTGGCAGACAATAAAGGAGCCGTTGCCGATTTTGATGCCGCGATCGCCGCCAACCCCAACTTCGCCGCCGCCTACTTCAAACGCAGCAAACTACGATCGACCTTGGGTGATCAAGAAGGTGCCGAAGTCGATACGCAACGGGTTACAGAACTCACTGCCCATCTGGTGATTGTAACCAAAGAAGCCGATCGCTGACCGTTTTGTGTTACGAGGCTTGAGGTTAACTGTTGAGGAAATGTATTGAAAGTTGTTGGCAAGACGAACTTGCTAGAGTTCCGAGATTTTTTTGCCGTAGCTTAGCCCTTTTATTTAGACTAATGTCGCAAGTAGTGCTTTTTAACGAAAAATTCCCAGAATTAGACACTACCAGTAGCATTTTTAGAATTAGTCCAAACTCCAGTTAGCCAAAAGCTTTTATAGTACAAAGAAACTATAAAGCATAAGAGTTTTCATAGCTTTTGTTGCAAAAAATGTATAAGCTGGTCATATACGACTATCCGTCTTCCTAAGACTTCGCAATAAGGAGGTGAGCTTAGTGCTGTCCTGCTTTGACATAGCAGACTATTTTATTTGGTTGGCGAATGAGACTGGCTCCTTCATTAGTAACCTAAAGCTTCAAAAGCTTGTTTACTATGCTCAGGCTTGGCATATTGCTCTCTACAACGAGCCTCTCTTTGCAGAAGATTTTCAGGCTTGGGTGCACGGACCAGTAATCCCATCTCTTTATCAAAAATACAAAGCTTTTGGATGGCAGCCAATTTGGGAAGATGCTACCCCCAAGCTTCCTGAAGATGTTGTTCAATTCCTTGATGAGGTCGCGGATGAGTATTTTGCTTGCGATGCATATGAGTTAGAGCAAATGACTCATGCTGAAGATCCGTGGGGCTGGGCTAGAGGCAACTTACCACCAGATGCACCCTCCAACGAGATTATCAAGAAAGAGTGGATGAAGGAGTATTACGGAGCGCGTGTCGAAGAAAATAAAGAAGATTAAAGTCTCGAAAAGTAGTACGTCTGGGATTGAATCAGTAAAGCTGAAGCCGCAAGGCATCAGCTTTTCGTTTAAGTATTATCAAGACGATCATGAGAAGTTTTCTTGTATTGAGAAAGCGTCTACGTACTGGCTAACTCTGATTGATCGTTTAAAGGCTCTATCAGGTTTGTCCAACCGAGAATTATTAATGAATCGTAGTAGTTCTTTGAGATGTCATCCAATTAAATGGGAAGACACAAGTGAAAATTGGTTTGGATTGCCGAACGAGGAGCAGTTAGTAGACACTCCCTACCAGTTTTCACTTTCCTCAAACGAGCATGGCAGAGTTCATGGATTTTTTATTGACGAGATCTTCTATATTGTTTGGCTAGATCCTGACCATTTACTTTATCCTGCAAGAAATTAGTAGAGCGCCGTGTAACAATGCCAATTTGCTGAGGTTGAGAGAATATTTGCAAGATATAGACATTGTTCACAGCGAATGAGTGAGGAACATTCACAACGCGTCACGCTGAGCGATACACTCTGAGGGGATGACTCGCACACCTCCTCACACTGACCTGTACCGTGAAGCCATTTCTTTTTGTGACCGACCTGGATCATACGCTGGTGGGGGACGATCGCGCCATGCACGAACTCAACCAGCGGTTAGAGCAGCATCGCCAGCAGTACGGCACCAAGCTGGTGTATTCCACCGGGCGATCGCTCACCAGCTACCAACACCTCACCACCGAAAAGTCGCTCCTGCCGCCCGATATTCTCATTTGCGCCGTAGGGACTGAGATTTACCATCAAGACAGCAAAGAACCCGATTCCATCTGGTTTCAGAAACTTTCGGTCGGGTGGCAACGGGATGTGGTCGTAAACAGTGCCGCCCGCTTTGTTGACCTTACGCCTCAACCCGATTCGGAGCAACGTCCCTTCAAAGTCAGCTACTTTTTGAGCGAACAAGCTGCCGTCGAAGTCATTCCCGATCTAGAATCCCTGCTTGAAGAACAGGGTGTAGACGCTCAAGTTATTTTCAGCGGGGGCAAAGATCTCGACATTCTGCCAAGACAGGCGAATAAAGGCATGGCGATGACCTTCGTACGGCAATTTCTGGAGTTTGAATCTGCTCGTACCGTTGCCTGCGGTGATTCTGGTAATGACATCGCGCTGTTTTGCGATCGCCAGGAACGCGGCATCATCGTCGGCAACGCCCGCCCCGAACTGCTCCACTGGCACCGTGTAAATCCCAACCCTAATCGTTACCTTGCCCTTGCCGAATGTGCTGGTGGCATTCTAGAAGGGCTACAACACTTTGGATTTCTTTGATTGAAAGCTGCCAGATACGAGCCTACATTCAGGTTCAATTTATTGCCATAATATTGCTGAGGACTCGATCGTTAAGTAAGTAAGATATATGGCTCAAACAGCACTTCAAGCGATTCTTAATCAACTTCGAGAGCTTGAAATCGAAGAATTAAAAGAAGTGAACCAAGCTGTTCAACAATATCTCGTTGCAAGAGCTATAACATTTGAAAGAACAGCATTCGATCGAGCGCTGCTCGATTCTGGCTTAATTGAGCAACTCAAGCAACCTCACTATCGGCAAGAAACCGATCGACAACTACTTCAGGTGCAGGGAAAACCGTTGTCTGAAACGATTATTGAGGAACGGCGCTAAATGGCTGTTTACTTCATTGACAGCAGTGCCCTTGTCAAACGCTATGTAAACGAAACAGGTTCCTCCTGGGTTTTAAGCTTGTTCGATCCAGCATCAAATAACCGAATCGTGATTGCTGCTATTACCGCTGTTGAGATGATTGCAGCCATTTCTCGCCGTGAAAGAGGTGGAAGTCTTGCCCCATTGGGCGCAAAGACATTGTGCAATCAGTTTCGCCTTGACTATCAATCCGATTACCAAAGTGTCAACATTACAAGCGCTATTGTTACGTCTGCAATGGGTTTGTCGGAAACTTACGGCTTACGTGGTTATGATGCGGTTCAGTTAGCTGTGGGTTGCGCCATTCATGCTGTATGTTTAGCAAGTGGCACGTCATTAACATTTGTTTCCTCCGATGGGGAGTTGAACGAAGCCGCTTTAAGAGAAGGCATAGTTGTCGAAAATCCCAACAGTTACCCATGAACTTGCTTCTAATGCCTTGCCCATTTACTCTTGCTCCTTACTCGCATGATTGGTTATCTCAAGGGCACGGTTGCCTACATTCAAAAAGCGAATAACCGCGTGACATTGACGCTGGAGGTGGGGCAGATTGGGTATGACATTCAGATTGTGCCTCGAATTTTGCAATGGGTGGGTATCGGCGAGACCGTACAAATTTTTACCCATCTCCATGTGCGCGAAGATCAGGTCGTGCTGTTTGGGTTCGATTCTGCTGCCGAGCGAGATTTGTTTCGCCAGTTGGTGAGCGTGAGTGGCATTGGTCCCCAACTGGCGCTGGCGTTGCTAGATACGATGGGTTTGCAAGATCTGGTGCAGGCGATCGTCGTGGGCAATACTCGCGCCCTCTCTCGCACTCCTGGCGTGGGCACCAAAACGGCTGAACGGATCGCGCTTGAACTCAAAACCAAACTAGCAGAATGGCGGCAGCAGGCTGGCATGATTACCACTCCATCGTCGGGGCCTGTCCTCTCCATTCAAGAAGATGTGGAAATGACTTTACTGGCGCTAGGCTACACCAATAGCGAAATCTCGCAGGCATTGCAAACCGTTGGGCAAAGCAGCACCCTCTCCAAAACCGCTGATGCCGAAGAGTGGATTCGGAGCGCGATCGCATGGCTCAGTCGATAAAGACCAGAGGACTAATGCGGTAATAATATCATTCGGTCAGTGATGCTTCACTACAGTCAGCCAACGCTTATGCCAAAACCAACCAAGTCAGAAAATGTCCCTGAACCTATGCGAGCAAAGTTTGAGGAACTTACTCAACTGACGGATCGCTTTTGCAAAGAACACCTGAATGATGAGTACGCCCAGCTTTGCCGCTATTTAACGGCTGCCCTTTGCCGTAAGCGTCCTTCACCACTGACAAGCGGGAAAGCCAACACTTGGGCTTGCGGGATTGTTCACGCGATCGGCACAGTCAACTTCTTATTTGACTCATCTCAAACGCCTCACATGAAGGCAACTGAAATCTACCAGTTGTTTGGTGTGGGTCAAAGTACGGGGCAGGGAAAATCCAAACAAATTCGAGATGTGATGAAGATGCACCAGATGGACCCAAACTGGTCGCTGCCCAGCCTCATTGATCAAAACCCACTGGTCTGGCTGATTTCTGTGAATGGGTACATCATTGATGCTCGTCAGGCACCACGAGCGATTCAGGAAGAAGCCTTTCAAAAAGGGATTATTCCTTATCTTCCTGAAGAGTAGCTTTAGCCTGCTGTCCTTGCCACTCCTGCAATTCAGCTTCTCTTTGCCAAGAGATTAGAATCTAAAGAGAACGATCGCTCCATTTTTGAACCCTTTCAGCTTTGGAAGGCGGAAGTTTGAGTCTTTTGCTTGAAGTTTCAAGGAACGAACTCGAAGCGCCAAGTCTGGAACTCGAATAGTCGAGCCTCAGGCTCAAAATTCCGAGCCTAGATCTCGAAGTAACAGGTTCAGAACTCGAAACACCGAGTGCGGTACTCGAATGATCAGGCTCAAGACTCGAAGTAACAGGTTCAGAACTCGAAACACCGAGTTTGGAAGGGGAAAGTTCAGGTTCAGAGGCTGAGTCGGTTTAGATTAGTTCGGTGCGCGTTAGAAGTGAGCAGCATCAGCGCGATCGCAACCCGGAAACGTCAGGAGAAAGACTGAGTGGATGCCATTCTTAAGTTCTTGAGCAGCAACAAAGATGCGCTCCTAGTTGTGATTGGGTGCATTACGGTCACGCTGGGTCTGTTCACGCTGCTATTTGGCTCTGGTTTTTTGGTGGCGTTTTTCAAGTCCATTGCTGCTTACCTGCAACAGCGCCTTCGTCCCCGGATTCCACCCCTTGATACCTTTCCGTTTGAGGTGATTAAGCCCAACAGTGATGTGTTGAAAGCCGTGTTTGGCGGAGCAAAGGACAATCCGCTTGCCGATCGCAACATTCGCTATGTGCAACGGGTGGCAGATCGGGATATGCAGCAGGAGCTAGAGGCGCAGCTAGAAGAGTCTCACTGGATCATCATCCTGGGTGAGACAGGCTTGGGCAAAACGCGGGAAGCCGCAGAACTGGCTCAGAAATATAACCGCAGGGGTTGGACGGTTCTCAGGCTGAAGCATTCGGAACTGCTGGATGAGCCGTTTCAGTTTCCGATGGAAAAGGTTGGCAGCGATCGCAAGCTGCTGTTTTTCCTGGACGACCTGAACAAGCTGATGTATAAGCGGGGCGAACTGCTGAAAGATGACCCGCGACAGTTTCGAGATTTACCTGCCCAGGAACGATTACGCCTGACGCTGGAATACTATGAGCGCTTTTGCCGTCCCGAAGAAATCCGCATCATCGCCACTGCCCGTAATGAGGCTGTTCCTCAGTACAATGAGTCGATCAGCGAACTCGACAAGCTCGGCTTCGACCAGCATCCCAGGCTATGGCAGAAGTTTAGGCGCTATCTTCTGGTCAAACCGAGCGATGCTGCCATTGTGCAATTGATTCAAGCAACGGTAGAGCAGACGGACATTACCGCGAACCCGGATGAGTATGCTCGTTTAGCCAGACGGAACGATCGCACCTTCCGAAATATCCAGTTGAACTTGCAAACGGCGAACGATGAGGGACGGGCACTTACCCTGGATACCTTTCGTGAGTCGTTGCGGGAAAGCTGGGAAGCAAAATACCGCAAAGCCACACGAAAATACCCGATCGCGGCGGTCATTTACGACGCGGTTGAACTACTGCGGGCGGTGAATGTCGAGCTATACGCTTTCACGGTCATCGCCACCACCCAAATGCTGGCAGGCGGGAATTTCCTTCAGCGGCTTCAGCGCTGGCAACCGATTCGTCGCGCCCTCCATTATTTGATCCACGACGGCAACAGCATTCTGGAACCCCGTGATGGTCAAATTGAAGCAAAGGGAACCTCAGTAGCGGTGGCTGAAAACATTCCTCGCCTGTCGCGTCTGCTGTTGAGGTTGAGCGATCGTCATTCACAAATGCGTGCCTCACTGGGCGGCTTTTCAGTAGCAGCCTATGATCTGGAGCACTATCGAGAAAGCCTCACCAGTCTAAACAAACTCCTCGTCATCAAGCCGGATTTCCACAAAGCCTGGAACAACCGGGGCGTTGCGCTGGGCAACCTGGAGCGCCACGAAGAGGCAATTGCCAGCTATGACAAAGCGATAGCCATTAAACCGGACGACCACGGAGCTTGGAGTAACCGAGGCGGTGCACTGGGCAAATTGAAGCGCTACGAAGAGGCAGTTGCTAGCTTTGACCAAGCGATCGCCATCAAACCGGACGACCACGAAGCCTGGGACAGCCGGGGCGTTATGCTAGGTAGATTGGAGCGCTACGAGGAGGCAATTGCTAGCTTTGACCAAGCGATCGCCATCAAACCGGACATACACGAAGCCCGGTACAATCGGGGCGTTTCACTAATCAAACTGAAGCGCTATGAAGCGGCAATTGCCAGCTTTGACCAAGCGATCGTCATCAAACCGGACGATCACGGAGCTTGGAGCAATCGGGGGTTTGTACTGATGAATTCAGGTGATTACGAGAACGCTATACAGAGCTTCGATACGTCGCTGAAATTCCTGCCGGATGATGCTGACGCTTTTTACAACAAAGCTTGCTGTTTTGCCCTTTGGGATAAGGTTGAGGAGGCAGTTGCAAATCTGCGACGGGCAGTTGAGCTAAACCCCGACAAATACCGGGAGATGGCAAAGACGGACGCTGATTTTGATGGGATTCGAGGTGACAGGCGGTTTCAGGCGTTGGTGCCAACAGATTAACGCCTCCCATTATGTAGGGACGTTACATGTAACGTCCCTACACAACCAAATTCAGGTTATTTAACCGGATTTGATGTTTGATTTGAGGTACTAAAAAGCGGTAGAGGAATGTCCTTCTACCGCTTCGATTAGAGTAAGGGTATTCGACGAACCTACCTACTCAGCAGCCTGAGGAAGCAACTCTCGCTTCTCTCCTTGCAGCACTTTCACCTGTCCATCACTATCTACATCAACGACAGCGGTATCGCCGTCCTTGATGCGGCTAGAGAGGATTTCCTCTGCCAGCGAGTCTTCTAACAAGCGCATAATGGCTCGACGAAGCGGACGGGCACCGTAGCTGGGATTGTAGCCTTCTTCAACCAACCGATCTTTAAATCGTTCCGTCACTTCCAGGGTGATTCCCTGATCGCGCAAACGACCGAAGACCTCGTTGAGCATGATGACTGCAATCTCCTTCACCTCGTCCTTCGACAGTTGGCGGAAGACGATGATTTCATCCAGACGGTTGAGGAATTCAGGGCGGAAGTATTGCTTCAGCTCTTCATTCACCAGCGATCGGATGCGGTTGTACTGAGATTCAGCCGCATCGCCCGCAGCGGAGAACTCGAAGCCCAAACCACCGCCACCTTTCTCAATCACCTTAGAACCGATGTTGGAGGTCATGATGAGCAAGGTGTTTTTAAAGTCCACCGTGCGACCTTTCGCATCCGTTAGGCGACCGTCTTCCAGGATTTGCAGCAGCATGTTGAAGACATCAGGGTGAGCCTTCTCAATTTCGTCAAACAGGACGACGGTGTAAGGACGACGACGGACGGCTTCAGTCAACTGACCACCTTCGTTGTACCCGACGTAGCCCGGAGGCGAACCGATGAGTTTGGACACCGTATGGCGTTCCATGTACTCCGACATATCCAGCCGGATCATGGCTTCTTCAGAGCCAAAGAAGTAAGTTGCCAGTGCCTTCGTTAGCTCTGTCTTACCAACCCCAGTCGGACCAGAGAAGATAAAGCTAGCGATTGGTCGGTTGGGGTTTTTCAAACCCACCCGCGCCCGACGAATGGCACGAGAGACCGCACGAACGGCTTCTTCCTGACCAATCAAACGCTGGTGCAGGGTGTCTTCCATGTGCAACAGCTTCTCGGATTCAGATTCCGTCAGCTTATTCACCGGAACACCTGTCCAGGAAGCCACGATTTGAGCAATGTCCTCTTCATCCACAATCGGAGAAGCGTCTTCACCTGTCGATTCGTTCTTCTTGGTTTGAGCGATCGCTCGGATTTCGGCTTTGATTTCCATTTCGCGATCGCGCAGTTCGCCAGCCCGGTCAAAGTTTTGGGAGCGAACCGCATCGTCTTTATCCTTCAGGACTTGACGCAGTTCTTTGTCCAATTCCTTAGCAGCGGGAGGCAATTGAGAATTGATCAAGCGAACACGGGAACCCGCTTCATCAATCAAGTCGATCGCTTTATCTGGTAAAAAGCGGTCTGAAATGTAACGGTCTGAAAGTTTGGCGGCGGCTTCCAGTGCCAGATCCGAGATCTTCAGCTTGTGGTGCTGTTCGTAGCGTTCACGCAGACCCCGAAGGATTTCGATCGTCTCGTCAACGCTGGGTTCACCCACCATCACAGGCTGAAAGCGACGCTCAAGGGCAGCATCCCGCTCAATGTGCTTGCGGTATTCATCCAGGGTTGTTGCACCGATGCACTGAAGTTCACCCCGTGCTAAGGCTGGTTTGAGGATGTTGGCAGCGTCAATCGCGCCTTCAGCCGCACCAGCCCCAATCAGGGTATGCACTTCGTCAATGACCAGGATGACGTTTCCAGCAGAGCGGATCTCATCCATGATTTTCTTCAGGCGCTCTTCAAACTCACCCCGATACTTGGTACCTGCCACCAGGAGACCAATATCTAGGGTGACGACGCGCTTATCTTCGAGGATATCTGGGATATCGTCGTTGGCAATGCGTTGAGCAAGACCTTCCGCGATCGCGGTCTTACCCACACCCGGTTCCCCAATCAACACCGGGTTATTCTTCGTGCGGCGACCCAGGATTTGGATCACCCGTTCAATTTCCTTTTGGCGACCCACCACTGGATCGAGCTTCCCTTCGGCTGCCATTTGAGTCAGGTTTGAACCAAACTCATCTAGCGTTGGCGTTTTCGTGCGACCCTGACCACCGCCAGACGTAACCTCAGCAGTTTCGCCCAGCATCCGAATGACCTGAGTGCGAACCTTAGAAAGGTCAACGCCCAGATTTTCCAGCACCCTGGCAGCAACGCCTTCGCCCTCGCGGATGAGACCGAGAAGCAAATGCTCCGTTCCAATATAGTTATGACCGAGTTGACGGGCTTCTTCTAGAGAAAGCTCCAGAACCCGCTTTGCTCGTGGTGTAAATGGAATTTCAACGGCAACGAAGCCAGAGCCTCGACCGATGATTTTCTCTACTTCAATCCGAGCGTCTTTAAGGTTGACACCCATCGATTTCAGCACTTTGGCGGCGACGCCGGTCCCTTCTCCAATCAGACCCAAGAGGATCTGTTCAGTACCCACAAAGTTGTGTCCCAGGCGGCGTGCTTCCTCCTGGGCAAGCATGATCACCTTAATGGCTTTTTCTGTGAAGCGTTCAAACATGGCGTATTTCTGTCACCTGCTGCTTGCTCGGTAGAGTTGATTCTATCATAGACGATTCTTCCGAGAGCCTGAAAAACACCCTCGAAGATTCGTGATCCCCGTACCTGCACCAGTGACGCGCCGTGATGTATTGGACTGCCACGAAGGGAGATTGTCATCGGAAAGCGGCGTGTAAGTCAAGCAGGATTTCTTAATCTCTTAAGCATTGAATTTCGATCGGGGAAACAGATGATCGCGCTCCATTGCCACCTGCAAGCCTGTTTGATGCAAGCGATCGTCCACCTGCCGCTGCCAATCTGCCAAGCATCCAGGAAACTCAGGATACTGCAATCCCCCACGCCACAGCACCAGCGCATCCTCGCCATTATCTGGGTAATAGCGCCGCCTGCGACCCGCTTCCCGAAAACCAAACTTTTGATATAGCGAAACCGCTGCCTGATTAGAGACTCTGACTTCCAGGGTTGCTCGTTCTAACCCGCGATCGTAGGCAGATGACATCAAGGCGACCAGCAACGCTTGCCCTAAGCCTTGCCCTTGATAGGCAGGGTCGATCGCCAGCATGGTAATGTGAGCTTCTTCAAGAATTGCCCAATAGCAGCCGAGACCGAGGAGGGGTGGGGGGGAGAAATGGGGAGTGGGGAGTGGGGAGTGGGGAGTGGGGGAGGAGAGTTTTGAGTTATGAGTTTTGAGTTTTGAGTTTTGAGTCGTGCTTTGCGCCGCTGCGCTAGAGAGTTTTGAGTTCATTCTGACTTCTGACTCCTGACTCCTGACTCCTCTCTCCTCACCCCTGTCCCCTGCTTCCCCTGCTTCCCCTGCTTCCCCTTCCCCCTCTGCTCCCCCTTCTGCCCTCTGCCCCCTGCCTTCTGCCTCTCTTCCCCCCTCTCCCTTCTCTACAAAAACGAGCAATTCACTATTCGGACTCTCCAACTCCCGTCGATACCCTTCTAGCGTCCACATGCCACCGAAGCAGCGTCGATCGAGCGCTACAGCAGCAGGAAGTAATTCGACAGAGAGCGGCTGAAGTGCGAGAAAGGTCACAAAAGGTACGCTTTTGGCTCAGGATTGACAAGGCTCGATTGTAAACTAGAGATCATATTGCACGTATGCTAGTTAACGAAGGCAGGAATGATGTCATGGGATCGACTCACGCTACAGCGGTTCAGGCAACGGGTCGTCGCTATTTAAGCGAGACAGGCGGTACGTTAGCGGAGCGATCGCCTAACCAGCAATTGCTACCCCTGACAGCAACGGTCAACGCCAAAGAGCATCTAGAAATTGGTGGCTGCGATATCGTTGAGTTGGCACAGAAATTTGGCTCCCCTCTCTATATATTGGACGAAACCACCCTGCGATCGGCGTGTCGGCAGTATCGGGATGCTTTTACGCGCTATTACCCCGGTGAATCGCAGGTGCTATACGCCTCCAAAGCCTGGAATTGTCTGGCGGTTTGCGCGATCGTGGCAAGCGAAGGCTTAGGTATCGATATCGTGTCGGGCGGCGAACTCTATACGGCACTCCAGGCAGGCGTGAGTTCGACCAGGCTATACCTGCATGGCAACAACAAATCGCGGGACGAGCTTCAATTTGCTGTAGAAGCTGGTTGCACGATCGTCGTGGATAACTGGCATGAATTGAAAACGCTGGTGGCGATCGGGGGGGAGGCAGAAGGCAGAGGGCAGAGGGCAGAAGGGGTAGGGGAGGCAGAGGGAGCAGGGGAGGCACTCAAAACCCATGACTCAAAACTCTCCCTCCACCCTACACCCCACACCCTACACCCTACACCCCACACCCTACACCCCACCCGCATCCTCCTCCGCCTCACACCGGGCATCGAATGCCACACTCATGACTACATTCGGACGGGTAGCATCGACAGCAAGTTTGGGTTTGGGCTGGATCAGTTGGATGACGTGTTTCAATTCCTTAGCCAGCAGCCGAGTTTGTCGTGTATTGGTCTCCATGCCCACATTGGCTCCCAAATTTTTGAACTGGAGCCGCATCACGATTTGGGTGCTGTGATGATGCAATGGTTAAGCAAAGCGGCTCATTATGGGTTGCCGATTCAAGAATTAGATATTGGCGGTGGTTTGGGGATTCGCTACACCGAAGCAGATGATCCGCCGAGCATTGACGCGTGGGTCAAGGTTGTGAGTGAGTCGATCGTCGCTGCGTGCAAAGCCCAAAACCTTCCCCTGCCAAAACTGTTAAGTGAACCGGGGCGATCGCTCATCGGCTCTGCATGCGTCACGGCGTATACTGTTGGCGGACAGAAAGTGATTCCTGGTGTTCGCACTTACGTGACGGTCGATGGTGGCATGTCAGACAATCCACGCCCCATCACGTATCAGTCGGTGTATCAAGCAGTAGTGGCAAATCGGATGTCGGCTCCGCTCACAGAAACGGTGACGATCGCGGGCAAGCACTGTGAGTCGGGTGACATTGTAATCCAGGAAGCCTTGCTGCCAGCGACGCAACCGGGTGATTTGCTCGTCGTAATGGCAACGGGCGCTTACAATTACAGCATGGGCTCCAACTACAACCGCATTCCTCGACCCGCCGCTGTTTTGGTGAACGATGGAGAGGCAAATCTGATTTTGCAGCGGGAAACCTATCACGATTTGATTCGTCACGATCGGTTGCCGGAGCGATTGCAAACCCCGCATGTATGAGGAGCGATCGCAGTCGCTGCCTCGCAGACTTTAGAGATTAGAACGTGTAGAAGCGCAGGTTAATCCAGATCAATGGGATATCTATGGAGGCAATGGCTGCTGACGACGACTCCTAGCTGGATGCAGTCCCTACCGCTTCTGATTGCTCAAAACCTGAGATTGTTTCTGGATGTTGGGCTTGTGCTTGCCCTCACCTACATGATGCTGGTCATCATTGGTGAACGGCGCACCCTCTGGATGGTGCGTGGCTTTATCGTGTTGATGCTGGCGGCCGCCCTTAGCCGACGCTTGGAATTAACGCTGTTGAGCTTTGTCCTGAGCAATCTGGTGATTGGGTCAGCGGTGGCGATGGCGTTTATTTTACAATCAGAGTTTCGTCGCTTGTTAGAGCAACTGGGTCGCGGTGAACTGCTTCAGTTGTTCCAATCTTCACGAAGAACCCCCTTGAAATCTGGTAGTGTCACGGATGAAATTGTGGATGCGGTGAAAGAGCTATCGCAGAACCGCATTGGTGCGTTGCTGATTTTGGAAACGAGTAGCCCGATCGATGAGCGTGATTTTTCGGTGCCAGGTGTGAGGCTGAACGCTGAAGTCTCTAAGGAGCTGATTCAAACCATTTTTCAGACGACGACCTTACTGCATGATGGCGCTGTGCTTATTCGCGATAATCGCCTGGTAGCAGCAGGAGTCATTTTGCCGCTCTCCGAACGTACCGCTTCCCGTCAGTTAGGCACCCGTCATCGTGCCGCGATGGGGATCACGGAGCGCGTCGAGAACTGCGTTTGTGTTGTAGTTTCAGAGGAAACCGGATCGATTTCGCTGGCAGAACGGGGAACCCTAAATCGTCCGCTGACCAGCAGTAAACTCAAAGAATTGCTAGAGTCGCGCTTCTCACAAACGGCCGATCGTGACACTGTTGCTCCTAATCTCCGGAGTTTGGCACGTCAGATGGGTAGTCAAGGACTATCGCTGGTTTCCCGGTTTCTCAATCGTCATAAGAGTAAAAGTTAAGGGCGAAAACTTACAGGCACATGCCTCTGGTGCATTCACGTTTGCTGTATAGATTCACTTGATACATCCACTTGTCTGCTGTGGGGAGAGACCATGACCGTAACACCAACTGGTTTGAAGGAGTTGCCTGCTGATCTGATGTGCGATCGCCTGCCGAGACATGTGGCTGTCATTATGGACGGCAACGGGCGGTGGGCAAAACAGCGCGGTATGCCGAGAATTATGGGGCATCGTCGTGGGGTGGATGTGCTGAAAGATCTCCTGCGTTGCTGCCGCGATTGGGGCATTCAAGCACTCACAGCCTATGCGTTCTCCACCGAAAATTGGGGGCGGCCTTCAGAAGAAGTTGAATTTTTGATGACGCTATTTGAACGGGTGCTGCGGCAAGAATTACGAGAGATGGTGCAGGAAAATGTGCAAATCCGTTTTGTCGGCAACTTGCAGGCATTGCCAGCATCGCTCCAGGACGAAATCGCCCGATCGGTCGAGCTAACGCAGCACAACCAGAGCATTCGGTTTACAGTGGCGACCAACTACGGCGGTCGGCAAGAAATTCTGCAAGCCTGCCGGACGATCGCCACCCAGGTACAGCAGGGGCTTTTGCAGCCCGATCAAATCGATGAAGCGGTGTTTGAACGGCATCTTTACACCTCAGGCATTTGTGACCCAGACTTGCTGATTCGCACCAGTGGCGAGATGCGGCTGAGTAACTTTTTGCTGTGGCAGATGGCATACGCCGAGCTGTATGTTACAGAAACGCTGTGGCCCGATTTCGATCGCAGTGCCTTTCATCAAGCGTTAGTTGCCTACCAGCAGCGCGATCGTCGCTTTGGCAAGCTCTAACCTGCTGCTAGACAGCTTGAAACTCACGGAAGAGTGTAAGAGTACTGACGATCATGGTTTAAACCACTTCTTCAGATTCGGCTCCCAAGTTAGGATAAAGCTATCAGTCATCGGTGAAAGCAATTATGCCGAAAACATTCAATGCTTGGTTGAGAGGAAGCCGTCTAGAGTGGATTGGTGACGTGTCTGAGATGGGAGAGCAAATGTCTCAGGTTCATGTCACGTTCCTTGATGACAAACCAGTCATTGAGCCGAAGACACGCGGGAAAAAGATGGCTGAAATATTGGAAAAACTTGCTGCTACTCAAGTATCGAGGAGTATTGATCCTGGCGTTTGGCAGCAAGAAACTCGGCAAGACCGTTCGCTGCCAGGGCGATAAAACGTGCTTCTTGACAGCAACATCATTATTTACTCCGCACAACTAGAATATTCTCAATTGAGAAAATTGATTGCTGAACATTCACCTGTGGTATCAGCTCTCAGTTATCTTGAAGTATTGGGCTATCATCTTCTGACTGAGCAGCAGCGTCAGTATTTTGAGGAGTTTTTTCAGGTTGCTCAAGTTCTACCAATATCGCAGGATGTGTTAGCTCAAGCAGTGACTCTACGACAATAGAGACGAATGACTTTAGGCGATTCAATCATTGCAGGGGCTGCACTGGTACATGAATTAACGCTGATTACTAGGGGCTGTCATCAATTACAACTACACATTATTTGCAGCAAGGGTTCCAGCCCCTAGCCTCGTGTGTTGGGGCGGGCGCAATTGTGCTGATACTGCAAGGTTTTGGAGCTAATTGATGACACGCCCTAACGAAGATCTCCTTTATAAAAGAAGTATGGGTTACTTGCCTATAGACCCGTGCTATTCAACATTCTCGTTACCGTGTCAATAAACTTTTCTCCCCAAAAAATTGACAGTAACCCACAAGATATAATTGACACGAATGCGACACCTACTTGAACTAGCCCGAAGTTATTCAATTCTCCATATGTAACGGGGATAAGCAGTACAAGAATGCCAAGTACAGCACCACCAAGAAAGCGATAGATAGCTTTAGTCAGTGAACGCTGGTTAGAATTAGTATTGTCAGCGGTCATAAGGGGGTCATTTTTCTGTTCAGTAGTCATGTCAACACATTCCTGGTTTGGGGCGGATACTCCGATTATACAAGACTCATTTTGCCCCTGAAAAAGCTGACATACTCCCGACTCTGCCTGGATTTCAAGAATCTCCCAATGATAGCTCAGGGAATCTAATGTCCCCCTGGCAAGCTAACAAACAGGCGTAGGGCGGGTTGCTAAGCAACGCACCCTGCAAAATCGGCGATCGCCCGCTGAACAATACAGTTAGCGATCGCTGAGGCAACGGCGGTGAGAAAACAAGAAGTTGTTGGGTTTCGTTTCTCAACCTAACCTACAAAATCAGCGATCGTACTGGACAAACTCAGCCCATACCCAACCAGATTTTCCATTTTGAGTTGTGATTTGTTGCCATTTAGTATCACTACTGAGTTCTCCCAAGGTTACATAAGTGCCATTTTGTAACCTGCCGATTATTTCGCCATTTGGAGTGGCACGCAGGTTGACTATATTCTCACCAGGAAGTCTTATTTGAATTACTCCGAATCTGCTTTGATCTCGCTCTACAAAAGCATCGCTTCCAAGTGTAGGAGGGGAAACTACAGCTTCAGGGCTTTGAGAAAGAACTGCAAGGTTCATGATTACTTGCCTTCCCTCGCGAAGGGCTGTCTGAACCTCTTGATCCAATCCTTTGTACTTCGATATAACTATGTCTACGGTTTCAACATACTTTTCTACTTTATTAAGCCCTACCTCGACCTGAAAAACATTTAGAATGTTGTCATAGTCTTTGATTGATGTTTTAAGTTTCGATGAAACACCCTCAGCGATTGCTATTTTCTCTGAAAAAGTTTTCTTCTTGGCACTGATATTACGTAGGGAGCCTTCTCTAAGTAAAGATTCAGAGTTTTGGTTAGCTCTAGTTTCAAGCATTAAAAAAAGTTGTTTGCAGCTACATTAGTGTTATCGATTGAATTATCCAATTCCTTATGCTTCGCTAACAATTCCAAATGCCGAGCTTCCATTTTTACAATAGTCTCATTAGAGAATTTGCTGCTAGTCCTAAAACCTTGACTACTAATATCTGTTCTTAGTACTTCATAAGAAGCATTCACTAAATTAGAAGTTATGTACAACGCTTTCTCAGCAGTGTCAATCAAGGATACAACCGCCTTAGCTTGACTAGCTATTCTTGATAAATTTATTACAGGAGCAGCACAGCTTACTGTTATGACGAAAAAAAGAGATAGACAAAACAATGGAGCTATAGTTTTTCGACATTTGGCATTGAACTTAATCATACAAAAACTACTTTTTGCCTTAAGTCTCAATAAAAATTTACAGCCTGATCGAGGTAATTAGAAAGCGGCTTGTCTGCATATTAACCTCTTATAAAGGTAATATGCAAATTTTAGACTATTTTTTGGGGCGGTGAGGTCTTTACTTGGTCTCACACCTGTTAACGGCTTGTAGTTAATCAACCTCTCCTCACAACTCAACCAGGCGATCGCAGCCTAAAATCTTTTGCAACCTACACCCATTTCTCGATCTTCGATGAGCACTTGTTGCTTTTGGGTTTGCGTTTCTTGAGCCGAATGGGTTGTTCCTTGAGTATTCTTGCCTTTCACCCTCGATCGTCTTCGCATGGCGACACAAAATTATGTGTTTCAAACCCAAAAGGATCGAGTAAAGTTGACCAGAGTTCAGCGCATGTTCCCTTCAAGCTCAACTGCTATCAGGCTTTGAGCCGTTTCTTGGTTGCGTTGAATGGCTCTGTGGCAGATCAACCTGCTGTGGTCTGCACTTTTATTTCTGGCGATCGCTCCTCTCATGACTGCTCCTGTAATGCACTACTTCGTCACCAACCCTGTGTCTAAGCGGCAAAGTTCACGCATCTGGCTGTTGCTGCTGGCTGGATGTACTATGCTGACCGTGCTCGATCGTGGGCAATCAGCAGCCGTTGCTCAAACGGTTTCTGCCGCTGACTTTGCAACACCGAATCTTGCGTCTCCCATTGCGGCGGCACCCATCCAACAAAGCAGTATGACTCAAACTGTTCTGCTGGTTGATTCTACGACGGGCAATGATGCTACAGCGGATGGGAGCGATCGCGCCCCGTTTAAGACGATTACCCAGGCGTTGCAGGTGGCTCAGGCAGGGACGATCGTGCTGTTGTCGCCAGGGACGTATAGCCAGGAGACGGGTGAACGATTGCCGCTGCGCCTCAAGCCGGATGTGACGGTGCAGGGTAATCCGGAAACGCGGGGTCAGGGCATTGTCATTCAGGGGAGTGGGTTCATTCTGAGTCCAGCCTTTGCGCGGCAGAAGGTGACGATCGTCGGAGCCGATCGCGCCATTCTCTCTGGGGTGACGGTGAAGAATCCCGATCCGCAGGGCTACGGCGTGTGGATTGAGTCCACCAATCCCGCTATTCTGGACAGTACGTTTACTGAAAGTGGGCACGATGGCATCTCCGTCATGGGCAACGGTGCGCCGCTGATTCGCAACAACTATTTCTACCAGAACGGGGCGAATGGCATCACGATTTACGGCACGTCCCAGTCCGAGGTGCGGGAGAATATCTTTGAGCAGACGGGGTTTGCCATCAACGTGAACCAGAAGGCAACGCCGCTGCTGGTCGGCAATCGCATCACCCAAAATAAAGACGGCATTGTGGTGCAGGCAAGCGCACAGCCGATTTTGCAAGGCAATTCGGTAGAGGGAAACCAGCGGGATGGGTTGGTGGCGATCGGTCGGGCGCGTCCCAATTTGGGCACGGCTGCTGCACCAGGGGCAAACTCCTTTCGCAACAACGGTCAGTTTGATGTGAATGTGAAAGGGTCAAGCCAGCAAATTCCAGCGTTTGGCAATGATCTGGAGAAAACCAGCGGCACGCTCGACTTAGCAGGCACCAGTCTGGGAGCGGCATCACCCGGTGCTGCTACGCTGTGGTCTGCTACAAACCCATCTTCTGGGAGCAGTCGGCTAGTGGCGCTCTCGGCAGGACAGCGATCGCCCACCAGTGCCGAAAAATCGACTTCCGAAAGCAAGACCCTTCCAGTCCGCGCCCAGAAGCTATCCACGCCCACCACGATCGCGTCCACCAGTCAGACCATTCCGTTTGGGCAACGCTTAGAAGACGACCGGCTGGATGGAAGCAGTTCTACCCCTCAACCATTGCAACCGACAGCGGACAGCGGCTCAGCCCCCAGTGGCATCTCAGCGTCAGCCTTTCCAGTGCCTGCGGCTCAGCCATCGGTGTCATCCAATCGCCCGATCGTGCCTGTTGTTGCAGTGGCGGCTCCCGTCAGTCCCGTCGCATCCGATCCTGGGTTTCCAGTGCCAGCCGCGCTGTCTGGGATCTCACCGAAGCCTGCACCCCGTCCTGTTCAGGTTGTGAGAGTTGCTGCTGCACCACCCACACCGTTGCTACGATCGCCCCAGCCCGTTGCGCCCTCATTCACTGCGACGTTGCCAGTCGTGGCGACACCGCGCTTGAGCAGACCATTAACCCGTCTGCCTGTTGCTTTCAATCGCGCCTCTACTGCCAATCTGAATGCCAGTCTCAATAATGCGAATCTCAATCAGCCTGCACCGCTGCCAGCCCTGGTGCCTCTGCCTGTGAAACGCTCCGGTTCAGTAGACATTCCAGTGCCTGAGCCAGAACGGCGATCGACCCCCATCCGTCCAGTGGCAATGACGACCGTTGCCAGCACTCAAGCAACGCCATTCCGGGCTGTGCCGTTTACACAAGCTGGGTTGCTGCCTGTACCTGGTCCAAATGCCCCGATCGGCAATGTGGGCGGCGCATCAATGGTCTATCGCACGAGCAGTACAAGTACCGGGCTGAAGTTGCCGTACCGGGTGGTGGTGGATGCGGACGATCGTCAGCAGGCACAGCTACAAACCGCGTTCCCTAATGCGTTTCGGACATCCATTAAGGGACGATCGCTCATCCAGGTGGGTGCGTTTGGCGATCGTGATAAAGCCGACCAGTTAATGCAAACGCTAAGCAGTCAGGGGATTCAGGCGAGGATGGAGATGGGGGAGTAGGGTTGAGGAGCGGGGTGTAGGGTGTGGGGTGTGGGGTGTAGGGTATGGGATAAAGGATGAAAGACTGATAGCTGATAGCTGATAGCTAAGCAGAAGGCTAAAGACTAAAAAGCTGACCGCTGACTCCTGCTAACAACTAAAAACTAACCACTAAAAACTTAACAACTACTTAGACGATCGGTAGGGTTTCTGTTGACTGGATGAGATGCATTCCGGCATCGGCAAAGCGTTGGCAGGTTGCGTTTGCCTGGTCGGTGAAGTCTACGATGCCGGGAACGACGACGGGAGAGGTGCAGTCTTCAAGCAGGTAGACTTTCTTTGCCAGGGCAGGATCGGTTGCCTGAATTTCGGTGAGCAGGTCATCGATCGTCCAGGCGACACAGTGGCTCTTTGCCTGCCCTGCGATGATGACGGCATCGAAGTCCAGCAGGGTTTGGATGAGGGAAGCGTTCTTTTGGGCGATCGCGTCTCCATCGGCACCGTCCATGACTTCGGGACGCAGCACGGAGTAGTTTTCTGTTAGCGGATTGCTGCCCTTGAGTTCAAAATGGGTTTGACTGCTGCGGGCGATGGTGTGGAAGAAACAGGCTTCCTCAACGGCAGAAACGAGCGCATGACCGATGCCGCCCAGCATGGAGTGGTAGGGCCAAACGGTGAGGGGATATTTGCCGTTGTCGCTGAGGCGCTTCGTGTAGTGGAGGGCAAAGGCTTGCAGTTTGGCGACATCACTATGAGCAAGGCTATGGGCGATCGCCGGATTGACCTTCCACGTACCGTCTTTCACCTCATCAAACGCAATCATCGTCATGGGTGGTGGGTTTTTCCCTGCCTCATCCACCCAAAAGATGGGATGGAAGATTTGTGTGGCCGTGTGCGTATCCATTGTGGGCACGATCGCCGTCAGCACGCCCAGGTTGCGGTAGATGAATTCACACAGCCGTACGTTGTCTGTAACGGCACCCATGCCCGATCGTCCACCTACAAACAATTCAAAATCGGGAATGCAGAAGGTGTTTTGAGCATCAATGATCAGCAAGCAAACGCGGGTTTGATCCTTGGCGGCTGGTTGCAACTGGTGGTGTGCTGCCCACTCGATCGCTTGTGTGGCGCGATCGCCGTAGGGCACTCGCCATACTTTACCCACACGCGCGGCATCAAAAAAGGTGGGAATCGGAAGCTGCGTTGTTGTATGTGTCGCCATCCCCTCTACCTCTCTGCGCGTCTGTTCAATTTCAACCCATCTACAACTACTTATACTCCATCTGCCAAAGCAGGTTGGCTTGGGTCAGATGGCTGGGCTATCTTTCTACTGCTCAACCATCCTTTAAAGCACCCTTCTACAGAGTAAGGTTAAAACCTCTGCGTCACTTACAGCGGTTCTTAGTCGAGTTAGCCACAGTCTTCAAGACGGGTATGGGGTGTAAGGTGTAGGGTGAGGTGATGAAAATGAACGTGGCTGTAAGCAGTGGTGTTGAGGCTTGAGATTATGCAGGAGAAGCTTCGACCAGTCGATGCCCGTCGCTCAAACCTCTGGCTCTTACTGCCTCCCTGGGCGTTTGCACTGGTTATAGGACTGTTGAGCCGTCTTGTGATTCTCGTCAGCATGTTGCTGGTTGCACCGATCGCCTCTAAGCCTGAAAACCCTCAACGGGCGATCGGCGCTTGGCAGGCTCTGGTGGGATGGGATAGCGTTCACTACCTGGGCATTGCCACGACAGGTTATGAGTACGCAGCAGATGGCATTGGTCATAATGTAGCCTTTTTTCCTATGCTGCCGCTGTTGATCAAAGCAGGCATGACGTTAGGGTTGCCTCCCGCATTAGCAGGGGCACTCGCGAACAATGCCGCTTTTCTCGGAGCTTTAATGATTTTGGCGGGTTGGATGACCGATCGCTATGGTCAAACAGTGGCGCGATGGTCAGTTGCAGCGCTTGCCTGGTGCCCATTTTCGCTTTTTGGCACGGTGGTTTATACCGAAGGCATCTTTCTACTCTTCAGTACAGCCGCGCTACGAGCGTTTGATCGGCGGCAACACTTTCAAGCCGCGATTTGGGGGTGTCTTGCCAGCGCAACCCGCCTGCCCGGTTTAACGATAGCGATCGCTTTTTGCCTCACCGCCTGGAAAGAGCGGCGATCGTGGTCGGCGTATCTTGCTGCGATCACATCAACAGGAGGCGTATTGCTCTTTAGCCTGTTTTGCTGGGTGCAGTTTCACGAACCGCTGGCGTTTTTGTGGGTACAGAAGGCATGGCACCCATTAGGATTAGCCTACGGGGAAGGGTGGTTAAAATCGCTGGTGCAAATTACGCTCGGTCCCGCCACCTGGAACAAAGGACGGCTGGTTGATCCACTGCACCCGATCGCGTTTGTCGCGCTTTGCGGTTTAGGCGGGTTGCTGTGGCGCTTTCGCACGCGCTTAGGCAAAGAGATCGTTTACTACGGAGCTTGCGCGATCGGACTATTGCTGTGGTTATTAGCCGGGTCGCCACTGGTTAATGCGGTGATGGTCTGGGGAGGCGTTTACGTGCTCTGGCGGTTTCGCCGCACATTGCCACCCGTTGCGATCGCTTACGGATGCTTGAGCCTGATCTTAATTTTGAGTTCGGGCAGGACGATTTCAGCCGAGCGTCATACCTACGGGGTTGTTTCAGTGGCGATCGCGTTCGGTCTCTTGTTGTCGGGCTACCCCCGTTGGGGCTTCGCCACCCTGGGCTTTTTTGCCGTGCTGCTGGTCAGTCTTTCGCTTCGCTTTGCACAGCAATTGTGGGCGGGATAAGGGGGAAGGGGAAAGGGTGTAGGGTGTGGGGTGTGGGGTGTGGTGAATCCAAATGAAAAACGCGTAAGCGGGCGATCGTGCCGCTACGTGCAATCCCCTAAGTCTCCAGCGTTCCAGGTTGAGTAAATGCCGTAGTCCTACAAAAAAAAGGGAGCAAAACTGCCCCCTTCAGCCTCTCATGATAAACGAAAACTCTTCTACAGAGCCGTAGCTACGATTCGGCAACCACACTGAATCTTGAGTTTCAGTAGACCTACGGTCTGTTTGAATGACTTTCTTACGCTTAGTGTAAACCCTGAGAGTCCCTTCTCGGTAAAGTCGCGGTGTAATCTCACCGAGATGCATCAAGCTTAGATGAAGTTCGACCGCGCAAACTCCGTACATCACGCAATGAGCAAGCATTGGATGCTGAAGAACGCTCTAGCGATGCAGCGACTCAATGCGATCGTAAAAATTCAGCCATTCTCGCCACTGCTGCCTGCAAAATCGCCGGGTCGTGCACCAAGGCAAATCGCACATAGCCCTCGCCAGACTTCCCAAACCCAGCCCCCGGAGAGGCTGCAACCCCTGTCGCCTCAACCAACTGAGTACAAAATTGCACCGAGTTTTTTGACCACGGTTCTGGGAGTTGCGCCCAAACGTACATTGTTGCAATGGGTAGCGGCACCTGCCAGCCGATCGCGTGAAGCGCTTGTACAAAGGCATCGCGTTGTTGGCGAAAGATTTCGACTCCTGCACTCACGCCTGTTTGATCACCTGCCAGAGCCGCGATCGCACCATTCAAAATGCCACGATACTGGTTGAAATCAACGGCGGCTTTCACCTGTCGTAACGCACGAATCAAATCAGCGTTGCCGATCGCGTAGCCTACCCGAAAGCCGCCCATGTTGTAAGACTTGGACATCGTGAAAAACTCGATCGACACCGATTTTTCGCGATCGGCTTGCAGCACAGAGGGCGGCTGAACCCCATCAAACACAAAATCTGGATAGGGGAAATCATGCACCAGCACGAGATTATGCTGCTGACAAAAGGCGACGGCTGTTTGGAAAAATGATAAAGGCGCGATCGCGGTGGTGGGGTTGTGGGGATAGCTCAATACCATCATGCGCGACTGTGCTAGCACATGGGTCGGGATATCCTCAAAGACAGGCAAGAAGCCCCACTTAGCCTCCAAAGGCATCAGGTAGATCTGCCCACTTGCCAGATAAACCCCTCCCGCGTGTGATGGATAGCCCGGATCTTGCAGCAACGCAAAATCACCTGGATTTAAGATCGCTAACGGCAGGTGAGCCGTACCTTCCTGAGAACCGATCAGGGGTAAAACCTCGGTTTCTGGGTCAACTGCAACACCAAACTTTTGGGTATACCAGGTTGCAGCGGCTTGTCGAAACGCTTGTGTACCGTGAAACAGCAAGTAGCCATGCGTGCTGGGATCGGGGAGCGATCGCGCGATCGCCTCCAGCACATGGGGTTGGGTCGGCAGATCCGATGAACCCAACGAGAGGTCAATAATGGTTCGTCCCGCTGCTTTGGCTCTAGTTTTTGCTTGATCCATATCAGCAAACACATTAGCCTGGAGCGGTTCTAGACGTTTGGCAAATTGCATAACGGTTAGCCATTAGCTGTCAGCCATGGGCGTTCAGCTCAAAACAGAAGTGTAATGTGGAAGATCTCAGTTTACCGCTTTCAGCAAACTCAATCGTAAGGGCTTAGCATACCCTACGGGAGGCAAGCTACGGGCGAAAACCTCTGCCATAACCGAAAGCATACTTGCCGAATACTAGGGGCTGTCATCAATTACGACTACACATCACTGACAGCAAGGGTTCCCGCCCCCAGCCTGATGTGTTTGGACGGGCGCGATGGTGCTGATATCGCAAGCTTTTAGAGCTAATTGATGACGCGCCCTAAGCCCCTACAAACCGGGCGATCGCTGCTTACAAAATTTAAGCTAAATGAGGACTCAGAAAGCCTTCTAATTTTTGCTTGCTAATTGCGCCTTCTGCGGCTTCCAAAACTTCCCCAGCTTTGAATAAGCGAAAGGCAGGAACTCCCTCCACCTTGTACTTAGCAACGGCTGTGGGATTGGGGTCTACTTCCATTTTGACGATCTTGAGGCGATCGCCATAGCTTGCTGCCAGCGTGCTAACCACTGAAGTCATCAGCCGACACGGACCACACCAACTCGCCCAAAAGTACACCAGCACGGGCTGAGTCGCCTGCAAAACCTCTGTCTCAAACTCAGGGTCCGAAATTGTAATGACGCTACTCATACCCGCTTTGCCACCATGTCACAAGAATTCAACCTTTCGTATTTTGACGTGTTTTGTGACAGAACGACTAATAAAGGCGAAAGGATAAGGGCGAAAGGATAAAACCGTAAAGGATATACCAAACACGATCAGTTTCAGTGGGTCACAGGTTCACGATTCTTAGCTTTCATCCTTCATCCTTTAGCCTTTAGCCTTTCTTCCTACAGTTGATCAAGCTTCGTCTTCAGTGCTTCTAACTCATCATCTACAGCCGGATCGTTCGCTGCCGTAGAGGGAGCCTTAGCCGTTGTTGAATCTGTAGTGGTGGTGCCAGGAAGTTGCGCCTGTGCTTGCGGTGCGCCGCCCAGTAGTTGCGCTTTCATGGCTGCCAGTTCATCATCCACACCACTGCCCGATTCCAACATGGCAAATTGGCTTTCCAGGTCTGCGCCTGCCAATTCTGCGGCGGCTTGCGATCGGGCTTCCATTTGCAGCACTTTATCTTCCATCCGCTCAAAGGCACCCATCGCGCTGCCGGTACCTAACCGACCGACGGTGCTTTGCAGTTGCTCATTGGCTTTAGCAGCACTCGCCCGCGCTTTGAGCATGTCTTTTTTGGTCTTCGCCTCCGAGATTTTGCCTTCCAGGGCTATCAGGTTGCGCTTGAGGGTATCCACCATTGTGGCTTGCTGGTCAAGCTGCGTTTTAAGCGTCCCGGCGGTTTCGCTATTGGTTTTCTTGCGTACCAATGCCTCGCGTGCCAGGTTTTCGTCGCCTTTTTGCAGGGCAAGCTGTGCCCGCTGCTGCCAGTTGTTTGCCTCGGTTTGAGCCTGGTTGTACTGCTGCTGAGTGCGCTTTTGACTGGCGATCGCGCTCGCAACAGCCTGACGCAACTGCACCAGGTCTTCCTGCATGTCAATCACAGTCTGCTCAAGAATCTTTTCGGGGTCTTCCGCCTTGCTGACGACATCGTTCAGGTTGGCTCTCACAACCCGGCTAACACGGTCAAATAATCCCATGACGTTCTTTTCCTTTCAGCAGTGTACGAAGTTAGCAGTGCAGGTTGAGACAGTTCCCTGCCGATCGCTCAGTTGAATATCTCTATTTTAAGCAGTGACGTTTAATCGTCCATTGTTTAGGTGCTTTTACGGTTAATGACCCCATATTTAGCAAACGTCCAACGTCTCTCCTCCAGTGTAGAAACTCTTAGCCACGATCGCGGCGATCGCCACGGATTTTTTAAGGGATGCGATCGTCGTTCGAGGGTTAGCGGATAAAGCGGACAAATTTGTTTTTGCCGAGTTGCAACACGCTGCCTGCAAGATCATCAGGAGACTGAAAAAGGCGATCGACTGCTTCAACTTTTTCGCCATCCAGCCGCACCGCACCCCCTTGAATTTGTCGTCGAGCATCGGAGCTGCTTTTGCATAGACCGCTAGCACTGACTAAATAGAACAGCTTGGCGGGAAATTGTACATCGGTCAGGGAGAACTCTGGCACCGTATCTGCCTGGGTTGTATTGCCTTGCACGAGGGCGATCGCGTCTTGCTGAGCTTGTTTAGCGGCGGCTTCACCGTGGTATTGGGTGACGATCGTCAGTGCCAGAAGCTTCTGCGCCTCGCGGGGATTCTCAGGGATCTGATCGAGCGACCAATCGGTGAGCAGTTCAAAGTAGGACTTGAGCAATGTATCGGGCGTTTTCTCAAGCTTGGAGTACATGGTAAGCGCCTCTTCTGACAGCGCCACGTAGTTTCCCAGCGATTTCGACATCTTTTGAATGCCGTCAGTACCCAGCAAGAGGGGGACGAGCAACCCAAATTGAGGACGTAGCCCAAAGTGACGCTGCAAATCGCGCCCGATCGCAATGTTGAACTTTTGATCAGTGCCGCCAAGTTCCACATCAGCTTCGATCGCAACGGAGTCATAACCCTGCATGAGGGGATACAGAAATTCATGCAAATAGATGGGATTGCCCTTGTCGTAGCGCTCCGAGAAGCCCTCTTTAGCCAGCATTTGCCCCACGGTTGTCGTCGCCAGCAGTTGCAGAATCTTGCCAAGATCCAGTCCAGACAGCCATTCTGAGTTGTAGCGAATTTCCAAACGCCCCGGTGTCTCAAAGTCCAAAATCGGGCGGACTTGGTTTAGATAGGTCTCAGCATTGGCGCGCACGTCTGCTTCAGTCAACTGGCGACGGACTTCGGATTTTCCGGTAGGGTCGCCGATTTGGGCGGTAAAGTCGCCAATAATCAGCACGGCGGTATGTCCGGCATCCTGAAACGATCGCAGCTTCCGCATGGGAATACTGTGCCCCAGATGAATGTCTGTTCCGGTGGGATCAATGCCGAGCTTGATGCGGAGCGGGCGATCGCGCTGCTTGAGCCGTCGTTCTAGATTCTCATCAGGGTTAGCAGACTCGACCTGATCGGGAAAAATTTCGCTGATGCCGCGTCGCAGCCAGGACAGATTAGCCATGAGATTCAGAACACGCGAAGGTAACAGGGTGTGGAGTGCAGGATGCTTTGCAAGGCTAGCGCGCTGTTTGCGTACTTATTTTACGTGAGTTCGGGTTAAGGAGGAAGCAGAAGTTGGAACGCACTAAATTGAACGTATCAACGCACTGTGCCAATCTCTGGCATACCCAATTTCAACGTATGGAGGGTTCAGACATGGATAACAATCCCAGCATTCTTTCGCATATCTCGATCGGCACTAACGATTTTGAACGATCGATCGCGTTCTACGACCAAGTCTTACCAACACTGGGCTGCAAACGGATGACGGAATACCCAGGGGCGATCGCCTATGGCAAACAGTATCCCGAATTTTGGGTTACCACCCCGATCGATGGGCAACCTGCAACCATTGGCAATGGCACCCACGTTGGCTTTATCGCTCCCACCAAAGAAGCTGTTCACGCGTTCTACGAGGCAGCATTAGCAGCAGGGGGCAAAGACGAAGGTGCGCCCGGTGGCAGACCTGACTATAGTGAGCCATACTACGGCTGCTTTGTTCGCGATCCGGACGGACACAAAGTAGAAGCCGCCTTCTGGGATGAGGAGCTTGAGCAAAAACTCAGCCAGGGCAATGGTTAACCAGGCTATGAGTGGCGCTTAGGATCACGGATTTATGAAGGTGCAACTCTCTGCTTAGAGCGCGTCATCAATTCAGCTCGAAACCTTGCGGTGTCAGCATTGTCGCGCCCGTCCCAACACATAAAGCTAGGGGCTGGAACCCTTGCTGCAAGGTATGTATAGTCGTAATTGATGACAGCCCCTAGGGACATGGCAATGCTGTGTCCCTATTACAAACCTCAGATTTACAGATGATTTAATTCTCATTCCGTAGACGCGGGGCAACCGTATGAAATTTCATCAGGTCGCTTACTGAGTTGACTGCTCGGCTTTGTGCTCGTAATAGTCAGAGATGTGATCATACACATGACCTGGAAACTTCAAATCGCGATAAACGTTGCAGGCATCGGGATCGTCTGAATTGGGGCAAATGGGAAACTCTTGCTGCTGTTGCCACTCCAGGATGCGATCGCGTTTGGGCGGGTTATAATCCTTTCCCTGCACCTGCAACACCAGCGCTTTTGCGTCTGCCTCACTGAAATCTCGGTCTTTTTGCAACCACTCAATTAATGCCGCTTCCTCTAAAAAATGATGCGCCACCATCGCAAAGGTGAGCCGCCCGTAATGTCCAATATCTTTCCCTTTTTCCAGCGCATCCAGTAGATGTGCCATCATCTCGCTTTTGCGTAGTTCTTTCAGCGTCATTGAGCCTACTCCTGACGTTTCAACATCGTTCTTCTCTGTTGTAAAGTCCGGTGCAAAAAATACCCTCCATCGTAAGGCTTGTTATAGTGCAAGCGTACTTTAACTGACCACAGCTTTATGGTGATGCCGAAACCAGCGCCAGCCTAACGTGAATGCCCGCACTGCCATAAAGAGCGCCAGTGCAAGCCAAAGCCCATGATTGCTGTGGTGATACCAGGCGATGAGCGCGATCGGCACAAATCCCAGCAGCACTGCTTGCAACATGGATTGTCGTAAAATACGTCCGTCTGTTAGCCCTAGAAAATAGCCATCCAGCATGTAAGCAAGGGAGCCAAACCCCAGTACAGGTAGCAGCCAAAGCACGTACTGCTTTAGATACAGCAACACCGGAGCATGGGAGGTGAGTCGTCCAAACAAGGAATCTGGGTAGCTGATGAACGCGATCGCAAACAGCACGCCAACACCAAGGCTAAGTCCGCCCGCAAGGAGCGCCAGTTGCCGCAATTGAGCTAGCTTTCCCTGCCCCTGAAAAAGCCCCGCTAAACTTTCAGTGGCAAAGGCAATGCCATCAATAAAATAAGCTGCTAGAGTCACCACCTGCATTAACAGCGCATTGGCGGTCAGGGGAATAGTGCCCAAGGCAGAACCAAGATTAGTAAAGACTGCAAAGGTCGAGATGAGGGCAAAGGTGCGAATCAGGATATCTCGATTGAGCACTAAAACCGTTTTCAAGGCGGATGCGTCCCATAGCTGGCGACGGTTGAACGGCATCTGTATGAGTCGCCCATCTCGACTGAGAATCACCAAACCCACCAACAGCATGAGGTATTGGCTCAGTGCTGTTGCCAGTCCAGCTCCTGCGCTTGCCCAATTGAGGCGCACGATAAACCAGTAATCCAACGCAACATTTGCGCCACTGTTCACAAGAGTGAGGATGAGGACACGATCGCTTTGAGACCGTCCCAACAGCCAGCCGATGATGACGAAGTTGACCAGCGTGGCAGGCGCACCCCAGATCAAGGCATTGTAAAAGGCTTCTCCAGCCGTAGCTACCTCGGTTGTGGCACTGAGCATCGCAAAGCCGATCTGTCGCAGAGGCACTTGCAGGATGACGATCGCGACTCCCAACAGCAATGCCAGAATGCCATGCCGCAGTCCAATTAGGAGGGCTTCTTCTTCATCGCCGCGCCCGATCGCCTGTGCCGTCATGCCCGTTGTGCTCATCCGCAGAAAGCCAAACGTCCAGTACAGGTAGTTGAACACAACCGTTGCCAGAGAAACGCCTGCCAGATGTCGAATGTCTGCCAGATGACCCAAAAAGGCAACATCCAGCAGACCCGCGATCGGTACCATCACATTCGAGAGAACGTTGACGGCAGTCAGTTTCAGGAATTGCCGAAGAAAGGTGGGGCGTTGAAAGGTGATCAAGGGTGAGCACACGATAATATTTTCAGGAAGGTGTGTGGAAGAATCTCCAGCTATGGCTACCTTTGCTCAACCCTACGGTTATAACAACCGATCGCACTCAACTATTTGCAGCCGCTAGCAAAACCAGTTCGATTCGTGCCCTTACTTACAGCCAGTTTCATTTGCATTCACCACACCCTACACCCCACACCCATACTCGCCAGACGTGGCTTACCCAATCAGTAACCGCTATAACGCTGCCACCTCAACGTTGTCCCTACGCCTGCTGCCAAAACCATGATGACTAGACTGCCACCGCTAACCACTGAAACTCTTTGGGACATTCTCAGCGATACACTGGATGATACGATCGTGAACCAATTGGTATGGCACTGGTTAGGCTACCGTTACGACGCAGACAACGATCGCTGGGATACAACTGCCGTCTCCCTCGACTGGAAGGAAGCCTATCCGGAACCGCCAGACTTTATTGCAAATCGTCCACCCACCGTCAAGCTGACGCGATCAATTCCTGCCGAGAACAAGCAACTGCTGAAGGAGAAGCTTGGGTTTCAGGGCTACAAGGTCGGCGAACTCATTCCACGCAAAACCAGACGCGCCACGATCGCCAACTGGCTGCTTAGCTATATGCATCAAACAGGTTTGGATGTTTAAGCTATTAGCGGTCAGCGGTCAGCTATCAGCAGTCAGCTTGGGAGTTTTGAGTTTTGAGTTTTGAATTTCAAGAGAGGGGTGAGGAGTCAGGGGTGAGGAGTCAGGAGTTAGCTTTTTATCCTTCATCCCTCATTCCTCATCCCTCATCCCTAACCCTCTGCCTTCTGCCCTCTGCCCTCTGCCTTTTGCGATAGATGTCTGCTCCTTACTCCTGGCTAGAAGACGCTCTCACCACCATTCATCGGGCGGACTGGTACCGCTCGGTGCAGCCAATCCAGGGACGTGCTGGTGCAGTGGTGCAGATGAATGGGCAACCCGTGATCAATTTTGCCAGCAATGATTATTTGGGTCTGGCAGGAGACGATCGCCTGATGCAAGCCGCGATCGCTGCTGTCCAGGAGTTTGGCACTGGCAGCACAGGATCGCGTCTGGTAAGTGGACATCGAGATCTGCATGATCAACTGGAACGGGCGATCGCGGCGCTTAAGCAAACCGAAGCAGCGCTGGTCTTTAGTTCTGGCTACCTGGCGAACTTGGGCACGGTCAGCGCACTGGTGGGAAAGCGGGATCTCATTCTGTCTGATCAGTACAATCACTCCAGCCTTAAGCAGGGTGCCATTCTCAGTGGGGGGACGGTGTTGGACTACCCCCACGGTGATGTCGCTCAGGTGCGGCAATTGTTAGAGCAGCACCGCGATCGTTACCGTCGTTGCTTATTGATCACCGATAGCGTTTTCAGTATGGATGGCGATCTGTGCCCGCTACCAGCGCTCTTGGACTTAGCAGAAACGTTTGATGCCATGCTGCTGGTGGATGAGGCTCATGCTACGGGTGTTTTGGGCGCAACAGGTGCAGGCTGTGTGGAGCATTTTGGGTGTACTGGACGGGCGATCGTTCAGGTGGGCACGCTCAGTAAAGCTCTGGGCAGTCTCGGCGGCTATGTCGCTGGTTCAGCCACGCTCATCGACTACTTACGAAACCGTGCGGCTGGTTTTATTTACACCACCGGACTCTCTCCTGCCGATACTGCCGCTGCCCTGGCTGCCGTGGCGATCGTTCAGCAAGAGTCCGATCGTCGCCGCCAACTCTGGCAAAATGTTACGACGCTCAAGCAGGCGCTGAGTCAGCAGTTTGGAGGCAATACCGATCTAAAGATCCAGCTTCTGCCGTCTGAGTCGCCCATTCTGTGTCTGCAAGTTGCCAGCCCTGCGATCGTGCTTCGTCTCGGCAAACAGTTGTGCCAATCAGGAATCTTTGCACCCGCGATTCGACCGCCCACGGTGCCCACCAGTCGTTTGCGCCTCACGCTCATGGCAACGCATACCAGTAAACATATAGAGCAGTTCGTCATTGCCTTGAATCAACTAGCCAGGAAGACTCAAAGCGGTGATTTTCAATAGCTACCCTACATAGGGGTCAATCAAATACGGCGATCGCGCTCTAAATCGTAGATGACTTTCTCCCATACCCATTGCTCAGGCTGATGAGGATTTGTTTTCCGAGTATGTTCCAGAAGCCTGTTCGCAGCTTTCATATCACCATTGACCAGATTGAGAAGTTGATTCTGTACCTTGCTAGACACTGGCTGTTTTGCCGCTGGCGAATTTTTTTGCTTCTGTTTTCTTGAGTCCTGATTTTGGTGTGGTTGTGAAATATAGCGATGTGAAGTTGGTTTTCCGACCTTTGGCGTTTGCTGGCTGTCGATCGCCCGAATCAGCAAGAAAATTGCGTAAAAGCAAGCACAGAAGATAAATGCCCAAAATAGAAAGACAAAAACTTCAACCATGAAACGCTAGATTGATAATGTTTCAAAGGGATGCAACAATTAGCGGCTCGACCAAATACTAACAGAGAGGCTACTCACCCACACCGTGATTGCCCCGAACTTAACCTAATTCAATCAGTGATGCCAAATCCCTGAAACGCTTTTAGCTTAGCAATCACTCAGGTAGAAGACCTATCATACGGGAATTGATCGAGAAACTTTACCTAGATATGCGTTCAAACCTGACAACTCAATCCATTGCTGACCTTCGCCAAAACTATACGCTGCAAGCACTCAATGAGGCAGACGTTGATCCTGATCCCATTAAGCAATTTCAGCAGTGGCTAGAGGAGGCGATCGCGGCTCAGCTACCCGAACCCAACGCGATGACCCTTGCGACCGCAACCCGTGAGGGCATTCCGTCTGCCCGCATTGTGCTGCTCAAAGGGCTGGACGATCGCGGCTTCGTTTTCTACACCAACTACGACAGCCGTAAAGGGCAAGAACTTGCAGACAATCCCCATGCAGCACTGGTTTTTTTGTGGACAGTGCTGGAGCGGCAGGTGCGGGTTGAAGGGCACGTTGAGAAAATTGCAGCCGTAGAAACCGATGCCTATTTTCAGAGTCGCCCCCTAGCAAGTCGGTTGGGTGCCTGGGCTTCTGAGCAAAGTCGTGTCATTCCTGATCGTGAGGTGCTGGAACAACGCTTCGCCGAGTTGAAAGCCACCTATGCAGATGAAAGCGTGCCTCGTCCCACGCATTGGGGAGGCTATCGAGTCATTCCAAAGCAAATTGAGTTTTGGCAGGGGCGCACCAGTCGTCTGCACGATCGCCTGCGCTACCGTTTGGAGCAGGGGCCGTGGCTTCTTGAGCGTCTGGCACCCTAGCGGCTGAAGATACGAACGATCGCATCAGTGTCGAGTCTCAGGGAACTTGACCTGGAAGGATACCCGTCTGCCCTGAGGGTAAGCCGCCTCGCGGTGGAGGAGTACTCACACCATTGGGAGGAGTGCCTACAGGCGGGAGTGGGAGGTTGTTTGGGTCTGGAATTGGACCGGGAGGATTCCCTCGCAAACTGGGAGGTTCTGTTAGTTTCGGAGGGGTAGAACCGATCGCGGCAGGTGGGCTGGCTAAAGGTATGTTGGTTGGAAGTGCGAGCGTAGGTGGAAACGTCGCAGGCAACGTCACGGTTGGCGGCGCTAGCAAGCGATCGACTGGCGGCGCGATCGCGCTGATATCTTCTGTCGGCTGCTCTACAGAAGTCGTAGCGGACGGTGTGGGTTGCCTGGTAGTAGAAGCCTGAGAAGCGGGTAGCACTTGATCATCGGCTGCGACATTCTCGCTGCAAGCTCCAGCCGAGGTTTGGATGTTTGCAGCCTCAGCCGTTTCCGCCCGCACTGCCGCGATCGCCGGGTCAGCTTCTGTGCGATTGCTCGCTGCCACGCACTGTAAATGCAACCCTTTGACCAACTCGCTGGTGTCATAAAACGTCTTCAGATCAAAGCGATACACCTGCGCAATCCGATTATTGGCAACCACCGCAATCTGCCCTGCTTGCAGCGTTTGCCGTTGAGAGCGATCGCGGGTTGTAATCTCAATGCCGCTCTCGGTGAGTGCCCCAACCAGTGTGACATCCGTTGCTGGTAAGTAGCGCACAAACAGCGCTGAGCCGTGGATCGCTGCAACAGCATTGGGAGTTTGAATGCGGGTTTGCCCACGATCGGGAGGCACCAAAACAAGCAGCGTCCCGTTTGATAGTTGCAGCGTGCGGGTGTCTGCCACAAAGCGCAAGAGTGCCTGCCCGCCAATTCTTGCCAGTGAGCCATCATCAAAGCGGAGTTCTGCCCGTGCAGCCTGTGCCGTTGAGAGCGAGTCACCAGGAGCTAAGGTATCGCGGACAGTTGCCGATCGTGGCGCTTGATTGAGCACGTTGAGTTCCACTGCATTCCGCAATGAGGCAATCACTGCACGCTTGAGCGGTACATTCGCTTGAGCGGTCGTAGAGAGCAGCGAAATCACACTGCCAAGGCTAAGCGTTGTCAATAAAGCAAGGCGAAGAAGCCGATAGCCGTTAACCATGACATCCTTTGATCAAACTCTCTAGCGAAACGTGAGCATCATGCCATTCAACCCAAGTCATGAACTGGCACACATGCTTCTCATCACAACTGAACGATCGAAGCAAGGCTCGAAACGACACGTCAAGAAGACAACGCTCTTTGCCCTCTTTTGCGATCATCTAAGTTGCGATCGTCTAAGTCAATGCACCCAAAAAGCAGAAACTTCAATGATGTCTATTTTGTAAAATACTCACACCAGTCCTGTGAAAGTGCGATGGCACCATGAAAGAGATATTGCTTTGTTAAGGCGATCATACTGTAGTGGTATGGCATGAGTCCCGGCTTCCGAGCCAGTCTTAGTCACACCCTCACATTTCACAGTTGCAACCTTTACACCCTCAGCAGAAGGATGCGCCATCACGATGAGCTTAACCAGACTGGCGCTCCTAAGGAAGAGCAATCAGGGCAACATCTACTCGCTGGTCGCCTGCTGGAGTGACGATCGCTTTCACACCAGGACCAAAAAAGCTTGCGATTTTGTCCTGCTTTTCCTGCCACACCTCAAGGGGAATCAAAGGCGACTCAAATTCCAGCACCAGGGTGTACGCGCCCTCTGTTTCCACTTCCTGTACGCCGATTAGCGTCGGGCATTCTTCATCTGTGGGGCTTAAGCCAAGATGGCTGAGAGAGCTATCCAGATGCGCGCGTTGACCATAGCGGTAGCGGGTCACATCCTTACGAATCTGATTTTGGGTTGAAGTTGCTTGCTGCTCTCGAAGGGCAATTACATCCGGTGCCGTTGGCTGCATTAGGGGCACTGGCTCCAATTCAGAGGCTTTGAGCGCCAGCCCTATCAATAAAAGGGGAATGCCATAAAAGAAGCCAACCAGGTTCAGCGTTGCGTTATCGGTAATAAAGTACGCCCAAAAGCCAACGAGGGTAAGAAGACCACCGACGCTAAGACCCAGCGTGCCTAGAGAAATTCGACGTAACATAGAGGTAAAGGTCTGGGAGGTAAAGGTCTGGCAGATTCGTAGAGATTTATTCTACGCTTATTATCCTTCTCTTAGGGCATTCGTGACGGTGAGCGGGAATCAATACAGTCTGGGATCGATGCTCTCGCTAGACAGGAGATTGGGAGTGCGATCGTCACGTTAGAGGCGTTTTCACGGGAGGTGCGATCGTGGCGCAAAGGTGCAGGCATCAGTGCAAGTCGGTACAGGGTTGCTGCCGTTTGACAACACGAAGGCAATCAGGTTAGTTGAATGGTATGCACCTCTATCAGCACAGTGTTGGCTTAAATAACAGTGCTGGCTTAAATAAAGGTCTAGCGTTGCGCCATCAAGTGCCAACCATCGCGTTGTGTTCGCTCGTTTTGTTCTCTTCATTTGGGCGCTTTTATGTCTGAGGATGGCTTTTATGTCTGAGGATGAAGATCGACGGTCTGCTGAGAAAGAGTCATTGCTAGAGCAAATCAACGCGCTGAAACGAGAGGATGAGACGCTCAACAACATTCTGGCTGTGGATGTATGGGCGTTGGCTAAAACAATGGATGAGTTTCAACCGGGCTTCTGGTCGGCGTTTATGAAAAACCGCGATCAGGCACTTAAACGCTTTATTGACGAAGTTGTGCGGAGTAAACCTGTGAACGTCAAACGTCCTCCCTATTTGCGTTAAGTGAGCGCCTAATCGAGGGTTGCTGGTCGCTAAAATCTAACCAAAGACTGATGAAGGCTCGATCGTGCAAAAAGACGTTCGGTTTAACGAAAAGAAGCTTTACAATAAAGCCTGATCAGCAAAAAGCTTGGACGACCACGCAAGCTCACACTCGACAAAGGAGCGCCAACAATGAACCCTGACACTCTTCAAGAGCGCATTGCCCTGATTCAAGGTAAACGTGAAGCGTTGGTGCGATTGTTGGAGCAGCCAGATTTGGGCACGCTCAGAATTGATGTGAACCAGGCGATCGAAGAGATTGATGACCTGCTGGACGAATTTAAGCAGACGTTTCCAGACGTTTAATTGCCTTGAGGTTGCGGGGCTGAACATTAGCTGAACATTAACCGAACCGTTAATGCTTTGAAGTCTTTTGCCTGAGTCAGCACGATCGCGATCGCAGAAAAATGACACAAATGAGCGATCGTGTAGAGGCTGTCATTAATGATGACCACACGTCAATTCCAACAAAAACTCCAGCCCCTAGCCTGGTGTGTTAGGGCGGCGTGATCAGGCTGATACCACAAGGTTTGGGAACTAATTGATGACGCGCCCTAATCCCGCACTGCTTGTTGTCCGAGATGTCTGACCATTGCAATCAGGTCTAACGTTGCCGTGTCTTTTTTGCAGAAAGCATCGATTTTTGCCGTTTGAATCATCACCTCTGTTTGCGGATCGTCCAACGAAGAGTAGGCGAGAATTTGAATCTTCGGATTGGTGCTTTTGATTTGGGTGGAGGCGCTTAAACCATCCAGCACGGGCATTTGGAGATCCAGAATAATCACATCTGGGTGCTGCTGATGCACCAAATCGATCGCCTCCTGCCCGTTGCTTGCTAAACCAACCAGCTCAAAATCTGCCTGACTCCGAAGAGCCAAACTCAAGCTGAGCCGGGTGAGCTCATGGTCATCGACAATCAGGACACGAATGGCAGATTCATCACAAGTCAACATCCTAACCCTGGCATCACTAAACATTGTTTCTGTATGCTTCAGTTTAGTATTAGCGAATACGTATTGCCTCTACCATCCGAGTTAACCATGCGCGATTCTGGAATAAGCTTCAAACCATAATTCTCATAGCGCCCCGCGTCTACATACAGCAATTTTCAATCAAGTGAAGTATAGATCCACGCAGGGGGGCAAGGAGTCAAGGGAGTAAGGTGTACCTCAGCAAATTGGAAAACGCTGTAACGCTCTGTCTCTACACAATTTGTCTCTACACAATTTGTCTCTACACAAAGCGATAGAACATCAAGCGGTAGAACCGACGCGTTGATTAGCTCCTGGTTAAATGAGCGTTTTGGTTGAACAAGTTTTTAGCTGAGCACGCGGGTCAAATGCTATCGAGGCACAGTAGCGGGTAGCTTCAAGGGTTAATGAGCGAGAAGCCAATTTAACGAATCCAATCCTTAAGCAAAGCTTGACGACGTGGATGGCGAAGCTTACGCATGGCTTTTGCCTGAATTTGGCGTACCCGTTCCCGTGAAAGATGATAGAGTTCACCGATTTCGGTCAGAGTATAGTGTTGTCCGTCTTCCAACCCAAAGCGCAAGCGGATGATGTCTCGCTCACGATCGCTGAGGTGATCCAACACAGAATTGAGGCGATCGCACAACAGTTTGTGATCCAAACAATCGTTGGGCGCGATATTGTCAGCATCTTCAATGAGTTGCATCAGTTCGGTATCTTCTTCTCGCCCAACCCAGGCATGGAGCGACAGGGTGCCCTGGCTGACATCCAGGACTTGCTCTAGCTTGTCCTCATCAATTTCGAGGGCGGCGGCAAGTTCAGCTTTCGTAGGCTTGCGTCCGAGTGCTTGAGACAGGGTTTGGCGCGCTTTACGCACTTGATTGAGCTTTTCGACCATGTGAACGGGGAGCCGCACGGTACGAGACTGCGAGGCGATCGCGCGTGTAATGCCCTGCCGAATCCACCAGTAAGCATAGGTTGAGAACTTGTAGCCGCGCTCGTAGTCAAACTTTTCGGCAGCCCGCATCAACCCCATTGCACCTTCCTGGATTAAATCGAGGAACGGCACGCCCCGGTTGAGATATTTTTTGGCAATGGAGACAACCAGTCGTAAGTTTGCGCGTACCAACTTCCGTTTTGCCTGCTCACCCCGATCGCCTCCTTTCACAATTTCGCGCGCCAGCTCAATTTCTTGTGCTTGAGTCAGCAGAGGGTAGCGTGCCATTTCGCGCAGAAATAACCCGACCGAATCATCGGTAAGACCAAGACGTTCAGCTTTGGTTGGCTTGTACGGAACCTTCTCTGGAACTGGATCGTCCGGATCTAGCTCTTCAATTTCGGTGAGATCGATCGCAAAGTCGAGTTCAGCAATCTCTGATTCAGCGGAATCAGTTTCAATCGGATCGGGAGACAATTTAGCAGTCATACACGCTCGAATAAAGCTCTCAGAAATGGATGTAAAATTGCCTCCAACTTTAACAAAGAATTTGAAAAACGCTCACTTTTTTTGAAAAAACTTTCTAAATTTTTGTGTTGGGGCTGTAGCAACCAATCCTGGACAATAGCAACTCCTTCATTTTTTGTCCATCTTATTGGCTGTAATGTACAATTTTGGGTTTCATTCACCTGCGATCGAGCGTCGGCGATCAGCTTTTCTTATGGACTCGGCGATTTTTTTCAATAATTAGCTTCTTAGCTGATCGAACACGGTGAAGAGGAGTCTAAAAATGAAAACCCTATTGCCTTTACAGTTCGTTACTCAAACGCTAGCCTCGACTGGCTGCTGATCGTCTACCTTTGAGTCTTTAGTTCGCTGCCGACTTCTCTCCGTCTTCGTCAAAAATTTGGTCATCGATCACAGTCACCTAAAATTTCTGATGCCACGGTTGCACCCTGAAAGATCCTGGTTTTTAAACTATCGGCTGGTGCTGTTAGTCAGCATGAGCATCCTTGTGCCGATCGGATACGTCATTCGCTTCGCTCCGAACCCAACCTTTGCCTGGTTAAATGACGCGATCGGCAGCCTTGCTTACGAAATTTTTTGGGTTTTACTCGTGGCTTTCCTCTCACCCCGCACATCCCTACGCACGATCGCCCTTGGGGTTTGTCTGGCAACTTGTGCCTTAGAGTGGCTTCAGCTCTGGCATTCACCGTTTTTAGAGGCAGCACGCGCTACTTTAGCAGGACGGCTCGTTTTGGGCAATACCTTTAGCTGGTTTGATTTTCCACCTTACGTTGTAGGAAGTGGCTTAGGCTGGCTGTGGGCGCGATCGGCGCGAAGGCTGGCAGGAGTAGGGAGTAGGGAGTAGGGAGTAGGGAGTGGGAGCAATCATGAGTGATCTGTTTTCTGCTTCGAGTCATGCCACGTTCATACACTGGCGATCGTTCAATGTTGGTAACTGCTCCAATGGTCGCCACCTGTTCAAACCTTTTAGCCTTTATCCTTCATCCCTCATCCCTCATCCCTCACCCCTTGCCTCCCCTTCTGCCCTCTGCCTCCTGCCTTCTGCCTTAAACTATGAACTGAGCCTCACTCGCAGAATTGCGATCGCACACCACTTAAATGGACTTGGAGCAACGTTATGGATGTCAAAGCTGCTGTTGCCTTAGAAGCAGGCAAACCGCTCAGTATTGAAACCGTGCAGCTTGAAGAACCCAGGGCAGGCGAAGTGCTAGTGGAAATTAAAGCGACAGGCGTTTGTCATACGGATGCCTATACGCTTTCTGGAAATGACCCTGAGGGGCTGTTTCCTGCCATTCTGGGGCATGAGGGCGCGGGTGTGGTGGCGGAAGTCGGCGCAGGAGTAACATCGCTTAAACCGGGCGATCACGTTATTCCCCTCTACACGCCCGAATGTCGCCAGTGTGCATACTGTTTGAGCCAGAAAACCAATCTGTGTCAGGCGATTCGATCGACTCAAGGGCGAGGAGTGATGCCAGATGGGAGCAGTCGGTTTTCTTTTAACGGCAAACCGCTCTATCACTATATGGGCACGTCCACCTTTGCCAATTACACCGTGCTGCCCGAAATTGCCGTTGCCAAAATCCGTGACGATGCCCCGTTTGAAAAGGTCTGCTATATCGGCTGCGGTGTGACGACTGGGATTGGTGCAGTCATCAATACCGCAAAGGTCGAGCCAGGGGCGAATGTTGTGGTCTTTGGTCTGGGTGGCATTGGTCTCAACGTCATTCAAGGTGCCCGCATGGTGGGCGCAAATATGATTGTGGGCGTAGACCTGAACCCCAAAAAGACGGCATTGGCAGAAAAGCTGGGCATGACGCACTTTGTAAACCCCAGTGAGGTTGAGGGCGATCTGGTCGCACACTTAGTTGAACTGACGAAAGGGGGAGCGGACTATAGCTTTGAATGCATCGGTAATGTCAAGGTGATGCGACAGGCGCTGGAATGCTGTCACAAGGGCTGGGGCGTGAGTGTCATCATTGGTGTAGCGGGAGCGGGGCAGGAAATTAGTACCCGACCGTTTCAACTGGTGACGGGGCGCGTCTGGAAGGGCAGTGCGTTTGGGGGTGCAAGAGGTCGCACTGATGTACCCAAAATTGTGGATTGGTATATGGATGGCAAGATCAATATTGATGATTTGATCACAAATGTCATGCCCGTCGATCGCATCAACGAAGCCTTTGACCTCATGCACAACGGCGAAGGCATCCGAACAGTCATTACCTTCTAAGGAGTGAACCTATGACGATCGCAGCACCCAAACTAACGTTGCAGGCATTCTTGCAATTGCCTTACATCGAGGAGTCACCCGCCTGGGAATACATCAATGGAGAGGGAGTGCAAAAGCCGATGGGGGGTGGTAAACATAGCCTCTTGCAGAAAGGCTTAATTGCTGCGATCGATCAGGCAAATACGCGCTACGAAGCCTTTCCAGAGTTGCGCTGCACCATTGGCAACCGTTCTATCGTGCCCGACGTGGTGGTGATGGATAAGAGCCAACTACCACTGGATGAAAGCGGCGATATCAGCAGCGCTGGCATTGAGTTTGCGCCGCCCTGGGTGATTGAAATTTTGTCTCCGGCTCAAAGTCAAACCAAAGTCACTGGCAACATTCTCCACTGTTTGCGACACGGCACCCAATTGGGTTGGCTGCTTGATCCCCATGAGCGATCGGTTCTGGTTTACCAGCCCGATCGCTTACCAGATTTGCTTTTTGGCAGCGATCGGTTGCCTGCGTTAGATGGAGTAGCTTTGCCGTTATCTGTTGAGACAGGGTATGGCTGGTTACGACGAGACTAGACTCTAGCCTTCCGCCGTTTCGGTGCAGGCGCTTGAGCAACGGCTTCCTTGGGCTTACGACCAGGCTTTGCCTTGATGCTGGTTTCGCGCTCAAGGCTGGTTTTAGCCGCTGCTTTCGGACGACCGCGTTTGGGTTTTGCGGGTGCCGGGGTTGGTGCTTCTACTGGGGTCTCTGCGGCTGATGGCGTGGAGGCGCTGCTTGAGGTTGGTTCTACGGATGCTGCGGTTGATGGCTCAGGGGCGATCGCGTCGATTGCCGTTACACTCGTCGCTTTTGCAGTCGTTGACTTACCTGCTTTACTGGCTTTCCCGGTTTTGGCGAGTCGTCTTGCCGCTGAAATGTAATTTCTCAGGGTGGAAGCGCTGATCTTGGCACCATGACTGGTCAGAATGGCAGCAAGGTCATCGTAGGATTTGCCTTCTTTCAACACAGCGCTTAGAAGTTCATGCTGTTGTTCAATGACGGTACGCGAGGTGAGTTTGGCGGTTGCCTGATCAGAGAGAACGTTGACGAGTTTCTCGGCGGCACTACCGGGTGCTGCGCTACTGGCGGTGGCAGTTTTTGACGGCTTTGCTTTGGCTACTTTCGCGGTTGCAGTTGGCTCTGAGGGTTTGCGACCGTTCTTCTTCCGTCCATCAACTTTTACAACTGGCTCAGCGATCGTTTCAATGGGCGCATCCTGGCTTTCGATCGCCGTCGTGGGAATCGTATTGGTTTCAATGGCAGGCAACAGCATGGCTGGAACGGTGTCTTGTTTGCGCCATTCATCAAACGAGGGCAAACCTGCAATGTGCAAATGGCGGATTTGCTCTCGCAAAACCTCATCCGAATTACGGAGCGTGGCTTCGCAGATAAATTTGAGATACTGGTACTCAATCTCGGCGAGAGCCACTTCCACATCGACGGTCTGAAACGAAATTTTTCTGAAGGCGGTAAAATCTTGAACCACGATTTGCTCCTTTACACGTTAAGAGGATGATTGAAATTGCTTGCTGCCAGTGGGTGGATTCACCACGACACGATCGAACGATGTTGCTCCAGGATCTACTTCCCTAAAAACGGCTTCCAGTCTAATTCTGTGGGTTTTCCTCTCGTCACCATATGGAGTCTCCATCGGTCAAGAAAAGCCCAATCGCGAAATAATGATATGCGCCAAGCTTAGAAACGTTTGACATCTACTGTCGTTATACTGCCTGTGGCTTGAGATTGAAGCAAAATTTTTAGCCAATTTTGCGATCGCCCACACAATTTAGTCAACATTTGATCAAATTGCCCAAATTTGCCTCTAGAACTTCAATCGTTGAGCAAGTAATAACGCCGATGAAGTTCTACCCATGCGTTTGCTAGACTCCGCATAGCTCTATGCGATCGCACCTCAACGCACTTCAATCATCATGCGAATTTCACCTGTTCTACTTCTTCTACCAGTCTTGACGCTATCGGGATCGTGTACGCCAACTGTGCCGTCTGCGATCGCCAACGACGATCGTCCCGCTTCTCCCCAACCCGCGATCGTCTCACCTGTTCCCGCACCACTCACGATCAAGTCACTGGCAGGAACGTACAAAGGTACTGTTGATGAGCAGCAGTTGATAAAAGCACAAGAGGCGTTGAAAAAAGATGGTCGAGATGGCGCATCCTTTGAAATATCTGTTCGACAATTGTTGGAGGTACAGTGGATCAAAATAGACGCGGATGGCACGTATGAGTCTCAGAACTTGTTGAGCATTAGTAATGTTAAGGATTACGGTAAGGTTCGGCTTAATGGGAATGAACTCATTTTCACTACCGAGTTGATCGAACTCGATTACTCAAATAAAGTTATCAAATGTCCTGAGAACTGCACATTGTATTTATATGTGACAGCGGATGGGAAAACATTATTACCCTATGATCCTCAAGGTCACGGTTCCCAAAAGCCAATCCCATTGTTTCGCGGATATGTGAAGCAGTAATGCTTCTGTTACGAAAAGGATACAGGTTGGGAAGTTGTCACTATTTTTAATAAAACAGCGGTTTGCGGCGATCGAATCGCAGTAAGTCAGCCGCAATCAATGGATGAGCGCCTGGTTTTCAGTGGATCGATCGCCGCTCAGTAAGGCTTACAACTCTGCATATCCCTTCTAAGGCGGCTGTAGGAGCGGTGAAGTGGCGTGTGGTGGAGGGGCGATCGCCCCAAAATTCTGCCAGAGCAGACAGTTCATCGCGGTTGTTACTGTTGTCTTTTGTTCCGCTTTTTATAAAAAACAAACGTTAAAACTCGTGAAGGTACGGTTTTGCAGGCTGATAGGGGTTTATGATTCCGGTTGAGTAACAGGCAGTTTCGGAGGCATTGAGACTCTGTTTTATGACCCTGTTCATGATGGGTAGCCCTTTCCTTTGCGATCGCGTTGCCCAATAATGACCTCATCGACCCAACGGCGATCGACCACGACACGATTAGGAGATAACTAGAGTGAAACTCGCAGTTTACGGCAAAGGCGGCATTGGCAAATCCACGACAAGCTGCAACATCTCAGTCGCACTGGCGCGTCGTGGCAAAAAAGTCTTGCAAATTGGGTGCGACCCCAAACACGACAGCACCTTTACGCTGACGGGCTTTCTCATCCCCACCATCATCGACACCCTGCAAGAAAAAGACTACCACTACGAAGATGTGTGGTCTGAAGATGTGATCTACAAAGGCTATGGCGGTGTGGATTGCGTCGAAGCCGGTGGACCTCCCGCAGGTGCAGGTTGCGGCGGCTACGTGGTGGGCGAAACCGTCAAGCTGTTGAAAGAACTCAACGCCTTTGACGAATACGATGTCATTCTGTTCGATGTGTTGGGCGACGTGGTGTGCGGAGGCTTTGCCGCGCCCCTCAACTACGCCGACTACTGCATGATTGTCACCGACAACGGCTTTGATGCCCTGTTCGCCGCTAACCGCATTGCCGCTTCCGTCCGTGAGAAAGCCCGCACCCATCCCCTCCGTTTGGGCGGCTTGATCGGCAACCGCACCTCCAAGCGCGACCTGATCGACAAATACATTGAAACCGTGCCCATGCCCGTGCTGGAAATTTTGCCGCTGATTGAAGACATTCGCGTGTCACGGGTCAAAGGCAAGACTCTGTTTGAAATGGCAGAAACCGATCCCTCGCTCAATTACGTGTGCGATTACTACCTCAACATCGCCGATCAAATTCTGGCGCGTCCCGAAGGTGTGGTACCCAACGACACGCCCGATCGTGACCTCTTCGCCCTCCTTTCCGACTTCTACCTCAACCCTGCCAAGCCACCCGCACGATCGGAAGCAGAAGAATTAGATCTAATGATGGTCTAAAAGGGAGTTAGGAGTTAACAGTTTTGGGTTATGAGTTAATAACAAACTCAAAACTCATCACTCAAAACTCAAAACTAATCTTGTGAATACCGAGCAAATTCGCCAGTCTGTGCGAGAAAAATGGTTGACCTACTACGCCGAAAATCGTCAATGGCTGTCGCGTTTAGGGGTGTGGGTCAACTGTGATGGGCAACGCCGTCCGTCGTCTGGTTTTATTTTGGCAACCCTCTCAGTGCTGGAACCCCGACTGGCTCAACTGTTGCCCCTGGTCGTCGATCTCAGCCATAACCCCGATCGCATCGTCATGGCATTGGGACTCAACTTTAACCCCGAAGATCATGTAGGCGCGATCGCCGCCAAAAACGGCAAAACCAATGACCCCAATGGTTCTGTCAAAATGCTCCCTGCCGCCCTGAATGAGATCAAGATTCAGGCACAAAAAGTCCGCGAGAAACTACCCGCTGAAATTGACGAAGACTGCCGAGGCTCCCGCGATCGACGCGATTAGTGAAGAAGGCAGGAGGCAGAAGGCAGAAGGCAGAAGGCAGGAGTGAGAAGTCAGAATAGCTAAACTCAAAACGTTCTCCTTTCATCCCTCATCCCTCATCTCTCTTCCCAACTCAAAACTCATAACTTATAACTCTCTCCCTCATAACTTTCCCCACAGAGGTCACATCCATGTCTCTTGCCGAAACTGAACCGCAAGCCCTGAATTTTGAATGCGAAACAGGCAATTATCACACCTTCTGCCCCATTAGCTGCGTCGCATGGCTGTACCAAAAGATTGAAGACAGCTTCTTTCTGGTCATTGGCACCAAGACCTGCGGCTATTTTCTGCAAAACGCAATGGGCGTAATGATCTTCGCTGAGCCGCGTTACGCAATGGCAGAACTGGAAGAAGGGGATATTTCTGCCCAATTGAACGATTACGAAGAATTGAAGCGGCTGTGCGTGCAGATTAAGCGCGATCGCAACCCCAGCGTCATCGTGTGGATTGGCACCTGCACCACCGAAATCATCAAAATGGATCTGGAAGGCTTGGCTCCCCGGTTGGAGGCTGAAATTGGGATTCCGATCGTCGTGGCTCGTGCCAATGGTTTAGATTATGCCTTCACTCAGGGCGAAGATACCGTCCTCGCGGCGATGGTCAACCGCTGCCCCGATAAACCCCTTGCTGCCGAAGGTGACAAAGAAGAGCGCAACGCCATCACCAAACTATTGAACTTTGGTCGCAAAAAAGAAGAGATTGCCACCTCCGAATCGGAGTATGTGGATCACCCGCCGCTGGTGCTGTTCGGCTCTCTGCCCGATCCCGTCGTCACCCAATTGACGCTGGAATTGAAAAAACAGGGCATCAAAGTCTCCGGTTGGTTGCCTGCCAAGCGTTACACCGAGCTGCCTGTGATTGAAGAAGGCTACTACGTGGCAGGGGTGAATCCCTTCCTGTCACGCACCGCGACCACCTTTATGCGTCGTCGCAAGTGTAAGTTGATTGGCGCTCCGTTTCCGATCGGTCCTGATGGCACCCGCGCCTGGATTGAAAAAATCTGCTCGGTGTTTGGGATTGAACCGAAAGGACTGGACGATCGGGAAGCGCAAATCTGGGCAAGCCTGGAAGACTACCTCCAACTCATTCGCGGCAAATCCGTCTTCTTCATGGGCGATAATCTGCTGGAAATTTCCCTGGCACGCTTCCTCATCCGCTGCGGCATGACCTGCCCCGAAATCGGCATTCCCTATATGGATAAGCGCTATCAGGCAGCAGAACTCGCGTATCTGGAGCAGACCTGCCGTGAGATGGGCGTACCGACTCCTACCATTGTCGAGAAGCCCGACAACTACAATCAGTTGCAGCGCATCAACGACCTGAAACCCGATCTCGTCATCACAGGCATGGCACACGCTAATCCTCTAGAAGCGCGTGGCATCAACACCAAATGGTCGGTTGAGTTCACCTTTGCCCAAATTCACGGCTTCACCAATGCCCGCGACATTCTGGAACTGGTGACACGTCCTCTCCGCCGCAACAACAACCTCAAAGATCTCGGCTGGGACAAGTTGGTACGCGAAGAAACGAAGGTTTAGTATTTGTTAGCCTCATTCCTATCTAACTAAAAGATAAGGGTGAGCAATGCTCACCCTTATCTTTTGAAAGTAATAGTTGAATTAGTACCTGCTACTTCAACCCCAAAACGCTCTCTTCAGTCCGTATGCTGCTAATCCCACGACAGTACCAGCAGCAACAACAGGTGCCGCAGTGATTGCAACAGCCGTACCACCGACTGCTAATCCCATTCCACCAACAGTTGCCGCTATACCTGCTCCAGCCGCCGCACCTGCTCCAGCATAGGCAGCAGCTTCATATGGATTGTTATTCCCGCCATCACCACCAGATTGCGTCATTTTCAGCTTTCCCTAGAAAAAGTCATTTCGTCAATCTTATCTTTCGAAAATTGAAGTGTCCAGGCTTCATTGAATGAGGCAAGTAAGTAAAGTGGGCAATGACCACCCGACGACTTTTTGCTAACATTGGTTACTGTGCCAGAATGGATGCAGATGTATTTTCTAACAGCCAGACAGGCGCTGAAAGCCGTCAAAGTTTGCCAAAGCCTATCAACTCTATACCGGGACATTACTCTATTCCGGTTTGATCCGCTGACAGGTGATATCTATATTCTGGCTGGAGAGAACATCGAGATTAGCATCAATCAAGATGGACGCTGGGAGTTTTCTAATGACACCTGACTTTGAAAGCATGAATAAAGCCGAGCTACGGGCGTACGTCCTGGCAAACCGGGAAGATCTGGAAGCCGTTCGTTCTCTTATGAGTCGTCGGAGTCCTAACGCTGTGAGATACGACTTTCCCGACACCGAGGAAGGACAAGCGCAGATAACAGAAATACTGCGGCGGAAAATTAACGGTGAACTTTGAGGCACATCATGCAGTCAACGCCAACTAATGCAGTGCGCTGGACGATCGCCGATTTGGGTCTTTTTGAAGGCGATCGGGTAAACCGTTATGAAATTATTGACGGAGAACTGTTTGTGACAAGGGCACCTGATTGGAAGCATCAAGCTGCTTGCATCAATATTGGATCGGTACTGAAACTCTGGTCAGACGAGAGTGGTTTGGGTCAAGCAAACATTACGCCCGGTGTTATCTTTTCAGATTCCGATAACGTGATTCCTGATGTTGTTTGGATCAGCAACGATCGCCTGGAACATTTGTTAGATGAGGCAGGACATCTTACGGCGGCTCCAGAGTTAGTGGTTGAAGTGCTGTCTCCAGGAAAGACAAACGAACGGCGCGATCGAGAGGCAAAGTTAAAACTGTACTCTGCTCAAGGTGTTTTTGAGTATTGGATTGTCAACCTCAAGGAACAATCTGTTGAGGTCTATCGCCGCGAGAATGCTGCCTTAAAGTTGGTAGCCACGTTTTACCGTGAGGATGAATTAACCAGTCCAATGTTGCCTGACTTTCGTTGTTTGGTCAGCGCGTTCTTTTAAAGCGCGATCGTCTTCAGTGCCACTGCTTAGAGTGATTCACTGCCCAGGCTGAGGTAGAGCACGATCAATCACTCCGAGCGGTCTGTAGAAGACAACGTGTTAGGAGCGCTCCCAACGAAACTTGCGATCGGCTTCTTGAATCGGCACATCGTTAATGCTGGCAAACCGTCGCATCATCAAACCATTTTCGGCAAATTCCCAATTTTCATTGCCATAAGCGCGATACCAGAAGCCAGCATCATCGTGCCATTCATACTCAAAGCGCACGGCAATGCGATTGTCCATAAAGCACCACAGCTCTTTTCTGAGGCGATAATCGAGTTCCTTTGCCCACTTGCGCTTGAGAAATTCTCTAATGGCGGCGCGTCCGCTAAAAAATTCGGCTCGGTTGCGCCACTCTGAATCTTCGGTATACGCCAGCGCAACGCGATCGGGATCACGAGTATTCCAGGCATCTTCTGCCGCCTGCACTTTAGCTTTAGCGGTTTCCAGGGTGAAGGGAGGAAGAGGGGGTTTCGTTTCCATATTTTTCCACAAATGGTGTGATGAATTGAGACGTAAGTATGTGTTGACAACGGTTCGACCAGTTGTGAAGCCTTGAGTGCAGCATTACAGCGGTTTTCACCCTAGTGAGAGACAAGTTTTTAGAGTTTGAGACAGAAAGCAGAAGGAAATCCTGCTTTCTCGACCTTCTGCTCTCTGCCCCTGCCTTCTGCCTTTCTAAGACTGTATTTCACTCGACTGGAAATTGCTACACCAGGCACCTGTGCGATCGAGAAAGGGCGAAAACTCCGGCTCTGACCAGCGTAAGGGTAGACTGCCTTCCACCCGATAACCGTGCGTGAGATGAAACCGCAACAGGCGTTCGGCTCCTTCATAGGCGTTGATCTCATCCCCATCCCAAATCACTTCAGCGGTGCCCGTTAAGTAAAGCAGATCGCCCTGCTCAAACGCTAGAAACAGCAAGCCTGCACGGGGATTGAGTTCCAAATTTCCGAAGGTATTGAAACAGTGATTACCCGAAAAGTCCGGCACGGTGAATGTCTGGTTATCATCAAGCCGCACAAAACCTGGTTTACCACCGCGATGGGAAACATCCACACCACTCGCGGCTCCTGCTTCTGCCGCTTGATAGGCAGTGGCAATGAAGAACGTGTCTGATATGGTGATCATCCCACGTTCCGGCTCTCCAATTGTTTCCACCGAATGAATCGGTTGAGGTGTTGTCACTAGATGTCCTTCAAGCTCAAACTGGCGGGCTTGAATATATTGAGGACAGTTGCCAAAACTCTGCCCCACCTGTATTTCAAAGCCTTCGCTGTGAATGGTTGTCACGATTCCATTGAGGCGATTGCGACGACGGGTATGGAGTTCGATGCCCAGTAAGCCAATCTGAGTGCCTTCTGAAATTGTGTGAATGAGCGGATCACCCAAAAGGGGACTGGCTGTAACGCGCAAGGTGCGATCGTCCGGAGTGGATAAAAAGCCAGGATTGCCTACCAGTATTGAAGCCCACGGGTTGCCATCCGCATCCACCGTCCCTACCAGCACATAGGAAAGCTGAGCAAAAAACTGACGATGCTGCTGTGTGAGGTAGGGGCGAATCATCTGCCGTCCCTGCCGATCGATGCGATCCAAAACACCGAGCCGAGCTTGAATCGCCAGTTCACCTGCATGAAACGGGGATTCAACCTGTGACCAACCTGATGACATTGTGCGCTCTCCCTTTGAATCGTGCGATGGCTGCTTGAGTCGATTCCCCATACCCCACACCCCACACCCCACACCCGTTTCCATCAAAACCACGATCAATGCATTGACCACCTGCGTCCCTAAATTCCTGCCATTGGGGTGTAGCCAGGGAGTTGCTTGACGCGATCGATCCACGCCAGCACATGAGGATAAGCATCGAGGTCAATTTTGCCATCTCGTGCGAGGGCAACGTAGGGAAACACCGCAACATCCGCAATTGTGGGGCGATCGAACTCCAGCCAGGTGTGGGTACTCAAGCGCTTGTCGAGTTGCGTCAGGATGAAGGTTGCTTTTTGCTGAGCGCGATCGAGATTGATATTCGTTGCTCCAAACAAATAGTAAAGCCGCGCACTTTCAGGACCCTGACGCACTTCGCCTGCCGCCGTGGAAAGCCAGCGGATCACCCGACTCATCGATTCTGCCTGCAAAGGCAACCAGGATTCACCACCATACTGCCGTGCCAGATAGACCAGAATGGCTTGAGCATCCGCTAAAACAATCTCGTCATCCACTAAAACGGGCACTTGCCCAAAGGGATTAAGCGCAAGAAATTCAGGCTGCTTGTGCGCTCCAGCGAGTAAATCGACTTTAAGCCATTCGTACTCTAAACCCAACAAAGACAGCATGAGCTTTGCTTTGTAGCTGTTGCCCGAAACCTCGTGACCATAAAGTTTGATCATGGGTGGAATCCTGTTAAAGAGTGTACCGTTCGTTCGGTCTAGGTTTACTGTACCGATCGTTTGGTACCATGTCAACGGGCGAGCGGCAATTTTTCTCAATTTCCATCTCTTCGTCTCAAAAAACTCCATGTCTAAGCAAACTTATGTCCCGTTGCTGCTCGACCTGTTTCGGCAGTTTGGCTATGACGGTGTGACACTCTCTAAAATTTCGCACGCCACCGGATTAGGTAAAGCCAGCCTGTATCACCACTTTCCAGGCGGGAAGGATGAGATGGTCGAAACCGTTCTTATTGCGTTAGAGCAAGGCTTAGAGCAGATTGCCGTTGCAGCGTTGCAGTGCGAAGGGGATGCGCTGACCCGGTTACAAGTGATGTGCGATCGCATCAACAAGGTCTACAACAGTGGGCAAAAGCCTTGTTTACTCGCGGCTCTCATGCTCGGCTCTGGTAAGGATATCTTTCGAGCGCGGGTAAGCGCACTTTTGCATACGTGGATTGATACGATCGCGTCCATCCTGATGGATGAGGGCATGAACAAAACACTGGCGCAGCAACGCGGTGAAGATGGGGTCATTACCATTCAGGGCGCGTTGATCTTAGCTCAGGGTTTAGACAACTCTGCACCCTTTCAACGCGTGGTGCAGCAACTGCCTCAACAACTCTGTCAGGGGTTGCCCTCACAAAGGCTGTAAAGATTGAAATGGATCCGGATCCGAAAACATTTCGATCCTCATAAAGTACTATGCATCGGTCAAGCGGCGCTCGATCGTTCCCGCTTTTGGAGCTGAGTTGATCACGCGCCCCAACAACCGCTCAATGGGAACGCTAGAAAGAATAAGGCAGACAGTGAAAGGTAAGCACTGACCGTTGTAGCTTGCTTCTGCTTTGCAGTTAGCTGACCGCTCGCGCCAAAACTAAATCACTCCCTTATGCTTTTTGCAGCAGACTGGGGGCGCAATTTACCTGGACTTTATAAAACCTGGATTAGACTAAAGCCAGCGTTTAAGGAATCTTCAGCAGGCAATCGCGTATGTCACAGAGTCAAGCAACAATCCTAGTTACGGGCGGGGCAGGCTACATCGGCTCTCATGCAGTCTTGGCACTGCAACAGGCAGGCTACCACGTCATTGTGCTAGACAACCTCGTGTATGGGCATCGAGACATTGCTGAAACGGTCTTAAAGGTTGAGTTAGTCGAAGGGGATACGAACGATCGCGCCCTCTTAGACAAACTTTTTGCCACCTACAACATTAGCGCTGTGATGCACTTTGCGGCGTATGCCTATGTCGGCGAGTCGGTCACTGACCCTGCTAAGTATTACCAAAACAACTTTGTTGGCACACTGACGCTGCTAGAGGCAATGCTGGCTGCGAACGTGAAGCATTTTGTCTTCTCCTCAACCTGTGCAACCTACGGGGTGCCGCAGATCATCCCCATTCCCGAAGACCATCCCCAGAATCCCATCAATCCCTATGGTGCAACGAAGCTCATGATTGAGCGGGTGCTGACTGATTTTGACAAAGCCTATGACTTCAAATCGGTCTGCTTCCGCTACTTCAATGCGGCAGGTGCCGATCCTGAAGGACGCTTAGGCGAAGACCACTCACCCGAAACACACCTGATTCCCCTCGTCTTGCAAACTGCATTGGGGCTACGCGATTCGATCGCCATCTTTGGCACCGATTACCCCACCCCCGATGGCACCTGCATTCGTGACTATATTCATGTTGCGGATCTGGCACAGGCTCACGTTTCGGGACTATCTTATCTACTCAAGGGCGGCAACACGACGATTTTCAACCTGGGCAACGGCAACGGCTTTTCGGTACGCGAAGTGATTGAAATGGCGCGCCAAGTGACAGGACGAGAGATTCCCGCGATCGAACACCCTCGTCGTCCCGGCGATCCGCCTGCACTGGTTGGCAGTGGCGATCGTGCCCGCCAGGTCTTAGGCTGGAACCCACAGTACGCCGATCTGCACACATTAATGACTCACGCCTGGAGCTGGCATCAAAAGCGACACGCTCAGAGTTAGCCGTCAGCTTAGAAGTTGTTAGTTGTTAGTTGTTAGTTGTTGGTTGTAAAGCTCTAAAGGCTTGCGGCGTATCAGAAATAGGCAGACCAGCAAGGTTGTTAGTGCATAAGCCTTGCTTCTGGAGTTTAGACTAAAGAGCGAGGAAAGGCAGCCAGACCGAACGATCTGACTGCTTAATAGTCAAGGACGTTTCAAATCACTTGACTATGAGTAATTTTGACAAGCTTCGAGCCTTTCGGCATCAA